>CAYVQT010000018.1:0-49986 GCA_964453665.1 uncultured Dehalococcoidia bacterium | reverse complement strand
GTCGATTCTTACGTCATTGGCCCATGCTCTTGACTTTTAACACAGTTGCTACTACAAACCACGAATATTTTCTTTAATGTCGGTTATTCCAAAAATGCAGGGGCGTTTAATGAAATGCCCCTACCTCCTTAAATTCCTGCGGTAGCAGTAATCAAAATGCTGCTCATGTTGCAGTTATGCCCGAAAAGTGACATCATGCTGGCAGGGAGTGTTATAAATGGAGATACCGTTCTCCAGATGGAATGCCGCTATTCCTTTGAGGAGGTCGCGGCGCGGGTATGACTCCACCGTGCTGGAGCCAGACCAGTTAGACAGGCTAAGAACGGTATGCAGAGAATTCAGGCCTTTTCCCCAAGCTCGTGCGGAGCTGGTCACGGAGTCCCCCGATAGAATCTTCTGGGGTGCGGTAGGTCGATACGGCAAGATCAAAGGTGCAACTGCCCTGGCAGCTTTTATTGGCAGCATGGACGACCCTTATGTGCAGGAGAAGGTTGGCTACCTGGGGGAAGGCGTCATCCTGGAGGCAACGGCTATGGGCCTGGCCACATGCTGGGTGGGCGGATTCTTCCGGCCGAAGGTAGCCGCATCGGTTGTTGGCGTTGGTAAGAGCGAAAGGGTTTTGGCCGTAACTCCTGTTGGTCGTGCCGTGGAAAACGTTACGCTGGAAGAAAGGATAATGACGGGCTTCGGGCTGAATCATCGTCGTAAGCCCCTGGCAGAGATGGTTACAGGGTCGGCTCAATCGGATTGGCCGCAGTGGGTGAAACCGGCACTGGAAGCGGCCAGGATAGCCCCATCAGCGATCAACAGGCAGCCCTGGCGCTTCCATGTTGAATCGAACAGCATAACGGTTTATGTGAATAACCCCGGGTTTACCTTCGGCATATCCAAAAGGCTGGACTGCGGAATCGCCATGATGCATATCGAGGTAGCAGCGCTGGATGCCGGCGTGCGGGGCAGATGGGAATTCCTGGAAGCTCCCGGGGTGGCCAGATTCGCTGTAGAAAGCAGCGGTTAGGCTTTAACGGCGGCTCCGAGGGTTTGACAACCTCGGCGTGCACGAATATTCTGTCTTTAGAGTCAGCATCCTTAGCTCTTGAGTAATTGGCAGCCGGGGATTAACAGAATGATTGAGGGTATTTCTATCATCGGTGGCGGGCCGGCGGGGGCTTACCTTGGATACCGTCTGGCCCGGAACGGAATCCGTGCGACCATCTACGATGATTCCCACCCGCGCGAAAAGCCCTGCGGGGGTGGCGTAACACCTTCCGCATTGGAGAAGTTCCCGCTGCTGAAAGGCGTTCCTGGTTCATATAGGTATGTCGATAAGGTGCTGTTCATATCGCCGGAGGGTAAGCGGGCGATGGTTGGCGGTCGGGCTATTATGAATGTGTCGAGGGAGCATCTGGACAGCTATTTACTCCAGGTGGCGGTAGATAACGGTGCAGAGCTGATTAAGGAGCGGGTTGGCGGCATCCAGGATGAGACGACTGGCTGGCTTATAAGGACAGACCAGGGAGAACACCGCTCGAGGCTGGTAGTGGGAGCCGACGGGGTGAACAGCGTCGTTCGCCGGGCAACCGTCGGGCGCATCCAGAGGGAGAATATGGCAGCGTGTATCGGCTACTATGCAAAGGGCGTGGAGCGGGACTACAGCGTATTGAAATTCCTCAAGGATTTCAAAGGCTATGCCTGGGTATTTCCACGGGAAACGCATTCCAGCATCGGAATCGGCCTGGATATAAAGCAGGCCAAGAACCTCCCGAGGTATCTTAACGGATTCATTGAAGAATACTGCCCCGACATAGAGAAGCTCTTCCCGTTTGGAGCCCTGGTACCGGCGGCGCGGCAGCCTGAGTTCTACGAAATCCCGTGTTCGGGGCGGAACTGGATTCTCATAGGTGACGCCGCGGGGCATGTTGACCCGATACTGGGGGAGGGGATACGCTACGCGCTCTGGGGAGCGGAGCTTGCGGCCGAGGCTATCGCAGGTGGTGACGCCGGCAAGTTCGACCTTCTGTGGAGGGATGCTTATTATCGGGATTTCGTTGCGGCATGCAGACTTCGTGAGTTCGTTTACAATCCTGAAATGCTTGAGCTTGGCGTGAAGATGATCTCAAGGAGCGAGACCTTCGCGCGAATCATGATGGGTGTGATTGCGGGCGAGCAAAGCTACAGCGGGCTGAGGGAAAAGGTCACCGCCAGCTTGCCCGGGATACTATCGGAGGCCAAACGAAGCAGCGCCTCGAAAAAGAAGTAGGAACTGTTACGCGTGGAGAAATACTGAGAAATGACAAGATTCCACGGGATATCGAATCATGGATAAACTGGTCGCTGGCGTGTTGAAATCCGCTCGGGAATTGGGGATCGAGCCCTGTTTTGAGTTCGATGCGGGTCTCCTGGTTCCTGAAGAGAGGATCAGGGAATACTGTTATGAGAACAAGTGTGGCAACTACCGTAACCACTATATGTGTCCGCCTCATGCTGGTTCAATAGATGAAATCAGGGCTCGACTCAGCGCGTTCGGGCGGGGTGTTTTGCTGCAGTATTCAAAACCAATTGATGTCAGAAATGACATTGTTGGAGTGAGGCAGGCCAGGGTAGATTTTCACAGAAAGATACTTCGCCTGGAGTCTTTCCTTAAAGAGGAGGGGTTTGACGGCGTATGGGGGATGATCGGCGGTAGCTGTGCGTTGTGTGAGGTCTGCAGGGCTAAGTTCGGTGAGCCCTGTCCGTTTCTGGACGAAGCAAGGACGTCACTGGAGTCGATAGCCGTGGATGTGCTGGCTTTGCTGGAGAGGTTTGGCCTGGATAACGAGTTCCACCCGGATAGTATAACCTGGACGGGTTGCATACTGTTTTAAAACCCGGATATTAGGAAGCTTGATGTGATTGTCGTGAGCTTTAGAGGCAAGACGCCCAGGGTGGCCGACTCAGCCCTTGTCGCTGACACTGCCTGCCTCATCGGCGATGTGGAGGTCGGTGAAAACACCAGCATCTGGCCCGGGGTCGTAATCAGGGGCGATATCCAGCAGATAAGGATCGGGAGCAACTGTCATATCGAGGACAACACCGTGCTGCACGGGCATGCGTCGGTCGGCGATAATTCTATGGTCGGCCATAGTTGTGTGATAGAGGGGAAGGTCGGCAGAGGCACACTCATCGCCAATGGCGCTACTGTTCTGCTCGACGCCGTTATCGGGGACTTGTGCCTGGTTGCCGCCAACTCCGTGGTCATCGAGGACATGAAGGTTCCTGACCGTTCATTCGTTGCGGGAAGTCCAGCGAGGATAAAGGGCGAGATAAACCAGCGCAATATAGATAGGATGGAGTTCTACATGCCCTACTACGATGGACTGGTAGAGGAGTATAAAAGGCAGGGGATATGGAGGAGGTAAGACATTGGGCATAAAGGCTTTGTTGTATATCCACGTTCTGAGTCGGTTTAGTTTGTATAGACTGAGTATGGGAGGTCGGAGGGGAAAAAATGCTTGAGGTCGATCAGTTCGAGGAAATTACCAGGATCAGAATGGGGCGCGAGATGGGGGGGAGGATGCTTTACTGGGTTGCGGCGCACCTGGTTGACGGACTTCTTATCGATACCGGCTGCGGGCACACGGCTGAGGAACTGGCTGATTTCCTTGAGGGTAAATACCTCAAGCTTGCCGTAAACACGCATCATCACGAAGACCATATTGGAGCCAACCATATCTTGATGGAGAGGTTCGGCATCAGAATATTCGCCTCTCGCGATTCGATCCCTTTTATTAACCGGGTCACGAAAATGCCCCCATACCGTGAGGTAGTCTGGGGTTATCCGGAACCGACCGAAGTGGAGCCCCTGCCGGAGAGGATAGAGACCGACCATTTCTGCTTCGATGTGGTCGAGACTCCGGGACACTGTGACGGACACGTAGCGCTGCTGGAACCAACGAGAGGCTGGTGCTTCTCAGGCGACCTATTTATTTCACAGGAGCCGATGGCCGTACGACCCGAGGATGACATAGCGGAGATCGTGAGGTCGATGAGGAGGCTTATTGACCTGGAAGTCGAAAAGCTTATCCTGTTTACCTCTGCGGGCAAGGTAGTGGAGGACGGGCGTGAGGCCCTTCAGTCATGTATAGAATACTTCCGGGACCTGTCGCAGAGGGCAAAACAGCTTGAGAGAGAGGGACTTTCCGTGGGTGCCATTCGAGGCCGTATTTTTGGCAGGGAGACCTCCTTGGCAGGCCCTACGGAAGGGGACTTCTCGGCGGAAAACATGATCCGGGCCGTTCTTCGCGCCGAGCTTTAGTATCTAAGTAGAGTGGTACAGGCAGGCGTAGGTCGCTGTTACTCCTGCGGAGACTCTTCCTGCTGTCTCAAAGTACGGATAAAGAGGATATGCGTAGTAACGCCGATCGCTATTACGATCAAAACGATTCTAACGGCCAGAGATTGAACTGCGAAAGCGGCTGAACACCCTATCGTTACCCAGAGCAGGGCGATTGTCGCAACCTTCGACTTCCACGGGATTCCTTTTCCTTCGAGGTAGTTCCTGATGTAATTCCCGAACCACCTGTTGTTCAGGAGCCAGTTGTAGAATCTTTCGGAACCCCTGGCGTAGCATGCGGCACTGAGCACGAGGAAGGGTGTGGTGGGCAGAAGGGGTAGGAATACCCCGAGAATTCCGATTCCCAGGAAAAGGCTGCCTAAAATAATCCATATTCGCCGGGTAAAAGTCCTCGCGACATGTCTTATATCACTATTTTTCATTTTGTTTTGTTTTGCCGGGCTCTCCCATTATAACGTTTGCAGGTCGGGAGGTCGACACACTGGCTCAGATCGCTGTGTTTCATAGTATGAGGGATTGCGAGATGCCCTTTTAGCGTCAGGAGATGTCGGATGAAGCCGGGGGACGGGGTGGCGGTGGACGCTCGCCGTCGGCGAAGCGCCGGACAGCTTCGGCCATATCGGGGTCGGCCAGACTGCCCTTATGGAGCTCTCGCTCCAGCTTCAGTCCTTCGGGCAGGGGCAGAGACAGCCCCTCGTAAACACTGCGGCGGTCGTTGCGCAAGCTGGCCTGAGGGTAGCCGGAGATAGCCCCGGCAATCTGGAGGGCGCGGGCCAGAGCCTGGCCTTCGGGGACTACCTCCTGGACAAGCCCGATACGGAGGGCGTGGTCGGCGTCGATCTCAACGCCCGTCTCGATCAGGTAGAGCGCATTGCCCAGGCCGACGATTTCGGGCAGGCGCTGCGTGCCGCCGTCTAAAAGAGGAACGCCCCAGCGGCGGTTAAGTATACCGAAGCTGGCGTTACGGGCGGCGATGCGGAAATCGCACCAGCAGGCCAGTTCCAGACCGCCGGCCAGGCAGTAGCCGTTAATAGCGGCTACGGTCGGCTTGGCAAGGTTCGTGATGCGGCTGATACCCATCGGGCCGGAGTCCTCCGCACCCGGGCGCGACACCAGGCTTTCAAGGTCCTTCAGGTCGGCCCCGGAGCAGAAGGCGATGTCGCCGGCGCCGGTCAGGATGAGGACATCGAGGCTCTCATCCCGGCGAAAGATATCGACGGCCTCAAAGAGCAGGCCCGCGGTCTCACCGTCCACTGCGTTGCAGACTTCGGGACGGTTGATACTCACGATAAAGGAACGGCCCTTGCGTTCGGTCTCAACTTTGGACATGGCGGCACCTCCCGACGTCACATAGTGCACCCTTTTCTGCGCGGGGTCAAGTGAACGGAGTTGCCGAGTTATGTGCTATTATTGAGGCCCGCCGGTTGACATTTCCCGCCGAATGTGGTTTGTTGATAGGCACGGGATATCCAATTGGGGCATGGCCCCGACTGCGGAAGGAGGTAGCAGCGATGGTGAAGCATGAAGATTTTTTCAATGTTGAGGCCTGCGACAGGTGCGGCGACTGTTTCGCCAAATGCCCGGTTATCCATCTGAGTCAGAGCGAGGCGCAGCGGGAGATCGGCCGTCTCATCGATGGCGAGGAGAGCAAGGCGGTCCTGGATCACTGTTCAACCTGCTTCGCCTGTAACAACATCTGCGCCAAGGGGGCCAACCCTTACGGGCTCATATTGTACCGCTGGTTTGAGCGCTATCAGGAGAAGGGCGTCCCCGAGAGGGGTGTTATGGCATTGCCTCTTTCAGAAAGGAATTTTTTTCAGGCGCTGATGCGGAAGGCGCCCCCTGATGAGCAGAGGGCGCTTCGGGAGTGGAATGACCTGTCACGTCCCGAGATTTCCTCAGCACCGCAGGCTCTCTTCGCCGGGTGCAACCTCAAGATGGGGCCTTACTACACTTTCAGTTCCCTGTTCGCTGACCTTCCAATTTTCACTGCCCCGGACCTGTGCTGCGGAGAGGTCTATTTTCGCATGGGCATCCTGGACAAGGCTGAAAGCCAGGCGCGCTACCTGGAGGAGAGATACCGAGAATTGAACCTGAAGAAGGTTGTCTATTTCTGCATCGCCGGCTTCAACATGATACAGAACCTGCTGCCCCAGTACTTTGGCGTGAGCTTCGACTTCGACAAGGTCTACCTGCTCGACCACCTGTCACAGAGGATGGAGCGCGGTGAGATAGAGCTCGGGCGACGCGGGACGGGCACGGTCACCGTACATGACCCCTGTCATGCCAAGACCCTGGGGCCACACTTCATGGACATGCCGCGCCGTCTGCTTGAGGAGATGGGGTACAGTATTGTCGAGATGGAGCACAACAGGGAGATGGCGCTGTGCTGCGGATTCGGCAACGGCGCTGGCCGCTACAGCCCGTTGGATATCATCGCGTGGTCTATCAGGAGACTCCGGGAGGCCAGGCAGACGGGCGCGAGAATGCTGGTCACATATTGCAGCGTCTGTCAACTGTATCTATCTCTAGCGCGTAAGATCTACCCTATGGCTCCTCCGGTGCACCACGTTCTTGACCTGATGCAGACGGACATCGGGGAGCAGTCGTCGATGCGCCACTCGGATCAGGCCAGCAAGATGTTGAGATACATGACCTTCGGCCTGCCCCGGATGCTTTCACCAAAGAAGAGCTGGGTCGAGGTTTAGTTGTGAGTCCGCTCACCCGTGGCTAGGCAGTACAAATTTTACCCTGTCTGTTTACAGGCTATCGATGTACTCCTGTATATACCTCTCTACCTCTTCTGCGGGCTGGTAGATACCGAAGTGTCCCTCGCATAGTATGTCCGCCTTTAAATCAAGGAGTTTACGCAGCGACAGCCTGGCCTGTGCCGGATCGGCTCCCCATTCCGGATAGTAGGGGCCGTGTATATCCTGCCCGAACAGCACTCTCTTGTTGTCCATATCCAGATATGCCGCAACGCTGCCCGGCGTATGGCCCGGGATATGGATAACCTTGAGCTCGTAGCTGCCGAAACGCAGGGACTCTTCAGAGCCTTGAAGCCTCAGGTCAACCTTACAGGGGGTATAGCGCACGCCGTAGGCCTCGGCGGCCGTTCCTCTTCCTTCCTCTACGGCCGCGGCGTCTAGTTCGTGAGCTATGACCTGGACGCCGAACTCCTGCTGAAAGCGGTGGAGCGTGCCGATGTGGTCGATATGGCCGTGGGTCGCCAGGATAGCCTTGAGTCTCTTCGGGTCGAGGCCGAGCCGCTCTATATTGGAAACCAGCCTGTCGAAGCTCTTGCCGGCCCCGGAGTCGATAAGCACCAGGTCGCCGGCGTCAATCAGGTAGACGCAGCAGTCGTAAGAATGGGACAGCTCGGCATCGCCTATCAGATAGATGTTCCTGTAAACCTCAAATGGCCCGGTCACGGATTTCCACCTCCGTGTCTATATAATAGGCGGGAATAATAGGCGAGGCAAGTCGTGATAAGATATAGAATGTCAGCTCAGAATGTTGCTGCGGTATAATGACGTGACTGGGGTTACTTGGTTGGGGCGAAACGGTCTATATGAAAGGATAAGCGGCCGGTGGGTGGTTCACCTATCCGTCGTTACTACAATTCTGCTGGCGGGCGGTTCTCCTTTACCGCGTTTAGCATCGCGCAGTTTGTCGGCATGTTTAGTCCCATCGGAGACTTTCTCCACGCCGGGCAGGGTCTGGAGGATTTCGATAAGCGGGATTTCACTCCGCAGAAAGAGTTTTAATCTGATGCCGCTGCTCGCTGAGCCATGCAGGTCCAGGACCTTTATATGGGGGTTATTACTCAAGTGCTTGTGCAGTTTCAGCACCCGGTCTGAGGATAATGGGGGCAGAATATCCACTTCCACTGTGCCATGGTAGAGCGCCGGGCCATTGTTATTGTTCCCATCTCTTGGAGCTGCCTTTTCCCCGACGCTAACAGCGCCTGAAAGCAATAGTTCACATAATCTGTCAAACTTCTCGCTTAACTGACCTTCTTCTGCACTCTTGCTCCCTGCCAGCAGCTTCTCGGCTTCCTGCCTTGTTCGATGCGTTTCGGTCGCAGCCCTCTTTGTGGCCTCCTCTATAATTCTCCTTCCTTCTTCCTCTGCCTTCGCTATCCTTGCTTCCGTCATTTGCTCTGCACGCTGCTCGGCTTCGGCGACGATCCTGCTGGCCTCCTCTTCGGCCAGAGCCTTAATATGCTTTATTTTCTCCGCTGCCTCTGTCATCAATTCCTGAGCCTTCAGTTCAGCCGCTTCACTCTTCTGTTTGGCCTCGGCTTCTATTCTACCGGCTTCCTCACTGGCTGGAGCTTTAATTGCCTCTGCCTTTTCCTCAGCCGCTTTTATAATGTCTTGAGCATGCTGCTCAGCTTCGGCGGCAATCCTGCCGGCCTCCTCTTCGGCAAGCACCTTGATAGATTCCGCCTTCTCTGTTGCCTCTATCATCATCTTCTCGGCTTGCAGTTCAGCTGCTTCGCTCTTCTGTTTGGCCTCGGCTAAAATGCTGTTGCCCTCCTCTTTGGCCGGTGCCTTGATGGCCTCGGCCTTCTCCTCCGCCGCTTGTATGATCTCCCGGGCTCGCTGCTCAGCCAATATGACTGCTTCCTGCACGCTCTCCTGCGCTTTCTGCTGAGCTTCGGCAACGATTCTATCGGCTTCCGCCCTGGCTTTCTCTTCTGCCCTGGTTATGGTATCGCCTGCCTGGGTCTTGGCCTTCTCTTCCGATCCCAGCAGTATGTCTTGGGCCATATCTTCGGATGCCGATATTCTGTCCAGGGCATCATTTTCCGCTTCGGTGATGATTCTCGCTGCTTCTATTCTGGCTTCCTCTTCAGCCCGGCTGATAATTACCTTAGCATTCTCATCTGCTTCTTGCTTAACCTTTTCTGCCAGTTTGGCGGCCTCTATTACGGCCTTCTGGGCAAGTTTTTTAAGTGAATCCACATGTTCCAGTTTGCTCAGCAGTTCGTTGTTCTGTTCAATGAGTCTGCTGACAAAAGCGGACACATCAGCTTCGTCCAGGCCATTTTTGACTATTCTGAACTGCTGTCCCCAGATCCTTTTTACCTTACTACCTAGCGTAACCATATCCATCGTATACCTTTTTCGCTTAAATTGACACTTGGAAAGATTAGGTCAAGATAGTATCGCTTAGCTGCTGTTTCACCAGTTCTACCAGTCTATTGTGGATAGTTTACCTGTTGGATGTCCCCAAATTCCAGGGTTGAAAGCATTTCCTGATAGACTTTCACGAGCTTTGCTCTTATCTCACTCTCTGCCAGGGTCCTGCTATTGGCCAGCATCTGCTCGGCTGCCAGTTTGACAGCCTGTGCTTCCCTGGCTGCCTCCTCCTTTTCGTGTTTGGCTTTGTCCTCCGCTTCGCTGAGAACGCTCTGAGAACGCTCCTCGGCCGTTTTAATGATATCTTGCGCCGTCTGTTCCGCTGCTGATATCTTTTCCCGTGTGGTATCTTCTGCCTCAGCGATAATCTTGTCTGCCTGAGCTTTTGCTTCTTCTTCCGCCCCGGCGATAATATTGTCTGCCCGGGCCTTAGCTTTTTCCTCAGCCCCTTTTATCATATCTTGAGCCAGTTCTTCGGATGCCGATATTCTGTCCAGGGCGCTCTTTTTGGCTTCGGCGATTATATTTTCGGCTTCAGCCTTAGCATTTTCTTCAGCCTGGGCTATTATTGTCCTGGCATTCTCTTCTGCTTCTTCTTTAGCTTCGTTTCTAACCCTCTCCGCCTCTTTATCCGCTTCGATTACAGTGCTTTCACCAAGTCTGATCAGGGCATCAAAATGCTCCAGCTTCTCAGCGTATTCGTTGTTCTTTTCGATTAGGCTGCCAACGAATGCGGCAACCTCTTTTTCATCCAGTCCGTTCTTGACTATTGTGAATTTCTGTCCCTGTATCTCTTTCACTTTGCTATTGTCGCTGTCCATTGTGTTGCTATCCCTTCACATTTTGGCGTGGCTATGGCAGCAATGAGGGATGTAAAAATGGACCTGCCAACTTAACCTTATGTAAGGTAGTACTACGTTAGACGAAGAGGAGCCACTTGTCAAAGAAAAGTACTTTACCAATATTAACTTTTCCTACCATTTTTAAAACCGGTCATCATAAGGGTAGCTATGTATAATATTTATCAAGTTACGATATTTTCCGTATATCACCGGGGTTTGCTGACTCGGGGCTTGATGAACCACCCGTGAAGGGCTCCCTTCGACAGGCTCCCTTCGACAAGCTCCCTTCGACAAGCTCAGGGTGAACGGTTTAAGCCATATTTCCGGAGCAGCGATTGATGCGTTTTAAGCGGAGGCTATATTAACGGACTGGGGCAGCGTGCCGAATCGAGTGAGCGCGATAATAAACTGTTATGGATGCGTATATGTAATCCTGGCACATCGCCGCGACGTTCCATGGTTTACTCTGTGAAGTACTGCATTGTGGCGTCGGGGACAACCGCTACCTTTGTACTATCGCCGTGTTTTTCGGTGAGCAGTTCCAGTACCTCGGGCCATGTCCTTGCCCATGAGATGCACTCCGGGGGAGCAACCCAACTGGCTCCTGCCATATCCATGTAAGGGGTAAACATGATGACCCTGTCGACATTTGGAGGCGGAGTTGTCCGGGAAAACCATAGCCTGCCGCCTGTCTTGTTTCCGAAGGCTCCTGCCAGATAGTGCGTCACCTGACCTTCAGGAGCGCTGGCAATAAGCACAAGGTCTCCGCCTCCACCACGGAGTAATATCATACTCAAGGGCAGGGCAAGGAACGCCTCATTGGCTTTGGCATATGTATTCATGACAGCTACATCCTGGCCTTCGACGGATTGAGTTGCATAGACTTCTCGGGCAAGCTTGATTCCCTCGTGGTGAGTGCTAACGGGATCGCCGACGAAGAGGGCTGTCGTTTCACCCCTGCCATTGATTACTGCATTTATAATGATGTCCAGGCCAGCCATTCTTGCCGCCTCCTCAACGTCGAGACGCAGATCATTCGCTTCGAATCTACCGATCCACCCTACCATATCCTCCCCACGGGCAAGTGCTTCCGCTATGAGATTGCCATGATTGTAGGCGAAGCTGTCTATAGAGGCTACTCCGGGCAGGATGAGCTTCCCCCCGCCGCTATACCCCGTGAGGGGGTGGGGAAGTATGGAGCCGATGCCGACCTTGAAGTCACAACTCATGAATTCGCTGTTGACAGCCAGCGGGGTGCCCATGCTGGTATTGCCTAATGAAGTACAGTTCTCATAGGGGTTGTGGTTGTAGACCGGAAACCTGGACAGCACGTCCTCTCCTAATTTTTTGGCGAAGTCAATGCGGGTCAGCGCTCCATGGGCGCCAAGGGCGGCGATGAACCTTATGCTGCTGTCTTTCACTCCGGCTGCCTCCAGTTCATCCAGGACATAAGGTATGATCTCAGCGATCCTGGTGGGCCTGGCCATGTCGTCAAACACGATCACAACCTCGTTTTTCCCCCGTGCCAGTTCCCGTATCGGCCTGGTGTCTATAGGGTTAGCGAAGGCCGCAAGGAACCCATCCCCGTTTAGCCGGGGTCTGTCGTGACCTCTCATGTAGCAGGTTGTTACCTCCCAGGATGACGGGAATTGAAGCTCCAGTTCGTCGTTATCGTGCCAGGCGAGTCGTGGCACACGAACAGTAATATTATTCATCTCTGTTCACCCTCACCTAACCTCTCCCTTCAAGGGAGAGGAATTCGCTATACTCCCTCCCCCTTCGGGCTGCCCTCGGCTCTGAGGCTCAGGCTCGTAGAGAGCCTCAGAGCGAAGCCTGGCGGGAGGGAGTTAGAGGGAGGGGGAATTACCCCCGTCCTTCGATAGACCCGGTATGTGCTGGCGGGTTCTATCTCTCTACGCACACCGTACAAATGTCTCAAAGCTCGATTTCCTTCAAGTCGGTGGCTATTATGAGCTCCGGCTCGGTCAATGCTTGCACTTCCTCTGCTGTCCAGCCGGGAGCTAACTCCTTCAGCAGAAGTCCCCCGGGAGTGACCTCGATTACGGCTAGGTCTGTTATGATGAGGTTCACGCACTCCCTGGCGGTAAGGGGACAGGTACACTCTCTGACTATTTTGGGTATACCATCTCTGGTAGTATGCTCCATGGTGATTATAACCCGTTTGGCTCCCACGGCAAGGTCCATTCCACCGCCTATAGTGCCGCCAAGGGCATCCACTCCTGCGTTCCAGTTCGCCAGGTCACCTCTGGCGGAGACCTGGAGCGCACCCAGGACTGTTAAGAGACGACTGCCTCTTATCATAATAAAGGAGGTGATGACGTCAAACAGGGCCATGCCGGGTGCCGTGGTCCAGAATCTTCCTCCCGCATCGACATAATGGAACTCAGCCTTCTTTATCTCATCCTCCATCACCAGGGGGCCGTAGCCTAAGACACCGTTCTCCGACTGAAATATAACGCCCTCGGGTATATAGAGGGCACAGAGGTTCGGTATCCCGAGCCCCAGGTTGACGTAGTCACCGTCCCTCAGTTCCTTCGCTGCCCTCATCGCTATGGTGTCCCTGTCGAGTCTCTGCTTTGCCTTGCTTGCTGACGCCTGCCCGGGGCTCCCATCGGAGCATGTCTGTCTGAACAACATCTTCCGGGCCATATCAATGCTGCCCAATCTGGATATGAGTTCCCTCTTACTCTGTTGAGTGCCAAGCCCGTCGTCTGGGATTTTTACTATACGGTCAACAAATGCCCCGGGGGTCACGACGCGCTCGGGGTCGATCTCGCCTACTTCTACTATGTCGTCGACCTCGGCAATAGTCACCCTGGCCGACATCGCCATTATCGGCTGGTCCGCCCTGTAGGTTCCCTGGTAGACCAGATTGCCCAACCTGTCGGCCCTGTAGCCTCTAATAAAAGCGTAGTCAGGCCGTATCGGCTCTTCGAATATGTATTCTTTACCGTTGATAACTCTCCTCTCCTTACCTTCTGCCAGTATTGTTCCTGCGCCAACCTGATTGAAGAATCCGCCGAGAGCGGCGGCACCGGCATAGAGCCTTGAGGCCAGCGTTCCATGAGTGGAAAGCTCTATCTCCAGCCCCCTTGCTACGTATTCCTTTACAAAAGCCCCGGCACCCAGTTGCTGAAAACCTACCACGGCAGTTATCAGTTTCTTCATTTGCGGCAGCAACACCGGGGGCATCGTGACCTCTGCCTCGCTGCCGATTGGCAGGGGTATAAAGTTATGGGTGATAACAGTAAGGTCCCTGACGCCTTTCTTCTTCGTAGCCGCTATGAGGTTCTGGGGAGTGGCGGAGATACCCCAGCATTCCATAACGATAGAAGCACCGTCGGGTATATCCGCTACTGCCTCGTCGAAACTGCTGAACACCTTATTAAGCATCCGTGGCTCCTATTCGCAGAGTGTTACTTCTCACCCTCACCTAACCTCTCCCTTCAAGGGAGAGGGAAATTCCTGTCCTCCCTCCCCCTTCGGGCTGAGCCTCAGGACGAAGCCTGGCGGGAGGGAGTTAGAGGGAGGGGGGAATATATACCCTTACAACTCGAAAACCTTACAGCAGCTGTTTGGTTCCGCTGGGCCACACCACCTCACAGCCCTTTCTTAGCCGCCGAAGGCGCGGCGGCCTTCCCAGTACTCCTCTCTCTCAATGACTGTAGCAGCCCCTGCGCCCCACGCTCCGCATATAGCAGCCAGACCATATCTGGAGCCTCTGCGGTTCATCTCAAAGGCCAATGTCCCGAGTACCCGCATACCGCTCGCCCCGGTAGGATGGCCTATGCAGCAGGCGTCGCCGTTAACATTGACCTTCTCCGGGTCTATCCCCATTTCCTTTATCTGCAGCAGGGGCAGTACGGCGAAGGCCTCATTTATCTCAACAAGGTCGATATTATCTATGGATATACCCGCTCGCTCCAGGGCCTTTCTGGATGCCACGGCAGCGCCGTATCCCATGATTTCAGGGGCAACGCCAACCCATGCCATGCTTCTTAGTGTGACCATTGGTACCAACCCCAGTTCCCGGGCCTTATCCTTCGACATCAGCACCGCTGCTGCTGCGCCGTCGTTCTCACCGGAGGTGCTGGCAGCGCAGATCGTTCCATCAGGTTTATATAGAGGCGGGAGGCTGCGTATTTTCTCTATAGTGGAGTCGGGCCGCACGCCCTGGTCGTAGTCGACGAGCTTCACGGTTCCATCGGGCAGCTTTCCCTCTGTAGGAATTATTTCGTTCTTGAACTTGCCGTCTCGCTGTGCTGCCGCAGCCCTTAAGTTGCTCTTCAAAGCCCACTGGTCCTGCTCCTCCCTGGAGATGTTGTACATAGCAGCCAGCCTCTCAGCTATCAGGCCCATACTTACCACAGCGTTGAGGTCGACTTTGTCGAATATCTTTGGATTGGGCAGACCGCGTGAACTGCCTATCTCCTCCGCCAGTGCTATTAGGTCGGTGTCCTCGGTGATCAAAGGGGCTGGAAAATGGGAGTGACTCTCAATTCCACCCGCAATATGGATATCTCCGAGGCCCAGTTGGATGGCCATGGAGGCGATATGAGCGCTCGTCATGCTCGAGCAGCAGGCACGGTCGACGCTCAGTGCGGCAACCTCAACGGGGCAGGTCATCAGGCTGATGCCCCGGCCGGGACCTGACTGCTCTCCGCCCTGGTATACCGCTCCCATTATGACTTCGTCGATTGTAGCCGGGTCTATACCGGTCCGCTTGATCAGCGCCTCAACTACAACGACGGCGAGATCGTCGGCGCGCTTGTCTGCAAAAAAGCCCGGCTTCTTTCTGCTGGCGACACCGAAAGGCGTCCGTGCGTAATCTACGATTACTGCTTCTCTTATTTCAGCCATCCGTCTCACGCTCGTGCAGTTTTTGCAGGAGAGGTTGGTGGATTACGCTGTGCTGATTCCTGCAATGTTGTTCACCCTCACCTAACCTCTCCCTTCAAGAGAGAGGTAACTTTTCATCATTGCCTGACCTCAATTATTAAAGGAGAGGCATCTTTTTATTCTCCCTCCCCTGGTGGGAGGGAGTTAGAGGGAGGGGGAATCCGGTTTTCCCTTGAAATTAATTACGGACGCTAACCTCCAGCTATTGCTCGCATACCTTTCCTAAAGGTCTGCAAGTTCGTTTCAAGGTCTTTCGGCGCAAATATATCCCTCATCGCCTCTTCATAAGCTTCGACGGGGATGGGGAGCAAGCCAGATGCAGCCAGAGCACCCACCATGAGCACATTTGTACCCACCGGCACCTCACCGTCATCGCTTACGCTGACAACCTGTACCCTGTCCGCAAGCTCTTCAAGCTTTTCGATAATCTCCTCGATCGGCGGGTATTTCGCCTGACCTGCAAGAACCCAAATCGGATAGATAGGTCTGGGGCTGACTATGACGCTGGTATCGGGGCTGCCGAACTCTGCCATCACGCGCAGTGCTTCAACGGGCTCGAGCGCGACTATGATATCGGCCTGGCCCTCAGATATAAGGGGGCTGCATTGTGCCTTAGAGGAGAAACGGACGTGACTCATCACGGGCCCCCCTCTCTGGGAGGCGCCGTAGGTCTCACCTACGGTGACGTAGAGTCCTTCCTTAATGCCGGCAGAGGCCACTATCTGCGAAGCGAGGACGTTTCCCTGTCCCCCGACGCCGGTTATGATAAGGTTTAGAGGGTCTTTCTCCAGAGTCATTGCTTATCCCCCTTCCACGATGATCGCCCCTCTCGGGCAGAGCGTGGCGCAGACTCCGCAGCCGGTACACACGACCTCGTCGATTCTTGCCTTTTGCGCATCCTGGTCCCAGATTATGCCCGGGCAATTAAATACCCTGCTGCAGAAGCGAGCGCAGCCGCAGTCATCGCCTATGCATTTATCAGGTTCGACATAGACCTTTTTTCTTCCCTTCTCTTTGGACTCAATGAGGTGACATCTCCTGCGGAAGATCATAACCTTGGCCCCATCCTCCTGTAACATGTCATAGAGGTCGGCTATAGCCTGGTCTATCTCGAAGGGGTCTCTTACTTTGACCTTGGCCCCGATAGCCTTACAGACCTCTTCGATTTCTACTACAGGAGCTGGCCTGCCCAGTGCGTCGTATCCTGAGCTGGGATGGGGCTGAAATCCGGTCATTGCCGTCCCTCCATTATCCAGAACAACCATCAGGACATTGCTGTTATTGAACCGGGCATTTATTAGACCCGGGATGGCAGCGTGGAAGAACGTGGAGTCGCCGCAGACGGCGATAACCGGCTGATCAAATCCGAACTGCCCCAATTGGCCGAATCCTGTGGCCAGCCCCGTTCCCGCCCCCATACAGTGGAGGGTCTTCAGTTGCCAGAAGCCCGCCGGACCTGCCCCCAGGCTGTAGCATCCTATGTCGCCGGTGACAAATCCCTCACGTCCGTCCAGCTTCAGGGCTGCTTTTATTGCCCACAGGGAGGCTCGATGGGGGCAGCCGGGGCAGAATGTGGGCATCCTCGGGGGTAAGCTGGGCAGTGCCAGTTCAGTCGCTCTCTGAACGTATGCTTCGTCCCTGGTCCGGTATTCCAGCCCTTTGATGCTGGCCAGGGCTCTGGCTACCTTGTCCTGGTTGATATCCCCGAATCCCGGAAGATGTCCCGACTTCGCGCCATAGACTTCGATTGACCCAAGGGCCTTGGCCTGTTCTACCAGGAGGACCTTTATATTTCGCTCAAGGAATGGGTCTACCTCTTCGACGATAAGTATTTCAGTAGCCTGCTTCAGGTGCTGGGTGATGAATCTCTCAGGGAGGGGCCATGTGGTCCCGATTTTGAGAATCCCCACATTTTCATCAAGTCCCAGGGCTGCAACCGCTTCCCGCGAATAAAACCAGCCGCTGCCGCTGGTGACTATAATGAATTTTGCGTTCTCCGGGCCGACATACCAGTTGAAATCTGAGTCCTCAAACGCTTCCCGGGCCTGTTCCAGTTTCATGTGTAAGGCGGCATGCTGTACCGCAACGAACGCACCGGAGATATAGGCCCCGTCAAAGCGGGCTACTCTCTGCCTTTCGGCGATCTCGCCGAGCCTGACATTACCCCTGCTGTGGGATAACCTGGTTACGCTTCGTATTATGCAGGGCAGGCCAAGATTTTCCGACAGCTCAAAGGCCCACCTTGTCATGTCCTTAGCTTCCTGGAAGGTTGCGGGCTCCAGGAGCGGCAGGTCGGCAAAGCTGGCGAAATTGCGGCTGTCCTGCTCGTTAGAGCTTGATATCGCCGATGGGTCATCGGCCGCCACTATAACTAGGCCGCCCTTAGTGCCACTGAGGCTGACCGTCATCAAAAAGTCTGAGCATACGTTGACACCGTTCTGTTTCATGGCCACTATAGCTCTCAACCCGGCGAATGAAGCAGCCGCTGCCGCTTGCAGGGCTACCATCTCGTTGGTGGACCATTCGACATACAAACCCAGATGCTCCGCCGCAGAGGCCAGGGATTCCGTAATCTCTGTCGATGGAGTGCCCGGATAAGCGGCACAGAAATCGACTCCAGCTTCGATAGCGCCTCGAGCGATAGCCTCGTTGCCCATCATCAATACGCTTGTGCCTGGCCGGTCCATAGTAAATGTTGACATCTCGAACTCCTACAGCAAGTTTCTCCTGTCAGCATCGCTTAAACGCAAATATAGAAGATTGGAATTATCGCCTGTCCGCCTCACGATCTCATCAATAGCTTTTCTTTTCTTGTTCATAGATGCCTCTCGCAGATGAGCCAGCCTTGCTTCGTCCAGGGGTCTGGTTTCAATTATCCCGTTAGCTCTGGCCCCGGCGACGAGCTGCTCTCCTGCGGGGGTTCTAACTATCAGGGTATTCCAGTCATCCATTCCCTCGACCATTCCCACCGAGATGTCGGCTAACTCAGATGTCATATCGTAGCAGATGTTGCAGGTTGGCTTGATAGCCCCTCGTATCTCGTCCAGGGGAAATTCCAGCGCGCCATCGCCGGTATGAACTACGAGTATATTGGCCGGGGGAGGGGGGATATCAATTCGCTTGATGGATGAGGTGTCGACCTTGCCTCTGAGGTATTCGTAGAAGCCTTTATAGGATAACGCCCAGGTGCAGAAGAGGCCTATGGCCAGCTTTACAGCTTCGGCTCCGGTTTCATGCTGCGAAGCCTGCATTTTCCTGAGCGCCATAATCTGGCAGGGGATGCCTACTATGCCAATGGCACCCCTTGGCTGCTTTATTGCTTTATTTAACTCCGATAGAGTGGCGGAAGATATATAGTTCGATCCCGAATATTCAAGCACCCGGACGCTCTCTTCTGCCAGCGTTGAGGCGGGCATGAGTCCGCTGTCGAAGGGTTTTGTCAGCACCGCGGACTCTATTGCTCCGGAGTCCAGGGCGTATGCTATGAGGGCGGAAACAACCCCGCCATACTGGGCCCGGCGTCGGATGCTGCTGTCTGTTGCCTGCGCCATCTCAATAGAGATGTACAACCCCAGAGAGTAATCGGCCCTCTCCTTGCCAAATAGCCTTCGCTCCAGCGCGGGTATATCGGTAGGCGTTCGAGGACAGAAATCGTAGCATTGACCTTCTGATATGCCACAGGGCTCGATTACAGCCACCCTGTCCTTGACCACCTTGATATAGGGGCAGATGCCCACACAGGCACCACAGCTGGCACATAGCCCTTCGTTGAGAACCTCTTTCTCCAGGTCCAGCGGACCTTTACCCTCTGCCATGGATTACCCCCTGAGTCATAAAACTTATGTCCTCTACTATGTACCTTTGGTTTAACATGGTCTATTCTTTCGCAGAACACCCTCATTCTTCGGCAAGCCCGTCCTGAGTTTATCGAAGGGCTCAGGATAGGCCCTGGCCTCTCCCGTTCGGCTGAGCTCACGGCCGAAGCCGTCAAGGGAGAGGTATATTAAGGAATTTGGGTTTCTCTTTTACAGTTCGATTTCCTTCAGGTCTGGCGCAATAATGAGTGTGGGCCCGGTGAGTGATTGCACTTCCTCAGTAGTCCACCCCGGAGCTATCTCTTTTAGCAGAAGCCCTTCCGGTGTTACCTCGATAACGGCCAGATCGGTTATGACCAGGTCCACGCACTCAGTGGCCGTGAGGGGGTAGGTGCACTCCTGCACTATCTTGGGCTTTCCGTCCTTTGTAGTATGCTCCATGGTTATAATCACCCGCTTAGCGCCTACGGCCAAATCCATTCCACCGCCGATGGTGCCGGTGAGAGCGTCACCGGTGGAGTTCCAGTTCGCCAGGTCCCCCTTCTCTGAAACCTGGAGCCCGCCGAGAATAGTAACCAGGCGGCCACCCCTTATCATAGCGAATGAAGTAACGACATCGAAAATAGACATGCCGGGCACCGGGGTGACGAACCTTGCTCCGGCATCCACATAATGAAACTCGGCTTTCTCTATCTCGTCCTCCAGCACAAGGGGGCCGTAGCCCAGCGCACCGTTCTCCGACTGAAAGATGACACCCTCGGGTATATAAAGAGCACACATATTGGGGATTCCAATTCCAAGATTGGCATAGTCGCCGTCCTTCAGTTCTTTCGCTGCCCTCATCGCTATTGTATCCCTGTCAAGCCTCTGCTTTAATCCTTTCACCTGCGCCGGTTCAGGGATTCCCTCGGCACCTTCACTCCTGAATAACATCTTACGCGCGATATCAATGCTGCCGAATTTGTTGATCATTTCCCTTCTTTTACGCCGGGTGCCCAGGCCATCTTCGGGAATTTTTACGATGCGGTCAACAAATGCCCCCGGTGTTACCACATGCTCCGGATCGATCTCACCCACCTCGATTGTTTCTTCAACTTCAGCAATGGTGACTCTGGCCGCCATTGCCATTACCGGCTGATCTGTTCTATAGGTTCCCTGGTAGATGAGATTGCCCAGCCGGTCTGCCTTGTAGCCTCTGATAAAAGCGTAATCGGGTTTTATTGGCTCTTCAAAAATATACTCCTTATCACCGATGATTCTACGCTCTTTCCCTTCTGCCAGTATCGTCCCCACACCAACCGGGTTGAAGAAACCACCGAGGCCGGCTGCCCCGGCATATAGCCTTGAGGCCAGCGTCCCGTGGGTGCTGAGCTCTACCTCCAGGCCCCTTTCGATGTATTCCTTCACGAATTCTCCTGCACCCAGTTGTCGCACACCCACCACGGTCGTTATCAGCTTCTTCATCTGGGGGAGCAGCGCGGTGGGCGTTGTGGCCTCTTCCTCGCTGAAGCCTATCATGGGGAAGAAGTTGTGGGTGATAACGGTGAGGTTATTTATACCTTTCCTCTTGACGGCGGCAATCAGGTTCTGAGCAGTGCCTGGAATACCCCAGCACTCCACGGCGATGGAAGCGCCATCGGGGATATCCGCTACAGCTTCGTCAAAAGTGCCGTATATCTTGTTCAGCATCGATAAATCCTAATTGTCCTGGACGCTTTCCCAATTCTAACGCTGCCCGAAGCGTGCCTGAAAGATATCAGATGGAATGAGCCTTTATCCTGAACGGCGGTGCCGCCCCAGGAAATCCAGGACAGCCTTATTTGCCTCATCCGGCGCTTCGCCGGTAAAGCCGTGTCCCATATCTTCAAAGATGACGAGTTCAGCATCGGGTATTCTCGATGCCAGTATCCTGGAGTTCTCCACCGGGATTAACCTGTCGGCCGCTCCCGCTATGACCAGCGTGGGAGCTTCTATCTCGGGAAGCCGGTTGTAGGCGTTGAATCCCATCACGGCCTCCCCCTGCCTTTTATAGCCATGCGGTGGGGTGGGATATTCCAGCATATCAGCGATTAGCGCATCAATAATTTCCGGTTGCTTATCGATGAACTCCCGGCTGAAAAGGAAAGGAAGCAGTTCCCTTGCCTGTTCTTCCAGCGTGAGTTGCTGCTTGCGTTCCATGTCGAAGAGGACCGTCAATGCCTCCTGGTCGGGCATGACCGCGTTATGCCCTCCCGGCATGGTACACCCCAGGATGAGGCTCATTACCTTGTCCGGGTAGCGGAGTGCAAACTCCTGGGCGATCATACCGCCCATGGAGACCCCAAAGATGTGGGCGGAGTCGATACCGATGACCTCGAGCAGCCCCGCAGCGTCATCCGCCATCATCTCCAGGGTGTATGGAGTATCGGGCTTATCGCTCTGCCCCGTTCCCCTGTTGTCGAAGGTAATCATCCGGTATTCCTGAGAGAAGGCCGGGAGTTGGGGGAACCACCAGTGGGAGCTGGCGCCGTATCCCATGATCAGGAGAAGAGGCTCGCCTTCTCCGGTAACTTCGTAGCAGATGTTGATATCGCCAACCTGTGCTGTAGGCATTTCATATCGTCCTTTCTTTCAGACCCAAGGCATCGCAAGTAGCCCGGGCATTTAGCTCTTGCTCAAGCAGGGATGTGCTCCGGCGGCCTTACCAAATGCATCCTCAAAGCTTCTGGTTCACAGACTAGCGTGCATACCCCGCAGCCCCAGCATTTTTCCGTGTCTACCACGGCTTTCAGACGCCTGGAGCCTTCAACTCGCTGCATCTCAATGGCATCGAACTGGCAGCGGTCTATACAGTCCTGGCAGCCATTGCAGAGCTCAGAATCAACGCGGGCCTCATATCTGCTCCTGGCGAAGATTTCGTCGTTCGGTACCTGGCGTATGTCGGCATAATGCCATACCGTGCAGCAGCACCTGCAGCAGCTGCACAATGCATATGGTTGGGCTGCTTCGATCTTGGCATGGTTCATCCACTCATGTACCAGGCCATCCTCCTCGTTTTTATCCAGTATGGCGATAGCCTCATCAACAGATATGCGCCTGCCGTGACCTCTAATCAAGGAATATTCAGCGGACTTGGCAAACTGCAGGCAGTTGGCATCGGAGTCTGATTTACGGCAGGGATTTCCTATGACCTGCATGTGTTTGCGGCACGAGCACGAGACAACCGTGATCAGGGGCTGGACCCTCACTATCTCCCTGGCGTCCTCATGGGGCAGGATTTCGGGGCTGTCCAGTATGGATTTGTATGCCGGGACAATTCTCAGGCCATTGATGCCCATTGCCTTGAGGTTATGCCAGCGTTCGGCGGTCATATCTGCGTAGTCTGTTCGCTTCCATTCTTCCCAGAGGTGGAAAAGCTCCGTTATCTGTTCTTCGGTATATATATCCATGCCCATCAACGATTCGCTCACTTCCCACATCCGCTCGGCGTATTTACAGAACATGAAGTAATCGGGGTTCTTGTAATCTCTGGGAACAACTACGCCCTTTCGGAGCAGCTCGTCGAGGTTTTCCTTCACTACGGGCGGTTCCAGGCCGCTTTTCTGCGCTACCTCCTGGGGTGACCCCGGCAACAGGGCTACCATCCCGGCCTGCTCCGGTGTCATTAGAAATCGGAGCACACGAAGGTATGGCTGTGAATTGCCAAAACCGTGCTTCTCAGCTAGAGATGTGTAAGCATCGCTATTCTGGCCCATCTGTTCTCCCTTTGCTATTCATTAATGCTCGCCTGCGGGCCTCAGGGAATGATAGTGGACCTGGAAACCAGCCCCTTATCCTGGTTCTCAAAGGCCTCGTTAATCTCTTCCAGTGGATAGGAACGGGCCAGGATTTTATCGAAGGGGTATCTATCCTTGGCCCGGCTCAGGAAGTCAAGGGCCTTCTTCAGGGCACTGGCGGGATAGAGCATGACGCCCACTATACTCTTATTGTCCATCACGAGCTTGCACGGTTCAGCCTCATACGTCATACCGAAGCTGATATTGCCGATCTCAAGGTAGCGTCCTCCGTAGCCCATCATGTCTATGCCTTCGGGAATGACATGAGGGAAGCCGACGAGTTCGGCGACCACATCCGCTCCCCAGCCGCCGGTTAGCTCTTTCACCTTAAGCCATCGTTCCATCGGGGTCGCAACCTCCCTGAAGTCTATCAACTCATCGGCGCCAAAGGCTTTCGCCAGTTCCAATCGCTCGTCAATGCCATCGATGACGATGACCTTGTTAGCCCCCATGTCCTTGGCTACGGCGGTGGCGTAGATACCCAGGCCCCCCGCTCCCTGGATGGCGATGGTCTCGCCGAAGCTGAACCCCACTCTATCCAGGCCCCAGATAACCTGCGAGAGGGCGCAGTTGGCGGGGGCTGCCATGTCGTCTGTAACGTCGTCGGGCACCTTGAACACGGTGTGATTGGGACGCAAATAGAAGTATTCGGCGAATGTACCCAGGAAGTGCGGGGGCTCATCACAGAGGCTCACCTGGCCGAGCGGGGCTATCGGGCAAAACGCATCCTGTCCTCGCAGGCACGCCCGGCAATGACCGCACGGGTAGAAATAGCGGTGAACGACCCTGTCCCCGACTGCTAACGGCTGGCCTGCCGAGTCAGAAACGACGCCCTCTCCCAGCTTGGCCACGGTGCCTATCATCTCGTGCCCAAGGATTGCCGGGAGTGGTGCACCCAGGGCGGAGAGGTTGATATCACCTCGCCACTGATGGAGGTCCGAGCCACATATGTTGGATCTCGATACCTTGACCAGAATTGCCCCGGGCTCCGGTTCAGGCACCGGATACTCTCTGATCTCCATAGGCTCGCCGAACCCCTTGTAGACTGCCGCTCTGCCTTTCTCAACCATGGAACAACTTCCTTTCTATGCTTAAAGAGCGATTTGATTTTAGTTAATACGGCGTAAAGAGCTTCAATGCCTCTTCAATTGAAAGCTCTTAAACGCTTTCACTACCTCGGTAACAGCCTTTTCCACAGGTATTCTCTCAATGCTTGAAGCTCCGACAAAGCCGGATGCCTCTGTGTGTTCATAAAGGTAGCCGGTATCCTCGGGGGCGGCAATCGGCCCGCCGTGGGCCAGACAGATTACATCCGGGTTTACTTCCCTGGTCGTTTCAATCATCTTCTGCACGCTGGCAGCCGCGTCTTTCAGGGGCGACGCAATTGAGTCAAAGCCAACCAGCCCCCCGGCCGTGCCTCCCGCATGAGGTACCATGCAATCGACCCCCGCTTCAGCCATCGTCCGTGCATCCTGTGGGAAGAAGACATACGCCATGGTGAATACGTTCATGTTTCGAGCAACTCGTATAAGTTCGATCTCCCTGGAAAACCCTATGCCCTGGTCTTCCCTGTCCCTGCGCCAGTTTTCGTCGTCGAAAAAGCCGTATGTAGGGAAGTTGATTATACCTGAGAATCCCGTATCGGCAAACCTTTGCACCAGTTCGGCGAGGTTTTTGACACCGGGAGGCTCGGTTACATCGATACCCCCGATGATAGGGGTTTCTTTTACCACGGCGTCTATTTCCTCGAACATCTCCAGGGTTACCTGGTTGGAGTTCTCGACCATTGTGGTCTGGAATCCCCTTATTCTTGCCTTCCCCGAACTATATACCATTATCAGGTCGGCCCCTCCAAGCTCGGCACACTTGGCTATGATGCCCGCGCTGCTGCCGGCGGCTATTACAGGCTTACCCGCCTCAATTGTATTCCTGAGCCTTTGCAGTATTTCCTCCCTGGTGAATCTTCGCCCCATCCTAGACGCCTTCCTTTTTCATCAGCCTGCCAAAGGTGTCGACCACAATTCTGGCAAACTCGTCATCGTTGATGTGTGCGTCAACCTCCACAATCTCGACATTTTCGTTCGCCGTATCCTTGACTACTTGCGCGAATGCTCCGTCGGCCTCAGGGTCGTGGAAATGCTGACCCTGTTCGTCCACTGCTGAAAAGCCCCGCTGTGGAATGACTATGGCGACCGGCCCCAGCGCCCTGTTGGCTCTCTCAGCCAGGATTATAGCCGCCTTGCCCACTTCCGCTTTGGTCGTTCTCGCCAGTACCCTATCGGGGCCGTGAACATGAAGTATTCGGTCTTTATATTCTGCGGGAACGGTCTCCTTAGTGCCCGTCAGGATGAGCATGTCCAGGCCGCCGGGGACGATAACCTGGGGCAGCCCTTTTTCGCCCGCAAGCCTGAGTCGGCCCTCCGCCAGTTCCTCCGGCAGGTGGTAGGTGAGCGGTATCATTACCTCAAAGGTCGTCAGGTCTATAATCCCGCTGATTTTGCCCTCCTGCACCAGTTCGTCCAGTATTTGTGTATCCGTATGAAAAGCTATGAGGTCGTATCCTCCCTGTTCGAGAAGAGGCTTTATATTCATGACTGCGGGGGTGGTAACCCCGAGGGCGGTTATCCCGATCATAGGCTTGACCTCACCCCGCACTTCCGCTTCTACCATGCCCACGATTGCCCCGGCGGCACTTGCCAGCGTCTTTCTCATCACAGAGTTGAGCCCCAGTATATCCGCGGGGGTTTGCATCATGGCGATGTCCCTGTGGCCGACGAACTGTAGCTCGAACCCCGTGCTCACCATCAGCTTGGGCACGCCGATGGGCAGTACGCTCATGGCAGAGGTTCCGAGTGCGGCTCCAGTTGAACCGCCGAGGGATATTATGCCATCCAGCTTGCCCGCAGAGTGCAGCTCCCTGACAATCTTCTGCACCCCTTTAATCATAACGTTCGTTGCCTCGGTCCTGTCGGCCCCTTTCTCTGCGGCCTCGACAAGTTCCCCGAGGCTCTTGCCGCCAGCCCGGGCTACTTCCTCCCGGGTAATATCAGCCTTCATTTGAGGTCTGCCCAGAACACCGACATCTATGATTAGTGTTTTGTGCCCTTTCCTCGCTATCTCGTCCTTTACGAACCCGGTCTCCTCTCCCTTCGTGTCCAGGGTCACCGGTATAACGATTGTCCTGGGCATTGTTCCCCTCATTATATTTTTCAGCGCTTACGCTTCATACCTGGCGCGCAACACGCGCGCCGCCATGTATTGCCCCCCATATCTTGTGAGGCTCCGCGCAGTCCCCGATGGCGTATACCCCAGGGATCTTGCCCCTGAGTTTATCCGCGAGTTCGCTGTTGGACTTAAAACCTGTAGCGAGGACTACAGTATCCGCCTCTATTACCCTTTTATCACCACTTATATCGACTGCAACCACGCCTTTGTCGGTTATTTCCCCGGCTGTCGTGTTGGCAAGCACCTCGATTCCAAGCTCGGCCATCTTATCCAGCAGGTAGAAGCGGCTGAAAAGGTTCATGTCGATTGCGACACCGTACAGCATCTCAATGATGGTCACCTTCTTGCCCTGCTCCGCCAGGAACCAGGCAAGCTCGGCTCCGACCTCCCCGCCCCCTACCACGACGACTCTGTCGCCTGCCTCCTTTTTACCCAGAAGTATCTCGCTGGCGGTAGCCACCTTCTCCAGCCCGACGCCGGGAATGTCGGGGACAAGATGGGAGGCGCCTGTTGCCAGTATCACAACGTCGGGTTTCAGCTTTTTAATCAGTTCCGGGTTGACCTCTCTTCCGAGTTCGACTTTAACATTTACCTTCTCGATTTGCCTTTTAAGGTATTCCGCAAGGCGTTTGATCGATTGCTTGAACCTGGGTGCCGAGGCTGGCGCTAGCTGTCCTCCCAGGCTATTACCTTTTTCGTACAGGGTTACTTCGTGGCCTCTGAGTGCGGCAACCCTTGCTGCTTCCATACCTGCCGGGCCGCCGCCGACGACCAGCACTCGCTTAATCTTCGCTGCCGGTTTGATTTCGTACTCTCTTTCTTTACCGAGGGCAGGATTCACCTGACAGCTTATCCGCCAGAAGTTGGCTATGCTCCCGGCACAGGCTTCGTTACAATAAAGGCAGGGACGTATATCATCCAACCGTCCCTCAGCGGCTTTTCTCGGCAGCTCCGGGTCGGCGAGCAGAGGTCTGCCAATAGCGATAAGGTCTGCCTTTCCATCCTTGAGGACTTCTTCGGCCAGTAGCGGGTCGCCAAGTTTGCCGGCGACGATAACCGGTATGTTGATAACCCTCTTGATTTCCGCTGCAAGCGGTACATTGCATCCCTCTGGCATACCCATCGTGGGGAAGATCCTGCCGTACCACGGTGGTGACTCGTATATGCCCGATGAAACGCTCAGGGCATCCACCCCGGCGGATTCCAGTCTCTGTGCAATCAGCTTGTTGTCCTCCAGGGTCAGCCCGCCCTCTATATATTCGTCTCCGCTGAGTCTGAAAATGATGGGGAAATCGGGGCCCACTGCTGCCCTGACCCCTTCCACTATCCTCAGGGCGAACCTCATCCTGTTCTCGAAATTACCGCCATATTCGTCTGTGCGTTTATTGGAGTAGGGGGACATGAACTGGGTGATTAGATACCCGTGCGCCCCGTGGATTTCGACGGCATCGAATCCGGCGGTTCTTGTAATCGCGGCTCCGAAGATAAACTTGCCAATCAGCCCCTCGATTTCCTCGATGGTCAGCTCCCGCGGCATTTCGGCGCCGGTGGGCAGGCAGGGAATTGCCGAAGGCGCTACGAGCTGTTGCCCCTCGGCGCTCGTCATCGCTGAGCCCTGTCTGCCGGTATGCTGTAGCTGGGTGGCGATCTTCGTGCCGTAGAGGTGAACCGCTTCTGCAAGGTCATGAAGTCCCTGGACGAACTTCCACTCATCTGCCCTGATAGGATTCGTGCCTGCCTTCCCTACCGGCCAATCAACGCAGGTGTTCTCGATTACTATCAGGCTCACTCCCCCTTTGGCCCTCTCCACGTAGAAGTCAATCATCCGGTCGCTCACAGCCCCGAACTCAGTCCCGAGCTTTGTGTTCAGGGCCGGCATCACTATCCGGTTCTTGAGCTGCAATTTGCCTATCTTGACGGGCTCAAAGAGTTTTTCAAGCCTGGCCATTGCTGCCACCTCCTATACTAGTCCACCATTATCTGTCCGCCATTAACATGAATGGTCTGACCTGTAATGTACCGGGCGGCGTCAGTAACCAGGAATACCACCACGTCGGCTATGTCCTCCGGCTCCGCCAGTCTTCCCAGTGGTACACTATTCTGGTAGTATGCTGCTGCCATTTCCCACAGGCCTTCGTGCATTGGAGTGTTGGTTACCCCTGGAGCAACAGCGTTGACGTTTATACCACAGGGGCCCAGCTCCATGGCCAGTGACCTGGTAATTGCCTGTACAGCCGCCTTCGATGCGCAGTAGTCCGCCCCTCCGCCTGATAAGTTACATACCGAAGCCCTTGAAGATAGGGACGATCCCACGTTCACAATCTTACCGCTTTTCCGCTCAATCATGTTTCTGGCTGCTGCCTGGGAACAAAGAACAACACCTTTGAGATTTACATCGAATGTCCTGTCCAATTCCTCTTCATGGATGTCCATGACTGAGCTTCTGGCAATGATTCCGGCATTGTTCACCAGGATATCGATCTTGCCGAATCTTTCGATTGTCTTCTGCACCATTTGTTCCACTTCTTTTTTATCGGTAACATCCGTTTCAGCAGCGATGGCTATGCCGCCTGCTGATTCTATTTCCTTCGCTACTTCTTGCGCACCACCTATGGCCTTGTCTGCCGCGACCACGCTGGCTCCGAGTCCGGCCAGGTCCAGAGCAATAGCCCGGCCTATCCCGCTGGCAGCCCCGGTTACAATAGCCACATTGCCTGTGATGTCGAATAGTCCGGAAACCCTGCTCATTTCATCCAACCCTTCCTTTGATGAATTATGTTACCTGTTCATAGAAGCCCCTGCTTCGTGAAGTAGATAGTGTAGCCACCTCCGCCGTGTGAATAGAAGAGTATCTGTGCACCCAGCCCCCTTAGCTTCTCCAACATTTGGCATAGCCCTCTCCTGTTTAATGCCTTGGGACTGGGTTCTTGGTTGACACATTATCCTACTCAGACCTCTGGTTGTAAAGCCTTTAATGTGGAAAGTGTTAGGTGATAGAAAGGGTAGGTTGGCCGACGTCGGCCACCCTTTCGCAGGGGTGACATTATTATGTCATTCCCGCGGAAGCGGGAATCTATTGCGCCATAATATGTGAGTTGGGTTCTACTCCATTTTATACGCTGCGGTTATAGAGGCCGTTCATGGTTCGATCGGCTTGTTGAGGGATAAGGGTGAGATAAAACCGTAGGGGCACGGTAACCGTGCCCGCTACATAGTGTGGATGCGGCAGGTTCGCCGATGTCCTCCACCTTATCCTATGTCCTACGTGATCGCTTCTACGACTGGTGCACAAGTTTTCTGCGGACAATGTATGCGACAACAGCCGCGGATAAGGCTGCCGCGATGCCAGCGTAGACGCTGGGGAATACCGGCGCTGAAACTGCGCCACCGGGCGATGGAGGATTACCGGGACCGCCCTGGTCGACGATAACGCCGTTGGCAGTCAGGTCATCATCACCAAGACCGCCATCTTGTAACGTAATAGTGATGATGTTGTCGCCGTCGTTATCGCCCATTGCTATTTGATACCAGTGTGGAGTCGGATCGCCTGTTGTCGGACCGTATTTCCAATACTGGGTCCCAACTGGGACAGGAGAAGGAAGCTCTATCGTAAGTGTAACTGTTTCGCCATTTGACAGCCCCGTGATATCGAACTCGAAGAACCCGTGGGGGAACTCGAGGGCGGGCTTGCCCTCAGAGGGCAACGAGCTTTCGGCCACTGCCGTTAGGTTTTCTATTGTACCTGAATCAGAATCAAATGTGGCTGCCCCCGTGCCGGTGGCGGTGGTTACTGATGTCAGAGGCTCTAAAGTATACAAACTACCGTTAAATGTATTTGTTCCCCCTGCATATGTCGTGTCGTAAGTTATTAAGTACTCCTTGCCGGATTCGGACGGTGCAAACATATAACCTCTTGAAGCGGAAGTGTCAGGACCTGTTACCCAGTCATCCTCGACCATAACGCCATTTATTGTGCCGCTGCCGTCGCTATAGCTAAATGTTCCGACCGCCCAACCCTGAACCGTGGGTGACATTGCGAGAAGGGTGTTGAGGCTATGTGTAACTGTACCCGTTAAATCGCCCGTCACCGGACCGCTGGCAGAGATGCCTTCATAATAATTAATGGGGTCGTCCTTAGAGATACCACTTAAATTACTACCCCTAAACTGCAACAATTCATCGGTGGGCAATGGGCCATAACTTGTGCTCAGGCTTAGTGTATTACCTGTTATCACATTTGTAATTGCATTGTAAGTACCAGGCCCTGATACCTCAACGCTGGCATAACGCCGAAGTGTCCCAGTCGATGTTGAAGTACTGCAACCGCTCACCGAGTCGTAGCTTGAGCTGCCCGTAGTTTCACCAATTATAATCTGGCCAGTGCCCGAGGTGGCAATGATAAAACCATTGAAACTCATAGTATGGTCGTTCGGTGGTGTGCCGAATGTCTCAGTATCACTTACAGCTACACCGCTAAAGGTATTACCGTGGCCGTCATCGAAAGTGACGGTGCTTATAACGTATCCTACCTGGTCAGCAGGCGATAATTCATCCCACCATACGGCCACAGTTTGCGATGAAGCGGTCATTGTGCCATTCAGGTCTCCTGATACTGTCAAGGTTGTTTCAGGTCCTACCATGACCACACAGCCGCTGGGATTACTCCCTACAATCCAATTACTCCTATTGAATTGTATAATTTCGTCGTCAGGTTGCAAGTACAGGTTTCGCATATTGTTATTTGGCGCTGCACATGAAGTGGATGTAATAGTTACGCTTAGTGTTTCCATAGGGTCGGCATGTGCCGGGCTTGCCAGCGGCGGGGCAAGCACACCACCGATAGATAGACATAGTACCAGGATTGTCAGTATTGCCAGCGTTTTACCAGTCATGTGTCCTCCTACTGGGTAAATGGAATTGCTTAAATCTGTATGCGGAAAGTCTTAGAAGAGGATATCACGCGCTTTATACTCATTTTGTTAATAATTGTCAAGTTTATTTATCTGATTGTCAAACCTATTCAAGTTAATTTTACTTTACTTTTCCTCCTGTTTTTTACTAAAACCTACCCAAAATTGTTCTAACTATGTTGACATGTCTCCTGTCCATTTTCGGTATTAGCACGTATGCTGGGTGGGTGAAATTGAAACCACCTATCGGGCTATCAGCTTTCAGGTCTGTGAAGGGTTTCGCTGCGCTGCACATTCCTGGTTCCCCCTCCCTCTAACTCCCTCCCGCCGGGGGAGGGAGAATTATGTATATCACATTACGCTGGAGGTAGGGTTGTGAGTTCCTCTCCCTTGACGGCTTCGGCCGTGAGCTCAGCCGAACGGGAGAGGTTAGGTGAGGGTGAGTTGATATTTATCTGGTTTGCCCGGCTACTTATGCCACAGTTCCATATGTCGTCTGTGGGTCTCGTTCACCAGCCTGTCTAGCCCGTATTTATCGTAGAACTCTTGCTCGAGGTGGTGAACCTGTATCCATTCGGGCATGATGATAGTATCGAACGTGGCCGGGAACCTTCCGAAGGTGTCGAATATATAGTTGCAGTAATCCTTGGTTATCTGAATGGTCTCCTCGCTCGGCACCTGATAGCCGGGCTGTACCTTATCCCAGTCCTTGAAGGGGGTTATTCCGCTGCGGTTGCCTGAAAAAACGCCCCCGCTGCCGAATTTCTTCTCAATGAAGGCATCGACGGCATCGTCCATTGTCTTATAATAAGGCGGCTGATAGCTTTCAAATATGCCGTCCAGTCCCGCCGGGTTCAGGTTGAGGAGCGCCCCGCTTCCCTCCTTTGCCATGTTGTAGCGGAACCCCAGACTTTGTAGCACTATTATCCCTATATATCCCGTCATAACAACAGAGCCGAGACCTATTGCCTCGGCTACAAGCTGTATGTTCTGTATGGCGTGGAATGCGGGAGCGAGATTGCCGAGAAATATGGTGTATTCCATAGTGGAGATAGGGACGTCGGGGCCGGTCAATGTCCCATTATCAATCCATTTCTTTATTCCCGCGGGACACTGCCCTTTAATGTCGTCGAATACCTTGTAGCCTTCCCCCGAGAATACGGCTATAACAGCGTCGAGGTACTCCTCCGAAATCTCAAGTATGGGCATAAATATAGTGGTGCCCGGCCTGTTAGTATTCCAGTGCACCGCTCTCACCAGCGCCTCGGGCACCATCTGGAATCTGCCGTCGGAAATCTTAATGGCATCACGTTTATAATATGTTTCGATCTTCTCCCAATCGTCCTCCGTTTCAATCTCTACGGGTTTTGATGCACCTTTAGGGTCGTAGGCGAAAAGACCGTCGTCATTGGTGAAGAAGAGCTTCATATTGTGAACATTGCACGCGTAGGGGGTAGTCCTTCCTACCCAGCTGGTGAACATGTTGCCCTGCACATCGTTGGTGGGCATATCACCTGCGATTATTCCCGTTATTCCCGCGCCTGCCCAGCAGAGGAAGGCAGTCTCTATATCGTTGAGTGGCACGGGCGGGTTCTTGGAAGTATGGGTAAGCGTCCCCTCCGCCATCTCGCAGCCCAGAGGAAACCTGCGAGTCCTCCTGTGAGCCATAGCTTGCAGAAGTGGGTATTTGAATAGGTCCAGTACTTCCTTTCTATCTTTAAGCATCTATCTCCTACCTTTCAAGTGATTGTGGTTTCCCGTTGAATACCCTCCTACGAGGTAAGCGAATGTGATTTACACTATTAAATGCTAACGGGCAGTTATTCCTACGTTACGGGCATATCTGTTAAAAATAGGGGCGCAGTTTGCGCAATACAAAGTTCCTGAACAAGCCGGGAAACAGGTTGTGGAAGCCAATATACAGTTTGTAGCTGGATGGGACAACAGTCTCAAAACGCTCCTTTTCTATAGCTTGCCGTATGCCTTTTGTGAGTTTTGACGGCGGCGTTTTACATTGGTCGCGCTGATATTCACCCAGTTTGTTGCAAACACTGTCGTGTATCTCTGTACGTGTGCCACCAGGCAGGACGACGCCTACGTGGATTCCCTTATCCTTCAATTCGTATTGAAGCGTTTCTGAGAAGGCATAGAGGGCAGCTTTGCTTGCGGAATATGCGCTGGTTCCGGGCACACACAATTTGCCGCCGACCGAAGCTACGTTTATTATGACGCCCTTGTCCTGTTTTTCCATAATCGGGACGATAGCCCTTATCAGGTAAACGGCCCCGTCATAGTTAACATCCATGTGTCTGTTGAACTCGTCATCAGTCAATTCACTGAAGAGTTTAACAGTCATAGTGCCCGCATTGTTTACCAGTATGTCAATGTGTCCATAGCGCGAAAATACGGTCTCAACCATATGTTTGACCTGTTCACTGTTACTAACATCGCAGGACTCCGCCGTCGATTCAGGTGCATACTTTTGAACTTCGTCAAGGGCTTTTGCCAGCTTGTCCTCCTTGATATCTACCAGTATAAGAGTACAGCCATGCCTCGCCAGCTCGATAGCGGTTTCCTTTCCGATACCGCTCGCCGCTCCGGTGACTATGCAAATCTTATTTTTCGGGTCCATTACTCAATCTCCTTAAAATCTGCGGCTGCCCTTCACCGAAATTATACCTGCTCATTGCAACAGCGACGATTTTACGCTCGGATAATAACTTTACAGCCCCTTCATTTTTTCATCCATCCGCCTCAGGACTGGGATGAATGGTTGGGCTCTGTAGCCCGACTCTTTCTCCTGAGCCCGATCAACCCCCTGATTTCATCACATATAACCAGGTCCGGACAATCTCTGCAGTCTACATAGCCGGTGGTGCACTCATAGGATCCGTCGTCTTTTCTTACGAACTTGCTGCTTAATACATCGTTCTTTATCTTCTGGACCTCATTGGCAATGCTTTCCAAACCCTTTACATCCTCCTTGCTTGAGGTAAGGAAGATCACCTCCGCCGCCTCTATTATAGGCAATTCCGATTTATAGATAGCCATTAATGCCCTTCCCAGAGTTTCAAAGGAAAATCCCTGCTCCACCGCCTTCCTGCTTACTCTGGTCCACATCCGCTGCTGCTGAGGTGCCAGTCTGACCATATAACCCTCTATCCGGTTTGAGATGAGATAATGCTGCTCAAGCACCAGATGATGCTGTTCCTTGAGTTCGGAACCACCAACTATCAACGCCTGCGCGAAAGGCAGGCTTTCCCCCACTGCTTCTTGAATGTCGGGACCTACCAGGGTAATTCTACCGTCTTTGATCAGCGGTGAGTTTGGAGTCCACAGGACGAAAGCACACGAAGCTACGCTTGGATTTCCTAACTCAACTGCCGTATCTTCCTTCAGTATGATATTGGCCCCGTCCTGGGGCCCGACATGTACAGGCAGGCCTTCTATAAGCTCAGCAACGCCTGCGGGACAGTTAATTTCCCTGTATTGCCTTTCCTTCCCCAGGTCCGACAAGTATTTGCCCAGTTTCTCTATATGCTCATCAAACGGTGTCAAGCTGTCATTCACCTTTCCTGCGGAGCTATAGTGGTTAATGGATTTATAAATAGAGTTCGTTTATTGGGAACCCCGGGTGTGTGTTATTTTGGCCTTTGGGCCATCGTAGCTAGGTGGAGCCATATCTATCTTGCGCTATTAGTGCTGCTCCAGTAGCTCCTACGAGTTGGGGATCAATGGCCGGTGTTATTATATCGACCTTAAGATGGTTTGCCAGACCCTCAGCTAATCTTCTATTCTTGGCGCATCCACCTGTCATGACAACGTCCTCTTTAATACCAATAGCTCCTGCTATAGCAGCCAGTCTGCGTGCTACTGAATCATGAACACCTGCTACAATATCGACCAGCTCTCGCCCTTCGTTAACCATCGTTATAACTTCGGATTCGGCGAATACGCAGCACTGAGAAGAGATCTTGGCCGGGTCTTTTGACCGGTCGGCAAGCGACGCCAGTTCCTCTAATTTCAATTCCAGGGCATCTGCCACCAGTTCAAAGAACCTCCCTGTTCCAGCGGCGCACTTATCATTCGTATTATAATCAGTGACTCTTCCCGCTTCGCTAATGCTGACTGCCCTGGTACTGTGACCCCCGACGTCAATCACAGTCATCACTGAGGGGAACAGAAATCTGGCGCCTTTAGCGAGGCACGGCATCTCGCCAATGTCAATGTTTGCGAAGGGGACCCTTTTCCTGCCCCAGCCGGTACTGACCGAGTAGTTTACTTCTCCCAAAGACAGGCCAGCCCTGGAGAGTGCTTTATCCAGAACATCGCTCGCTACTTGTTCCGGTATTCCTTTAATTTTACTGATCTCAGAGGATATTATCGAGCCTTCTTGCATTATAACGACTTTGGCAGCTAGGGTGCCAAAGTCAAATCCCGTAAATATCATCGGCTTTGCCATTGAATCACTACCTGTCCCGGTTGCCCAATTCTTCTTTTGCGAAGAGACATGCTCCTATCGCTCCCACACTTTGAGGATCAACAGGAAGCTTCTGTGCGCTCACCTGTAATGTTTCTTCTAAGTTCTTAACCACACCGGTGTTCTTGGCGACGCCGCCTGTTATGCAGATATCCTCTTCAACGCCAACCCTCTTGACGAGCGAGTTCACCCTTTCCGCCATCGAACGGTTGATACCGGCGGCTATATCGGCCGGGTTTTTCCCTTCATAAACATAATGCAACACTTCGGTCTCTGCGTAAATGCTGCACATGTTGGTTATGGCAACCGAGTTCAACGAGCTGAGGCCCTGAGGCCCAAGGTCTTCAATACCTACATCCAGCACCTTGGCCATGAATTCGAGGAACCTTCCCGTTCCCGCCGCGCATTTATCGTTCATGACGAAGTTCACAAGCTTCCCGTTCTCATCAACCCTGATCACCTTGCAATCCTGGCCGCCAACGTCTATCACAGTCCTCACCGAAGGGACAAGCCATTGAGCTCCTTTGCCGTGGCAGGATATCTCCGATATATTATTGTCTGCAAACGGGATCCTCTCCCTGCCGTACCCTGTGCTCACGCAGTACTCTATGTTTTTGTAGGTCAGGCCGGCTTTTTCCAATGCTTTATCCATGACATCGGTTGCTGATTGCTCGGGCCTGGGTCTAACCCTGATAATCTCGGAGGAAATTATCGCCCCATCCCTCATAATGACAGCTTCGGCACTTAGCGAGCCAACATCGCAGCCGGCAATGATCATGATATCTCCTCATTCTAAAGTCGAGATGAACTCTTCGATCTGCTCTTTAATAACTGATACCGGGGTGATCCTTTTATCCAGTATATCCGTTTCCAACCGGAGGGTGGGAATCCCTAACTCGTTTCTGATTCTCTCTGTTATCAGCCGCAAAACTCCCCAGGTCTGCTTACATGCCAGATTGCCGGAGTATATGCAGGCGTCTATATCTAACTCCCTCGCCAGGAAAATCATATCCTCTGCCCATCCGGCCGGGCCATCCCAGGCCCCCTTGTGCTGTCTGGTCATGGGCTGATTAAGGGTTCTGTCGGACAGACCGTCGATCATTGTGTCGACGGTTGATGTGTCTATGACCTTATCCGGATACCAGCCGAAGCAATCCTGAACGAAGGCCACCCCTATTTCCTCAAGCCACCTGAATAGCTCCATGTCATAGTACACGCCGCTGTATGTCCAGAGGGTTCTGGCTCGCTGATTGGGGAAAGCCCCCTCGCCCTTCCTTACCAGCTCCGCTGCGGTATCACGGGCTATTCGGAAATACTCCACAGCCTCCGGGCGCCCCGACCAGATATATTTCATCAATTCAACCAGCACGCAATAGATATTCGAAAGGGGATAGGGCTTCGCCTTTTTCAGCTCCTGTATTTCCCAGTAAAGCTCAATCTGCTCGTTGGAGTTTTCGAGTATCTCTCGAAGCCTGTCATAGTCTACCTTCTGGCCCGTTATCTCCTCCAGTCGCTCTACCATCCTTCTGAACTCTCTCCGATAATATTGAAATGACCGTTCATCATGGTAGTAGGGTGCGTCGAGGTTAAGAAGGGGAACATTCCACGTTTCAGCCATCCATTCGTGGAGCTTGGCATTAGGGTCACACGATCCAGGCCCGGCGTTAATGATTACATCGGGCATGATCTCTGCCTGCTCGATAATCATACCCACGCTGGCTTTGTGGCCTCCGCATATAGTATCCGGGAGACCTGCATTTACTGGTGCGTCTATATACTGTTCACAACCCAGGGCCAGGACCGGAATAATACCTGCCGCTTCGGTACACACCGGCGCCATATCCATCGCATCGAGTAATTCTCGGGGAAAGCTGAAACAGTAGAACGCCACCTTCTTTCCCTGAGCCCGTCGTTCCAGAACGCTGGTCAGAGCCGTATTGAATATTTTCAGACCTGTTATGGACATCTTAATATAGTGAGGGTTGGTGAATCCCTTCAGCAGTGCCGCCGCATCGGGCGGCAGGTTGCTTGCCAGCTCCTCAAGCGCGGTGACATCTTCAGGCAACGCGGCCACTCCTCCCATCATAGCCGACGTTTCCTCCCAGAGCGTTGGTGTTCTTACCATCTCTTACCTCCCCAATCTTTCCAGGAATGCCTGTACCCGGGTACGAAATCGACCCGTATCAGCCAAAGGCCCGTACTCTCTTTCAAGCTTTAGAGTAGGGATCCCTTCATTTTCCAGGGATTTCTCCAGCAGAGCGTTCTCGACGCCGTGGAGATCGCAGAACTTTATAGCTTGTAGAATAACGCCGTCGACACCTGCCTCCTTAGCCATGTTTTTCACGAAATCAAGCCTCTGAGGGTACGCTCCATACATACGGGGGCATGAAATATGATAGTAGTAGCGGGCTGTGATACTATCTATTGTGTCGCCTGTTCCCTCATCCAGGTCCCAGAAGAACCTGGCCCCGAAACATAGCGAGTCGGCAACTACCAGACCACCAGTGTCCTCTATAAGTTCTACTAAGGCTGGATCATCATTTACGCTACCCACTATCATCAGCCTCGCTCTATAATCAGAGATACCCTCTCTATTGCTTATCTCCTTCAGCAGTTCTCTGAGCAGTTGATTATAAGTATCCCGGGGCATTGAAGCACTTGCTATAACTATTTTGAGCGTTTCCGCACCTGTAATCGGGGGGGCTTTCTTTGTTCTAAGCTCGTACAATTGCTTCAATAGCCTGCGGGTTTCATTGTAGACCCTTATCGCTTCCTTCAAGCTTTTTCCCTTAACTTCAACACCAAAGGACTTCTGCAGATGGTCCTGAAAAGTAGCGACCTCTTCCCTGTACCACTGCAGCCCGTCCTCCGTGAGCACGTGCGGGACAGGGAGCATATGCATAAATGACGGAGTTTTTTCCTGGGCCTTCCAGTTCTCGTACGCACGGCGTGTGTGGTCACACCCGTTGTTAAAAACTACCCCGTCGAGGAAATCATATTCACCGGTCAACGCCAGTTCGAGAACGCTGCGAGCGAAGCTGCAGTTGGCGGTCCTGACGAGCCATGTATCGGCCAGTGACGTCCCGACACAACCTGTTCCCCTTAGCCTGAACGGTAGAATACCGGCGGCGTAGATGATTTCCTCGGGCACATAGGTACAAGGATATCCTACGACCTTACCGCCCTCCTTCTTCCAGCTCTCGATAAAAGGGTTGGAAAGGGTTTCGCATAATCTGGTTAGTTCTTCCGCTTCCCTTGTCACCATTTGCTTTACCCTCCATGCTTCTTAATACCGGAAGTAAGCACCTGATTATCTATATTTGATGAGGTAGTATTGATACTGCTCGAATTGAAAACCTTTGCTTGCTAAAATTTAGATAATGGTTTCCAGTCTTTTCGATAAGCGTTTACCCAGAGCTACGATTATTAGAGTAGGAGGCACTCCAAAAGCGTCGGGGATGACGCTGGTATCGCAGCAGTAAAGGTTCTTGACGGATGTTTCAAGATTGGAGTCTACCAGTTCGCCGACCCTGACGGTCGCAGCCGGGTGACCGACGATTACCCCCGAATGGTGCATGTTATAGGGGTCACAGCCCGCTTTGATCAGGATTTTCTCGGCAGCCGCTGCACCCCACTCCAGCCTGTATATGTCCCTCTCAGTGCGGGGCTTGCTGACCTTATCGTCCAGAAGGACGTGCCCGGTCAGCTCATCCGTTATTTTAATCATCACTCCTATCGCCTTTCCCCACCGGAGAGCGTTTCTGGCACCCGTAGGCTTCTCTCTTATCATGTTAAGCATCCAGTATAATCTTGGACCGCTTACGTTGGCGAAGGTAATACCGTGTTCGTCATCGTGGCATCCGACAGAGAACAGCATATCGCGCATCCCGCCCTTGCCTTTCTTGAAGAAGCCGAAGACCATGATCGCCGGATCCCCTGAGAACCACCTCCCGGCATCGTCGAATCCCGACCTCTTCATGATGCGGGCTGTGCCAATGCCGCCGGCAGCGCATACGACTACTTTGCTGTTTATTTCATATTCCTGGCCGTTGCTGCCTCTGGCTCTCACCCCGCCCGCCACACCGTCTTCGATGATAATATCTCTAACTGTAGCCTTGGGCAGCAAGACAGCCCCATTCCTTTTCGCTTCTTCAGCGAACACCATTCCCGTCCACTTGGCGCCTGTCGGACAGCCGTACGGACACATGGGACATTCAGGCTTACACTTATCGGGGTCGATGAATTTATCTATTACTTCCCAGGGGTAGCCGGCCTCCTGCGCCGCCTGCAGGAGCCGCTTGGGCCCTTCACCTAACAGATGATCGGGCGTCTTGTTGACCCAGCAGTCCTTCTTCGCCTCGTCTATATATTCGGCTAGGTCTATCCCGTACTGCTGCCACTGCTCGGGGTGTGGTACAAAGGCTGAGCCTGCGTAAATCAAAGTCCCCCCGCCGAAGCCCTTGCCCTGTACTATCCAGTCGCCCTCTATTGTTCTTAGCAGGAAACCGTACTTCTCCATATATCTCACAGGGGCGAGCAGAGAGCCGTAAAACATCTTGCTGTACACGCCTTTTTCTACGAGGATCACCCTTTTCCCTTTTGCGGACAATTCTCTGGCTATTGCACATCCTCCGGGCCCGGCCCCGGCTATCACTACGTCTGCCTCTAATTTCTTCGGCTTTTTAGCCATAGCACTCAGTATCTCCCTCTCTTTTAATCTCAGCGGAGGCCCCGTATATACCGGGAAAATGCAAGTGGCGATTCCCTGTGGGAATAGGTTGCCATGTGACACATTTTACGTCAAGTGGGTTTAACCAACTTTTGTCTGATTTTTAACCTGACCTCTATCGGTTTCTTCCTTTATCCAGCGAAACTGTCCGTAATAGTACCTGGACGAATTTTACAATGGATGGCCTGCGTGGGTCGTGTATGGGAGGAGAGGTGTAGCCTTGGTTGATTGTCTATATAGCGAAGAAGGGTCGTTATTAAAAAAGGTGAGTTGCCCCTAGAGGTGCAGCAACTCCTGGCTGTCTATGGAGAAGGCTCCTGCTCAAGCTTCTGCTTCAGCTTCTGAGCTACCGTATCCATTGCCTCGGGCCCCAGGGAGTCGAGTATCTCTACCATCTCGTCAAGTGAGAAGACCTCGTTGACATTTATGGCCTTACGCTTTATAGCGGAGATAAAAGCCTGGGCTCTGTTTCTTGCTTCCAGCTTGTGGCATGCCTGATACAGGAAAGTCCTCACCGTGCTGGTGGATGTACATAGCTGGTCAGCGATCTCCTGATTGGTCAGTCCCCGGGCGACCAGGATGAGAGCGTCTTTCTCTCTTCTGGTCAGTGTGCTGTCTGATGTCCTTTCGATATCGAAGGCCTTTTCGCTGCTTACAGGGAGATACTCCGGCTCAAGCTTCTGCCTGAGCAATTGGGCTATTCTGCTCACTGCGTCCGGCCCCAGTGAGGCAAGCAACTCGGCCAGTTCATCCAGGGAGAAAATTTCATCTATGTTTATGAGACCCTGCCTGATAGCGAAAAAAACCGCTTCAATCCTGTTTCGCGCTTTGAGCTTGTTACATGCCTGATGTATGAACGTCTTGACCGCGCTGGTTGTCGTACTGAGCCGGTCTGCAATCTCCCGGTTGGTCAATCCCCGGGCTACCAGGACGAGAGCGTCCTGTTCTCCCTTTGTTAGTGTGAGGTCTTGCCGTTTGTCCATGGTCTGCCCGTTCGGTAATATCAACTTGACCTGTTACAAGTCGCTAGTCTGGCTTGCTCCGGGTGGTGTCGCCTTAGCTGGCCGGACTTGCCGGTGAAGGGTTTGTATCCTCTCCGAGCTTGCTCAGCGCTTTTACAACATCGACAACTTTCCTGGAATCCAGTTCGTCCAGTCTGTAATATTCCCCGTCTCCTGCCTCGACGATATCCCTGTTGTATCCCAGATTGAGAAATCGGTCGTCGGAATCTATGACCACCAGATAGATGCCGTGCTTTTTAATCTCTCTTGCGATGGAGATGGCCTCATTCCTTGCGTCCGTTCCCATCGCCACGTTGCCCCTGCCGTCCGAAACGAGCACCATGATGGGTATTATGTTTTTGTTCTTCCACAGCTCCGTTCTCAGTACCTGAAAACCTTTTAGAAGTCCGTCTGAGAGGGGGGTTCTTCCTGCTGCGGGGAGTTTCTTGAGATATTTAGCCGCCATCTCTACACTGGAGGTGGGGGGCAGCAAAACGCTTGCCTTATCCCCGGCGACGGCAATGAAGCCGACCTTATCCCTTTTCTGGTAGGAGTCTTCGAGGAGGGCCATAACAGCCCTTTTCGCCATCTCCATCCCTCGCATCGCAGCCATCGAGCCCGAAGCGTCGACCACAAATACGATCACGGAGGAAACCTTCTTGGCTCTGACCTTTTCCCTGAGGTCCTCCTTCTCTATCTTCAGGTTGCCTTTTCTCGCTGCTGAAGCCCTTATCGTGGCGTCTATGGCGATGTCGGTAGTTTTATCCTCCGGAATCCTGGCCTTAACGTACTTGCCGCTGTGGGTGCTCAGGGTACGAGCTCTCCTTCCGGACCCTGTCCTGAGCTTCCTGTCCTTGCTTACCTTTAGCTCGGCCCTTTTATGTATGCCGATATCGACGGAGCCCTTGGCATTTCTCCGCAGGTCGCCCGTTTGGGCGAGGGAATCACCTTCTTCATCTTCAGCAGGGCCTTCCGGCTCGCTGCCCTCCTGTGCACTCTCATCGTTTTCCGGAGAGGGGGTCTTCCTCTGCCGGATAATCGCCCGGACCTTTTGCTCAACCGGCCTCGGTTCCTCAAAGGGCATCCTCCGCACCCTGTGGGGCAGGGCCAGTTCCGCCGCCTCTTCAATGTCTTCTTCGATAACGGTCTTCCTTTGATTGAACGCGGCTATTGTCTTCGCAGTCCTGGCGATCAGGAAGTCAGCCCGATGTCCGTGCACCTCAAATTCCAGGCAGATGCGGGCTATCGTTTTTAGAAGTCCCTCCGCGATATCAATCCCGTCAAGAACCTCCCTGGCATTTAATATCTTTTCTCTGAGCTCCTCCTGCTTCTTTTCGTATCTCAATGAGAACGGTTCCGGGTCTTTTTCGAACTCCTCCACTACCCTGATGATCTCAATTCGCTCCTCTTCGTCCTTCGTCCCCCTGATGTCCACCGATAGTCCGAATCTATCCAGTAGCTGGGGGCGGATCTCTCCCTCTTCCGGGTTCATGGTTCCTACCAGGATAAACCCGGAAGGGTGAGAGACGGAGATTCCCTCCCTTTCGATGGTGTTCACACCCATTGCAGCGGAATCGAGCAGGATATCTACCAGGTGGTCATCCAGCAGATTGACTTCGTCTATATAGAGGATGCCCTGATTAACTTCGGCCAGTATTCCCGGCTCCAGGGCTTTTATGCCCTCCCTCAAGGCCCTCTCAATATCCAGGCTGCCTGTCACCCTGTCCTCGGTTGCTCCCAGAGGCAGCTCCACTACCCTTATCTTTCGCCGCACAGTTGGCAGTTCATCCCCGCGCATGTATTTTTCGTTGCAGGAAATGCACTGAAGGGAGGTATTGTTAGGACTGCAGTTGAATGGACATCTGACCACTTCAATCTCTGGTAAAAGCTCGGCTAAAGCCCTGACGGCGGTGGACTTGCCTGTTCCCTTCTCGCCCCTGACCAGGACACCGAGAAGGCTGGGATTTATAGCGTTCAAGACCAGGGCCTGCTTTAGTCTGTGCTGGCCTACTATTGCCGTGAATGGAAGAACGACTCTTTTAATTCGCTGAGACAATCTCCTGCCGCCTTTCTATTCTCACTGGCCTGAACATGCCCTGTGTTATGCGCTGATTTATCGTGTCACTTTCGTACAGGATTTACGGCGATTTGTCAAGCGCCGCCCGGCAATCACCGGCTGGTTAGATGTGTAAGCTCATCTCTCCTTTTCAACCGGTGCAATTCCGAACGGCTATACTATCAGGCATCTCTTGACAGGACTGCTTCTCCGCAGTATTGTTTGGTCTATTAAAGGTGAACCGGAGGGCGCATATGGAGGCTAAGGCCAGATACGACGAAAAGCCATGGCTCAAGTTCTATCCTGAAGGTGTTCCGGCAACAGTTGAAATACCGGAGCGGACTTTGCCCGAGGTCTTTGATGAGGTAGCCGGTAAATTCTCTAATAGAAACGCGATGGTCTTCTATGGCAGCAAGATAAGCTTCTCTAAATTAAAGGAGGAAGTGGACAGGTTTGCGACAGCTCTCCATGACCTTGGTATCACGAAGGGGGATAAAGTTGCGCTCTATCTGCTGAACAGCCCGCAGTATATTATTGCCTATTTTGGCGCGCTCAAGGTCGGAGCCACTATAACTCCGATCAGCCCTGTTTACACAAGCATAGAGGTGAAGCATCAGCTTGAAGACAGCGAAGCCGCATCAATAGTGTGCCAGGATTTTCTGTATGACAACGTGGAAAGGTCGGGAGCGCGGCTTAACAATGTCATTCTGACCGGCATCGGGGAATATTTGCCACTGTCAAAGAAACTGGCGGGCAGAAGTGTTCTGGGAAGGTACGGGCAGCTGGAAGTGCCCAGCGCTCAATTCATCGAAAGCCGTGGCTTCCACCAGTTCCAGAAGCTGATAAAGAAATATCCGCCAAATCCCCCGAAAGTAGAGATCAACGCTAGGGAGGACATTGCTGTCCTGCCTTATACGGGTGGAACCACAGGACTGCCCAAGGGGGCTGAGCTGACCCATTACAATCTTCTGGCCTGCGGCCTGCAGGTCCAGGCCTTCTGGCCCACAATCGAGGAAGGGAAAGAGGTTATTCCGGCATTGCTGCCTTTCTATCATATATACGGGCAGGTAGTGGTCATGATCAACGGGTTGGTTCTGGGGTCAACCCTGATTCTGTTCACCACGCCTGACCTGGATGAAGTCTTATCTTCTATGGAGAGGTACAGAGCGACGGCATTCTACAGTGTGCCGACTGCGTACCAGTTCCTCAAGGATTACGATAAGACCGACAGGTTCAACTGGAAGGGGCTTAAGGCCATTACCAGCGGCGCGGATACCCTTCATGAGTCAACGGTGAGAGACTGGGAGAGAAGGACAGGTGCCAGGATCATCGAGGGTTACGGCTTGACTGAATGCAGCGCGGTATCTCATGTTAACCCTTTGGGAAGACCAAAGGTTGGTTCGTTCGGAGTTCCGCTGCCGAACGTTGGGGCGGCGATAGTTGACCATGAAACAGGCGAGTACCTTCCTCCCGGGGAGGTCGGTGAGCTGCTGATCGAGGGGCCGAACGTTATGAAGGGCTACTGGCAAAGGCCTGAGGACACGAGGGAAAGCCTGGTCGAACGGGATGGCAAGACGTGGTTCAGGACGGGAGACCTGGTCAGGATGGACGAAGAGGGTTACTTCTTCTTCTATGACAGGAAGAAGGATATGATTAAATATAAGGGCTATTCGGTCTTTGCCAGGGAGATAGAGGAGGTATTGCACGAGCACTGTCAGGTGAAGGCGGCGGGGGTGCTGGGGGTTCCCGATCCCACGGTGGGACAGTTGATCAAGGCGATCGTGGTTCTCCAGGCAGAGGCGAGGGGGAAGGTGTCTGAAGAGGAGATAGTCAAGTACTGTGAGGAGAATCTAGCCCATTATAAAGTTCCGAAGATCGTGGAGTTCAGGGGTGAGCTCCCGAAGACGGATGTGGGGAAGGTATCCCACAGGGAATTGAGAGAGGAGCACGAGGAGGAATGATTTGACCCCTCCTTTTTTTGAGGTTGAGAACCTTACCAAGCGCTTCGGAGGTCTGACTGCGGTTAACATGGTCAGCTTCCAGATAGGCAGGGATGAGGTCGTCGGCATGATCGGTCCGAATGGGGCGGGAAAGACCACTCTTTTACGCCTCGTAACGGGTATATTGAGGCCTGATTCCGGCAAGGTGAGATTCAGGGGAAAGGATATTACCAGGGCAAAACCCTGGACTATCGTAAATGAGGGAATTGCGGGGACGTTTCAGGTAACAAGGCCGTTTCGCCGTTTGCCCATAATCGCTAATGTCATGGTGGCTTGTCTTTCTCCGAGGGCAATGAAGAGGGGGGAATGGGTCAAGAAAATCGAGGCCAAGGCGCTGGATGCGCTGGAGTTCGTAGGTATCTCTGACCTTGCCCTGGAGCCTGCTTCTTGCTTATCGCATGGGGACCTGAGGCGGTTGGAGATGGCGCGAGCGATTGCTACCGATCCCGAGTTGCTCTTGCTGGACGAGCCGTTCAGCGGACTCAACCCCGCTGAAACTGAGTTGCTGGCGAAATCGATCAGGAGATTGCACAAGGGAGGCAGGTTTGGCCGATTGCACAGCGAAGGGCCGGCAATGATCATTGTCGAGCATAAGCTGGCGGAGCTTATGAAAATTGTTGACCGGGTGATCGTGCTTGATTTCGGCGAGCTAATCGCAGATGGAGTACCGGAGGACGTAGTCAAGGATGAAAGAGTGATCGAGGCTTGCATAGGCAAGGGGGTGTGTTAGGTTGCTTCTTGAAGTGAAGGGACTGACCGTCTGTTATGCAACCGCCATGCTGCTGAATGATTTGAGCATGGGCGTTCAGGAAGGTGAGATGGTCAGTCTTGTCGGCCCGAACGGCGCGGGCAAATCGACGCTGCTTAGAGCCGTAACCGGGCTGATTCGGTGGGAGAAGTCTAACCTAAAAGGGACCAGGGCGGGGGACATAACCCTTGAGGGCACAGTTCACTTTGACGGAGAGAGGATTGACACGCTCGCGGCGCATGAAATTGCGAAGAGAGGCTTGATTCATTGCCCGGAAAGAGCCAGGGTTTTCTCCGAGATGACGGTTGCGGACAACCTCAAGGCTGGCGCTTATCTCGGCGACGATAAAAGAGAGACGGGAAGAAACCTGGACAAGGTCTATCAGTTGTTCCCGGTACTGAAGGAGAGGGGTAAGCAGATATCGGGGACCTTATCGGGCGGAGAGCGGCAGATGCTGGCTGTAGGGAGGGCGCTCATGGGACAGCCTAAGCTCCTCTGCATTGACGAGCCGTCGACCGGACTGGCTTCCAGGTTAAAAGACGAATTATTCGAGCGTATCAAGGCTATTAGAGACTCGGGGATTGCCGTGCTGCTGGTTGAGCAGGACGTTAGTCTGGCGTTCGAGTTGTCCAGCAGAAACTACGTTCTCTCACATGGAAGGGTGATCGCCGAAGGAACGGGCGAGGAACTGTTGCGGGACGAGACAATCAGAAGGACCTATTTAGGACTCTAGCTTCAATATAACTAGTCCAGTTGCGCGGTGCAAACCCGACATTCACTTCGCGTAGCTACATTCTGCAGCTTACATCTGGGGCATATCTTCTCCGTTTTATACCGCAACCATGTAATAAGGCCCTGCGGCATGAACAAGAGGACAATCAATACTATAAAGGCGAATATAAGCATCGTTAGTTCAGCAGGCACTCCGAGGTATCTGGTCAGTATGATCTTTTGAAGCGGGTAGAGGATGAAGACCCCGGCTATCGGCCCATAGATGGTGGCGATGCCTCCGAATACTGCCCATATGATAACCTGGAACGAAAGCAGGAGCTCCAGCGTCGACGGCCCCGCATTTACGAAGTGCGCATAAAGACCCCCCGCGATTCCGGCGAAGAGCCCGCTCAAGCAGAAAGCAAGCAGCTTGTATCGGGTAGTATTTATCCCCGATGCCCTTGCGGTCACCTCATCCTCCCGTATAGCGTGGAAGATGAGACCTATTTTGGAATCCGCAATCTTCCACATGATGAATCCCAGGACGATCATTGAGGGAAAGATAATATAATATGAGGCGACCCGTGACCCGGCCAGGGGGTCTACCCTGGGGATTCCGAGTTCACCGTATGTGATGTCGGGAATGGCCTGTATAATACCCAGAAGGATTAAGGGAAATGCAAGAGTGACAAAGGCAAGGTATGTTCCCCGCAATCGAAGGCAGGGAATGCCGATGATTAATCCCGCGAGTACAGCGGCCAGCGCGCCGATCGGTATGGTAGCCCAGGGCGCCAGTCCAAGGTTGTAGTTCAGCAAACCGGCTGTATATGCGGCTACGCCGAAGAACAATGCATGCCCGAAGTTGATCTGGCCGGTGTAGCCGGACAGCAAATCCCAGCTCGCGGCGAAGATGGCATAGATACTGGCTATAATTAATACCCTGAGTGTGAAATCATTTGGCGATAAGAGAGGGAAGATCAGAAGAAAAATGCAGAGAAGGAGGGCCACTGTTCTGCTGGGAAGAACGAATATCTCTCCTCTTAAGAATTTGTAGAATCTTGAGAGGTATGTAGAAAATATGTTCATCCTCTCTCTTCCTCGAATACTATCCCGAAAAGGCCCTCGGGCTTGACCAATATCACAGCAATCATGATGGTAAGGGCCACCGAGGTCTTGAGGAAAGCTCCCGAAGGTGCCAGGAAAACAACCAGGTTCTCGGAGAATCCCAAAATGAATGCCCCTATCAGACTGCCTTTGAGGCTCCCGAGGCCTCCGAGTACTACAACGGCGAGGATCATTATCAGAGGGTGCATCCACATTCCGGGAGTCAGCACACCGAGTGGGGCAACGAGCGCGCCTGCGATCGCCGCGAGCGCTGCGGACATTGCCATCGTTATCATCTCCATTCTGGGCACGTTTATTCCCATGAGGTTGGCTACTTCCCTGTCTTGAGCCGTAGACCTGACCGCGACACCGGTCCTTGTTTTCATCAGGAATAGCCAGATGCCCAGTAACAGCAGGAGTACTACCCCAAATGTGAGGAGGTGTTGATTCAGAACTCCAACCCCGAATATCTCCGTTTCACCTGAGATGAGTTTGGGCCCGCTGACAAAAGTACCCTTGAACCCCTTCAGCACCGCTTCCTGAAATATAACTGCCAGAGCAATAGTCGCGATCAGGGTTGTAGCCTCGTGCTGACGGATACGGGCAATAACCAGCCTGTAGCTGATCGTCCCTGCGATGGTGACTATAATGATGGCGAGCAAAACAGAGAGATAGACGTTTAACCCCACAGCCGTGTTCAAATGAAAAATCAGATAGGCGGCCAGCATGTAGAAGGCGGTGTGGGCGAGGTTGACTATGCGTGCGACCCCGAATATGAGTGAGAAACCCACAGCGAGCAGGGCGTACACGCCGCTCCAGACGAGACCGTATACTATTATATTCTCTGCCATGAATTGCCCAGCACATGAGCTAGGTCATAGTACATACCCCTCGGCAAGGGAAACCCTTGCCGAGGGGATGCCCTTATTTCAAACCTGCTTCTGTATCTTTATTAGTTTACGATGCAGCCTGCATCAGCGGCTGCAAGTTTCCAGGCACTACTGAGTCCAGAATTCGACCACCCACGGAGGCAGTTCGTAATCTACAATACCTTCATAGGCTACGCCGTTCCAGGAACCGTCGGCAGGCGGCCAGACTCCCTTAAGCTCACCATCCTGCCACTGGGCACCCAGGGCTGTTACATAGCCTGGCCCCCACGTTACATCGTGGTTGTCGTCGAAAACAAAGCGGCCTGCGACGCCGTTGTAGTCGGTATTCTCCAGTTCTACAACAACGTCATCCATGTCGACGCTGTCCGCACGTTCGATCGCCTCTTTCAGGATGTAGAGCGCGTCATAGGTTCCCGCATTGTAGGTGGGCATCTCTCCAGCCTCCTCAACAAATGCCTCTATAAATGGAAGTGTCTTCTCTGTAAATTCTACATCACGGGCTAAGGTGTTTAAAGTAAACTCGTAGTTGCCGTATCCGCCCGTGTTTACGAAGAAGTCATCTGCCTGAGCCATCACGTTGATGCCGACCGAGGCTGCGGGTATCTCCAGCTCTTCCCACGCCCTTGCGTAAGGTATGCCCACTGGCCCGGAGAGCGCGGTCATTATCATATTAGCGCCTGCTGCCTCGATTGCCGTCAGCTCGGCGGTCACATCTGTGGCCTTGTCCGAAGGCTGCCAGACCCCCACGATCTCGATTCCCTGGGGAGGAAGATAGGCCTGCGCGGCGGCCACTATAGCTTCCGTCCACGATGCTTTCTCGGCGAGAACGGCTAATTTTGGCGGCATAAGTAGCTCAGCCCCTATCTTCTGAGCGACCGCACCGACGAGCAGGAAGTTCAACTGACCGAGAGCAGTATTATTGACGGGGGTGATCCTGAACCAGTACTTGTAGCGGTCGTAGTCCTCGGCCACCTTATCGCTCATTGCTGTTTCGCTTGAACCGCAGACCATAAAGATGGTCTCGTAGTCCATGGCGACTTCCTGGACCGCAAGTGCCGCCTCGCTTCTAATTGTTCCCATCAAGACGTCGACATTGTCAACGGTGATCGCCTCCTCCGCCGCACTTGTGGCATCGGAAACACTGACGAGCTCGTTGGAGTCGACCTGGACGAGAACTATATCGTATGAGTCTTCTCCCACCTGTATGCCGCCGGCGGCGTTGATCTCATCGGCAGCCAGGGTGGCCCCCATCCAGTGGTG
>CAYVQT010000017.1:0-51726 GCA_964453665.1 uncultured Dehalococcoidia bacterium | reverse complement strand
GCTGGGCATCCTCCTCGATATGAGATGGCTATCGACTACACTAACCACTGCCATGATGGCAGCTACCACCAGGGCAGCGGTAATCCAGGTCACGGTTGATCAAACTCACTTTCAGGATATCAGTCAGTGCATATCTTAACCCACGTAGGGGGAAATTGATAGCCGCATCAGGCTCGCTTAATGAAAAGAGCTCTTCAACTCGACGCATCCGGTGAAGTTCACAGTATCTCAGGTCCCAGGTTATAATGTAAGTGCTTTTTCTCGCGATTGCCATTATAATCAACCCGGAATTTACAGGATTATAAATAGCTGGACTCCGTAGCAAGGTTTCTGGATTGAACTTCACTAATGGAGGTCGTCACATGGCAGGAGTGGTTTCATATGGCGCTTATATTCCCTATCACCGCATAAGCAGAGAGGAGTTCCAAAGGGCATGGGGCGGATTTGCTATGCCCGGGGAGAAAGCTGTGGCCAATTTCGACGAGGACAGTATAACCATGGCCGTAGAAGCGGCCAAAGACTGTCTGATTGGGATGGATAGTGTAAAAATAGATGCCCTGTTCCTGGCCTCGACCACCCTGCCCTACAAGGAGAAACTGGGCTCAGCAATAGTATCTGCCGCCCTGAACCTACCCGCAAATGTGCGAACGGTAGATTTCGCCGGCTCGCTGCGGGTGGGGACCAGCGCCCTCGGGTGTGCCCTTGATGCCATCAACGCGGGAGCAGCCAGGAGAGTCCTTGTAGTTGCCGCAGATACCCGCATAGGAGCGCCGGCAGGCCAATTCGAACAGGCATTGGGCGACGGCGCTGCTGCTCTGCTACTGGGAGATGATGACCTCATCGCAGAAATTCAGGATAGCTATTTCATATCAGACGAGTTCTCGGGAGTATGGAGGGCTGACGGCGATGAGTTCCTCCGCTCCTGGGAGGACCGCATGATCCTGGACGAAGGATACTCCAGGGTCCTTCCCATAGCTATTTCAGAACTGATGCAGAGATGCAGCCTGGAGCCCAAAGATTTTGCAAAGGTGGTCTACGACGCCCCCGTAGATGTGAGAAGGCATGCTCGTATAGCAAACGGCCTGGGATTCGACCCCTCACAGGTTCAAGACACGATGTTCATGACTGTCGGCAATACAGGCTCTGCCCTGGCGACAATGATGCTGGTTGCGGCTCTGGAGGAGGCCAGCCCCCGTGATAGAATTCTCCTTACCAGCTACGGCAATGGGGCCGACGCCTTCGCCATGGAGGTAACGGACGACATTAATAAGCTTGGAGAGCGCAGAGGCATCAAGAAACACCTCGAATCGAAGCGTATGGTCAAGAACTACGAGACCTACCTGCGCTGGCGGGACCTGTTGACTCTGGAGCCCGCCAGACGACCGGAGAGACCGCCGATGTCGATCTCGGAGCTGTGGCGCGAACGTGAGCAATTGCTGGCTCTCTGCGGACAGATATGCACTAGTTGCGGGACTCCTCAATATGAAGTCCGGCCGGGAAGGGTATGCGTTGTATGTCAGGCTAAGGACCATTTCGAGCCTTACTGCTTCGCTGATAAAAAGGCGGGGATATTCACCTTCACTCAGGATAGACTGCAGACAAGCAACGATCCGCCGAACACGGCTGTTGTTGTCGATTTCGACGGCGGAGGGAGGGGGATGTTCGACCTCACTGACCGCGATCCGGAGGAGGTTGAGGTAGCGATGACCGTTGAGATGACCTTTAGAAAGCTCTATTTCAACCGCGGAGTCCACAACTACTATTGGAAAGCCAGACCCGTAAGATGCTAAAGGAGGGCCAAAATGGGTGAGAGTATAAAAGACAAGGTCGCCATTATCGGCATGGGCTGCACCCAGTTCGGTGAGCTCTGGGACAAGAATGTAACCGATCTCATGGTGGAAGCTGCTTACGAGGCATATGAGGATGCCGGTGTCGAGCCCAGCGACATCGAAGCAGCGTGGGTGGGCACCTTCTACGAATACTCAGGCATGGCCGGCATGGCCGCGGGCGTACCGTTGAGACTGCAGTACAAGCCGGTGACACGTGTGGAGAATATGTGCTGCACCGGCTCCGATGCCTTGAGGAATGCCTCCTACGCAGTGGCCGCACGGGTGTACGACATAGCCCTGGCCATCGGGGCTGAGAAGATAAAAGACCAGGGTCTGAGTGGCCTGCAGGGAGCCTCCGGCGCAGGTGTGCATGTGTATCCCAGCGTCGCACCTCCGGGCATATTCGCCATGCTTGCCACCAGGTACTTCGCCAGATACGGCCTCAACCCTGAGGAGGGGAAAACAATGCTGGCCAAAATCTCGGTGAAGAGCCATCACAACGGCTCCTTGAACCCAAAGGCCCACCTCCGCAGGAAGGTCACTGTTGAACAAGTCCTGAATGCACCTATCATCGCCTGGCCCCTCGGCGTCTTCGATTGCTGCGGGGTGAGCGACGGGTCGGCTGCCGCCGTTGTAGTCCGTGCTGAAGACGCCAGGAAGTTCAGGGAGGACCCGGTGTACATCAAGGCACTCCAAATCTGCATCGGCCACGGACAGGGGAACGTTAGGAGCGACTGGGACTATACACACATCGAGGAAACCGTCCGTGCTGGAATGGCAGCGTACACCGAAGCAGGGATAAAGAACCCCCGCGAGGAGATAAGCATGGCTGAGGTCCACGACTGTTTCTCCATCACCGAGGCACTGATCATGGAGGACCTCCAGTTCTCCCCCAGGGGTAAAGTAAAGGAAGATATCGACTCGGGTTTCTTCGAGCTAACAGGGGGACTCCCTGTTCAGCCCGACGGCGGTCTCAAGTCCTTCGGGCATCCGGTGGGTGCCAGCGGGCTCCGGATGATGTATGAGATGTATAAGCAGCTTCAAGGCAAGGCAGGAGAGAGACAGCTGAAAGACCCCAGTCTGGGGCTTATCCATAATCTGGGCGGTCCGCCTAGCTCGCCCGCTATTTCATGCCTTATCGCCGGCCTCTGAGCCGGGAGAAAGGCTATACCGCAAACGCGCATGTTCCCTAAACGGCCTCACGTCCCGGTGGAGCCGTGCCCCCCGCCTCCGCGCTCGGTTGGCGTCAGTTCATCAACCTCGACCGGGGGCAGGTCCGCAACCCTGCTTATCACCATCTGCGCTATCCTGTCCCCGTTCCTCACCTCAAAACTGGCCTCGGGGCTGAAGAGGTACATTGTCACCATCACCTCGCCCCTGTAATCGCTGTCTACAGTTCCGAAGGCGACCCCGACGCCTTTGGCCGACAGGCCGGACCTGGGCCGTATCTGGACGTCGTACCCCCCGGGCACTTCGATAGCGATGCCCGTGCCAACAAGCCTGGGTTGAGTCCCGAGAGCGACTGTCCCGTCGTCATCGATACACGCAAAGAGGTCAAGGCCCGTAGCGCCGGGGGTGACACGCCGGGGGACGACAGCTTTCTGCCGCAGCTTCTTGATTTTCAATACAGGATGCTCTATTTCCATAGAACCCTCAATTCTCAAGGAAATTTGAAATATTAATTTCTAAATTCTAAACGATATTGAATTTCCCAAACTCTTGGGACCCTGGTCAGTGGGGTAGATTGGAGCATCCGCTCCAATCATGCCTGGAGCATCGGCTCCAGGCTAACCTTTATATCCAGCCTTTTATAGGTTAAACTCGCCGCTGCCCTACTCGGCACCGGTGCGGAAGCGCCATACGCCAATGACAGCAAAGAGGACAGCGAAACCCACCAGGGCCAACATCTCGGGCACAACGTCGCCGAACTCGGCACCGAAGAGCATCAGCTTATTGAAACCGGTGTTCGCCCAGCCATGAGGCGTAAACTTGGCCAGGAACTGCATCCACGTTGGAGTAACGAAGAGAGGCCACCAGCATCCACCCAGCGGCGCCAGTACAAGGGCCACGAGCACTGCCAGCGAGCCGGCGCTCCGCTGAGTCCTGACCACAGCGGCCAGCATAATGGCAAAGGCCGAGGACATTATCACCATCAGGATGGAGAGGATGATAACCGCGGCGGGGGATAGCCCCAGGTCTACGTTGAAAGCCAGTATACCCACAACCCAGAATATCGCTATCTGAATCAGACCCTTGGCGGCCGAGCCCGCGAATACGCCCCCGAGGATAGACTCCCTCCTCACCGAACTAGCAAGCAGCCGCTCCAGGGTATGGTTCTGGCGCTCGCGGACTATCACCTCAGCCCCCAAGGCGGCAGCAAAGAAAACGAACATCACCAGATAGCCGGGGATGACGAAGTTGGCCGCATTCTCCGGCTCTACTTCCCCTACCTTCTGAGTCTCAAAGCCAATGAAGGGCTCCTCTGTTGCTACAGCTTCCTGGCCTGAGATAATACCCTGAATGACTTCATCGATCGCGACCTGGTCCCACGGGTCCAACAGGCCCTGCCCTATCATAAGCTCCACAGCGGCCCTTGCTGCTACCTGCGTCGAGCCAATTCTGGTAGCTATAGAGCGAGCCAGACCATTGAGAGCTGCCACCGTGTAGGTGGCACCAGCGTCGGCTACCACCTCGATCTCAGTCCCTTCACCGCTGAATATACTTTCGCTGAAATTATCGGGAAAGGCGACGAAGCCGTCCAGCTCACCGTCTTCGACTGCCTGGCGGGCTTCCTGATAGTCCCTGTCCCAGATTATCTCCGGGTCGCCGGGCTCCAACTCTGAGACATTTCCGGTCTCCATTGCTCCTAGTATCTGATAACTAAGGCCACCTTGCGCCTCCTGAGTGACCACATGAAGTGCCAGCCTCTCATCCTCGCTGCCCACATTGGCCAGGAGGAAATTGAACAAGACTATGAACATGAAGGGGAAAAGTATGAAGAAGGCCAGAGCCATACGGTCCCTGGAGAAGAGCTTCAAGTCCTTCAGCATTATGAACCAGATATGACTCAGGCTTCTCATACTTACCTATCTGCCTCCAGGCATGACCTTGAAGATAGCTCGGCCGAGGACCAGACCTACTACGGCGACCCCCGCCATTACTCCCATCTGCAAGCCTATGTCAGCCAAGGTGCCTCCATCAACTATTATGGTTCTGAAGGCATCGTTGGCATAGGTATTGATGGACATTTTACTGAGGACACTGAGCACCCCGCTTTCCGGGATCTCAAAGAACGTTCCGCCCAGCATAACCATAGCCATGGTGAAGAAGACGGCGATCCAGGTAGCCTGGTCCTCAGTACGGGCAACCGAACCGATTATCAGACCCAGGGCGCTTACCGCAGCTATGAAGATTATGGCGATTATCAGGGACTCAACGAAAGAAAGCGGGGTAAACATCTGAAACACCGCATAGGAAAGTAGCAGTAGAATGAGGGTCTGTATAAAGCCGCGGGAGAGATTAACCAGGAACTTGCCCGTAAATAGCTGCCCCACGCTGAGACGGGTGGTGAGCAGTCGCTCCAGGGTCCCCTTCTTGCGCTCCTCTACCAGCGCCCTCGCAGTCAAGGTTATGGCGAAGAGAACAAACATGGTAATGATCCCGGGCAGGAACTCGTTCACGGGATCAGGGCTGTCGCCCACTGTCTCCTCTTTCACCATCACCGCTGGTGACTCGCGTTCACCCTCCAGAAGTCTCTGTACAGTAATATCTATTTGCTCCTGGCTGATACCGCTTCCGGAGAGGTACTCGTTAACCTGACCCTGTACCTGAAATTCCTGGGCCATCCGGTCGACCACGCTGCCGACTATGCTGGCTACTATCTGACCTTCATCGCCACCATTGCCCCTCTGCTTGAAGACCAACTGCACCTGCTCACCGGAGGCAAGCCTGTCGGAGAAGCCCACGGGGATATAGAGGACCATCAGCAGGTCAGCCCTGTCCAGCTTGGCATCCGCCTTGGATGCCGAGAGCAGATCGACATCGAGGTTATCAACCTCTTCCAGCCTCTGAATAAGGCGTGCAGAGTAGTCTCCTCCCTGGTCTTCGTTTACCACATGGGCTGTGCCGTGGAAGAGGGTCTGCCCCCCGAAGGCGCCGTACGTCAGGGCGAAGATGGCTATTGGTAATAGCAGACTGAACGCCAGGTCGCCCTTATCCTGCAGGTAGATACGTACTTGCAGCAGCGCGACCAGTAAGGGTCTAATCATGTCTTTCCTAATCGCGAAGGCTCCTGCCGGTCAGATGAAGGAAAACATCCTCAAGGGTCACCTTCTCCGGCGACCCGATCTGGCTCCTCAGCTCCCGGGGGGTATCCATGGCAATAACGCGACCTCCATCAACAATGGCCACGCGGTCGCACAGACGGTCGGCCTCTTCCATGTAGTGAGTAGTATAGAGAATGGTCATTCCTTTACTCTGTAAGCCCTCGATGGTCTCGTAGATGTTGTTCCGCGACTGCGGGTCGATACCCACGGTGGGCTCATCCATAAAGAGAAGCTCGGGGTGTCCCATAAGGGAGACAGCCAGGTTGACACGCCGCTTCATTCCGCCGGAGAACTTATCCACCCTGCCCCTGGCCCTCTCCTTCAACCCCAGCAGTTCGAGATGGGCCATCGCCTGGTCCCGTGCCTCCCTGCTGCCGAGCCCCGCCATCCTGCCGAAGAAGACCAGATTGTCAATGGCAGAAAGCTCCTCGTAAAGGGCTAATTCCTGAGGACAGACCCCGATAATACTTCGCACAGCGTCGGCATTGTGACGTATGGAATAACCCCCTATCGTAACATCGCCACTATCCGGTTCCAGAACCGTGGACAGCATACGAATGGTAGTAGTCTTGCCAGCGCCATTGGGGCCCAAAAGGCCAAAGATCTCGCCCTTGTCGATAGTGAAGGAAACGCCATCGACAGCCTTGTGCTCATTGAAGCTCTTATGAAGGTCCTGCGCTATCATAAATGCCTGAGACATCGTCCTACCCCCCGATCTCCCTAATCGCTGCCACGGGAGCCTGTCAATAATAGCCCGAATTATATACAACGGAACAGCGGTTGACAAGGCATTGAATCTGCCCCTTGGGCGACAACAAACAGCACGTGTTCGTTTCCAAGACCCGGGTTACACCACATGGTAGGAGCGTTCAATTGAACGCCCCTACACCAGCAATTTGACCTCACTCTAAATACCGATGATCGTAGAGCAATAGTACGCAGCTCCTGCGTTTCGAACCTCCGTCGATGTAACAGGTGCCCCGTGCGCAAGAGCGTGACCAATGCTATACTAGTAGCATCCCAAATAAGGAGTGAGTACATGGGTCCATTGGACGGAATAAAGGTGCTGGACCTGTCGCGCCACAGCCCCGGCAGGTACACCTCCATGATGATGGCCGATCTCGGCGCCGAGGTTATCACGGTGGAGACTCCCCGCACGGCAGGCTCGCCAGCGCTCTCCTTTATGTTCACTAACGATACCTGGTTCCGCTACGTCGGAATGAACTGCAGCAAGAAGAGCATCGCAGTCAACCTCAAGAATGAGAAAGGCAGGGACGTTGTCCATCGCCTGGTAGATAATGCAGACGTGTTTATTGAGGCATTTCGCCCCGGAGCGTCAGCACGCCTGGGCATGGATTATGAGACGTTGAGCAAGCGCAACTCGCGGCTGGTCTACTGCTCCGTCACGGGCTACGGACAGGATAGTCCCTATGTCAACCGGGCGTCCCACGACATCAATGTAGCTGCCATTACCGGAATCCTGGGAGCCACCGGGGCCAAAGAGGGAGAGCCTATCCACGTCATCTTCCCCCAGATATCGGACCTCTCCGCCAACTGCCAGGCCATCAGCTCTATCCTGGCCGCACTCTACGCCAAGGAGAAAACAGGCAGAGGACAGTATATAGACGTCTCCATCACCGATGGGATGGTGTACTTCAACTGGGTTATGAATATGCGCTACCTGCTCGACGGCGACGTGGCGCAGAGAAGCGAGCTCCCCACGGGCAGTGATCAGGCATGGTTGAACACCTACAAAGCCAGAGATGGCAGATACGTCGCCCTGTCCTGTCTCGAACCCCCGCTCTGGGCCAACCTTTGCCGTCTGGTGGGCAGAGAGGACTTTATAGACCAGCACTTCGCGCCATTCGAGAAGCAGCAGGAGATGTATAATACACTCCGCGAAATTTTCCACACCAGGGACAGGGACGAGTGGCTGAGACTTTTCGATGAAGTCGATGTTGCAGGAGCGCCGGTGTACAGCGTGGATGAGGTTCTAGCCGACCCGCATGTCGTACACCGCGGGCTGGTGGTAGAGGTTGACCATCCCAAGATGGGGAGGGTTAAGCTTCTGAACAGCCCCTACAGGTTTTCGGAAACCCCCGCCAGACCCAGAACCCGACCGCCCCTCTACGGAGAGCACACCCGGGAGATATTAACCGAGGTTATCGGCGCCAGCGAGCAGGAGATCGAAAGCCTGACCAACGAGGGGGTAATCGAGTAAAGCCAGCCTCCTACATTCAAAACCAGTACAATGGTATACCATTGTACTGGTGATTTCTCATGGAGTAGCGTCGTGACTCCCGTCACGACGAGGAATCCGTTGCTACGGGAGTGGCAACGCTACACTTTCCGTGATGTTTAAGTGTAGTTAGCTGTAGTGCGGTGTCAGAATCGCATCCTGTGGCATCTCAGAGGAATTTGAGGGCTGCGCCACAGTGCCAATTTCATTACTCATAACGATTCCCCTCTTGGCACTCGTACTACTCACCCATGATCTGGAGTACAATTTCCCGGGAGCGGGGTCGATTGTCGAAATCAGCCAGCACGATCTGCTGCCACGTACCCAACGTCATTCTCCTGTTAACAAAGGGTACTACCAGAGAAGGCCCCAGCAGAGATGCGCGCACGTGAGAGTGCCCATTGCCATCCCCCCAGGCAGCATCGTGCTGGTACGGTATATCCCTGGGAACCGTCCGTTCCATCATGCCCTGGAAATCGCTGAGCACTCCCCGCTCGTACTCTATCGTTGTAACGCCCGCGGTCGAACCCGCTACGAAAATAGTCACCGTACCATCTTTCATATCCGATGCCTCGATCTCCTGCGTCACCTGGCGGGTTATGTCAAGAAGCTCGCAGTTGCCCCTGGTTTGAATATGTATACGCGTATTGGTAACCATCTCCAATCACCCCTTGGTTCAAATTGTCCAACGCAATTATAGCACAGGCGACCCCGGCGACTACTTCACCAGATGATGATATAATTGTGCCGTTACCAAACCTGGCCAAGGGGGTTTGAGATGGACTTCTTCGAGACGGTCAGGAGAAGACAAAGCATCCGCCGCTTCAGCGATCAGCCGGTGAGGCATGAAGATGTTCTAACCATGCTTGAGGCAGCGACACTGGCGCCCAGCGCTACCAACGAGCAGCCCTGGCACTTCATCGTTATCCGGGATAAGGAACTCAAACATGGTATGCGTGATGTAGTCAAAGCCGTGCTGGAGGCATCGATCTCCGACACGGACAACCAGGCGCGGCGGAAACGCCTTGCGAGGATGCGGTTCTACAGCATACACTTCGCCGCTGCCCCGGTGGCCATCGCAGTACTGGCTCGTCCCTGGGCCGGAGGAGGCTACGTTTCCCACCCTGATTCAACCTCACACGACCTGGCCCTGCAGAGCGTTGCTATGGCAGTAGACCAGTTCCTTCTGGCAGCCACCGCACTGGGATACAGCAGTTGCTTCGCCAGCGCGCCAGCCGAATTCGCCCGAGATGAACTCGAAGCCCTGCTCGGCGTAGAGAGACCGTGGTCCCTGGTGGGCACAATCTCTCTCGGAATGGCCGCGAAGCAACCTCAGGAGCGGGCTCCCCGGAAAGCCCTCGAAGAAGTCTGCACCTTCATCGGGTAGAATATGAAGATACTGGGAATCGAAACGTCATGCGATGAAACCGCCGCCGCAGTTGTCGAGGACGGCACCACTATTCTTTCCAATATTATCGCCTCCCAGGTCGATATTCACAGCCGCTATGGCGGCATAGTGCCGGAGGTCGCCTCCCGCCAGCACCTGCTGTCCGCCATGCCCGTCGTTGAACAGGCGCTGAGCAATGCCAGCGTAACACCCGACAACCTCTCAGCTATCGCCGTCACCAACGGTCCCGGACTGGCAGGCTCTCTACTTGTAGGCGTAAATCTGGCCAAGGCTCTGGCCTTGGCCTGGGAGCTGCCCCTTATCGGGATTAACCACCTGGAAGCCCATATCTACGCCAACTGGTTGGGTGGGGATGTACCCGTATTTCCTCTGATAGCGCTTATCGTATCCGGTGGCCACACTGATCTGGTTCTGATGAGTAACCACGGAGAAATCCTGCTGCTGGGCCAGACCCGGGACGACGCCGCAGGCGAAGCCTTCGATAAGGTAGCCAGGGTACTCGCATTGGGGTATCCCGGAGGCCCCGCTGTGGAACGGGCTTCGAGAGAGGGAACGCCCCGATACCATCTGCCCCGCGCCTGGCTGAAGGGGAGCGATGACTTCAGTTTCAGCGGGCTCAAGACAGCGGTGGTACGGCTGGTAGAAGATCTGGGGGTCACTGACACGCCCCACCCCAACTCCGTGGCGGCCGATATCGCCGCCAGTTTCCAGCTTTCTGTGATCGATGTCCTTGTAACAAAAACCATAGCGGCGGCCAGACAGCGTAGAGTGAAACAGGTGCTACTCGCCGGCGGCGTGGCTGCCAATGAACTCCTCAGGGAGACAATTATTCGCCGTTCTAATACACCGGTACTCGTCCCCGACCCGGTTCTGTGTACCGACAACGCAGCCATGGTCGCCTCCTGCGGTTATTTCCACCTGCTCGCAGGAAGGGTCGCCGGATGGGACCTGGACGTAGTTTCCAGCCTCAAGTTAGGCTAGCAGTTGATGGTGAAACACACGCCGGTAAGGGCATACTGTTGACAGGCATGCTATAATTTTGCTGGTAAAACAGTATACCAGTATACCAGCGAAAGGTGGGGACATGACAAGGGTTATCGCTATCGCTAACCAGAAAGGTGGTGTGGGTAAAACAACCACTACCATCTCACTAGGTGCCGCCTTGAGGGAGCTCGGGGCTCGCGTCCTGCTTGTGGACATGGACTCACAGGGTACACTCTCCATAGCCCTGGGCGTGCACGGGATAAAGAGGACCGTTTACGATGTCCTCCGTGACGTGGAAATGGGCATAGAGGATATCCTTATCACTACGGGCACGAAGTGCGACCTGGCCCCGAGCAACATTCACCTCGCCGGTGCCGAGGTAGAACTCATCAACGAACCGGGCAGAGAGTTCATACTGAAGGGCAAGCTGGCTTCGATCGACAAGATGTACGACTTCATACTCCTCGATTGCCCTCCCTCCCTGGGGGTACTGACCCTCAACGCCTTCACCGCTGCCAGCGAAGTCCTGATACCGGTTCAGGCACACTATCTCGCCTTCCGAGGCATGCAGTTGCTGCTTACCACCATATCGAAGGTAAAGGGACGACTCAACCCCAGCCTTGAGGTGCTGGGCATACTGCCCACTTTCTATGATAAACGGACTCGCCATTCCAGGGAGGTAGCGGAGCAGTTGAGAGAGCACTACGGGGAGAAGGTGATAAATATACCTATTCCATCCACGATAAAATTCGCCGACACCACAACAGCGGGAGAGTCCATTCTGACATACAGCAGTGCCTCCCCCGCCGCTGCCGCCTATCGCAAGCTAGCAAGAGAGGTGCACAATGGCAAAGCGGATAAGCGTGGCTAAACGCCTCGCTGACGATATGAAGACGAAGAAGGGGTTGGATGCGCTTTTCAGCGAAGCGACAGTACACCAGCCTACCAGTATACCAGCTAAAGCAAAGAGGTACGAAAAAGGCACATTCTACTTCGACCCCGATGATCTGGCTCTACTGGAAAAAGTCTGGCTGCAACTAATGGCACAGGGAGTGAAGTGCAATAAATCTGAGATCGTCAGCGTCCTGCTCAGCGCCGGGCTTGATGAGCACGAGCGTAACCCGGCGGGCAGCCTGCTCGCCCAGCGATTAACCGGCAAGCGCCGCCGAAGCTAAGCATCCGGCTATGAAACGATTAGGACACCTTGACTGATGTGCCTGTATTTACCAGCGCGATTGCGCAGAACACCATCTTACCAGTGTACTGGTGCAAGCCCCAGGCTTTTTCAATTAGCAAGCAATCCCGAGGCTAAACGCCCGACAACAGGACAGACGCCGCACTCCCGCTGACGACAAAAGGTCTTATCCAGATATATCAGCCCCTGCTGACGGCACGCAGTGTTTACCAATCTGGAGGCACTCGTGCCCATCAGTAGCCTCGCCAGATCACGAGTTATCCCGTACTCGCCCGCTTTAGGGTAGTCCCGATAGAGGGCCAACACCTGCTCCGCCAGCTTCCTCTGTGAACTGGCCTCGGCCCAGGCTAGAGCGAAGGGCAAGATGACATTGATAACGATCTCACGCGCTCTCCCCTGCCCTATCAGATTGTCTTTGCTTCCCGAGCGGGGCTCAGGAGCAGTAACCGTAAAGCTACGCTCAAGCTGCCCCTTATCTACCTGACCCCCGGCTACCAACTGTAGGATTCCTCCCAAGAGCCCCATGTCCATGAAGCGGGCAAGCAGGTAGGCCGCACCGGCAAGGCGGCGCGCAGGATGATTTTCCGGCCTTACTCTGAATACCCGCCAATAGTGCGGCCCCATTGCATCTCCATCGCCCAGGTATCCCCAGACTCGTTCCAGCTCACTCTCACCGCACACGTGTAATAGGCCAGCTTTGCCCAGAAATAATGCCTTCAGCAATGTAACCTGCTCCCGGTGAGGTTTGCCGAGGCAAAGGTACTCCAGCGCCGCCAATGGCAAACGGCGAGCCAGCTCCTCAAAGGACCCCTTGTTCTTGGTATAGCCCAAGGCCCCCATTATACCCTCGTACAATGCCTGGGCTGGCGGCTTCTCGCCTATCGCTTCAGCGAAGTACCCCGTCTTGAGCCTGAATCGCTCCTCCCCGGCTTCATCCAGCAGCCTGCCCATCTCATTATCACCCAGCCGTCGCCCGCAGTCGTAGCAGGGTTCACCGGGCACCATAGGCTGATCAGCCCAGTAGCGAACATCATCCAGCGAACCTTTGATACAGTGGCTCAGACTCAATGTGGGCACATTCTTCCCGTTCTGAAGCTCCGCTGCCCTACCCCCATCCCATACCACTTGAAGGATCACTCCGTTGTAACCGGGGTCACGATCATGTCCATGGCTCCTCCAATCACTCGCCTTGGAATGAAGCTCTACATCCCCCCTCAGGAGCACACCATCGGTAGTAGCAACAATGGCGCCTATAAAATCAGGCCCGCTATCCCTGTTCTCCCTTCCCGGGTAGATCACGCTCAATTTCTCCCCGGAATCGGCAACCATCCTGTCATCATCCACCAGCTGCCTTTTCCAGACCTGAACAAGAAGGCGCTCAGCTACCTCCACCCTTCTCATAAGCCCCTTTCCGAACGTTTGCTGTACCTTTTCCAGGTTCAGCAACAGCTTTTATCAGCCTCCTTCAGGCTTTTTAGCGCGACGCACTCTGTACCTGAAGCCGGAACGCTCAGCCACGATGTTAAGCAGGGTATTGGAGGTGCCGCGTGGCCGGTACAACCCTTTCTCCCACTCACTGATCGTTTGCTGGCGCGTCCCAAGCTGCGCTGCCATCTCCTGCTGGGTCATTTCCAGGTGAGTCCTCAGTGCGCGGACACGCCCGCTGTCCCAGTGGACTGTCCTCTCTTTTCGCGGCCTCATGCTTATATGTTTACACGTTTTCGTGTAAAATGTCAATGCCCCGGGACGGTAAATTTCGACCCCGCAAGCCCTAGTCCGTCAATGTAAAAGGCAGGACTAAACCGTCCATTTTTGTCCAATACAATAAAATATGGTAAAATCGATAAGGACTGGGGACTGTTACAATTAAAATAGTCCAAATTTATTTTTATTTTTCGTACCTAGAGCAATGGTAGTCCGCACAATTATTTCATTTTAATAGCGGACTATTGACAGTCCTGCCATTTTTATGTTATAATCGCTCAAAAGGACTGCCAAGTACAGTCCTAAACTGATTAGTCCGGAGGAAATTGAGATGGCAGTCAGGGATCGTGACCTGGAGGGGCGAGGGCTTATTCCGCCTTACGGTCCAACCAGAGGGACTTTGCAGTCTCTGCAACTACTTCGCAGGACAACACCGCCCAGAATCGACAGCGATTTCCTTCGGGTCAATAACATCGCCCCGGGAAACGAATACAAGGTAGTGGGTGCACTAAGGTTCTTAGGGCTAATAGACGATGACGGCAGGCCTACAGATAGCAGCCGTCTACTGAAGACTAAAGGGCCTACATATACCCTGGCCCTTCAGGACATCGTCCGAAATGCCTACTCAGGGGTATTCCACAAGCTCAAGCTCAAAGAGTTAACCAGAGACGGAATCTACAATTACTTCGTCACTGAGGGCGGGCTTGGCGCTGAGATGGCTACCAAAGCTACGCGATTTTTAATCAGGCTATGCCGGCTGTCCGAGATTGAGATAACGCCTGACGCCACCCAGCCATCCCCGCGGGCCAAACGAAGGACTCGTTCGCAACGCCAGGTCTATCGCCAGCCTCCAGCGGAGTCCGCCAACGGAGATAACGGCCAGATGATTCACTCTTCATTCCCCTTCGTGCTGGCTCTTACCCCCGAAATGGCACAAATGGATGTGGACCAGCTTACCGACCTCTTCCGCAAGCTGAGAACCGCCCTCGAACAGTCCCTCACAAGTTGACACTGATTGCCTTCCCCGCTCATGGTATGCTACAATGTCCCGACCACGAGGCTGATATGTCAGACCTGAAATACTGGGTGGGGTTCAATCGCATACCGGGCATCGGCCGGGTCAAGTTCTCCCAACTGGAGAGATATTTCGGCAACCTTGAGAAGGCCTGGCATGCCACACCGGCAGACCTGAAGGCAGCAGGGCTGGACGCCAGATCGATCGAGTCCATCGTTGCTTCACGTCCCGGTATTTCGCCCGATACCGAGATAGAGCTGCTGGAGCGACACCAGGTTAAAGTTTTAACCTGGAATGACTCCGCCTTCCCCGATAGACTACGGGAGATCTACGATGTCCCTCCCCTACTATATATCAGAGGAACCCTTGCCCCGGAGGACGAATGGGCGATAGCAATAGTTGGCACCAGGCGGGCTACTATATACGGGCGAGATGTAACCGAGCGCCTGGTAACCGACCTGGTACACAACCGAATCACCATCGTCAGCGGACTGGCCCACGGGATCGACTCAGTGGCGCATCGCACAGCCCTGGAATCCGGCGGACGCACCATCGCCATCTTCGCCTGTGGCCTCGATCTTGTCTACCCTTCAGAAAACACGAAGTTGGCCCAGGCCATCATGGAGCAGGGGGCACTGATCAGCGAGTACCCACTGGGAACCAGACCCAAGGCAGACAACTTCCCCCGCCGTAACCGGATCATGTCCGGATTGAGCCTCGGCGTAGTAGTCACCGAGGCCGGTGAAAGCAGCGGAGCCCTGATTACAGCAAACCTGGCTTTAGAACAGAACAGGGAAGTGTTCGCCATCCCCGGCAGCATCCTGTCACCGGCAAGCCGCGGCACTAACCGCCTGATACAGGATGGGGCAAAGCTGGTGAGGAACGCACAGGACATTCTAGAGGAATTGAACCTGACCATGATTCCACAGCAGCTTGAGATGCGAGAGCTTACCCCGGCAGACGAGACCGAGTCACTGCTGCTCAAGCACCTCCACAACGAGCCAATTCATATCGACGAAGTCTGCCGCCGCTCGCAGCTCCCCATAGCCACCGTCTCCAGCACCCTGGCGATGATGGAGCTTAAAGGGATGGTGCGACAGTTAGGTGGTATGAATTACACCCTTGCCCGTACGGACTGAGCTCGCAGCAATCGAAGCGACAGTGAGTCTGCCAAAGACAGTCCCTGTATTTCCGACCGCCAGAACCCTTTTCTACTCCCAGGACCGGATACCAGGCACGCGGCCGCAGCGCTCACACACCAGATATTCAACGGCCTGAGGGTTTATTCTGGAAAGCGTCGCCCTGACCGGCTGCTGACAAACTTGGCAGAAGGCAATTCGGAGATCCTCAGAGCCCGATTCGTGCTCATTCGATATTACCGAAGCTGATTTAACGAAATCGATTACCAGCTCCGCGCCGCAGCCCGGGCATTTAACCAGGGCCAGTCTCCACGGCGGCGGGTTTGGAACCTGAACGGGGAATCCCACACCGCAACCCGAGCAGTTTACCTGCCATACCGTCGGCGCACGCTTGATCGCTTGAGCCATCTCGTAGACACCCAAGGCAGCCAGACCTGCCAGGGAGACCGTTCCCAGGAACTTGCCCCAGTCTCCGACATCACCGCTCCTATCCTCATAGTCGCGCTTGCGCCGGTCAAGCTCTAATCTCTCATCGATATTGAGAGGGATATGGCGCTGTCTAGGCCCTGTCATGGGCACCTCACAATTGAGATATCAAGGATACATCATTAATTTATCGTGTTTCGCCATTTCTGTCAAGCCCCTGCCCCGCCATTCAGAGCAAGGTGTACTATCAAGCCTTCAGGGGTTCCACGTCGGTCACCTTTTTCCCGTTGAAACCGCAGGCAGTTGCCCTAACAATATATCTACACACCGAGACGGCTTTAAGTTTGGGAGGGGATGGACATTCACAGCTATGGTGTGTTACATTACATCCAGTATGCATGAGTTTGAAACAATAAACAGGTATAAAAAGGGGACTGATGAGTAATGGCTAAAAATCTAGTTGTCGTCGAGTCCCCGGCTAAAGCAAGAACCTTGAGCCAGTTCCTGGGGAAAGACTACACGATAAAGGCATCAATAGGTCACGTGCGCGACCTCCCGCAGAAGGAACTGGGAGTCGATTTAAGCAACGACTTCTCCCCGAAATATGTCATCTTGAGTAAAAAGCGAAAGGTTGTAAACGAGATAAAGGGAGAGGCGGGATCGGCAGCGGTGGTATACCTGGCCACAGACCCTGACCGCGAGGGGGAATCTATATCCTGGCATATAGTCCAGGCAGCGAAGCTGGGCAAAATGCCCGTCAAAAGGGTGGTGTTCCACGAAATAACCGAGGAGGCTATCGCTAATGCCTTTCGCCATCCCCGCGCCATCGATCTGAAAATGGTAGACGCCCAACAGGCACGGCGGATCCTGGATAGACTGGTAGGCTATAAGTTGAGCCCCCTACTGTGGAAGCGGGTCAGGCCAGGGCTTTCCGCGGGAAGAGTACAGTCCGTAGCAGTGAAGCTGGTCGTTGATCGTGAAGCCGAGATATCCGGATTTGTTCCGGTGGAGTATTGGTCAATTGAGGCCGAGCTGGCCAGGGAGGGGACAAGGTCGCCGCACTTCCGGGCAGAGCTCATCGGCTTGTTTGGTGGAGGTAAAATCTCGCTCAAGGACGAGGAACAGGCCCGGAGGCTGACAGACGAACTAAAGAGAGCAAGCTATACCGTATCCATGGTGACACAGAAGCGGGGGGCACGCCAGCCGGCCCCGCCGTTCATCACCAGCACCCTGCAGCAGGAGGCCTGGCGTAAACTCAGGTTCAGCGCCAAACAGACCATGGCCGTCGCCCAGCAGCTCTACGAAGGGCTGCCTCTGGGTAAACAGGGCCACGTAGGGCTGATCACCTATATGCGGACCGATTCCACAAGAGTCTCATCCTCGGCAATCTCAGATACGCGATCCTATATCGAAAAAAAGTACGGCACCGATTTTCTTCCGCCAGCACCGCGCCGCTTCGCCAAGAAAGTGAAAGGGGCTCAGGAGGCCCACGAAGCAATACGTCCAACCGCCATAACTCGTGAGCCAGCACATATCGAGCCTTATGTCAACAAGGAGCAGCTTAAGCTCTACACTCTTATCTGGCAGCGGATGGTCTCAAGCCAAATGGCAGCGGCTCAAATCGATACTACCACGGTGGACATAGAAGCCAGGTCCGACATGAAGAGCTATCTGTTCAGAGTAAAAAGGTCGGTAGTATCCTTCCCCGGATTCCTTGCACTCTACCAGGAAGGCAAAGACGATGAGGAGGCTGAGAATAGTAAGGCCCCCCTACCCGAGTTCGCCAAAGGCGACAAGCTCAGGCTCTTGAAGCTTTTCCCGGAACAGCACTTCACTCAGCCACCACCGCGCTATACCGAGGCCACGCTGGTCAAGACACTCGAGGAGCTTGGCATAGGGCGTCCCAGCACCTACGCCCCTATTATATCTCTGATCCAGGAGCGTGGCTACGTAGAGCGAGGAAAGGGGAAGCTGCTGCCTACCGAGCTCGGTGTAATCGTCTCAGGACTGCTCAGCGAGCACTTCACCGATATCGTCAACGTCAGCTTTACCGCCCAAATGGAGAAAAAGCTGGACCAGATCGCCAGCGGTCAACTGGAGTGGGTCCCCATGTTGCGGGAGTTCTACCACCCATTCGAGGAACTGGTAGTCAGGGCAACTTCGGCTATCCCCAAAGTCAGCGAGCCCACAGACGAGATTTGCGAGCTATGCGGACGGCCCATGGTGATTAAATGGGGACGCAGAGGCAAGTTCCTCTCTTGCAGCGGTTTTCCCCAGTGCAAGCATGCAAAGCCTATAGTAGTGACTACTAATGTCGCTTGCCCTAATCCCGATTGTGACGGCGAGCTAATCGAGAGAAGAAGCAAGAAAGGACGACTCTTCTACGGGTGCTCCCGTTTCCCCAAGTGCAAATTCGCCACCTGGGACAAGCCGCTGCCACAGCCCTGCCCTCAATGTAAAGGACTTCTGACACTGTCTAAGAAAGGAACGGCCAAGTGCACCCGGTGCGAATACGAGGGCGAGGTAGACGCCGAGGAATAAAAGGTGGAAGAACTGCTCAAGAAGTATATCAGACACCTCGAACTGGAGCGGAGCATCTCTCCGTATACGGTGAGAAATTATGCCAGCGACGTTCAGGGATTCCTCGACTTCCTGCGCGAGCATAGAGTAGCCTCGCCGGACAAGGTCAGCCGCTCCACCCTGCGCCTTTACCTGGGATCGCTCCACGATAAGAGGACTTCACGAGCCAGCATCAGCCGTAAGGTCAGCGCCCTGAGATCGTTCTACCGGTATTTGAGGAGGGAGAAACTGGTGGATGCCGATCCTCTGTCAACTCTGTCAGGGCCAAAGAAGGAGAAGAGGCTCCCGACCTTTCTCACCCACGAAGAGACGGCACGTCTGATAGAGGCCCCCGACGCTTCGACGCCGCAAGGACTGAGGGACCGGGCAATACTGGAACTACTCTACGCCGCCGGACTCCGCGTAAGCGAGATCGCTGCCCTGGATCTGAACGACATCGACCTCGGTTCCCGCCAGGTCAGGGTCTGGGGTAAGGGGTCAAAGGAACGTATGGTGCTCATGGGTATACCGGCAGCCGAGGCGTTAAGCCTATATTTCAAGTATAGCCGTATCAAGCTCGAGGGCAAAGCACCTACCCAGGCAGCCTTTTTGAACCGGTTCGGTGAAAGGATAGCCGAGCGCCGCATCCAGTATATAATCAAGAAATACGCCCGGCAGGCAGGGCTTGAGATGAGGGTCTTTCCCCACATAATGCGCCATACCTTCGCTACCCACCTGCTCGACGGAGGCGCTGATCTCAGGGTGGTGCAGGACCTTCTCGGGCACGCCAGGCTCTCCAGCACGCAGGTATATACACATGTAACGCAGAGCCAGATCCGACGCAACTACCTTGCCGCCCACCCCAGGAGCGGGGTTAAAAAGGGGGAATAATGAGGATTTTGGTCATCCATGGTCCGAACCTGAACATGCTCGGCTCTCGGCAGGTCTCACTTTATGGAGATAAAACCCTGGACGAAATCAACTCTCTGCTGGATAAAGCGGCCTATGAGCTGGGGGTCGAGGTACAGACCTTTCAGTCCAATCACGAGGGCGCGCTCGTCGATTTCATCCAGGAAAAATTCTCCGAAGCCACAGGCATTATCATCAATCCCGGTGCGCTAACCCACTACGGACTGTCCCTGCGTGACGCTCTGGCCGATACCTCCCTACCCGTAATAGAGGTGCATCTCTCTAATGTTTATGCCCGGGAGGAGTTCAGACAGCAGTCTGTCATTGCACCTGTATCCAGAGGTCAAATAACAGGGCTGGGGTGGCGGGGGTATATAGCCGCCCTGGAGATTATGGTGGCGCTGGAGGCATAGACTGCCCATGGCCGCACGGCTCGAGGGACTCAGGAACCAACTCCACCACAGTGGTATTGACGCTATTCTCGTCTCTCAAGGAGAGAACCGCCGTTACCTATCCGGCTTCACCGGCTCAGCAGGGTTTCTACTCATCTCGCAGGATAGCGCCATCCTGGCTACCGATTTTCGTTACGTTGAGCAGGCACAATCCGAAGCACCGGCTTTCGAGATAGTCCGAATCCAGGGGGCGCCATCGAAATGGCTCTCTTCGCTGCTATCAGGTTTGAACATCCAGAAGCTTGGCTTCGAAGGCAGAGACATTTCCTTCCTCACCTACAAGGAGCTGACTGCAGCCACAGGCAAGACCGGCAGAGAGATCAATCTCGTTTCCACAGAGGGTCTGGTGGAGTCGCTGCGTGCGATAAAGGACCAGTCAGAACTGGAATATCTTGAGAAGGCGGCGGCGCTGTCGGATGCCGCCCTTGAAGAGGTTTTACCTGGAGTTCAGCAGGGTATTTCAGAGATAGAACTGGCCTGGGAACTGGAGAACTTCATGCGCCGCAACGGCAGCGAGCCTCTCCCCTTCGACATTATCGTGGCTTCAGGCCCGAACGCAGCACTGCCCCATGCCAAACCAACTGACAGGGCTATTCGTACTGACGAGCCAGTGGTAATCGACCTCGGCGCAAAGATCGGCGGGTACTCCAGCGATATTACTCGCACCATTTGCCTTGGGGATGGAGATAACACCTACCGTCGGATTTATGATATAGTTTTGGGGGCGCAGCTTACTGCGATGTCAGCATTGCAGGTAGGTATGAACGGTGACCAGGTTGACCGACTCGCCCGCACAGTTATCGCCCAGGCAGGATACGAGGATAAATTCGGTCACGGGCTGGGACACGGCGTGGGTCTAGCCGCTCACGAGGAGCCTCGCCTTGGTCCCGACTCCCCGAACGTTCTGGCCAATAGCATGGTATTCACCATTGAGCCGGGTATCTACATTCCGGGCTGGGGTGGTATCAGGATAGAAGACACAGTAGTGCTGGAAGAAGGCAGGGCACGGCCGCTGACCAGGGCGAAAAAGGCACGGAGGTAATACGATGATCAGCGCTAGCGAAGCGAGAAAAGGAATAACCATCGAGCTTGATGGCCAGCTGTATAATATCCTTGACTACCAGCATATCAAGATAGCCCGTGGCAGCGCACAGGTACGACTCAAGCTGCGAGACATTCGCGCGGGGCACATTACTGAACGCACCTTCCCCGCGAGTGATAAATTCAAGCGCGTGCGCCTGGACGAGCGTGATGCCCAGTACCTTTACCAAGACGGCGACCTGTACTATTTTATGGACACAGAGACCTTTGAACAGACGCCGCTGACCTCAGAGCAACTGGGGGATGCCCTCAACTATCTCAAGGATGGAATGACACTCACAATATCGCGCTACGGTGATGAAGCGGTCGGTATAGAGCTACCGATCACCGTGGACCTCCGGGTCACCGAGACCGGCCCCAGCTATAAGGGGGACACTTCGCAGGCAGGAACAAAGCCGGCTGTCTTAGAGACCGGCGTTACCGTCCAGGTACCCTTCTTTATCAACACCGGGGACACAGTCCGTGTCGACACCCGTGACGCTAGCTATGTGGAAAGAGCATAAGCCTCCAGGTGAATCAAGTTGTTGAAAGCCGACCTCCATGTGCACACCTGCTATTCCAAAGACTCAACATCCTCTCTAGAGAAGATTGTCCAATATTGCCTTGATACCGGGATAAACTGTCTGGCAATAACCGACCATGACACCATATCCGGAGCGCTTGAGATGAATCGTATCGCTCCTTTCAAGATCATAGTCGGCGAGGAGGTGTTGACCACGTGCGGGGAGATCATCGGGCTTTTTCTCACTGAAGAGATCCCCCCCCACCTGCCCCCCGAGGAAACCGTAGCCCGAATCAAAGCACAGGGCGGACTGGTATGCATACCTCATCCCTTTGATCGATTCCGTCCTCATTCCCGACTGCGCCGCGATGCGCTGGAGAGGATAATACCCGACGTCGATCTCATCGAGATTTACAACTCACGTACTTTTTTGCAGCGTGACTCGTCACGCGCCCTTCAGTTTGCTCAAAGCCACGGACTGCCGTGTACTGTCGGTAGCGATGCCCATGTCATAGGGGAAATCGGCAGGTCCTTTATCGAACTTCCTGAATTCAACGATGCCGAGCAGTTTCGACAGGCCATTGTTAAAGGCAAAATTTTCACGAGTAAAACCAGCGCCTGGACTCAGCTCTACAATATCAGGAACAGACTGATCAAGCGATTCAAGAGGAGCTAGCTGCAATGTATCAAATAGGTTGGTTTTCCTCAGGAAGAGGTGAGGGGTCCCGTAACCTGCTGACAGCCATGAAGGAAAGTATAGATAAAGGCCAGATAACGGCTGATATAGCTTTTGTGTTTTGCAACCGCGAGCCGGGGCATTCAAATGAGACCGACCTGTTTCTCAAGCTGGTGGAATCTTACCACATCCCCCTTGTCTGCTTCTCCTCCAGGAAGTTCCGGGCCAGGCGGAAAGCCGACCCTCTTACAGATTGGAGACTTGAATACGATAGACAAGTGATGGAGCGACTGAAGTTCTTCCAGGTTGATGTCTGCGTTCTCGCCGGCTATATGCTCATCGTCGGAGAAGAGATGTGCCAGCGCTACGACATGATAAACCTCCACCCGGCCGCTCCCGGTGGCCCGCAAGGCACCTGGCGAGAGGTGATTTGGAAGCTGATAGAACGCGAGGCATCCGAGACAGGAGTGATGATGCATCTGGTTATCCCCGAGCTGGACAAGGGACCTCCAGTGACCTATTGCACATTTCCCATCAGGGGCGAACCCTTCGATAGGCATTGGGAGGAGATAAAGGGGTTACCCACAAATGAATTGATAGCCCGACAGGGAGATGATAACCCTCTATTTAGATTAATCCGAAGTGAAGGGGTAAAAAGAGAGCTGCCGCTCATCGTTGCCACTATCAAGGCATTCAGCGAAGGGATGGTTCGGATAGAAGATGGAAAAGTGGTCGACAGCAGTGGACGGATGGTTAAAGGCTATTCCTTAACTGAAGAAATCAATGCAATAGTAAAGCCTTACGTACAAAGGGATTAACAGGAGCATTCGCGTGAAGCCGACACTCCGTTCCACCCGGGAAAAGGATTAAAAGCTGTTATTAGAATAGAAGCCGGGACCCGCGATCGGTTTTAATAAGATTAGTCCGACCTAGGCAGCCTTCTCCTCAGCCCCTTTCTCTTCAGCTGGTTTCTCTTCTACCGCAGCCCCTTTCCCTTCGACTGGCTTCTTTTCAACCGCAGCCCCCCTTAATATCTCATCGATAACCCCGTACTCCACGGCTGACTCAGAGTTCATGTAGAAGTCACGGTCGGTGTCATGAATTATCTTCTCCAGAGTCTGGCCCGTATGCTTCACCAGTATAGAGCGGATTACATCCTGCAAGCGCAGGATCTCCCGAGCGGCGATCTCGATATCCGCTGCCTGTCCCTGGGCACCCCCCATAGGCTGGTGCATGTGAACCGTGGCATTGGGCAGAGCGTAACGTTTTCCTTTAGCACCAGCAGCTAACAGAATAGTACCCATGCTCGCCGCCAGACCAACGCAGATGGTAGACACGTCGCAGCGTATAAGCTGTATGGTATCGTATATCGCAAGCCCGGAGTTGATAACGCCCCCGGGACAGTGGATATAGAGGCTGATGTCCTTGTCCGGGTCCTCACGCTCCAGGTAGAGAAGCTGGGCTATTATAACGTTGGCTATCTGGTCCGTAATCGGATAACCTAAAAAGACAATGCGCTCCTTTAGGAGCAGCGAATATATGTCGAATGTACGCTCCCCACGGGCACTGCTTTCGATTACGAAAGGAATCACGTTACTCGGTTGCATCTTCATTTTCGTCCCCCTCTTCTTTTACTGGCAATACTATAGATTCGTCCTCTGAAGGTGAAGGCGTTTCCTCCCCGGTAGCTATCTGTACCAAGCGATCAATTGCCTTTCGAATAAAAAGATTCCGTCTTAAAGACTCCCGCGCTGATGGGGACTTGAAAAGCTGCTGTATGCCTTCATCAGACGTATGCTGCATAATATGCTCCATCTCAGCATCAATATCAGCATCACTAACCTCGACCCCCTCCAGTTCAGCAAATTTCTGCAAGACCAGAGAACGAAGAACGATTCGCTCGGCCACTGGCCTGAGTTCGTCCCTGAACTCTTCCTTAGTTTTTTTAAGACTGTCTAGATAGTTTTCAAGACCCTGTCTGTCTCCAAAGTATCTTTCCCGCTCTGAGATAAGGTGATCGATCTCATCTTGCACCATTATATCGGGAAAGTCGGCATGAGCGAGATCAACCAGAGCTTTGATCGCTTTCTCCTCAAGGTTATTCTTGGATTCTGTCTCTTTCCTCAACTTAAGATCAGCGGCAATTTTCTCCTTGAGTAAGTCCAATGTCTCCAAACCCTGACCCAGGCTTTTCGCGAAATCGTCGTCCAACTCGGCCAGCTTCTTTTCCTTGATCTCATTGACCAGGACTTTGAAATTGCATTCCTTTCCCCCGTACTCCCCTTGTCCCTCAGGCAATGTCAGAGTAAACACTCGCTCCTCACCCTTCTCTGCCCCTTCAATCTGCTCGGCAAAGCCAGGCACGGCATTGGGTAAATCGGGCGATAATTGATACCACCCCTCTTTTTCCTCGATAATAGCCTTACCATCCACCGTGCCCTCCACATCAATGGCCAGCAGATCACCAAAACTCGCCTGCCGTTCTACGGGCTCCCACGGCGCCTGCATATAGCGAATACTCTCCAGTGCCTCTGCTTCCTCCTCCTCAGTCACCGTCACCGCCTCCCTCTCATACTTTATCTGGTGATAGTCATCCAGCTCAATAGTGGACTTTACCGGAACAGTGGCCTTAAACGACAACGGGTCGATCTGGAGAACATCTATCTGGGGCTGGGCGATAGCATCCACCCCCTGCTCTTGAATCGCCTGATCGTAAACCTCCGGCAGAAGATGCTCGGCAGCGTCTTCTACCAGGGCCTCCCTGCCAAAATACCGCTCGAGCATATCCTGAGGAGCCTTGCCCTTGCGAAAACCCGGGACGGTCGTTTTAGCCCCCAGGCGGCGATAAGCCTTCTTGATGGCATTTTCCATCTCCTCCGCATCAACCTCTATATTGAGGACCACCTGACTTCCCTCGATCTTGTCCGCTGTAACCTTCATATCACCCTCATTATATCATTAAGCGTCATTGTAGTGAACAATTTACGATGCATCCCGGCCTAAGCGCGAATCAATCCTCGCTGAGCTTGAGGTGCAATTCCCGAAGCTGCTCAGGGGAAACCGGAGAAGGTGAATCTAACATGAGGTCCACAGCACTTTGAGTTTTGGGGAAGGCAATGACCTCGCGGATGTTCTCTTCTCCGGCCAGGATCATTACAAAGCGGTCGATTCCAGGGGCAATACCCCCGTGCGGAGGGGCACCGCACTCCAGGGCCTCCAGGAGATGCCCGAACCTCTCCCGGGTCTCATCCCTGCTATATCCCAGAATCTCAAACACCTTTTCCTGGATCTCGCGGTCATGTATCCTGATCGAGCCGCTGGAGATCTCTGAGCCGTTGCATACAAAATCGTAGTGTCTGGCCCCTATCCTTCCTGGATCGGTATCGAGCAGCTCTACATCTTCACTCCTGGGTGCAGTGAAAGGATGGTGCATCGTCTCCCACTGCCCCTCATCGTTCAGTTCAAACAAAGGATAGTCCTGCACAAAAGCAAAGGCCAGAAGGTTGGGGTCGATCAGGCCAAGACGCTGTGCTATCTCCGAGCGCAAGCTGCTCAGTACAGCATCAACTATCTTTGTCTTGTCTGCGACTATAAGTAAAAGGTCTCCCATTTTAGCCCCCAGGCGGCTGGCGATCTCTGCTATCTGACCCGCAGTCAGGAACTTAGCTACAACGGAGCGAACGTTTTCCTGGACCAGGTCAGTGAGCGCCTCCCCGGGCTCTCCTTCGAGCGACATGGTGACCAGTCCTTTAGCCCCACGGCTGCGAACGAACTCGGTCAACTCCGCCAGCTGGCTGCGTGAGTAGCTGGCACAGTCCGGAGCAGCAAATCCCCTAATCCTGCCTCCCTCGCCAAGGACCGAACGAAAGACAGAGAACTCAGTAGAGGAGAAAATATCCGAAAGGTCAGCGAGTTCCAGCCCGAACCTCAAGTCCGGCTTATCACTCCCGTATCTCTCCATAACCTCAGCGTAAGTAAGTCTGGGGAACGGCTTGATTATCTTCATATCAGGTACTATGGTCTCTACGAGCGAGGTGAAAAGCTCCTCCATCAGATTGAGTATATCGTCCTCATCCACAAAGCTCATCTCAAGGTCGAGCTGGGTGAACTCCGGCTGGCGGTCAGCCCTGGGGTCTTCATCACGGAAACAGCGAGCTATCTGGAAGTACTTGTCATATCCAGCCACCATAAGTAGCTGCTTCAACTGCTGTGGCGACTGGGGCAAAGCATAGAACTTGCCAGCGTGAGTTCGACTGGGCACAAGATAGTCTCTTGCTCCCTCCGGCGTGCTTTTAATCAGGACAGGCGTCTCGATTTCGATGAACCCTTTGGTATCGAGGAAGTCACGGATGAACTTGACGACGCGGTGACGCAGGACAATATTACGTTGCATCCGCTCTCGCCTCAGATCAAGGTAGCGATACTTGAGACGAAGCGTTTCCTCTATCTCAATTTCCTCATTTATGTAAAACGGCGGTGTCTTCGCCCTATTGAGTATCTCCACATCATCGGCAATAAGCTCAACATCGCCCGTTGGCAGGTTTCTGTTCTCCGTACCCGCAGGTCGGAGCGAGACCCTGCCCTTCACTTGAACCACATATTCATTTCGCAGCTCGTTGGCGATCGAGTGGCTTGTAGCCGACAGTTCGGGGTTGAATACCGTCTGTACTATTCCCTCTCGATCGCGCAGGTCAATGAATATCAACCCCCCGTGGTCGCGCCGGCGGTTGACCCACCCGGCGATGGTCACCTCCTGACCGACGTGCTCCTTGCGCAACTCTCCACAATAATTCGTTCTCAGTGCAGTCATGGCACAGATTATAGCTGATTGCCCGGCTCTTTGTAAATGCGGCTACCTACTGACTCCCCGTGACCATCTGCTGCAGCTTTTTCAAATCATTCTGTATCGCATCTATCTTCGCCTCACTATCATGCAACCTCATACGGTAAGCCTGTATGGTCTCCTCTCGAATTGTCTCCTGCCTGTATATATCCATTATCCAGTTCACTACAATCTGCCATGCCTCCTGCGGGCTTAGTTCACTTAGTTTGTCCAGTGCCCTCCCTAATATCTCTTTCTTCTGCTCTTCATCGGTAGGCAAGTTTATACCGCGCTCCTTTTTCGCCCTATGCGTCCTCATGTGGCCTCCAAGTGCGTGCCAGTCACTGAACTCTTTCCCGCACTCCCTGCACCTAAACATTTAACCCCTCCAGCATATATTGCCACACAAAGTATAACACAATACATAGCCCATACACAAGTCCTTAACTATATCTTTTTACACAACGTCCTACTTCTTCTAAACGCTGTGTTAATAATTAGTGCCGTGCTAACTACACTATGTACTTACTTTACAAGCTGCCAATCCTTTAGCTTCTATCTAAACTCAATAATTATTCTGCCTCTCTTTTTGCCAATACAGTGTGCTAGCTCCTTGTGTAACCGGCAGACATCTCTGTGTTACTCCACCAGTATGACTTTTCACATTTGAAATTCCCTATAAATCCTGCCAGTGCTGTCCCCTACTCAGCGTTTTGCCCTTCCTGAAAAAAAGCGAATTTTAATCGGTATCACATCCCTAAACTGTATTTACGAAGTAAACCCTTCTTCCCTGGCAAAAAACGCCCAGATTTTGATCTCAGAGCCTCGTTTTCATTTACGTTCAAAAACGTATTCCCCTGGCTAAAAAGGCATCCAACCATGTAAATTAGCTGTTTAAACATACAGCCTCTCAGCATGATAGACAGCCAGACGTCTGTATGCCTAGATGCCTGGCTGTCTAGGCATACATCAGCGAAATCTTACTTATGTTAACCTCCAGCCCGCCAGCGCAGACTTGCCGGAATGCCCCTGCCCTGCTGCTACGCAAACAGACTCCATGTTGACTTACGCCTTCACCTGATGCTACCCTTAGTCAAGCCCCAGGGCGATAAGGAGAAGGTAAATATGTTCAAAACAAGACTGACCGGGCTCCTTGGCATCGACTATCCCATCATCGGAGGGGCGATGGCATACCTTAGTAACGCCGAGCTGGCAGCAGCGATTTCCAACGCCGGTGGCTTTGGGCTTATCGCTGCTGTTACCTGCGAGAATAAGGAGGAATTGAGGGAGCAGATCAGGACCTGCCGCGATCTCACCGATAGACCATTCGGCGTGAACATCGCCCTTATTACTAGAGACCCGAACAGGATCAACGAGGATATGGAAGTAGTCGTTGAAGAAAAGGTCAAGCTCGTGGAAACTGCGGCCCTTAACCCCGCTCCTTATGTAAAGCAGCTCAAAAACGCGGGTATCATTGTGCTTCACAAGTGCGCTACGGTGAGGCACGCCAAATCGGCAGAGCGGGCAGGTGTCGATGCTGTTACCCTCGTGGGCTACGAGGCAGCGGGGCATACCGGCCTGGACGACCTCCCACTCTCGATCATGATACCGCTGGCTGTGGACTCTCTGAAGATACCGGTGATCGCAGCCGGCGGAGTTGGCGACGGCCGGGCTTTTGTATCAGCACTGGCTCTCGGCGCCTCCGGTGTACAGATTGGCACCAGACTCATGGCCTCCCACGAGTGCCCGGCCAGCGGGATGTTCAAAGACTGGCTTGTTCGGACCGAAGCTACTGATACTGTTTATATAGAGCGTTCGTTGAACAGGGCTTACAGGGTACGCAGAAACGCAGCTACGGAGAAAGTGCTGGAACTGGAGAGTAAAGGCACCACCATGCTCGAGCTACTGCCTTTCATCGGAGGTGATAATTATAAGAAGGTGCTCTTCGAGAACGACGTCGAAGCTGGAGTCGTCGCCTGCGGTCCTGTGGTAGGTCTAGTCGACGATATATTGAGTGTTAAGGAGATAATCGATCATATAATAAGCCAGGCCGAGAGTATAGTGGAGCGCCTCCACTCGTAATAGATGGTATACCATAATACCAGTATAACAGTACACCATTATAAACGACCAGTATCGGCATACTGCTACGTAATGCGACAACCTCTTCCGCTCACTAACAGCCAGGTGGGGTTGATAAGTTTCAAAAAATAGCTACAATTACGTTATTCTGCTAAATTCCTGATAAAGGAGAATTTCTTTGGAATATTTCTTAACTGAACAGCAGCAGCTAATCAAGGGGCTCGCCCGAAGGATCGCCGAGGAGAGGATACTCCCCGTTCGTGCCGAGCTGGATGAGAAGGAGGAGTTCCCCTGGGCAATAGTCAAAGATATGGCCGATGCTGACTTATTTAGAATCTTCATACCTGAGCAGTACGAAGGTCTGGGGGAAGGTTGTTTCGCCCTGTGCGTAGCGATAGAGGAGCTGAGCCGGGCCTGCTGTGGAGTGGCCCTTACCTACGCCGCAGACGCGCTCGGGGCCATGCCTATACTTCTCTATGGTAATGAGGAACAGAAACAGAAATACCTCCCCACAATAGCCGACGGAGCGAAGCTTACCGCCTTTGGTCTAACAGAGTCCGGAGCCGGCAGCGACGCCGCTGCCATAAAAGCTACTGCCGCCCGCGATGGCGATGACTACATCATCAACGGCACCAAGCAGTTCATCACCAACGGTGGCGAGGCCGAGATTTACACCATTATCGCGCTGACCGACCCATCAAGAGGCAGCCGCGGCGCCAGCGCCTTCGTAGTGGAGAAAGGGACGCCCGGCTTCACCTTCGGTAAAAAAGAGAGGAAGCTGGGTATCCGCTCCGCCGCTACCAGGGAGCTCGTCTTCCATAACTGCCGGGTGCCTAAGGAAAACCTGGTGGGCAGAGAGGGACTGGGGTTCATCGTGACCATGAAGACCCTGGACTCTTCCCGCCCGGGTGTCGCTGCCCTGGCACTTGGACTCGCCCAGGGGGCACTGGAGGCAGCGGTGGCTTATGCGCGCCAGCGTCATCAATTCGGACACCCTGTATCGTCCTTCCAGGCCGTTCAGCACATGCTGGCCAATATGGACATGGAACTGGAAGCAGCCAGAGCCCTGATTTATGCCACGGCCAAAACTATCGACAGCGGCGCCAAGAATTTTACCGAGGAAGGAGCGATGGCCAAGGTCTTCGCCACTGACATGGCGATGAAGGTAACCACCGATGCCGTGCAGGTATTCGGCGGCGTGGGCTACATGCGCGACTATCCCGCGGAGAAGATGATGCGTGACGCCAAGATCAACCAGATATATGAGGGCACCAATCAGGTGCTGAGAAATGTCATCGCCCTGGAGTTGTTGAAAAGAAAGGCGCTTAGAGAATGAACATCGTGGTTTGCATAAAGCAGGTGCCCGGCACTACTGAGATCAAGATAGACCCCGAGACCAACACGCTGGTCCGGGAGGGTGTAGAAAGTATCATCAATCCCTTCGATACCTATGCACTGGAGGAAGGCGTTCGCCTGAAGGAGAGATGCGGCGGCAAGGTCACAGTCATAACCATGGGGCCTCCCCAGGCAGAGGATGCGCTGAGGGAAACGGTTTCTCTCGGAGCCGATGAGGTCATTCTGATCAGCGACCGTGTCTTCGCCGGCTCCGACACCTGGGCTACCTCCTATGTCCTCTCCAGAGCAATCGCCACTATAGCTGACTACGATGTGATAATCTGCGGCAAGCAGACGCTGGATGGCGATACGGGGCAGGTAGGTCCCGGTCTATCCGAGATGCTGGGGATTCCCTTCGTAGCCTATGTGAGCAAGATCGAGGAGATAAAGGAGGGATATATAAGGGTGCAGCGAATGGTCGAGGAAGGCTACGAAGTCCTTGAGATGGCCCTCCCCGCTGCAATCACCGTGGTCAAGGAGATTAATGTGCCCCGCCTGCCATCACTGCGCGGTAGTATGAAGGCTAAGAGCGCCCGGATAACCGTGTGGACAGCCGAAGATATTGGAGTCGATAGCGACAAGGCCGGTATCGCCGGCTCCCCAACCCGGGTGGTGAAGATATTCTTTCCCAGGAGGGAGCACAAAAGCGAGATGCTACAGGGGACACCTGAGGAACAGGTAGGCCAATTAGTCGAGAGGCTGGAGGAGATAATCTAATAGTAGGGTGGGTGAAATGAAATGGAACCCGCCTATTCAGCATTCAGCTATCGGCGGTCAGTTATGTGGTGGGTTTCGCTGCGCTCAACCCACCCAGTTTTGGAAAAGGAGGCGCAGGACTGTAGTATGTGGTTTGCGGTGGATGATAACATCCACCGCGAGCGGGGGTAGTAAGGGGTAGCCTGGAGCAGACGCTCCAGGTCTGGTTGGAGCAAATGCTCCAAACCACCCATAATTCTGATAAATGCTAACCGAATATTAACTAACCAAGAGGAAAAAGCATGGGAATACAGATCGACCCTGATAAGTGTACCGGCTGCGGCGCCTGTGAGCCCGTCTGTCCCTTCGGGGCGATAGAGGTTATCGACGATGTAGCGCAGATCAAGGAAGGCTGCAACCTCTGCGGCTCCTGCGTCGAAGCATGCGCATACGATGCCATAACAATCGAGGAAGTGGTGCAAGAGGTCAGCGAGGGCTTTCAGGGAGTCTGGGTATTCGCCGAGCAGCGAGACGGCAGGCTGAAAAGTGTAGCCTACGAACTCCTGGCAGAGGGACGAAAGCTGGCGGATAAGCTGGGGACCGAGCTTGCCGCAATATGCCTCGGCCATAAAGTCGAAGGGGTTGAAGGGCTCGTGGCTTACGGCGCAGATAAGGTCTATCTTGTTGATGATCCCGCACTGGCGGATCACCAGGAAGATTACTATACCGCGGCTTTAGTTGATTTAATCCGCGAGCGCAGGCCGGAGATACTTCTCGCCGGCGCCACTGCGATGGGCCGCTCATTCATACCGAGGGTCGCTTCTATCATCTATACGGGGCTCACCGCCGACTGCACCGGCCTCGATATCGACCCTGAGAGCAAGCTCCTGCTGCAGACACGCCCCACTTTCGGCGGCAACGTCATGGCCACCATCACATGCCAGGCGAGAAGGCCTCAGATGGCCACCGTCCGACCCCATGTGTGCAAAAGGGGGACGCCGGACGAAAAGCGGCAGGGAGAGATAATAAAGGTGGATTTCGACAAGGAATCTGTCACCGCCAGGACAAAGCTGCTGAATTTCGTCGAAGACCTGTCCGAGAGGGTCAAGCTGGATGAGGCAGAGATTATTGTCTCCGGCGGCCGCGGTCTGGGCAAACCTGATAATTTCCAGGTAGTAGCGGAACTGGCGGATGCGCTGGGGGCAGCGCTGGGCTCGTCACGCCCCCCGGTTGATGACGGCTGGATTCCCTATTCCCATCAGGTAGGCCAGACAGGTAAGACTGTCTGCCCCAAGCTCTATGTCGCATGTGGCATCTCCGGAGCAGTACAGCACCTTGCCGGCATGCAGACTGCCGAGGTTATTGTCGCCATAAACGAAGACCCGAACGCACCCATCTTCGAGGTGGCCACATACGGAATCGTGGGGGACCTGTTCCAGGTAGTACCTATGCTGGCCGACAGGTTGAAAAAGACACGCGGGCTCGCATAGAATCACGCCTCTATACGATTAGTGCCGCTGGTGAGGTCAAACGCCAATTCCCGAATACCAGCGTACGGTCTCAGTGAGGCCCTGGTCGAAGGGGATAGAGGGCTTCCAGTCAAGTTCACGCTTTAGCTTGTCGCCGACCAGCGCGTAGCGCCTGTCGTGGCCAGGGCGATCGGTGACAGACCGGAGCAGGCTATCGGTTTTCCCCAGTATCTGCAACACCTTCTTCGCCAGGTCTATGTTAGCCCACTCATTATCAGTGCCTATATTGTAGACCTGGCCTATTTCCCCACTGCTCATGATAAAGTCTATCGCGCGGCAGTGGTCTACAACGTGAATCCAGTCACGTACGTAGAGCCCGTCACCATAGACAGGCACAGGCCTGTCGTGCAGAGCACTCAGGATAACCGTAGGTAGAAATTTCTCCGGATGCTGCCGCGGCCCGTAGTTATTGCTGCAACGCGAGATGACCACGGGAAGACCGAAAGTTCGATGATAAGCCCGAACGAGCAGATCGGCGGAGGTCTTGCTGGCAGCATAGGGGGAGTTGGGGCGAAGGGGGGAATCCTCTGTAAACCTCTCTTTCGAATCAAGCTCGAGTGCGCCATAGACTTCGTCTGTCGATATCTGGTAAAAGAGCTTCACTTCATATTTCAGCGCAGCATCGAGCAGAACCTGCGTACCCAGAACATTGGTCACAATGAAAACCTGAGGCTCAAGTATGCTCCTATCGACATGTGACTCAGCGGCGAAGTTAACCACCACATCTATGTCTTTCATTAATTGACCTACAAGGTTGCCGTCCTCGATTCTTCCCTGCACAAACTTGTGCCCGGGATTGTCCATAACCCCCTCAAGATTTTCCAGACTGCCAGCGTAGGTCAGCGCATCAAGGTTTACCACTTCATAGTCGGGATGTTCCCGCAAGACGTAATGAACAAAGTTGGAGCCTATAAAGCCGGCACCGCCGGTCACAAGCAACTTCATTTTATTTTACTCTTAAATCCCTACTATTTAACCACGCCCTTCTGCTTTAAGTGTTCCCTGAGCCCTTCCCGCCATGAAGGCATCTCCCGCCCCAGTAGGTGCGGAAGGGGGAAAGGGTCCAGAACACTGTTAAGAGGCCTCTTCGCCGGTGTGGGGAACTGGTCCGAGGTTACCGGGACTAACTCCACATCCATACCTGTGAGGCGGAATATCTCCCGGGCGAATTCAAACCAGGTGGTAGGCTCGGAATTTGTTATATGGTATACTCCGTACCTCCCTGTCTCAAGCAGATCAACAACAGCTTCCGCCAGGTGACGGGTCCAGGTGGGGCAACCCCGCTGATCATTAACCACCGATATCTTTTTCTGCCTTTGGCCGATCTCCAGCATATTATCAATAAAGTTCCTGCCATAAGTGCCGAATAACCAGGTGGTGCGAATCAGATAAAATTTGCTTAAAAGCCATAGCACATACTTCTCTCCGAGGAGCTTGGAGCGCCCGTACGTGCCCAAAGGGTTGGGCTCGTCATATATAGTGTAAGGGCCTTCCTTGGTACCATCGAAAACATAGTCGGTGCTGAAATGGACTAAAGGGATGTCTATCTCCTGGCATACAAGGCAGAGGTTCTGAACCCCAAAGCTGTTCACCATAAGTGCCTGTTGCTCTTCGTTTTCCGCGTCGTCCACTTTGTTATAGGCAGCACAGTTAACGATAAGCTCCGGCTGAAAGCCATCTGCGGTAGCCCTGATCGCTCCAAGATCGGTCTTATCAAGCTTATCATGGGGCAGAGCGAGGACTTCATAGCCCCGTTCCGAGAGTATAGGCACCAGGTCATTCGCCAGCATCCCCCCGGCGCCTGTTATCAGCGCTTTCATCCCATCGTTACCTCCCACTTATAAGAGATCGCAGGATCATCGTATGGAACGCGGTATTCGTCCGGCTTCTCGTAGTTGTAGAGTGCGGTGGGGAAATTGACTATCATGGCTGTCTCGGTACCAACAGCAGTGAAACCATGATAAACAAGACGCGGGATTTTCACCAGAACAGGGCTCAGGGTTCCGAGATAGAACTCATTTATTATACCCTTCGTCGGCGAGTCCTCGCGGGCATCGTACAAAGCGAGTTTGGCAACTCCACCGACGCAGGTGAAGTAGTCGGTCTGCCCCTTGTGGTAATGCCAGGCTTTAACCACGCCCGGATAGCACGTTGTAACATAAGCCTGACCGAATTGTTCGAACTCCTCCCAGTCCGTACGCAACAACTCCATTAGCCAGCCCCGGTCATCCGGGATGAGGCGAAGCTTCCGCACTTTAACCCCTGATATATACTCCATTTCGGCCTCCTACAATTCCAGACTGGAGTCACAGCCCACAAAGAGTTTCACCGCTTTAAACCTCTCGTCAGCCTTCTTAAGCTCAACACCCGTGCCGATGAGACTATCCTCCAGACGCTCAATTCCGTGAATGCGACTGTTCTCTAAAATCACTGAATGCCCTATGGACGAATCTTCCACTATTGCACTCGCCCCGATACTGGTAAAAGGGCCAATAAAAGAGTTCCTTATCAGGCACCCTTCGGCAATCGATACCGGCCCTCGAACAGTACTGTTCTCAACCTTCGCGCCCGCCTTTACCTCCACCCTGCCTACGACCTTGCTCTCGAAGTCGATCTCCCCCTGTACATCGCGCCTGAGCAGGCTATCGAGAACTACCCTGTTCGCCTCCAGCAGATCATCCTTTTTCCCCGTATCAAGCCACCACCCCGTAAGAATGCGGCTCCTGATCTCCTTGCCCGCTTCGAGAAGCTTCTGAATGGCATCTGTTATCTCCAGTTCACCGCGCCACGAGGGCTTAATCTGACCAATAGCGCTGTGGATTTCAGGTGTGAAGAGATAAACCCCTACCAGGGCAAGATTCGTTCTGGGCTCCTCCGGCTTTTCCACGAGTTTAACCACCTCACCTTTCCCATTGAGCTCGGCAACACCGAAAAGGCGGGGATACGCCACCTCCTTGAGAAGTACCAGTGCATCGGGAGAATGGGCATCGAATTCCTGAACAAAGCTTTTAACGCCGCCCTCGACCAGGTTATCACCGAGGAACATGAGAAACGGAGAGCCACCCAGGAAATCCCCCGCCGTTTTCACGGCATGTGCCAGCCCCAGAGGGTCGGACTGGGGAACATAGGTAATCTTGCTATCCCATTTGGAGCCATCGCCAACCGCTTCCTTGATGTAGGAACCTGTTTCCGGCGAAATGATAATACCGACGTCTCTGATACCTGCTTCTCTTATTTGATCCAAAACGTAGAAGAGGATCGGCTTATTCGCGACAGGTAGAAGCTGCTTGGGTATAGTATGGGTAATCGGCTTGAGCCTCGTCCCCGAGCCGCCCGCCAATATCAAGGCCTTCATCTAAACTCTCCTCCGTAAAACAAGACAAGAATATACCGAGTATAACCAAACCCAGGCTGACAGTAAAGGCGAATAATGCAAACTTTACCTCCATATCCGCCGGGAGGACGGGATGGCTGCTCCTGTGACAGGGCGCGTGCAGACGAAAAAACCCTTTATCTAAATTGTCTCGAAGCCCCGGGGATGCCGACCCTGCAATATTGTTGTAAAAGAGGATACACCACCCCGGGTATCCGGGCAAAGACTGATTCTGGAGCCTTTCGAAAGGCCTCGTTCATTAAATTGACTCGAAGGATGCCTGATGTTAGCATGTTAACCTAGAGGTATTGTTAATGGACGCGATGAAGAAACTTACGGACCACATGTCAACCAGACTGACCGAATTAACACGGTTACGCGAGAAGGGCACCAAACTAATCGGGTACGCTCCCGGCGGCTATATGCCGGAGGAGCTGGTCTATGCCTGCGGGGCAGTTCCGGTGGGCCTTATCCGGGGAGGCGACCCTGAGCCTGTAGCTGAGAGCGCCGCCTATGTTCCTCGATTTATAGACACATTCTGCAGGTCTCAGATTGGGTACAGGATGCTGGGGGAGGAGCCTCTCTATCAAATGCTCGACCTCCTCATAGTCCCTGTTACCGACCACAATATCAAGACCATAGCCGATTGTTTCGACTTTTTCGCCAATGACAATGTATTCAGGTTTGGCGTTCCTCATCAGAAAGATGAACACGCATTCGAGTACTATCTCGCGGGTCTGCATTCGCTTAAGAGCAAGCTGGAGGAGTTCACAGGAAACAAGATCGAGGACAGTAGACTGAGGGAAGCGATTAGTCTGTGCAATAGAATGAGGGATATTCTGAAAGAGATAAGCCTGCTGCGTAAATCGCAGCAGTCGCCTATTACCGGCTATGAATTCGTGAGGCTGAACCACGCTTCCTTCATCGCCGATAAGCCCGTCTTCATAGACGCCCTGGAGTCGATTCACCAGGAGCTAAGAGAGAAGCCCCCGCCCGGCCCCAAAGGGCCGAGGCTCCTACTGACAGGTTCAACTATGGCTATGGGCGACTACAAGGTCCTGGAGATGACGCAGGAAGCCGGGGCATCTATCGTCGTCGAGGAATTCGCCGAGGGTATGAGACACTACTGGGAGAACGTCAAGGTTAATGGTGATCTTATGGAAGCCCTGGCGGATAGATACTTCAGGAGAAGGGAACCACCGGCCTGGTTCAGACCATCCAGGGAGAGGCTGGATTATGTGATAGAGCTGGCCAGAGATTTTAACGTAGATGGAATTATCTGGTACCAGCTAATGTACCGGAGCAGCTATGATATCCAGTCATTCTACTTCGAAAAAATTCTAAAGAGGGAGCTCGATATCCCTATGCTAAAGATCGAATCAGATTACGATGTCTCCGAGAAAGGCCCTCTCAGGACGAGAATCGAAACTTTTATTGAGATTATCAAGGCAGGGGGGAGAACTTAATCATGTACACCGAGCTTTTCAAGTTGTGCGGTTTTGAACCGGATGAATTAGAAAGGGAAAGGCCGAGGATTGACAAGGCGTTCAATATCCTCGGTATTGAGGAGGAGGACATTAATCGGGGTGAGAAGAGGCTGAGGCGGTATCTGGACATAGAGTTGCTGGGTGTACGAAAATTCCTTGGAATCTGGATGAGGGAGCTTGTTAATCTCGTACTGGCAAGGGAAGAACATGAGAAAGTAATATACAGCGATTTTCCCATGGAACTCCGGCCGTTGATGTCAATGATGCTGTCAACCGAAGAAAAGGACGTTTATTTTGCGACTCCGGGGCAGATAATAAACATGACCATAGGCCAGATCTTCGATAAACTCACCCCCTTCCTTGAGGCGGGGGAGGAGAACGGACTGCCGCCAGGAGCCGCCCACTGTGCTCTATATCAGACCCGGCTGGGAGCGATGGTAAAGGGGGCAATCCCCTTCCCCGATCTGTCATTAATCGCGTCCTATCACTGTGACCAGCCATCCGAGGCAGAGCAATTGCTGCACGAGGTCTATGGCGTTCCTGTGGCATATCTCGACAGCTGCCCTGATGCGAACTGGGGTGACTGGCCGAAATATAATGACTACCGGGCCCTCTACTCCGGCTCCCAGGCACGCAAGCTCTTCAAGATGTTTGAGGAAGTGAGCGGCTGTCAAATGACGGAGGAGGCAATACGCACTACCAATAAGGCGAATGCCATATACAGGTTAAAGTTCCAGCAGCTGGCGGAACTCATCGGGCACGCCGACCCCCAGCCGATAAGCCAGTCAAGTCTGGCACACGCCTTTTTCCTGAACTCCATGCCTACGAGAGATATTGAAGGCAAGCAGGAAGCACTTGAGATCCTGGTTGATGAGGTACAGCAGAGAGTCGACCAGGGCAAGGGAGTAGTCGAGAAAGGAGCTCCCGGTGTTTTCTCTACCATCACGATAAGCGTGGACCCGAGCATAACATGTATGATAGAGGAGGCAGGCCTGGCCATTCGTGTTCAGATACCGTTCTGGCTCGGCCCCTGGGTACTCACTAAACACCCCTACAGGGACTGGGCTGATATGATCGGGGTCGGCCCCTGCCTGGACATACCTCACTCCTGTGAAGCCCACGTTGCTATCAACCTGGAGAACTGCAAGGCTTTCAACGTGGATGGCGCAATCAATTTCTACCCCTACTCTTGCCGCGAGTGGGTCCCCACCGTCATGATCACCAAGAAGGTCATAGAGAAAGAGATGGGCATACCTGTGCTGATTCTGGAGGGGGACAGCTATGACACCCGGAACTACAGTGCCGGGCAGCTAAAGACAAGAGTTGAAACGTTTGCGGAATTGCTGAGGGCGGCCAAGGCCGCCAGGGCTGCATAGATTTATAATGATTACTGCGGGAGTTGACGTAGGGGCAGCCACTGCCAAAACAGTCATTGTGGCGGATGGCGAGATCCTATCCCACACTGTAATACCAACAGGCCACAACGTTGCTCGGGCGGCTGAAGAAGTAACAAGAGCGGCTTTGGAGCAGGCTAAAATATCAATGACCGACCTCAGCTTTATCATTTCCACAGGTTACGGGCGCCACGGAGTTGCTTTCTCCAACAAAGCGTCAACCGAGATTATCTGCCACGCCAGAGGGGTGAACTTCTTAATACCGGCAGCCAGAACGGTCATCGACATTGGCGGACAGGACAGCAAGGTTATCGGCGTTCGTGAAAACGGCACTGTCTCCGATTTCGTCATGAATGACAAATGCGCCGCCGGAACGGGGCGATTCCTGGAGGTTATGGCTGGAGTCTTAAACCTTAACATCGAGGAAATGGGGCCGACGTCCCTAACCAGCGAAGAGCCCTGCCAGATAAGCAGCACCTGCACCATATTCGCTGAAACAGAGATGGTATCGCTTCGCGCTGAGGGGAAAAAGAGGGAAGACCTGGTCGCCGGAATCCACAGGGCGGTGGCTTCAAGAGTGGCTATCATGGGCAAAACCGTCGGCTACAGAGAACAGGTCGTATTTACTGGAGGCGTCGCCAAGAATGTAGGGGTTGAACGTTTTCTCGAAGCCGAAATCGGATTCCCCATCCTGATTCCGGAGGAGCCTCAGATCATAGGTGCGCTGGGGGCGGCACTCCTGGCCCAAAGCGAGTCGAGTACCCGAGCCTAGACAGATTTACAACAATTCAACAATCGATCTCAAAGACGTCTTAAGCAGCCTTCGCTGAATTACGCCCCTCTTTAGTAAAATTATACCTGAGAACGTCTATCGGACTCTTCTCAGCTTCTGTGTGGACAAGAAACCAGGTACTTTTCCCTGTCCTTTTTTACATGAGCATGCCAGACCGCTGGCGACACATCAAAAAACGAAACATTATACATCACAGGCCCAGGATGATGCGTGCGGCTCTAAGTCCGGAGATGGCCACTGCCGGGACTCCTCCGCCGGGAGTCGACCAATGTCCTGCCAGGTAGAGATTCCGGACAGGTGTGCGTTGATCGAGTCGCTTCAGGAACATGCCGGGAGAAAACGCCCAGCCCATAGCCGCCCCCATCGTGTTCAACGTATATCTCTCGTAGGTGAGAGGAGTAGCTGCGTCCCGCACAACGATATGTTCTGAAAGGGTGGGTATCAGCTTTTCAGCCTTTGTGATAAGGGCATCTGCCATCCTTGTTTTTTCTTCTCTCCAGCTTCTGTTCCTCAAATGATACGGCGCCATTGTCATGATTATCACGACATGGCACCCCGGCGGCGCGAGCGCGGGATCGATATAGGTCGGCACGGCAATTCCGAAACAGGGTATAGAGGGCTCCCCGTGCAGCAGAAGCTCCCATTCTTGTGTGTTATCGTAAGCCTCGTAGACTATCGTCTCGGGGGCATCCAGACCCGCTTCCCTCGGGTCAATGTCAACGCCCAGGTAGACATAGAAAGATGACAGGCTGACCTCAAACTGCTGCATTCGACTGACGAACTCTGCCGGGAGATGTTCCTCACCAACCATGTTTAAAAAGGTAGAACGTGCTGCTACATTCGATACGATTTGTTCCGCTCGGATACGTTTCCCCCTGGATGTCCTGACACCCACAGCGGCGCCATCTGACACAATTATCCGATCAACCGGGGTCTTATATTCTATCTCTCCACCGTATCTCTCCAGAGCCCGCACCAGCGTGTCGGGTATGCTCTGTATTCCTCCCATCGGATAGAAATAGCCGCGCGTCTGTTCGGTGATAAGCAAGGCAGAGTAATCTATCGCCGAGTTCCGCCAGTTGGGATGCCACAGGTGCCAGTTTGCACTTACCAGAGCCTTGAGTTTCGAGTCCTTTAAATACTCGTCCAGCAACTCCTGGAAGGACTTATCCCGGTACTTCTCGATCAGGGGGGACGCCTCGGGAATTTTACGGACATCGTCATAGAGCTTCCCGATGACATCGAAGAGCCCGTCTATGCCTTCAGCCTCCTTCGGAAACATGCCTTTGAGTTGAGAAAGCAAGTGCGTAACATCTCGACTGCCGTCCAGTGATACATCGGGGAAAACAAATCGCTGGAACTGCTCCCTGAACTCCAGTTCATCCTCGATATCCAGCGCCGACAGCACCATCTGGAACGCGCCGCTCTCTTTGCCGCCCGTCAAGTGCAGAACACCGGCATCGAATTTGAACCCTTTCCTGGAGAAAGACGTGCAGCAGCCTCCGGGCACGTAGTGCTGCTCCAGCACCTTCACCTTCTTGCCATGCTTCGCCAGATAGGAACCGCACGTCAGACCTCCAATGCCCGCACCGATAACGACAACGTCTGTCTCCTCATCAAAGCCTTTATCCGCATTCACTCCTTCACTCTCCTACTTAGAAGCAGAATACCAACGTGTGCTGGATACTATGTCCCACAATGAACCCCGAGGCAACCGTTTCCATTAGCTTCCCAGGCTCCGCGCTGTCGCTGACAATGTTTTAAATCTCCTCGTTGCTGAGGTCCCTCGACATTGTGGGCTGGCGCGGTTTCGTTAATGTCATACCCCCTGGCGGCCATATGCCGCGCGAGACCTTCGGGTAATCAGGCAGCCCCGGTTACCAAGCCTGGCCAGAATTATAGCGCAAATTAACATCTTGCGACAGGTTCGGGCAAACGTTACTTTATCAATCATGCGGCAAATCGCCACCCGGCTTTCTCGTTTTTAATACCATTATGCTTATACTTTTACGGCCGGGACAGCTAAAACGCTCTAAAATTACCCGGCCTCGGCCCCGTTTTGCACATATTATCCGCCGGGCCCGGCTGACGCCGGTTCCAAGTTGACTCTTCCATATCCTTCTGGTACTCTGTATGCCAACGCCGATCTCAACGCCGGAAATATCCATTCCTTAGTAAGCAGGTCAAACAGGTATCGGCCTTACATCGACCTTCGGTGATAGATCAGCGTACATACTCCGGGCAATTTTACGCTGGTATAATTCTGCCGAAGATGAACGCCGATTGTGGCAATAGCGCTGATAACGCGCAGAAAGATAAATCCGAGAAAAAAGTCGCCTTCGTACTCAGTGGCGGAGGTAATCAAGGTGCGCTGGAGGTCGGAGCCCTTCTGGCGCTCCTGGAGCGCGACATTCGGCCGAAGGTCCTGGTCGGCACCTCAGTGGGAGCAATCAACGCCGCGGCTTTGGCCATCAACCCCACCTTTGAAGGAGCCCGCTGGCTTGAGTCTATATGGCATGGAGTTACCAAAGAAGCAATTATGCCAAACAGCTATCTCTCAATGGTATGGAGGCTGGTCACGGGTCACAGCAGCGTCTTCACCAATGAGAATCTGAGAAGCTTTCTCGAGTCACATCTCCCCGAAGGTATACGCCAGTTCGCCGACGTTAAAATGGCGGAGCTATATATAACCGCCGTAGATCTTCATACGGGCGAACTTCACATCTTCGGCATAGACCGGTCTGAGTCTCTACTCGATGCGGTAATGTCAAGCACTGCGCTGCCGCCCTTTCTCTCCCCGTGGCAATACCAGGGCAGGGAATATGTAGACGGCGGCGTGCTCACTGACCTGCCAATCAGGGTAGCCCTGGAGATGAACGCCACGGAGATCTATGCTATCGGTGTGTACGAGCCCCGAAGGGTTAAGAAAAGCTACAGGGGCATATTCCGCATTATCGGCCAGATAGTCAGCATAGTGTCCTACCAGAGGCTGCTGGATGAACTGGGCTGGTGCACAATGCTGGCAAAGGGCAACATCCATCACATTGGCATCGAAGCCTTCGAAGGGCTTCGCTTCTGGGACTTCAGTCATACCGACGAGATGATTGAGAAAGGCAGACAAGTAGGGAGGGAATACCTTAAAAAGCAGGGTCTCGTCTAAACATACTGAGTTGAGTGATTGGGGCTCCGGGGCGTGATCCTCATCTGACATCCGCTAAATGGCAGCAACACGTCCTTATCATCCTTGAAATCCTATTTCAGGTAACCTTTTTCTTCCAGGAACGCCCTGCTTTTAAGCAGAGATTCCCTGGACAGCACCTCAAGGATTACCATGCCGTCAAACTCCATTTCTTCAAGCGCCTGAAGAATGCCTGGGCAATCCACTACCCCGGACCCTACCGGGCAATCGGAGAAAGGGTCACCGCCAAAGCCATCGGTCAAATGTACCTCGGTTACTCTTCTGCCGAACTTCCTGATGAAATCAAGCGGGTCCACACCGTTGGAAAAGGCATGTATACTGTCCAGGGCCATTCCAATCCCCTTTTGGATGAACGGTTCAAACTCATCCGGCTCGTGGAAAAATGGCTCATTGCAGTGCAGGTTCTCTATCGAGAGCTCCATATCCTTTTTATTGCAATAGCCGTATATGTCGAAAACACTCTGCCGCGCGATCTCTTTGGTAGGGCCTGCAAGCAATAAGTACCTGTCAGGCATCGAAGCGAAGGAGCCGGGATGCATCACCAGCTTGCTTATACCGAGTTCCAAACAGAGGTCAATATGCCTCTTTGTTTCCTCGATAGCATCCCGCCTCACCAGAGAGTTAATGGCAGATATATTAATCTCACCGATGGGGAGGTGGCAGGATACCGTGTTGAAAGGGCGAATAATCTCTTTGAGCTTATCTACAGACTTAAACAGCCGCCGGGCACTGATAAGGGAGAAACCGGGCTCAATCTCTATCGTGTCAAAACGATTTTCCAGAACGAATCCGGCGAAATCCTCCAGCAGACTTATGTAGCCGCTGATTATATCCTCTTCGGAAAGCTTAAAGTCGCCGCCCGCGACTCTCCTGGCTTCCCCGGCACATACGCTTGTCGAAACACCGAATTGAGCAGTCATCTCGCCCACACTCCAATTATAACACTATGAAGCAGACTATTCGTTCCGCAGACATATCGTTCAATGCCGCGGGCTCAACCCGGCCTTACTCACTATCATCCTTTCTGTTATAAAATGGGTAGGCTCGAAAGCAAGCCCTTTTCGAGCATTCACCGGTCAAGTATAATAGGGGCTACTCAACATATTAAAGCAGGTCTGCAAACATGAAAAATGTAGCCGTTACCGGCATCTCTGGGTACATCGGCGACAGGTTGCTCCGTAGCCTGGACAAACGCCAGGATGTGGAGAGGATTATTGGCCTTGACCGCAAGCCACCGGGCTCCACATCCTCCAAGTTGAAGTTTTACTCTCAAAGCGTCCGGATGCCTTTCGGCGATATCTTTGCGGAAAACGGAGTAGACACGGCCATACATCTGGCTTTTATAGTTCCGCCTGCAAAGGACCGTAACGAATATGACATCGATATAGGCGGAACGCGCAACTTCCTTCAGGCCTGTCAGCAAGCTTCCGTAAGAAACCTCCTCTATGTAAGCAGCCACACCGTCTATGGCCCGCACTCCGATAATCCTGTGCCGATAGCTGAGAACCGGCCGCTGAGACCGATCAGAAGTTTCCCGTACTCCTGGCACAAGGCTGAAGCAGAGCGCATGTTTCATAAGTTCGCGGAGCTTCACCCCGAGAACTGCGTCGCTATCGTGCGCGGCTGCACTGTGGTAGGTCCTTCGGGCAGTACCGGATTCAATGTCCTGCTCAAACCGGTGATGATACGCGTCATGGGATACGATCCCCCCTGGCAGTTCGTCCATGAGGATGAACTGGTTGACCTCTCATTGACGCTCCTCCACCTGAAGCAGGGAGGCATATTCAATGCCGCGGGTGACGGCTTCGTTCGATACAGCGACATAATAGCTGCTGCCGGGAAGCCCTCTGTTGCGCTCCCGTCGTCAATGCTCTCGACCTTGCTGTCTGTTAGCTGGAGGCTTCGGGTTCAGTCAAGTTCCCCGGTCGGGGGGCTTGAGTACATAAAACACCCTATAGTCGTCAGCACCGAGAAGCTGAAAAGCGCGATCGGTTTCAAATTCAATCATGACTCCCGACAAGCCTTGCTCTCCTTTCTGTCACGCGGCGTTCCCGGTTCCTAGGCCTGCATAATGGTGACCCGGTATGGCCTTTGGAGTCATTCCTGTTTGCTTTGTACTGATGCCCCCGTCCACCTTCCGCGGAAGTGTTTGCCCTTCCTGCGCGATACCGCTTAATAACTACTCCTTCTCCGAACGCGTATTTGTTAAAATGGCGGGCGAGTTTACAGTCAGGGCTTATTTCAGAAGTGTTACAATAATCAGGGGAGGGCTGGGCGGATAGACGGCTAATGAGATGCTCGAACCAGCCAGTCATAAGAACATATATACCCGGGCAAGCTCCCGGCAAAGACAGGAGGCAGTAAATGGCTTATAAAGCGCTTATTGTGGAAAAGGAAGGGCCGGTAACAATCATAACCCTAAACCGACCCGAGGTGGGTAATTCATTCGATATCACCCTGGGATTAGAGTTCGATCATGAGATAAAACAGGTGAGTGAAGACAGGGACATCAGGGCGGTAATCATCACCGGAGCCGGTAAGTACTTCAGCACCGGTACAGACCTCAGTATGTGGGTCGCTCCGGAGCGTCACGCCGGTGAGGAGGGTAGCGCACAGGATTTATTACCATCCGAGGAGGACGAGACCTTCGGCAAAGGAACTGCTGTGGCCTCGGCAATCAGGATCAGGAACATGCCCAAGCCGGTGATCGCTGCCGTGAACGGCACAGCGGCGGGACTCGGTCTTGCCGTTGCACTGGCCTGCGACATCATTATTGCCTCCGACAGGGCCAGATTCAGCATGGCGTTTGTTAAGCGCGGCGTTGCCCCCGACACCGGCGCCTCATTCAACCTGTCCCGCATAGTCGGCCCGCAAAGGGCCTGTGAGCTGACATTCACCGGCGATACCATCGACGCCGCGGAGGCCGACCGCATAGGCATGGCCAGCCGTGTAGTCCCTCACGATGAACTGATGAGGGCAGCCGGAGAGCTTGCGGAGAGAATAGCGAAGAACCCGCCGCTCGCCGTAGGACTGGCTAAATCACAGTTGTATCAGGGCATGGCAGAGACAGATATGGTCGAGCATATGAAGCTGGAAGTAGAGACTATGGGGAAACTCATGAAAACAGCGGATTTTCTTGAGGCTGCAACAGCCTTTATAGAGAAACGAGAGCCAGTTTTCAGGGGGGAGTAGCCGTACTTTAATTTGCTCTACATACATCACCAAAACCGCCTGATATTGCTTGCGTTCATTGCACAACTCGCGCTCGACCTGCTTTCTGAAAATAGGCCCAGCTAAAATTTTAGACATGAATTGATAAACAGCGAAGCTTCATATCAGCCAGTCCGAAACCCGGCCTCTTTGCAGCGCCTTACGATGTCTCTATCTCATGAAGCGCCGGAGCCATAACCACCGTTTCGAGCAGGAAACGGAGTACCCCTTACATCAATTAATCCCACAGTTTAGACCCTGTTTTATCATTTCGCCTCATTATTCCCACTAAAAGAATGTCACATGAGACGTTGACAACACACCTGCTAAATGCTATAAGCACCTTATAATAATTTACCTCTGCTGTAACTGTTCAGCATGCGTCTCTTGAACAATACACCTGTAGGAAATAGTTCGTATAACCAGCCCCGTGAGAGGAGTTGGATGCACTGGATTCCAGCGCATCGGGGCGCTGGTACGGCGAGCACGGGATATAGATGATACCTGTTGCACGAAGGACAGGGATTGATGCGCTTGGCGATGTGCCGTGGGGCACGCATATCAGTCACCTGTATAACACAAAGGCAGATTTAATCGAAATTATAGTCCCCTATTTCAAGGCAGGATTGCAGAGCAACGAGCTGTGTGTCTGGGTTACCGCAGAGCCTCTGGGTGTCGATGAAGCAATGAAAGCCCTGAGGAAGACGACCAGGAATCTGGATGACTTCATATCTACGGGCCAGATCGCGATATTGGATCACAGCGAGTGGTATACAACAGCCGGGAGATTCGACGCAGAACATGTCCTTGAATTATGGGTCGACAGGGTATATGAAGCTGTTGCCAGAGGTTTTAACGGGCTTCGAGTTGCCGGCAACATGTCATGGGTTGAACAAAGCTCATGGAGAGATATCGCCAACTACGAAGCCGAGTGCGAGGCCGCTGTCAGCAAGTACCGGATTCTTGCCATTTGTTCCTTCTGCGTAGACAAGTGCACTTCGGCTCAGATAGCGGAGGTGGTCCAAAATCATAGACTCACGCTTGCCCGATCAGGGGACGCCTGGCAGGCCACCGAGAGCAGTGAGCGCAGAAGGGCAGAGCAAACGCTCCTAGCCAGTGAAGAATTCAACTCGCGTCTCCTCGCCAATTCACCCAACCCCGTCCTGGTCATCAACGCAGATGCAGCTATAGAATACGTCAACCCGGCCTTGGAGAGACTGACCGGGTTCACATCGGCGGAGCTCCTCGGTACCGGAGAACCATACCCGTGGTGGACGGAGGAGACGACGCACAAGACACGCAGGGGCATTAAAGACGGGATGGGCCACAATGGCATGACCTTCGAAGATATCTTCCGCGCGAAGAGTGATGACCAATTCTGGGTCACGGTGACGCTCACGCCGATAAGATGGAACTCAGAATTAGGACACCTCCTGGAAACCTGGGTTGACATCACCGAGCGCAAGAGCGCGGAGCTGATATCCGAAAGGCACCGGCGGTATCTCGAAGGAATAGTGGACGACCGCACCAGAGAACTCCTGGCTGCGAACGAAGAGTTGCTGCGGCAAGTTGGGAAGCGTGACCAAGCTGAGAGGAAGCTGCGGCAATTGTATGAACAGGAAAAGGCTATACGACAGCAGTTGCAGGAGGAAATAAGGAGGAGAGTTGAGTTCACCAGGGCGCTCGCGCACGAGTTGAAAACCCCTCTGACTCCGATTGTGATGTCAAGCGAGACATTAGCCGGAAAACTCGACGATGAGATACTGCTGAGGACAGCAAGGAACATTCAAAAGGGAGCAATTAATTTGAATACCCGCGTTGATGAACTGCTCGACCTGGCCAGGGGTGAAGTGGACATGCTCAAGATAAAGCGGGAGCCGGTGGATGTGCTCGCGCTGCTGCGCGAGGTGATCGAGGAGGAGGCTCCGATATCCGCCAGCCGCAAGCTGGTAATAGTGAAAAGACTGCCCGCTTACCTTCCTCCGATCCAGGCTGACAGGGGAAGGCTGCGGCAGATTGTGCTCAATCTCCTGAACAATGCTTTCAAACACACGCCCGAAGGAGGGCGGATAACCGTTAGCGCTAAGCAGGAGCACAATAACCTCATCATACAGGTTTCAGATACGGGGATAGGTATACCGGAGGGAGAGCAAGAGCGCGTATTCAACCCTTACCACCGGATAGACAGCGACAGGGAGCGGTTCAGCGGTCTGGGGCTCGGGCTTGCCCTGTGCAGGACGCTGGTGGAGCTTCACGGCGGAAAGATATGGGTGAAAAGCCGCCCCGGCAAAGGCTCTAAATTCGCCTTTTCAATACCCATCTGATATTACAGGCAAAGATGATAACCGTCTAAAAACAGACGGGTTTGCCAATAGGGGGATTTTAGTAATCCTTGAACTGCCTCTTGCCCGCTGCTACTTGACCGCGCTTGCGACCATCAGCTTGGGCATTTTCAGTCCTTTTCCATACGTGATAGATATATCGGAGAACCCTCCTTCCTTCATCATGGTGCGCACTTCTTCCTCCGTCCATATCCACATCCCATAATCTCTTACCTCTTTGGTATGATCCAGCCCGTCCTCGGCGTTCCATTCTATACTTACGACCGCTCTTCCTCCGGGACGGAGCACCCGATGCATTTCCTTGAGCGACTCCAGAGGCCTGGGGAAACCGGTGAAGGACCCCATTGATGTCACTACGCTGAACTTATCGTCTTCCCAGGGTAGCTGCGAAGCATCACCCTGTACGAACGCTGCGGTCTCCGACCTGACTCGGTCTTTATGCTTCTTTTTCGCCATTTCAATCGACGTTTCAGACAGGTCCAGACCAGCGACACTATGGACATGCGAGGCATATTTTTTCAGGAAGTAACCATTTCCGCATCCAACCTCAAGGAGGTCATCGTCAGCTTTAAGTTCCAAAGCTCTGGCCGCGTTTGAGTATATGGACCTGTGCCCGAGATTCATCATCATAAGGGTAATCCTTCCAACAACCCCCCTGGGCAGCATCGGTTGGGGGACTTTACTCTTTATCTCGGCCATTTATATTCACCTCCTAAAATTCACGGCTTCTCCCCCTACTTTGGAAGGCCTATCCATCTCGGTGTTTTGCTCATATATTCACGATAGGAATCGCCGTATTTTTCAAGACAGTAGCGTTCTTCAGTAATCGCATAGATAAATGAAATAAGTGAGTACACAATCGCAAACAGCAGGAAAATCCACGAAGCGCAAGCTATGCCAACCCCTATAAACATCACTAACTGGGTGATATACATGGGATGTCTCGAATACCGGTACACTCCTCTGGTCATTGGCTCCCGATCAATCGGCGTAGTAGCAAAGCTTATGATAGTAGCGGTGAAGGCAATCGATCCTATGATGGATACGGGTAAACCTGCGTAGAACCATATAGTGCCCACTTTCATAGGTAGGAAAACAGAATATATTACGGCGGCAAGCCAGATCGTCCACATGACAGGAAAGAGCTTCCTCTCTATCCCATTCTGTGGTATTGCTGCTTCCTGCGCTAAGCCCCTGTGTACCAGCATCAGCAAAGGCATAGGGAGAAAATTATAGAGCATGAAAATCCAGGCATTCCATACACCGATTTCGAATACCGGCGTAAGCGACATAAATACCCCCTCTAATTCAGTTGCTTATCCACCTCGATAGCCCTACCCGTCTTCGAGTCCTGCCAATACTGCGACAGTATACATATCACGTTAGAATATCGCAAGTGGTAATTCTTTTAGTAAGAAAACGACGACGGATACGCACTATCATCCATGAGAGCAGGTATGGTAGATGAAATGAAATTGAACCCGCCTTCTAAGAATTCAGCTATCAGTGGTCAGCTTAATTTGGATTCCTGCTTCCGCAGGAATGACAGTAGGGGCGACCCGGTGTGGTCGCCCCTACTGTCCCGTGCGGTGGTGGGTTTCGCTGCGCTCCACCCACGCTTGTATCTTAATAAAGGGTAGTTGGTATAGATAATTGCAAGAAGTGAGTAAGGAGTAGCCTAGAGCATCCGCTCTAGGCCTGTTTGAAGCAGATGCTCCAACCTACCCACTAAGCATTCAGCTATCAGTGGTCAGCTTTCAGGACTTTTAGGACTACTGGGTTTGTACCCCTGGCGGGAGGGAGATAGAGAGGGAATTCAAATATGTTGGTCCAGCATTCGTAAACATATGCCTGACGCCGCGGTCAGTCCTCCAATATGGCAACTACGCGGCTCCATCCGGCGCTTCCACCGGTGAGCTTCACTGGAAAACAAGCCACCTTGAAGCCGAAGGGGCGCTGAAGCTGGTCCAGATTGGCCAGCTTTTCTATGTGACAGTACTCTTTATCTATGCCGGCATAATGAGCGCCCCATAACACACTTTTATCCCCGGTCCGGCGAAACTCCTCCTTTATCGCCCAGAACGGCGGGTCCCATCCCCAGGCATCAATCCCCATAACTCTGACGCCTCGCTCTATTAGCCAGAGGGTCGAATCCCCGGTCATGCCGCAGCCGGCATCAAAATACTCGGGTTTACCCCAGAATTTATCCGCGCCCGTTTGTATCAACACAATGTCCCAGGGTTTGATCTCGTAGCTGATCTTGGCCAGCGCTTGCAGAAGGTCATCGACGGCGATACTTGAGCCACGCTGCTTGTGTCTCATGTCAAGCACCACACCGTCACCATAAAACCATTCCAGAGGCATCTCATCTATAGTCCTGGCCCTTTTCCCCTCACAGACAGGGGAATAGTGCCACGGCGCATCTACATGAGTTCCGGCGTGTGCTATCATATTTACCGTATCATTGGCCCAGCCCAGTCCTCCGGGTAAATCTTTCTCAGTGCAACCGAAGAACATCATCATCAGCTTAACGCTCTGCTCATGTTCTTCGTGACTGACCTTCACCGGGATAGGCTCGCTGGGACTATCCTCCGTGGGGACGCTCAAATCTATTATTTTCACTATCATTCACCCGGAAAGTAATAGTAATATATGATCAGCAAGTTGGCAATATTCTGCATGGCTTCACGGGTAGAGATAATATCATTGTAGCGTTGCTACTCCTTTCGGGCTTGCCCTCGGCTCTGAGGCTCAGGCTCGTAGAGAGCCTCAGGGCGAAACGCCTGTGGCAACGGATTCTACGTCGCGACAGGAGTCACGACGCTACATTTCTTTGATTTGCTCCTCAAGCAGGTCGGTTACATTTGCCAGGCCTGTGATTGACACACTAGTACCTTGTAACCTTTATAATTTCGGATAGAGATGTTTGAGTTTAATACGT
>CAYVQT010000016.1:0-52106 GCA_964453665.1 uncultured Dehalococcoidia bacterium | reverse complement strand
GTATTAAACTCAAACATCTCTATCCGAAATTATAAAGGTTACAAGGTACTAGTCTGCGGTGCTTCGGGTTTTGCCGATGTCTTTGATTGGTGGCATGGTTCTTCTTTAAAAATTGCTGCAAAGTGGTATAATACAAGGCTAGCGTTTGGGCTATTACCATTATTAAGAAATCGTGATCGGGGGAAGCTTCACGTTATGAATGATGACCATAAGAATGTTGTATCTTTCGATGAAGTTGATAAAAGCGATCTTGCCTTGGTCGGAGGTAAGGGGGCTAATCTGGGGGAAATGACTCGAGCAGGAATCCCGGTGCCACCGGGATTCATTGTTACTACTGAGGGTTATTTCAGTTTTCTGGAAGAGGCCGGGCTGCGTGAGGAGATAGAGAAGATTCTGGAACCTCTGGATACGAATGACAGCCGGCAACTGCTTCAGATTTCGAGTGAGATTAAAAAAGCGATAATTAATGCGAAGATGCCTCAAAATATTGCTGATGAGATAGAAGAGGCCTACCGAAAGCTGGGCGGCCTGGTGGCCGTACGCTCATCAGCTACTGCGGAGGACCTGCCAGAGGCTTCCTTCGCCGGACAGCAACGTACTTTTCTCAATATTGAAGGTGAGGACAATGTGGTCATTGCAGTACAGGAGTGCTGGGCCTCGCTGTTCGAGCCTCGAGCCATTTTCTATAGATATGAGCATGGAATCGATCATATGCGTGTGGGGATCGCAGTGCCGGTTCAGAGGATGGTGCAGTCAGAGGTAGCGGGTGTTATATTCACGGTTGAGCCAGTAACCAACGAGAACAATGTTACAGTTGAAGCCGTGTATGGCTTGGGTGAGGCTATTGTCTCAGGTGAGGTGACTCCTGACCACTATCTGGTAGATAAAGAGGGCTTCACGGTCTTGGAGAAACAGGTTAAAGAACAGGACTGGCAACTGGTCAGAGACACGGAAAGCGATAAAAGTGTCAACGAGACTAATATCAAACTCCCTGTACCGGAGGAGCTTCGGAAAAAGCAGAAATTGACCGACGACGAAATCATTGGTTTGGCAAATCTGGCGGTAAAGATCGAGGATCATTATAAATTTCCTCAGGACATCGAGTGGGCGAAGGAGGGCAGCGACTTCTATATAGTTCAGACGCGTCCTATAACGACCCTGAAGTCCGCTGTCGAGGAATTGGTGGGGAGAATACCCGAGGCGACGGTTCTCGTCAGCGGCTCGCCGGCTAGTCCTGGACTTGGTTCCGGTCCTGTGAAGATCGTTTTAGAACCTTCCAAAATAGGTGAGGTGGAAGAGGGAAACGTTCTGGTGGCCGAGATGACCACCCCCGATTTTGTGCCTGCTATGAAGCGAGCGGCGGGGATTGTTACAGATCGGGGTGGTAGAACCTGTCATGCCGCGATTGTAAGCAGGGAAATGGGCATTCCTTGCGTAGTAGGAGCCGGGAATGCTACCAGTGTCCTGAAGCCAGATCAGGTGGTTACTGTAGATGGCACAAAGGGGATGGTCTATGAGGGTAGGATAGTCGCCGAGGCTACAGAACCTTCCGCCCCAACACCCAGAAGCACTGTCAAGACCCGAACGAAGCTTTATGTCAATCTGGCGGAACCGGACCTGGCTGAGAAAGTAGCTGCTCGCGACGTTGATGGTGTAGGGCTGCTTCGGGCAGAGTTTATGATCGCTGAGATTGGTGAACATCCAAGACACATGCTCAAGGAAGACAGGGGCGAGGAATTTATATCGAGACTTGCCGGGAAACTGACGGTCTTTGCCGGAGCATTTGAGCCCAGGCCTGTTGTCTATCGAACAACGGATTTCAAGACCAATGAGTACCGTCACCTCAAGGGTGGTGAGGAGTACGAGGAGCATGAAGAGAATCCCATGCTCGGCTATAGAGGGTGTTCCCGCTATATCAAAGAACCGGATATATTCCGTCTGGAGACGGAGGCGATAAAGAGGGTTAGGATGACGCACAAGAACCTGTGGGTGATGCTTCCCTTTGTACGTACTGTGGCTGGGTTGGCTGACGTTAAGAAGATACTGACCGCTGAGGGTCTGCGCAGGTCTAGCGATTTCAAGCTGTGGATGATGGTAGAAGTACCGTCCAACGTCTTTCTTATTGATAAGTTCATTGATGTGGGTATCGATGGTATTTCCATTGGTTCAAATGACCTCACACAGCTTATCTTGGGGGTCGATCGTGACAATGAGGAACTGGCTGAGCAGTTCGATGAACGTAATGAGGCGGTGCTTATTGCTCTGGAGAGAGTTATTAAGGCTACAATTGCTAGAGGGGTTAGCTGCTCCATATGTGGGCAGGCGCCTTCGGTTTACCCCGAAATAACGGAGAAGCTTGTGGAGTGGGGTATCACATCTATATCAGTGAATCGAGATGTCATCGACGAAACCAGGGGGATTATCGCTGCTGCGGAGCAGAAATTATCCAGGTGACATCGTTAGCGAAAACATTTATGATGCACGGGGGCATTCGCCAGCGACTGGAGGAGAGGGAGGAGACTTTATCGCCTTACGCGGCGAAGAGCAGGCTAACTAAGGGTAGGGTGAGGGCTGAGGCCTCATCGCCCATGCGCACTGAGTTCCAGCGTGATCGTGACCGCATTATCCACTCGAAAGCTTTTCGCCGTCTGAAACACAAGACCCAAGTGTTTATCGCACCTCTAGGCGATCATTATGTGACCCGGCTTACCCATACTTTGGAAGTATCTCAAATTGCGCGCTCTATCACTCGTGCTCTTAATCTGAACGAGGACCTAGTGGAAGCGATCTCGCTGGGCCATGATCTGGGCCATACACCCTTCGGGCATGCAGGAGAGGAAGTGCTGAACGATCTCTGCTCTCAGGGGTTCAGTCACAGTGAACAGAGTCTTAGGATTATTGAATCGCTGGAGAAGGATGGCAAGGGACTTAACCTGACATGGGAGGTACGGGAGGGCATCCTGAAACACTCTAAGAACAGACATGATATTCAGGGCTATATCTTTGATCCTCCAAGCACACTTGAGGCGCAGATATGCAGGTTGGCGGATTCTGTGGCCTATATAAACCATGATATTGGTGACGCAATCAGAGCTGGCCTTATGGGGGAGAGCGACTTGCCCCAGTCAGCCATAGCGGTACTGGGAAAATCAAATTCCGAGAGGATCAACACCATGGTCTGCGATATTGTTGATCAATCCTGGGCAGCTACTGGTCTGGTTGAGGGTGGAACGCCTGTCATTTCAATGAGTCCAGAGATTCTCGAAGTGGCGAATAGTTTGCGTCAGTTTCTTTTCGAGAACGTGTATGAAGTTCAGACAGCAAAGTTAGAGACCGAAAAAGCGAGGCAGGTGCTACGTTTTCTATACCGGTATTTCATTGATAATCCAGACAGACTTTCCGGCGAATACTCCAGCGGAGACGATGTTGAGCGCGGTGTGGTGGACTATATAGCGGGGATGACCGACAACTATGCACTGAGGCTGGCTGGGGAATTCGGTGTCATAAATTTCAAGCACTAGGTATCTGTAATGAGCACCATTGATGAGATAAAACAGAGGCTGGATATAATTGATATCCTCAGCGGGTACGTCAAGCTGGAAAAAGCGGGGCGTAACTTTAAAGCTCTTTGCCCGTTTCATGAGGAGAAGACGCCTTCTTTCATTGTATTTCCAGAAAAACAATCCTGGAGATGTTTTGGCTGCGGTGCCGGTGGTGACCTGCTATCCTTCGTGATGAAAAAGGAAGGAGTGGATTTCGGCGAGGCTTTGAAGATGCTTGCGGAGAGAGCGGGTGTTACTCTGGTTCGGAGGAAGGAAACCGCTGAGGATAAACTCGGGGACAGGCTTTATCAGGCAAATGAGGCAGCGGCGCAGTATTACCATGATTTGCTCTTGAGAGAGCCAGCGGCCAAGCAAGCTCGGGATTATGCCGATAAACGCGGTCTCGATCGAAAGGCTATTGATGACTTCCAGTTGGGCTTTAGCCAAGCGGAAGGACTGAAGAAGCATCTCTTAGAGAAGGGTTTCAGGGATAGTGAGCTGCTGGCGGCAGGGTTGTGCGGCGAAAGAGATAAAAGGACTTATGACTACTTTCGACACCGACTGATGTATCCTATAAGAGATATCAAAGGCAAGGTTGTGGGATTTGGCGCTCGCGCTCTGGATGAATCCCTTCCAAAGTACCTGAACTCGCCACAAACACCGATTTTCGACAAGAGCAGCATTCTTTATGGGATCGATCGTGCCAAGGGAGTAATTCGTGATAAGGGGCTGGCAGTGATCGTTGAAGGTTATATGGACGTTATCGCTGCACATCAGCATGGAGAGGCTAACGTTGTGGCCTCGATGGGAACTGCTCTTACTGAGAAACAGATAAGAGTGCTTAAGAGACTGACGAGGAGGCTGGTTTTCGCTCTTGACCCCGATGCTGCCGGAGAAGCTGCTACTATGCGCGGCATTGAGGTTGTTCGCCGTTCGCTTTATCGAGAGGGTTTGGCTATGCCAACTGTTCTCGGAACCACCTCTAAGCTTGGAGTTGAGATAAGCATAATCCCCTTGCCTCCAGGCAAAGACCCGGATGCCGTGATTCGAGAAAACTCTCAAGAATGGCAACGGTTAGTTGATCAGGCTTTACCATTGTTGGACCACCTTATTCGAGTGACAGCTTCAAATTTTGACCTTTCCAGGCCTGAAGGAAAGTCGCAGGCAAGTGAACAGCTCTTACCTTTGATCGCTGAGTTACAAGATGATGTGGAACGAGAGTTCTATTTGGGCAAGCTGGCCAACCTGGTCGGAGTGAGTGAGAGGAAGCTTATTGAGATGTCAGCCCGCCTGCATCGGACGCGCAGCGAAAAGGGCAGCAAAGCAACGGCGAAGCCTGTCGCCTCTATAAGCCCCACTGGCGATCCTCTAGAAGAGTATTGCTTAACTTTACTGCTGCAGCATCCTGAGCTAAGAGGGGAAGCTGAAGGACTTATGCCTGAACATTTTGAGCGCAGTGAGAATAGAGAAATATTCACTTCCTGGCGTGATACCTTTAATATTGATGAGTTGCGTCAGATGGTTGGCATTGAACTGGAAGATTACCTCGAATCACTTCTCGGGAGAGTAATGCCACCGGCTGATGAATTACTATGGGGAAAAGACCTCGCCCGATGCATCGGCAAACTTGAGGAACGCAGGCTGAGACTGCATGATGAGTATATTACTTCCGAAATTGTATCAGGTATCAAGGATGGAGAGGAGTTGGATTCGGAGAGGCTTGTTAGCCTTCAGCAGGGCGCGGTAGAGGTCAATGCTGAGCTAGTGAAGAGGATGCAGGAAAGGACCGGGACGAGCTTTTTTAACAGAGAGGAACAATGAGAGAGGAACCGAAGGGAATCGAAGAATTCATATATGATGATGGTGATCTTCTGCCGGAGGATCTATTCGCCGCCGTGGCCAAGACTGAGGAAGATGAGGTGGAGAACGAAGAAGATATCCTGGTCTCTGGAGCTGCGATTGACGAAGATGCAGGTATGCACGAGGGCGAACAGGATGTCTTTATCCCAGTGTCTAAGAGTAAGAACAAGGTGAGTAGCGATTTGGGGGTTTTAGCCGTTGTGGAGCCCCCTGACAGTGCTATCTGGGAGGAGGAGGCAGGGGTCGAGGAACTTCAACAGGCCGGGCTGGAACTTGAGGAGATGATTGACGACCCGGTAAGAATGTACCTCCGCGAGATGGGACGTGTTTCATTGCTTAGTGCTCGGGAGGAGAAGCAACTGGCCAGAAAAATGGAGGAGGGCAGATACGTCAGGAGGATTGAAGATGAATGGCTCAATAGATATGGGCAATTTCCTTCCACTGTCGATACTGCGATAGCTGTGATAACCATGTTGGGACAGGTTTCTCCTTTCATCATCGCCCTGGAGGAAGAGCTTGATTTGCCAAGGATGGTTAGTGTACTCCAGCGTCTCTCTGATTCAAAGTTGCGTACTGCCATTGACAGTGAGATCGGCCAGAGCCTTTTGGATAGTATCGTTGCTAAAACCGCTACTGATAGTCGCGAAGCGGAAGAAGCCCTTAAGGCTCTTTCTCTTCTTATTTCTATTGTACCAAAGGAGGTGCTGGATTTAGTTGATGGCAGGTGCTCGTTTTCAGACCTGGTCGGGTTAGCCCTTCATCCGGAGTTTCGGGCCAGGCTTGAAACACTGGAGCCCCAACTGCGTGAGCACTTGGAGTATCTAAAGGGGGAAGGTGCCAAGGCGCAACAGCATCTAATCGAAGCCAACCTTCGCCTTGTTGTCAGCATCGCCAAGAAATATATCGGGCGGGGTATGTCACTATTAGACCTTATTCAAGAAGGTAACATTGGGCTCATCCGAGCGGTGGAGAAGTTTGACTATCGTAAGGGATATAAGTTCAGCACTTATGCTACCTGGTGGATTCGCCAGGCTATCACCAGGGACATCGCAGATAAAGCGCGCACAATTCGCATCCCGGTTCATATGGTGGAGACTATTAACAAGCTTATTCGGACGAGTAGGCGCCTGTCTCAGGAATACGGACGCGAACCGACCTCGGAGGAAGTGGCAAAGGGTATGGGTATTTTGCCGGAGAAGGTAAGAGAGATTATTAAGATATCACAGGAGCCGGTGTCTTTGGAGATGCCTATAGGGGAAGAAGAGGATAGTCACCTGGGTGATTTCATAGAAGATCGTTCCACCATGCCTCCTGTGGAAGCCGCTTCACTGAACCTGCTCAAAGACCAGGTTGAGGAGGTGCTCTCTACGCTGACTCCAAGGGAGAGGCGCGTTCTCCAACTAAGATTTGGGCTGGAAGATGGGCGCAGCAGAACACTGGAAGAAGTGGGCAAGGAATTCGGCGTAACCAGGGAGCGCATAAGGCAAATTGAAGCAAAAGCGCTTCGTAAGCTGCGACACCCCAGCAGGTCGAAAAAGCTGAAAGACTACCTAGAGTAGAGGCTGTTTAACAGCTTGCCTCTCTTGTTGTTAGAACTGAAAAGCAGTCTGGTGTAAATGTGCCCCGGCCAACCTAGCGGTAGCGGGAATTATGTGCTGCCCCACTCAATATAGGCTCATTCACATAAACGTCGCCATTGCGTATCTTTATGTTAAAGCCACATTCGGGATTAGTACAAACCCATACTTTATAGTGAATAGGTGCCCCCTGGCTGCCGAAATCAGACAGGGGCACTAAGTCGCCAGAGTCGCATTTCTGGCATTTGGGGAAAGCGAAGTTCTCCACAGAGCCACCTCCCGCCATATTGTGACAGGCACAGTATACAGCACCTGAAGGGTTTTGACAACCCAAATTACTCGACGCTGGTAAAAAGCTTTGACAAAAACACGATTTTATGCTATTTAAATATGGTACAAAATTTATGGCGAAATACATCTTTGTCACCGGCGGCGTGGTTAGTTCAGTGGGAAAGGGTATCGTCGCCGCTTCCATCGGCAGGCTGCTTAAAAGTTACCAGATAAGCGTCACGGCACAGAAGCTAGATCCTTACCTCAACGTTGATCCGGGTACAATGTCTCCCTTCCAGCATGGGGAGGTCTTCGTCACCGAAGATGGTGCAGAGACGGACCTGGACCTCGGGCACTATGAGCGATTCATGGACACGAATCTAACCAGTGATTCCAGCGTCACCACCGGGCAGATATATAGTGCGGTTATTGCCAAGGAGAGGCGGGGGGACTTTCTTGGCGGTACCATCCAGGTAGTGCCACATGTTACCACTGAGATAAAGAAACGCATCCGTCAGGTAGCTGACCTGAGCAAGGCAGAGGTGGTGATCGTGGAAGTAGGAGGCACGGTGGGTGATATCGAGGGACAACCATTCCTTGAGGCAATCCGCCAGATGAGAAACGACGTGGGAAGAGATAATGTTCTATATATACATGTTACCCTCCTCCCTTTAATTGCATCTACAGGCGAACTCAAGACCAAGCCTACTCAGCATAGCGTTAAGGAACTGCGCAGCATAGGTATTCAACCCGACGCCATTGCCTGCCGCAGCGATCATCCTGTTACCGATGAAATCAAGGATAAAATTGCCCTATTCTGCGATGTTGAAAGACGTGCTGTCGTTCCCCTGCCCACTATGCCCACAATATGTGAGGTGCCTCTCGTTCTTGACGAGGCTGGGTTAGGGGAAATCATCATAGAACGACTGCAGTTAACGGCTTCGAGGCAGGACCTTGGTGAGTGGCGTGAGTTGGTAGAGCGAATGAAGAAGCCTAAAGAACCGATGTCCATCGCTCTTGTTGGCAAATATGTGAAGCTACAAGATGCCTACCTGTCTGTGAAAGAAGCGTTGCGTCATGCTGCGCTATATCATGACCGCGATGTAGAAATCGTCTGGATAGAGTCCGAAGAACTTGAAGAGGATGGTGGGGAAAATCTATTGCGCATGGCAAACGGAATTGTAGTTCCCGGGGGCTTCGGCTATCGGGGTATCGAGGGCAAAGTGAAAGCAGCCCGGTATGCACGTGAGAATGGTGTGCCCTATCTCGGCCTTTGCCTGGGCATGCATATAATGGTCATTGAATTTGCACGCCATGTATTGAAATCAAACAAACCGAATTCTAAAGAATTTGATGATAATACCCCTTATCCCGTCATCGACCTCCTGCCCCAGCAAGAAGGGCTCAAGGAGAAGGGTGGGACCATGCGCCTGGGACTCTACTCCTGTCATTTGGTGCCTGATACGCATGCAGCTGCCGCTTATAACGCCCCGGTAGTGCAGGAACGCCATCGCCATCGCTTCGAATTCAATAACAATTTCAGAGAGCTTTTAACCGGGGCAGGACTTATTCCTAGCGGTCTTTCACCGGATGGCAAACTGGTGGAGATAAGCGAACTCGCCGGTCACCCCTGGATGCTGGGAACACAGTTTCACCCCGAGTTCGCCTCTCGTCCCAACCGGCCCCACCCGTTGTTTCGAGACTTCATCGGGGTGGCCAAGCGAACACTGAGAGTAGGCGATCAGCGCCCTTTGCCCCTGGAACCGAATGTGAAAAACTAACTATCCTGGCTTCCTATAGACAAAATAATCGACATATGATATATTTGAGGAGATCGGATGCGTATCTTCCTGGATACCGCTAACATCGATGAAATCCGCAAAGCTGCCCAATTAGGTGTGATCAGTGGAATTACCACCAATCCCTCCCTGGTAGCCAAAGAGAAGCGGGCGGATATGAAAGCGGTTATTAAGGAGATCGCTGCCATAGTCGACGGGCCAATAAGCGCCGAAGTACTCAGCCTGGAACCGAAGGCGATGATTGAGGAGGCAAAAGAGGTCTCCTCGTGGTCCCCCAATGTGGTAGTTAAGATTCCGATGTCAGCAAGCGGATTGGAAGCAATATCCGTCCTTTCAAAAGAGGGAATAAAGACTAACTTAACGCTTTGCTTTTCCCTTAATCAGGCACTGCTGGGCACAATCGTAGGGGCGACCTATATCAGTCCTTTTGTAGGCAGGCTTGATGATATTAGTCACGATGGAATGCAGCTAGTCGCCGAGATCGTGGGGGTGTTTGCTCACTATAAATTTCCTACCTATGTGCTTGCTGCCAGCATCCGCCACCCGTTACACGTTATAGCGGCTGCCAAGGCGGGCGCACATGTTGCAACCATGCCATATAGTGTGCTGATGCAGATGATCAAACATCCGCTCACTGATATCGGGATATCCCGCTTCGCAGAGGATTGGCAAAGCGTCCAGAAGTTATAAGGCCATAGTCCACGAACAGTAACACCTTTGTATCTTTCCGGAACACACTACGTAATCTAGTCACGGAGTAGAGCTATGAATATAACTGAACTTGAGACCAAAACCAGGGAAGAACTACTGGCCCACGCAAAGGAAATCGGGGTTACAGGCGTTAGCGCTATGAAAAAGGAAGACCTCGTTTTGCGGTTGCTTCAGGCGAATGCCGAGCAGCAGGGCTACACATTCAGAGGTGGTGTCCTGGAGATTATGAACGATGGCTACGGATTCTTGCGCCAGACTGACCTTCGCCCTGATTCAAACGATATCTATGTCTCACAGTCGCAGATTCGCCGCTTCTCCTTGCGCACGGGAGATACAGTAAGTGGGCAAGTGAGACTGCCTAAGGATGGTGAGAAGTATCACAGCCTGCTTCGTGTTGAGACGGTCAACAACCTCGACCCGGAGGGAGTTAAAAGCCGGCCTGCTTTCGAGAGACAAACGCCGATTTTTCCCAATAGGCTGATTAACCTGGAGACCACCTCTAAAAATTTGTCAACCAGATTGATTAACCTGATATCCCCCATAGGCCGTGGCCAGCGAGGTTTAATCGTATCACCACCCAAGGCTGGCAAAACGGTGCTGCTGAAGCACATTGCTAACGGCATTATAACCAATTACGATGACATCCACCTCATGGTATGTCTCATTGGAGAGCGCCCCGAAGAGGTAACCGACTGGAAAAAGTCAGTTGAGGCTGAAGTAGTAGCCTCTACTTTTGATGAGCCAGTCGAAGAGCATACCAGGGTAGCCGAGGTGGCGCTGGAACGTGCCAAGAGGCTGGTGGAATTTGGAGCTGACGTGGTGATTCTGCTCGATAGCATTACTAGACTCACTCGTGCCTATAATCTGGAGATGCCCTCAAGTGGACGCACTCTCTCGGGAGGTGTAGACCCTGCTGCTTTGTATTCACCAAAGAGGTTCTTCGGCTCGGCCAGAAACATGGAAGAGGGTGGAAGCTTGACTGTCATCGCTACCTGCCTGGTTGACACCGGAAGCAGGATGGATGAGGTTATCTACGAGGAGTTCAAAGGTACCGGTAACATGGAACTCCATCTTGACCGCAAACTCTCTGAGCGTAGGATTTTCCCTGCCATAGACATCCAGCGTAGCGGCACTAGGCAGGAGGAGTTACTTCTTGACGAGAATACTCTAAGGCAGGTATGGGTGGTACGCCGGATGTCAAGCCTGCTAAACGCTAACTCTATGAATCCCACTGAGGCTACGGAGAAGATCATGGAGAGGTTGGCCAAAACATCTACGAACGCTGAGTTCCTCGCTACACTTCAAAAGGATTTCTAGTCTCCCTCTGGCGAATCAATCTCCGTTGTTGTTGTTCCACTGCAAACTCGTTGCTATAATTGAGAACGAGCTACTATGACTTATCATCGCGTTCTAATCAAATTGGGCACTAATCTGCTCACCGGGGGAAGTGAGCGCCTTAATCTTGAGATAATGTCTTCCTTGGTTGGGCAGATGTCAAGGCTGCACAAACAGGGGCTGGAGTTGATCATCGTATCGTCGGGGGCGATCGCTGCTGGCAGGCAACGCCTGGGGCCTATCAAAGAGCGCAAGGACATCCCCTTCAAACAGGTGCTGGCAGCAGTTGGGCAGAGCCGCCTTATGGATGCTTATGACCAGCTGTTCGGCTGGCACGTTATCACTATAGCTCAGACCTTGCTAACAAGAACGGACCTATCCAACCGCCTTAGCTACCTCAACGCGCGTAACACTCTACTGGCGCTTCTGGAACTCCGCGTTATTCCCATCGTCAATGAAAATGATGTAGTCGCTGTCGACGAAATCCAGGAAGCTAAATTCGGGGATAATGACAGCCTGTCTGCCATGGTGGCCAGTTTGACCGATGCCGACCTTTTAGTGCTGCTTACCGATACCGATGGCCTTTACGACGCTGACCCTAATGAAAGACCCGGCGCTAGGCTTATTAAACAGGTTGATAGGATTGATGCATCTATAGAGAGGCTGGCCGGAGTAAGCTCCAGCACTAGAGGGACCGGTGGTATGCTGACCAAAATCGAGGCAGCTAAACTGGCCACCACCTCTGGAGTAGCCGTGGTCATCGCTAACGGCCGAGAGCCTGAAGTTATCGTAAAGTTAGTCGATGGCGAATCAATTGGCACCTATTTTAAGCCGACCACGTCCAAACTTGAGAGTCGCAAGCGTTGGCTTCTTAGCCAGATTACCAAAGGCAAGCTTTTCGTCGATCCCGGTGCGGCAATGGCGCTCCAGCAGGAGAACAGGAGTCTGCTGGCCGCAGGAATCGCCGAAACCGACGGCAAATTTGAACGAGGGGATGTAGTAAACATCTTCGACAATGAAAACGATAAGAAAATTGCTTGTGGCATCTCTAACTACAGCTCAAATGACATCGCCACAATAAAAGGGGCTCATTCCGCCAAAATTATGGAGCTGCTGGGCCATGAATACGGAACAGAGGTAGTGCACCGCGATAATCTTGTTCTGCTGTAATACAGAAGGGGGCGGGAAATGAATCCTGTTAAGAATGAAATTGAAATGAAAACTAAGGCGGCCAAAGCCGCCTCGAAAAAGCTTGCATATCTCGCCACAGATATTAAGAACAAGGCACTGTTCTCTATAGCCGATGAACTGATAGCCAATGAGAAGGATATTCTGGCTGCCAACCGGGTAGATTACTCAGAGGGTGAGAAGGCAGGAATGGGTGCGGCCATGCTCGACCGGCTTCTATTGACCTCGGATAGAGTCCGGGCGATCTCATCGGATGTACGTGTTGTTGCCGCTCTTCCTGACCCTGTTGGAGAGACGTTCGAAATGCGTACCCTCCCCAATGGCCTTCAGGCTGGCAAACGCCGCGTGCCTCTGGGAGTAATCGGGGCTATATATGAGAGCCGTCCTAACGTCACTGTCGACATCTCCGTCCTTTGCCTTAAGTCGGGCAATGCCGTCATACTCCGTGGCGGCAAGGAGGCAATACACTCCAACCTGGCACTGGCAGAGGTCGTACAAAACGCCGCATACCGGGCCGGTGTTCCCGAAGGAGCCGTGCAGTTTATCGAGTCCACGGACCATTCCCTGGTAGGGGAAATGCTGAAGATGAGAGGCTTGATCGATCTGATCATACCACGTGGTGGCGCGGAGTTAATCGGCTATATTGCACAAAACGCTGCCATGCCTGTTGTTACCGGCGGTATTGGTGTCTGCCACACCTATGTTGACCGTAATGCTGATCTCGATAAGGCGGTAGCCATTGCCTACAATGCCAAGGTGCAGCGCCCTACAGTTTGCAATGCCCTCGACACTCTCTTAGTACATGCAGATGCGGCACAGAGCTATCTGCCCCGGATTGCGACTGAATGGGGCAAGGCGGGTGTAGAGGTGCATTGTGATCAGCGGGCACTTGCGATTATACGAGATTTACCATCGATTAAAATCGTGGCCGCTGACGCTCAGGACTGGGGGAAAGAATTCCTGGCGCTGGTTGCCGCCATTAAAGTAGTTGATTCTTTAGACGAGGCGGTGGAACATATTGATCGCTACGGTTCGGGGCATTCGGAAGCCATTGTAACTGAGGACTATACAGCGGCAATGAGGTTTCTGAACGAGGTTGATGCTGCCTGTGTCTATGCAAATGCCAGTACTCGCTTCACGGATGGCGGTCAGTTTGGATTAGGAGCAGAGGTAGGTATCAGTACCCAGAAGCTTCATGCCCGAGGACCTCTGGGACTTAAGGAGCTAACTACTTATAAATGGATAGTCCTGGGCAATGGACAGGTTCGCCCCTAGTGAAAAGATTATTATATGTAGAAAGGGAGGACTATGATGGCAGAATACACGTTTGAAAGAGAGTGCCGTACACCTTATTCGGAGGCTTACCTTGTTGTTGCCGGTGATGAGCGGGTGGGGAGGGTAGACCTTCACTTCACCCCCTCGATAGTATATGCCACTCTGTGCGTCAGCGATAAGTTGACTGAAGATGAAATTCAAGAACTTATCTACCATCATATAGACGAAGAGTTAGTGATGTCGGCAGATGTTGCCAGAGATGACTTTATCGTGACGGTGTATCAGGGACGAGAGGTTCGCGAGTTCAGTGATGAGGATTTCGAGGACGAAGAAGATGAGGAGGAGGAAGACTAGTTACTACGTTGCTTTTTTTGGAGTAGAGAGCGGGCTACGCTCTCTACATTGTCTGCTGTGAGTCCCTGTTTTCGCAGGAGTTCATCTGATTTGCCTGACTTGGAGTATGTGTCATTGATAGCGATGATGGACATCGGAACCGGCTGATGCTCGGCCAGGATTTGAGCCACAGCGCTGCCCAGTCCTCCATGTCTAAGGTGTTCCTCCACCGTGACGATAGCTCCTGTCTCACGCGCGGCTTTCAGTACAGCATCCTTATCCAGAGGTTTCAGGGTTGACATGCTGAGCACACGGCACTCGATTCCATCCTTAGAAAGTGCTTTTGCCGCTTTGAGAGCGACATCTACCATAAGCCCCATGCCGATAATAGTGATGTCATTTCCATTCCTTAAGGTCGCTGACTTGCCCAGTTTGAACTTATAGCCGGGTGGATAGACCGGTGGTGTTTTTGGCCGTGTGAGCCTGATATAAAACGGGCCGTGAGTTTGGGCTGCCAGCCTTACCGCCTGGGCTGCCTCCGCAGCATCGGCGGGGACAATCACTTTAAAACCGGGAAAAGAGCAGACTAACGCCAGGTCCTCGATAGACTGGTGGGATGTGCCGTCCTCACCAACGGTTATACCACCGTGTGTGGTGACCAGCTTGACGTTTAGACCGGGCTGGGCTATGCTCATTCGAATCTGGTCGAAACAGCGACCCGGGGCAAATACGGCAAAAGTGCTGGCAAACACTGTTTTACCTGACGCAGCAAGACCAGCAGCGATGCCTATCATATTCTGCTCGGCAATTCCGCAGTCGAAAAAACGCCCCGGGAATTCCCTGGCGAACATAATAGTCATTGTTGACTTGGCGAGATCGGCATCGAGAACAACGATATTTGAGTCCTGCCTGCCCAATTCGACAAGGGTTTTACCATAGCTTTCCCTGATGCTCTGCTCCATAGCTATTTCAAGTCCTCAAGTGCCCTTTCCAACTCGTCAGCAGTCGGAGCCTTGCCGTGAAAATCAACATTGTTCTCCATAAAGCTGACATCCTTACCTTTAGTAGTATTAGCGATGATAACAGTAGGCTTCCCCTTGACTTTCTTTGCTTCATTAAAAGCCGAGATTAGTTGGGAGAAATCGTGCCCGTCAACTTCAATGGTATGCCAGCCGAAAGCCCTCCATTTCTCAGCAAGAGGCTCAATATTCATCACCTCGTAGTTCCAGCCATCGATCTGCAGCTTGTTATGGTCGATAATAGCGACAAGGTTATCGAGCGCGGTATTACCGGGTCTGAAATGGGCTGCCGCCATGGCAGCTTCCCATACCTGTCCTTCATCGCATTCCCCGTCGCCTAAAAGTACATATACTCGATAGTCTCGTCCGTCAAGGCGCCCGGCTATTGCCACACCAACGCCAAAGGAAAGTCCCTGGCCAAGCGAACCTGAAGACATCTCTACCCCGGGCGTGGAGGTCACATCGCAATGGCCCTGGAGGCAACTGCCTGTAGCTCTGAGTGTGGGTAATTCATCTACACTGAGGTATCCGCTCTCGGCAAGCACTGAATATAGCAGAGGAGCAGCATGACCTTTACTGAGGATAAATCTGTCGCGATCTTCCCAGCGCGGGTTGGATGGGTTATGCCGCAGGACGCTGAAATAAAGGGCGGTGACGCTCTCAACAGCGGAAAGCGAGCCGCCTGGATGGCCACTGCCCGCCTTGCCAATCATTTTGACGATATGCCGCCGCAGCTTCTTCGCCATCGACGTCATTTCTTTCAAGGATAACGACGGGGCCAACGATGGATTTGCCTGCAATAAGTTAACAGCCTCGGCGGAATTACCTGCCGAGGCTTCAGGACTAGTGCGCTTTCTTCTTGCCCCTCGACCGGATGGGGACATCTTGGCCTCCAACAACGCAATTATACATTATCCTTGTCCCGTAGTCTACACCTTGTTATAATCGGGCTGTAAGGCTGCCATCAAAGTCCTGATAATCTCGCAATGATAATAGATTTTCATACTCACGTCTTTCCTCCGGGCATGATTGAGGATCGTGATTCCTATCTGGGTCGTGATCCCTGCTTCGATATCCTTTATGCCGACCCGAAAGCGAAGCTCGCCACCGCCGGTGATCTGGTAGCTAACATGGACGAGGAAGGTATAGACATATCAGTGGTGCTTAATATTGGGTGGTCGAGCCATGAACTCTGCTACGAAACGAACGACTATATAATGGAGTCGGTCGCCCGGTATCCCGATAGACTGGTGGGCTTTTGTGCCGTTCAACCATTCGCCGGCGAGAAAGCACTGGTTGAACTTGAACGCTGCGTACGAGGTGGGGTCAAGGGCATCGGCGAGCTGAGATGTGATACACAGGGATTCGATCTTGCTGATGAAGCTGCTATGGCGCCTATAGCTGAAATGGCGATAGAGCACCGTCTGGTTTTCCTTACGCATTCCTCTGAGCCGGTAGGCCACCACTACGCCGGTAAAGGCACTATAACGCCCGATATTCTATACCGCTTCATACAGAGTTACCCTGACCTGGTTATAGTGTGTGCCCATTGGGGAGGAGGTTTGCCTTTTTACGCCCTGATGCCGGAGGTCGCCAAAGCTCTATCCAATGTCTATGTCGATACTGCCGCTACGCCTTTCCTTTACCGGGACAACATATTCGGACATGTGGCAGAAATTCTGGGAGCGGACAAAATCCTTTTCGGTAGTGACTACCCTCTCATCAGGCAAAGCAGGATCGTAAAAGCAATTCATTCCCTTGATCTTACCGGGGACGTTAAAAGCATGATCCTTGGAGGAAATGCGCAAAGGGTCCTGGGCCTGACCTGATAAATAATCATGGAATCCATACGCGCTTTTATAGCTATCGAGTTGCCTGGCTCCGTCAAGTCTGCCCTGTCTCAGTTGCAGGACGATATCAAGCGAAGTGAACATGCTCCTGTTAAGTGGGTCGATCCTGGTAGCGTCCATCTCACTCTGAAGTTTCTGGGCAACATCGCAGAAGGAACAATACCGGAGCTGACCGGGGCGATCTCTGAAGCCGTGGGAGTAAGCACACGTTTTCGACTGGAACTCGGTGAGCCGGGCGTATTCCCCAATCTCCGCGCTCCCCGGGTAGTATGGGTGGGACTTGCAGGTGAAACCGCTGCTCTGTCTGCACTGCAGGGGAATATCGAGAGCGCTCTCGTTCCTATCGGATTCCCGCGGGAAAGACGTTCCTTTCCCCCCCACCTGACCCTGGGAAGGGTCCGGGAGAGGGCGTCATCCGATGAAAGACGCAGCCTGGGGCAGGCTGTTGCTTCGTTGAAGGTGGCTTCCGCAGCGACGTTCCAGGTTGATTCTATCAACCTCATGAGAAGCACGCTGACCCCGGAAGGTGCGCTCTATACTTGTCTCTACTCCGCTGCGTTGCAAAGCGGCTGAAGATTCCCTTTACCGACACGACCTTTGCCACTGCTTTTGACTGTGATATACTGCAAACCACGAAGATGATATATATCCGTGTTTGTGACCGGGTCGTTTAGGGGTGATAACTGTGGATACGAATGAGGCGGTTGAGAATATCGAGAAGCTCCGTGAGTTGATTAACTACCATAACTATCGTTATTACGTGCTCGACAGCCCCGAGATAAGCGACCACGAATATGACGAGCTTATGCGGGAGTTGAAGCAATTAGAGGAGCAGTTCCCCCAGCTTATCACTCCGGATTCCCCCACGCAGCGGGTGGGGGCGGCTCCGGTCGAGGCCTTCGGAGTTGTAGAGCACCGGGAGCCGATGCTCAGTCTGGGCAATGTATTCTCAACTGAAGAGCTGTTTGCCTGGCACAGGCGGATATCCGGCCTTCTGGCAGAGGAGCAGTTCGACCTTGTCGCCGAGTTGAAAATGGACGGTCTCGCCGTAGCGTTGACCTATGAGGGTGGGACCCTTGTCACCGGAGCCACCCGCGGCGATGGGTTTCGCGGTGAGGATATAACTCAAAATCTGAGGACTGTCAGGAGCATACCTCTGGCCGTTCCTAAAGGCTCCCCGGCAAGATTTGAGGTGAGGGGAGAAGTATTTCTGCCTAAAGATGGATTCAAGAGGCTGAATGAAGAGAGGGGCCGCGCAGGGCAGCCGTTGTTCGCCAATCCCAGGAATGCTGCCGCAGGCTCAGTGCGTCAGCTTGACCCTCGTATTACTGCCGGCCGCCCGCTGGATATCTATATCTACGGTCTGGGCTGGGTTGAGGGTGAAGTGCCCCCGACACACTGGGAGACCCTGGAATATCTCAAGTCCCTGGGTTTCAAGGTCAGCCCCACCAACGCGCTGCTCGGCGATATTAATCAGGTAGAGAGCTTCTATCAGCGCTGGGTTGAGGAACGGGAGCGTCTGCCTTATGAGGCGGACGGGGTTGTGGTGAAGGTCAACCGCTTCGATCTTCAGGAACGTTTAGGGGTGGTGGGACGTGAGCCCCGCTGGGCGGCGGCCTACAAGTTTCCCGCTACCCAGGCTACGACCCGACTGCTGGATATCGGAATCAGTGTGGGGCGCACTGGCACTCTTAATCCCTATGCAATTTTGGAGCCGGTATCGGTAGGTGGGGTAACCCTGAAGAGAGCGGCGCTGCACAATGAGGACGATATCAGGCGCAAGGACATACGCATCGGTGACACGGTTATCGTGCAGAGGGCTGGTGAGGTTATTCCAGAAGTGGTCGCTCCGGTGCTCAGTTTGCGCACAGGCAAGGAGAAAGAGTTCTCCCTTAAGGGAAAAAGTTGGGAAATCTATAAAAAGAAATGGGGTATTACCAAAGAACAGCCTCCTGAACGTCATGTCTGCCCGGATTGCGGTGCTGAAGTTATAAGATCCGAAGGTGAAGCTATGGCTTACTGCACGAATGCCGCCTGTCCGGCTCAAGCTCAGGAGCGGCTGAAGCATTTCGTTTCCCGCGGGGCGATGGATATCGATGGTCTGGGAGAGAGGCTGGTAGATGCCCTGGTAAAAGAAGGCTTAATAGCAAATGTTGCCGATATTTATTCGCTGAAGGAGAAAAAGGACAAGCTGCTGGAGATGGAGAGGATGGCGGAGAAAAGCGTATCCAATTTACTGGATGCTATAGACGAAAGCAGGGAGAGGCCGCTATCGAGGGTTATCTTTGCGCTGGGGATTCGCCATGTCGGGGCGGAGACCGCTGAGATCCTGGTCAAGCACTTCGACAGCGTGGATAAGCTGACCCGTGCGACTGAAGAGGAGCTGACAGATATTCCTGGCGTAGGCCCCAAGATTGCGGAGAGCATTGTCGCTTTCTTCAGGCAGGAATCTAATAAAGATATTATCGACAAGCTGAGAAGAGCTGGCGTGAAGCTGGAGATGGAACAGGCGGAGCCCGTGGAACTGCCCCTTTCCGGGCAGGAGTTTGTAATCAGCGGTAAGCTGGAGGCTTTTCCCAGAAGTGACGCTGAGGCCAGAATCAGGGAGCTGGGCGGCTCTGCGGGCAGCTCCGTAACCAGAAAGACCACCTTTCTGGTAGTGGGCGCTGACCCGGGTTCCAAACTGGAACGCGCCCGGGAGTTGGGTACAAAGGTCTTGAGTGAAAAGGATTTTCTACAGATGCTGGGGGGAGGGAAAGAGTAGGCGGATGAACGAGTCTATTATGAAAAGCGGGTTCGGCCTGGATTCGAGACTACCCTACCGGAGTGGAATATGAAGCTGATTGTAGGTCTGGGCAATCCGGGCAGACGTTATGTCAATAACAGGCATAATGTGGGGTTCCGCTGCCTTGACTATTTCGCCCGAAGGCAAGGCATCACCTTAGACCATCGGAGAGCACACAGCAGGATGGGCATAGGGGAGATTGAAGGCAACAGAGTTGCTCTGGCAAAGCCGGGGACTTTCATGAACCTGAGTGGCGAAGCGGTTTATACTATTATGCGCTACTACCGCCTTACTGTTCAGGACCTGCTCGTTATCTACGATGACCTCGACCTGCCGCTGGGCAAGGTCCGTATCCGGGAGCGGGGAAGCTCGGGGGGGCACAAGGGAGTGAAGTCCATCATCTTCTGTCTGGGCAGCCAGGACTTCCCCCGGATCCGGGTGGGGATCGCTCCGCAGGATATTGCGGCGGGCGCTGACTCTCAACGGGTGGATACCGTGGAGTACGTTCTCAGCGATTTTAATGCTGAAGAGAAACCTGTCATACAGCAGGTCTATTCAGAGGTCGCCGACGCTGTTGTCTGCCTGATTAAGGACGGCATCGCGGCCGCGATGAACAGGTTTAACTGAATGATCTTACTCATTAAAACGATTTTGTCTAATTCCGTTTTTTCGAAAGAACGGAAATCAATCCCGAACTTTGAACTAGATTGAGGAGATGATCTGTGCATTTTATAGATAGACCAACAAGCCATGATCGTCTCGGATTTCAGCCATATGTCGAAGGTATTGAGGATATGCTACGACAAATTATTTCAAGACATGAATTGCCAAGTGCTATTGGTATATATGGCGCTTGGGGTTCTGGAAAGACATCCTTCATGATGCAATTGCGGGATAGACTCATGAAGGAAATGCCACATAGTAAACCAATACCAACAATCTGGTTTGATGCTTGGAAATATGATCGTAAGCAAGATGTCCGAAGTGGTTTGATATATAGCATACTAATAGAACTTCACGATAAGGCAAGAAGAAGTACAAAGGCCAAGATTACAAACGCTATCAAGACTGGCGGCAAATTCTCCGCATTATTGGTTACTCAGTCGCAACTAAGTCTTGGTATACCTGTGGCAGGTATGACAATTCCAAGTATTGAGCAATTAGCCAAGAAAATTACTGATAATGAACAAGAATTTTATACGATAGTGGATAAATACACAAATGTTTTCGCGGGAGCAGTAAAAGCCTTTCTTGATCAGTATACCGAGGAAGAAACAAAGGCTCTTGTAGTATTCATTGATGACTTAGATCGCTGCCTTCCTGAAAACGTAATTATTATTTTAGAGGCACTTAAGCTTTTTCTTGAGAACGCACCGTGCATATTTGTGATTGGTGTTGATAGGACGGTGGTAGAGAAAGCTGTACGAGTTCACTATAGGGATGATCCGGGAATTTACGGAAGAGAGTATCTCGACAAGATTATTCAACATCAATTTACCTTGCCTCCAGCGGATAAAGATAGAGTAGAATCCCTATTTTTTAATGAACCTGGTTCTGATAGATTAGATGATAAATGCCTTGCGATCCTTCACCAAGCCGCAGATGGAAATCCTAGAATGTATTTAAGAATGTTTAATGCTTTGCGGCTGGTATTATCATTAGCAGAACATATCAATCCTAAGCTGTGTGTAGGTACAGGCAAACATTGGCTTACGCTGGCGACTGCAACATCAATCCGCTTTCCATCTCTTCATGAACTTTGTGGAAGAATGACAGAAGGATTACCCACTTTCATGGATTATTGCGCCAATCCGCAAGAACCAAAACATGCAGAAGGACTTCAAACACGGGGTGTAGATTATCTATCATTCTGGAAAGACGGATGTACAAGACAATTTTTTTCTGGAATTTGTAAACTCGGATTCAGAAATACCAAATACAGAGAGACGGAATTAATGAAAGCCGCATTCAATTTATCATGCCGAGTTAAAACAGTAACAGAAGTCAGTGAAATTTCATAGGCGGTTAACCAGATATTAACTAATATAGACGGTGTTAGTATTCTTCAACTTAATGCAGTGATGAAGATGTATTAGATGAGACTATGACAATGATATATTATCACTCTCTAACTATGCTAAGATTCTACTAAACCAAGTCCTTTTTCCTGAACTTTTTTCTATCTCGACCACCCTTCGGATACCCTGACTTTTTCCCTTGCACTTGGGTACTTTCTTTTATCATTTGCGCCAGACCCCCTGTTTCGATTAACCTATCAAGTAGTATGGGTATAAGCTCATCTGGCGTTAAATAATCGTAGTTTCCGCTGGCCCTTGAGGTGTTTGTCTATGAATCTGTCCGGACTGCTTCCACTGATTGAAGATATCCCTTCATACCGCAGGCTTGTTCAGGATATGCAGGCGGCGGGCGGTGAGAGAAAGCTGGTTGTGGTCGATTCCGCCCGGCCCTATCTTGTTGCCGCTATATTCCAACGGCTCGGCCTCCCGATGCTGGTAATAACGGCGCTGTTTGCATGCCACACACTGCGGGCGCAGAAGTAGTACAATGAAATTCATGAACTTTATTGTTCGATACTGTTATCTCATATTTTCAAGGGTTATGCCAAGTTTTTACTATCCTTACAGGTTCTCAGGTGGGCGTATATATTTGGACATCACTGAATCGTCAATGATGTTTAAGCGAGTTATAGGAAGGTATGAAGTAGAAAAACACAAAGCATTAGAAACCTTCCTTAAACCTGGAAATACCTTCATTGATGTTGGGGCAAATAAAGGTGATTTTTCTTTACTGGCTGCTAAACTTGTCGGCGCTAATGGTAGGGTTCTGGCGTTTGAGCCTGAACCAACAAACTTCAAATGGATAACAAAAAGCATTGAAAAAAATGGGTATAAAAATATAACGCTTTATGACACCGCTCTCGGTGACCGGAATGGACAGGTTGAACTGTTTCTCTGTGAAAAAAGTGGCTGGCATACTATCGTCAAAGGACAGAAGTTTCGTGACTATGGAGTAATAAATGTTAGGGCAAAAACACTTGACAGTGTTTTAGAAGATGTAGACTTCAGTGATCCAATAAATGTAATGAAAATTGATGTCGAGGGTGCAGAGTTACAGGTATTGAAAGGCGCCTCTAATATACTTATTCAAAGCAAAAATTTAATCATATTAATTGACATTCATCCCACACTTGGTGTTGATCCCAGGGGGATTTGCGAATTCTTGGAGAGGCAAGGCTTTTCAATATTTCATGAGAAATCGCCATTTTCATCTCCAGTAACCGTATACGGAAATTTGACTTCAATAGTAGCAATTAAGTCATGAGGATTAAAACGGCCTTGACATACCCCCCTCCATTAATCGGCCCAAGTAAAATTGTTTTTATTTCCAGTTTAGTCTTCCAATACCTCTTAGCTTCACATCAAAGACGGGGGCAAGTCCAACACCAGCAACTCTAACTTTGGAAGTGGTACAATAATTGGGGGGAAGGCCAGACAGTGCTTAGTCGATCATGTAAATAATCGCAGAAATTCTGGATGACAATGACAGATAATCGTAGTTCGTCGGCACTTGCTCCGGTCAGTGTTGTTATCCCCTGCTATGATTGCGGCGACACTGTCGAGCGAGCAGTTAAGTCAGTAGCATACCAGACCCGGAGACCGGCAGAGTTAATCCTCGTGCTTGACGGCCCCAACGACAGCCTCCTGAAGACCGTGGAAGCACTCGGAAGCAGGTACGGGGAAGACTGGATTAGTATAGTGGCCCTCGACTCGAATTCGGGGCCGTCGGCAGCGCGCAATGCCGGCTGGGACATAGCTTCGCAGTATTATATCGCGCTCCTTGACGCCGATGACGCATGGCATCCGCGCAAGATTGAGATTCAACTTGATTACATGGAAACACATCCTGAAGTCTCCCTGACCGGACATGGATGCCGTTTGCTGCGAACTACAGAAGCGCCTGCGTCAATCCCCGAGCGGTATCGTGTCAAATATCCTTCTTTTGCGCGTGCGCTATTGTCGAATCCCATCCCAACGCGGTCAGCTATGTTTCGCAGGGATCTGCCCTTCCGTTTTACCACGGAAAATCGTTACTGCAAGGACTACCTGTTATGGGCGCAGATCCTGAGCAGTGGTTACCGTGCCGCCGTTATTGACCTCGAGCTCGCCTACCTTTTCAAGGCTGCTTACGGCGAGGGCGGTATAAGCGGCCATCTTTGGAGACAGGAAAAGAGTGAACTGGATAACTATCGGCGATTATGGCGAGATGCGGTGATTACGTTACCTCTGCTGGTGGCACTCGTATTATGGTCGCTGGCAAAATACGCACGCAGGGTTGCTATTACAAAGTTGCGGAATCTAAGGGCTGAATGACGCCTGCCGACTGTTAGTAATGGGACGATAACAAGAGACTGAGAATGCTGTGAAAAGAATCTCGCCGCTTATAGTTCTTGTCATCGGAGGGACGATAGGTTTACTGGCTGTGATAGGGGGAGCTAATCCCCTGGTCTTTCTGGCGATTACCTTAGTGGTTATATCCCTGATAGTCATAATAAAAAGACCGGTCCTGGGGTTGTATGCATGGATCGTGTTCCTCCCGGTTCAACTGGCGTTCACCCGACCGCTCATCGGCGTTCGATTAGCTATCTCGGATATCTTCATCGGCTGCACTCTGATAGCCCTGCTACTTTTTATACTTGTTTATAAAAAAGCCCTGGTAAGGACCTCGTTGAATATATACATGTTGGCGCTCGTTCTAATATTTATATTGTGTACTCTAATCACCTATTTTTCTCTCGGCTACGTGTCGAGGTATACTCTGCTGAATAAAGATCTGGGTCTATTGATTCTAGTTTTTAGCTTCTTCGCTTTTATGCTCCTGATAGGAAAGGATGTCAAGAGGTTCCATAACTGCATAAACATTCTATTGATATCAGGTTCCGTCGTAAACATAGCTGCAATTTTCATATACTTTTTCAACTTCATCCCGGGTATCTCCATTCCTTCATTTGGCGGAAGACTTGAAGGCTTCTTAGTAGACCCGAATGCCTATGGCGGGTACCTGACAGTCGTTTTTATGATTCAATTGTCCGTACTAATAGCACGGCAAAAAATGTTCTCGCCTTTGCTGATGAAGATTAACAGTTTGCTCTTATTTTTCGGAATTATTCTTACCGAATCACGAAGCGCATGGATTGGCCTCGTATTGGGTCTTGCTGCGCTTCTGTGGTTTTACAGAGCCAGGTTTGGCAGGACAGTGAAAGTACTATTGCCATTTATTATTATGGTTGCTGGGATTTTCGCATTTTTTTATACTCACACGGGTCCGCAAATTCTTAGCAGATTTGAGAGGACATCCACCATCGAGATCAGGTGGCAGCTTATTGAAACGGGGCTCGAGCTATGGAAACATGATCCTGTATTTGGAATCGGAATTGGAGCCTTCCCGGAGCTGTCACCGCTGTATTTTCCCAGGAGTATAATTATCCACAATACATATATATGGTTGCTGGTAGAAACCGGTATCGTCGGGCTTGCCGTGTTCACGTTGCTGCTAGTGCGAGTAGCGAAGAACATCGGTACTGCTATTAAGCAGTTGCCGGAAGAGAGGGGAATCGCAATAGGAATATGCTGTGCCTTTGTTTCCATGCTCGGCTTCATGATCGGCATTGAGGCGTTTTATCAGAGGCATTTGTGGTTGTTATTCGCCTTTTCTGAGATTCTCTATATGATGGCTGTCGCTCGAAAATTAGAAGCAACACAAGCGGGTACAATTGCTTCAAATATATGATGTATTACGTTTATTTCAGGTTTAGAGATTAGATAATGCGCAAAGTGGCCCTGGTCGCCAACACTGACTTCAGCCTGTATAACTTCAGGATGGGCCTGATCCGGGCTCTTCTGGCGAAGGGCTACCAGGTGCACATTGTCTGTCCTGACGGGGAATATATCGAGGCGCTTGTGAAGCAGGGAGTGGAACATCACCCGCTGATTATGGACAGAAAGGGAACAAACCCTGTCAACGAACTGAAAACCGTATGGCGGCTTTACAGGATATTCAGAAAAGAGAAATTTGACGCAGTTCACTGCTATACTATAAAGCCAAACATATACGGAGATATAGCCGCTAAAATGGCCGGAGTTCCCGCTGTCATAAACAGTGTAACGGGTCTGGGATATGTCTTTACGGGCAGTGGCAGGAAGAAGAGGCTTCTGAGAGTACTGGTGGTGGCGCTGTACAAGTTCGCCTTTAAATTCGCCGGCAGGGTGATATTCCTCAATGATGATGACTTCGAACTCTTCCGGAGGTATGGTATATGTGACAGCCGCAGGGGGATAGTGATAAAGAGTGAGGGTATAGACCCGGATAAATACTCGATATCAAACGTCAGCCATGATAGGCTAGACGAGGTGCGCGATGAGCTGGGCCTGTCTGAAGATTGTGGAAAGCTTGTTGTGACCATGATTGCCCGCCTTATCTGGGATAAGGGTGTCAGGGAGTTCGTAGAGGCATCGAGGCTCGTTAAATCGAAACACGCGAATACCCTGTTTCTGCTCGTCGGTCAGATAGATGAAGGGAATCCCGCCGCGGTACCGGAGGAGTATGTGAGGGGAGCGGAAAGGGAAGGGCTGGTTAGATATCTCGGTATGAGAGAAGACGTGCCTGAGATTCTGTCTATTTCCGATATAGTCACACTACCTTCATATTACAGGGAGGGAATACCCAGAGTCATGCTGGAAGCCATGTCAATGTGCAGACCGGTCGTTACCACGAATTCAGTTGGCTGCAAAGAGGTAGTGGAAGTTGGTAAAAATGGTTATTTAGTGCAACCAAAGGATCATGTGGCCCTGGCCTCTGCCATTGAAAAGCTTGTTGTTGATGAACAGCTTAGAATCAAAATGGGTGAATATGGCAGGCATAAGGTACTGAGTGATTTTGAAGAAAGCGGGCTTGGCAGGAGGATATTGCAGATTTACGATGAGCTCCTGTCGCAACGCAGTTAAATAAAGACAGGGGTTCAAGAACCTATATGCATTGCTATCCAGGTACCGCTGCCCGGTTTGAGGAGGGAAGCAAATATCAGATTAAATCAATCTAAGCGAATACCTGCATATGCTGATGAGGCGCTTGAAGCTGATAACCGGGATCAACTTGTCTCGAAGCAAGAGTAGCCCGCATGAAATAGGGTACAATATGGTCAGCTCGAAGATGGGAAGCAGTAAATGAAAGACAGAATAGGGGCCCTTTAACGGGTCTAAGAGTTTGTGAATTGGAGAGATTTGTATGAAGATAGTCATTATCGGGCTTGACAGCGCCTCCTGGAATGTCCTGATGCCGATGATCGAGGCGGGAACTCTGCCGACAATCGGCAGGTATATTAAAATAAAAAGGCAGGATAGCTCACTCTTATATAGAAGAAGGAAATCGTGAATAGGAAGAACATCGTTCTGCTAACAATCGAGTGTCTGCGAAAATCAGAGTGCCAGGTTCCCTCAAACGTGCCGAATCTCCATAATATCGCGAAAAAAAGCATGGTGTACCCGAATTACTATTCGTCCAGCTCATGGACGCCGCCAGCAATTTTCTCACTCTTCACGTCAAAGTATCCTCTCTCCGATGGTGGCAGGGTCAGCATCGGTAAGCGCGACCACACTGTGGCGCAGCTTCTGCGTGAGAGCGGATACTATACAGCTGGCCTTAACTCAATTAGCTGGTTGTCGGAGTTCTTTGGCTTCGACAAGGGTTTCGAGGACTTCTTCCGCATCACTACCGGGGGTAGCATCAGGGCAACAGCCCTCCGGCGTGCCAAAAGAATTGGCATACGGCTGATGCAGAGCCGCTCCGTTATAGGAGACGTATTGAAATACATATTCCTTCTGAAGAAATACTACGAGCCCCAAAGGAATTCCGGCGAGCGGTTCAATGCCAGAGCTCTGAGATGGCTGGATGACCATAGAGGGGATAGGCCGTTCTTCCTCTGGATACATTATCTCGAAACCCACGAACCATACTTCGCGTCAAAACACGGCGGGAACTACACGTTCAGTGAGATGTGGCGGGTGAACATGAGAGCCATGAAGTATATAAAGACTCGCAAGGAGAAATACGCAAGGTTCACCGATGCCGAGAGGGATATGCTGCTGCATTTGTACAGGAGGGACCTGAGGCGGGTAGACAGCAGCGTAGCCAGTCTGCTGGAGGGATTGGATAGCGCCGGTTATCTGGATGACAACACGTACGTCTTCATACTGGGGGATCACGGCCAGCAGTTCTTCGAACATGGTGATTTCGGGCACGGCATATACTTGTACCAGGAGCTATGTAATGTCCCATTCCTTATCTACAACAGAGGTCTCCAGTGCAGAAAGGACGAGCGGCCTGTATCGGGGCTGGACATAGCGCCCACGATTCTGGAACTGGCGGGGGTCGCTTGCCCCCCGCAATTTTGCGGACAGTCTATATTGAACAGCACCGCCACCGGCAGGGATATCATCGTCCAGGAAGGCAGGGATGAAAACAATGATTTCATCATTGATGGAAACAACGCCTATCTGGATGTACGCAAGTACAGGGTTGCCTTAGTGAGGGGCAGGTACAAGTTCATAATGGACTCCCATGCGAAGCATGAGCTCTATGACCTGGAGAGGGACCCGCATGAACAGAACAACCTTGCGGGCACGGAGGTCGCGGTATGCGACGAACTCCGCGTTCAACTGGAACGGCACCTGCGGGAGATACAAAACAGGGACTTTGCTGAAAGAACAAGGAACAGGATTAGTGACGTGAAATCAAAAGGCAGAATATGAAGGCTTTATCCCTACACAAACCGCCTTTTGGCAGACAGCTACATTTTATTAGTTCAAAACCTGATACGGGAAATCCCGGATCAAGATAGCAGGGAAAGACAGCTAAGCTTTGTTGAACAAGTGTTGTAGATTTTACGAGAGAAAATAATGATACATATTGCAACAGTTCATTATAGAACCGATAAGTGGATTGACATACAAATGCGGTATATTGAAAAGCATATAACTGAGCCATATAGAATTTACGCCTGTGTAAGTGGCGTAGAACGGAATTACGCCGATTTATATTATTTCTGCTCTGAGGAAGAAGGGCGTCATGCAGAGAAATTAAACTACCTGGCCAGCGAAATAATAGCTAAATCGAACGACGATGATATATTAATGTTCATAGATGGCGATGCTTTTCCTATCAGTAGTGAATTGGTTCCATTTGTAAGAGAGAAAATAACAAAACATGAATTAGTGGCGATAAGGAGAGACGAAAATAATATAGACATCCAGCCGCATCCGTCATTCTGTGCGACAACAGTTGGTCTCTGGAAGCAAATTCGGGGGGATTGGGGTAAGGGTTATTATTGGGTAAACTCCCGGGGTAAGGAGGTGACTGATGTTGGGGGTAACCTGTTGAAAATTCTCAATGACAACAATATCGATTGGTTTCCTCTAACAAGAACCAATAAGAAAGATTTACATCCTTTATGGTTTGGAATATATGGAAATATGGTTTATCACCACGGAGCCGGCTTCAGACCACCCACGTGCAGCGCAGATACTGCCACCGTCATTGACAGAATTGCGTTCAAAATTAGCCGACAATTCCAGAAACACCGCAGATTAAGACGAGTTGGGGACATAATCATATCAGGCTGGATTCTGCTCAGGTTACCACAGTGGGCGAGGATATACCGTCAAATTTGTACGAACGAACAATTTTATCTCATGTTTCAAACATAAGAGTATTTTCTTAAGGAAGCTCTGAATAATTACCGGCATATGAAGTTATAAGTACAATAAATACTCTGACTGTGCTAAACACAAGCGACGGCCATTTCAGCTAGGTTAGAATCGCTCTTTGATACGCCCGATGTTCCTGATAGTTTAGTCTCAGTAGATTAACACTTATACTTGCTGAGAGATCACTTGAACCTGCTTAAAACTCTACGTACTCTTGATGCAGTTAAGCGTACCTTTCTTATTAGTGCAGCACGCACGGCCATATCTTCCGGGTCTAAGCTTCTGGTTATGAATATCGCTGTCGCGTGGATGCTGTAGTACAGCACAACTATCGGGAGCAGCATCCACGGGTTCGTCTGCGTGTAGCTGCCAAGAAAAAGTCGGGTGAGCAGTATGAGCGCTACGGAAAGAACCAAAGGCTTTAGCAGATTCCTGCTCAAAGGCCAGGCACCGGTCAGTGAATGCACTTTCCAGCATCTAAACAAGTTCCCTGTAGCTATTGCCGCTGCGGAGGCAATAGCAGCCCCCTCGATGCCATAATGGGGGATAAGGGCTATGTTCAGTGCAATATTCAGAACGACGGTAGCAAAAACAGCCCACATCACGAATGCAGATTTACCCATTGCTACCAGAGTCGCGCCATTAGGTCCCATTACACTGCTGAGGATATATCCTAAAGACAGGATCCTCAGTGCATCCGCGGCTGCAATGTAGTCAGCACCAAACAAAGCTTCCAGCGCCGTTTCGGGAAACAGAAAGAAAACGAGGAACAGCGGGAGAGAGGCGGAGAACACCCACTTGCTCATAATGGTGAAGGACCGCCCGACTTCGGGGACAAGGTCCTGCCCGTACAATCTTGACATCACCGGCTGATAGATAAGCAGAACTGCGCTCAGCGGGTAGACAATTAAATGGGACAAGGGAATACTGGCGTTATATAGCCCTACTTCTGCCGTGCTTCTATAAAAACCCAGCATGATTGTATCTGTCCAGCTTATCACCATGTGGAGCATAGCAGCGCCGAGCAGGGGTATTGAGAATAAGAACAGCTCCCTGGCTGCATGGTCGAACTTCGGTACTCTAAATATATTTACCTTCAAAGGCAGACGCACGGCAGCATATATGATTAATAGCAGACAGGTGATAACAAAGGACGACAAGTAAGCATAGAAAACACTGGTGAACGACAGGTTGAGGAGGATCACCACGAGTAGAATCAACAGGAAAAGGCCACTTCTAATGACATCCTGTAAAAATACCCTCGGTTTTATTCGCTCAAACCCTAAAAATATGGAGACGATTACACGTGTCAGGGCCAGGAAGGGAATTGCTGAAGCAATTACCCTCAATGGTATGCCGAGTGCGGGTTCATGGAAGACGCTCTCTGCTAAGATATCTGCGATGAAAAAGAGGACTATGCTCAGTATAACCGCAGTTATTACTGCAAACTGGATGGATGTCCTCATAAACCCCACAATTTTTTCATTTAGATTTTTACTCCTGGCAAAAGCGATGCTCCTGCTGAGCCCACCCTCAAGTCCCAGAGTGCCTATCGTCGAACAAATCATCAACACAGCTACAGTAAGAGAAAATATGCCGTAATCCCCTTCAGTCCAATACCTGGCAACCATGAGCTTGCCGAGAAAGGCGAAGAGAAGTGAAGCCGCCAGGCCTATAGCGGCTATTCCGGTACCTTTGGCGACCTGCTTAATTGAACGATCTACGATGTTCGGCTTTTCTGTCATGGAGTAAGCCTTGATACCCCGGTTATTAGAGCAGTTGTAGGCTTAAAGCAGCCTCAATAAATCTACCATATTCTATCCGAACAATATATAGTCTGAAAAGTATAAAGTAACTAGCACAATTGTAGTCACACTATTAAATGAATTTGAGTCGCGCGAATCAGATTCTCCGGAAATGCTTGCCAAAGTGGGTATTATAAGTTTACTATTTATGGAAGTAGCCAGTAATAGATTCTCATTTTTGATTGAGACGTCGGATAAAGGCGCGCAGCATGTAATTGTGTTATGAATGCAACGATTGTAGTGCTAATGATGTACGCAATGTATCATTCTTCTGCTCTACTTGGTCAAGCATGAATCTCATTGTCAATTTCACTCCGACAGGCATGATCCCCACCAAAAAAATAACGCCCCATGTGCCCATAACAGTTCGGGAGATCGTGGAGGACGTACATGAGGCCGTAGAGATCGGTATAACTATGGTACACATACACGCGCGGGATGAACATACCGGTGAACCGACTTACAAGGCTGATGTATACGAGAAGATAATTGCCGGTATTCGCAAGTTCTCCAGCGATCTGGTAATCTCCGTATCATTGAGCGGCCGCAATTTCAAAGAGTTCGAACAGCGTGCCGAACCTTTGAAACTCGGAGGCGATGTCAAGCCTGACATGGGAAGTCTGACATTAAGCTCGGTGAACTTCAACCGGGAAGCCAGTATTAGTTCCCCTGAAATGATACAGGCGCTTGCTCGGGAAATGAAACACCGTGGCGTCCTGCCCGAATTGGAGGCATTTGATTCAGGTATGGTGAACTACGCTAAGTATCTGGAGCGGAAAGGGCTTCTTGAGCCACCACACTACTTCAACCTGCTCCTCGGCAATATAGCATGCGCACAGGCTGATCTGCTGCACGCTGGCATAATGATACGTGATATACCTCCGAACTCGCTGTGGGGGTTAGCCGGAATTGGCGATGCCCAGTTGACAATGAATTCGATTGCCATCGCCATTGGCGGTGGCGTAAGGGTTGGGCTTGAGGATAACATCTGGTATGACACAGGCCGGAAGCGACTGGCACGGAACGCAGACCTGCTACGCCGTGTCCACAAGCTGGCGGAGTCTAACGAGAGAAAGGTCATGACACCGAGAGAATTAAGGAAGCTTTTAAACCTGGAAGATGGTAATGGTCGGCATGGCCGTGTTTATTCACCGCAGGGTAAATGACGCTTATCGGTTAAATGGCGAAAGCCTCCAATGTTAAATTTGAGTGTCCGCGAGCAGCACATATTTCAGTTGTGGAAGTCATTCTGCTAGAAGCCTTACTTAATAACGCTTCTCTGGCAGCAATTCACGACCGGTGCCTTTATATGCCCTTCTTTATCAGCTTCATCCATGCTCGGCTAGACTCGACTTTTTTGAGAGGAAACTAAATAGCAAAAGCAGATAAAAAAAGACCAAGTTAGGGCAAAAGAGGTAGTGCATATAATCTGATTTACCATGGAGATGAGCCTTTTTCAAGATCACGCAGTAAAAAGAAGAAACACAGGCAAACCAAATTTTATTATTAAGCTGTATGGGCCGAGGAAAAAACGCAGAGATAATTGAATAAGGGACCGCATATATGTTATGAAATGACATGAAGTCGCTTACTTCGAAAAAAGGTTCCCTGTAAATGATACGGCATGTTTAATCAACTCACAGCTTGAATGTAGCAGACAGGAGTATTTCAAAATCGAATTAAAATCGGTATTTCTCGGAATTGCAGTAGTCATCATGTCCTTCGTTGTAGCCTTTGTAGCTACACGCCTGGCGATCCCGGTTTTTAAGCGACGTGGGATAGTGGGCAAAGACGTGCATAAGACAGACCGCCCGGAGGTGCCTGAGATGGGAGGTCTGTTCCTTGTTTCTGGGTTTGCCGCTGGTATTATCTTAGTTATCGCCGCTAACACTTTCTTAAGCCGCTTCCTTTCGATTGACATAGCTACGATTTTTGCCGTCCTTTCTGTAGTGTTAATAGCTACATTGATAGGTACTGTTGACGACCTCATGCGAATACGGCAGTCCATAAAAGCGGTTATCCCGCTTTTTATTGCTCTCCCCCTGATAGCCGTAAGGGCGGGGGATACTGAAATGAACATCCCCTTAATCGGGCAGGTGGACTTCGGTATTATCTATTCTGTTGTTTTTGTTCCAATTGGAGTTGCAGGAGCAGCCAACGCAGTGAACATGCTGGCCGGATTCAATGGAGAGGAAACAGGGGTAGGACTGGTAGCTACGGCATCTCTGGCAGTTATCGCCTACCACAGTCACGAAACGGCCGCGTTTCTAATTTTGCTTGCAGCATTGGGAGCGCTGCTGGCTACCCTGTACTACAACTGGTATCCGGCCAGAGTGTTCATTGGCGATGTGGGCACATTTGCCATAGGCGCGATAATTGCTTCGGCGGTGATTGTTGGTAACTTCGAGGTTGCCGGGCTGATAATCATGATTCCCTACTTCCTGGACTTCTTTATCAAGGCAAGGAATCGCTTCCCAAGTACAGTTGGAAGATATGCGGCTCTATGTGTTGAGGGAAAGCTTTACTGCCCGAAATCAGGAGCGAAAGGCTTGGGACAGTTAGTTGCGAAAATTGCGGGGGGCATGAGCGAGAGGAACATTACACTGTCCTTAATGGGACTTGAAGCAATATTTGGAGGAATAGCAATCTGGATTTTCTGGTAAACCAAGATTGAGGGGGAAATATGGAAAACGAGATCGATCTACGGCAGTACATTCGTGTCCTGATCAGGTGGTGGAAGCTGATTGTGAGTATTACGGTGATAGCTGTGATCGTAGCAGTATTGGTCAGCTTCACTTCGGCAGCCGTCTACGAAGCGGAAGCCACTGTCATCATCACTGGAACTCGGGCCGAGATAGTCTTTGAGCCTAAGTACAGAACCTACTCATTACAAGAAGACAAAGAGCTTAGGGAGACGGTGGTTACCCTGGTGAAATCCAGCAGTGTGGCCGCTGAAACTATTGAAAAACTGGGGGATCAGCTTGAGCCTGAAGGCCAGAGCATACGCAATATACTAAGTAAAGTAACAGTAAACACCAGCGGTGATCTCATTGGTATTAAAGTGAAATCTACTGATCCTGAGGAAGCAGCCGCTATCGCCAATGCCTGGGCGGAGTCTTATGTGAGATATATCAATGCTCTCTATGCTGACATTCCCCAGTCACCGGAAGAACTGCAGGTTCAGGCAAGCGTTGCGCTGGCCGACTATGTAGAGAGACAGCGTGAATGGGAAAGCTTCCTGGGTAATAATACTATCGATGAGCTAACCCGGCAAATCGCCGACAAAGAGCTGCTTTGTACCCTGAAATCTCTGCAAGATCAAATTGAGGCTGGCTCGTTGTCTTCAACGGCCGCTGCGGCTAACAGTCTAGCCTTGATACTCCTGCAGACTGGGGCCTATGCGACCTTGCCCGCTCAACTTCAGGTGGCCCTGGACACACTACCTGGACTCGACGCCAGCACAGCCGGACAATTGCATGATATTGACGCTCTGATTTCTAATCTGGAATCTAGATCGGGGGGACAATCGGGACATACTGTTGAGGAGTTAAGGCAGGACATACTCCGATTGCAAGGGGAGTTGGAGCAACAAAGTGCCAGAGAAAGGGAACTAAAGAGTTCGAGGGATATTGCCTGGCAGACATATACCACTCTTGCCAACAAAGTAGCTGAGGTTGAAGTAGCCTCCCAGGCGCAGGATGTAGTAACTCGGGTTGCTGTATCCGCTATAGTGCCCGAGAATAGCATTGCTTCACATAAAGTGACGAACATTGGTATTGCCTTAGTGCTGGGATTGATCGTAGGCATATTTGGTGCCTTTGCCATTGACTACTTCAAGAATACCAAGACAGGGCCAAAGGCGGAGAAGAACGAGGTGATCGAGGAAAAAAACGGGGCCCTGAACGATAAAAAGACAGGGGAAACCGGGAGCAAAGAAGAATAGGGCATAATTTCAGATATTGAGCACCCGGAACGTTATATCGATTCTATGATAACATGTGTGAGAGTAGCCAGCTGAAAAAGTCCGAGTGGGATATCGCGAGATTTATTTGCCGCGAAAAACGGGAGTCCTTTTTTCCTTTCGGGCATTGACTGCTTCCTGGTAATCCTCGGTGTTGATCAATACAGATTGGACGTCCACCGCCTCTTCCAAGCAGGCCTTGATGTCCCTTTGTTGAAAGCTTCTGTTAATAAGCTGCTTACCCATCCCCACAGCCAGGGGCGCCTTCTGTGCCATCTTTACCGCTATCCTGAGCACCTCCTCGTCGAAGGTTTCACGCGGGAAAGTACCGTTAAGCAGCCCCCACTCCGCAGCACGCTTTGCGGGTATAGGGTCTCCGCTTAAAATGAACTCCTTGGCTCTTGCCAGACCGATCAACCAGGGAAGCCGTACGGTTCCCCCGGAATCGGGAATGATGCCGAAGTTTATCTCCGGCAAGGCGAGCGTTGCATCATCCACCGCGTATCTCATATCACAACATAACGCAAGCTCGACACCACCGCCAAGCGCCGTACCGTTTAAGGCTGCTATTGTGAGCTTCTGAATGTCCTCAAGCTCGTTGAAAACCCTATTCCAATACTGCCTTTGCCTTATGCGGAAGGTCTCGGCCGTTAATGTTCCCAGGATTCCCATGTCAGCCCCGGCGCAGAAATACCTGCCCTCGCCTTTCAGCAGTATGACGCGCACTTCATTATCGACCGTGATTTCCTGGAGCACCTCCCACATCCCGTCCAGCATTTCAAAGGTTATCGCGTTGAGTTTGTCGGGACGGTTGAGCTTTATAATGCCTACGCACTCCGACTTCTCATAGACTATTTTTTGTAGCTCCATCACGTCGCCTTTCGATCCTCCCCCTAGAATGTCTCTCTTTCCCTGTCGACAAAATCCGGATAGAACGTATAGTTCTCCTGGGGTTTGGCCTGTTTCAGGCCTGCATAGGTGGCCTTGGCCATCGTAATGTTCCCCCGCTTCCGGTACAGGGCAACGAGCTTTTCCGCTTCCACAGCCTCTAGGTGCTTATCCAGGTCTTCACCTGTCAGCCCCAGCTTCCCCATCATCTCTTCCCGCTCCATGTAGAGGGCGGGATGCTGACAGTAGAAATCTGCTAAAGCCTCCATGATTTTATCTTTCGCTTCCGGGCCAGTGATACTGCTGCGTGTAACCGGGCTCCTGCTCGCGCTGCGCAGGGCCAGATAGTCCTTTAACCAGAGCCTCCAGACCAGGTGCTGCATGAGCTCGTTGGCCCCCGCGCCTATTTCGATGAGCTTGGAGTCCCGCATCAGCCTTTCAACGGGGTAGTTCCGCATGTACCCGTCCCCGCCGTGGCACTGAACGGCATCCAGCACGGTTTGCATCAGTGATTGAGTGGCAAAGACCTTGGCTATGGTGGAGCCCAGAGGAACATCAATGCCCAGGTCCATCTTATGGGCCGAATAGAAGACTAATAGACCAATCAACTCAGTCCTGGTCACCATATCTCCACACATTGTTTGAACGCCGGGTATGTCGGCCAGCGTCTGGTTGAAGGCCACACGCCGGGTCACATAGTCTGCGGTGGCTGAAATGGCTGCCCTGGATGTCCCGACAGCGCCGGCCGCAACCCCGAGCCTTTCGATATTCAGGGCATCGGTAAGGACTTTCCAGCCCTCGCCCTCGTTCAAGATACGGTTCTCTTCGGGGATACGCACGTTGTCAAAGTCCAGCACAGCGTGTCTGGATCCGAAACGTCCCGTTGGGTCATGTATAGCCTCCACCGTAAATCCCGGAGTCCCTTTTTCCACCACGAAGGCGCTCAGATGCCGGTGATTCTTACGGTCTTCGGGAGCATCGCTGGTCTTGCAGTAGACCACGTACAGGTTGGCAATACCGCCGAGGGTGATAAACCGCTTTTTACCGTTGATTACGTATTCACCACCTTGAAGCACAGCCGTTGTTTGAATGTTAGCCGCATCGGAGCCCATAAAAGGTTCGGTAATAACGATTGCGGCGAAGAGCTCGCCGGTGGCCAGTTTGGGAAGCCACCTTCTTTTTTGCTCCCCGGTTCCAAACCTGACGATGGGAGAATATCCGTAGATGGTCGTCTCATAGAAGTCCACGGCGACGGGCGCCCCCCGGGCGATTTCCTCCAATACGATGCAGAAACCGGTGGTGCTGCCGATCCCCTTTCCCATGCCGCCGTATTCTTCAGGGATAAAAGCCCCGTACCAGCCCTTCCTGCCCATTTCCTCAAACCAGTTCCAGGGGAATTTCTTTGTCCTCTCGATTTCATTAATATCTCGACTTATTACGTTGTCCGAAAAATCCGCCACTTCATCAGCCAGCTTCCTTTCTGCTTCATTCCACCACAAGTATTTTTCTCCTGTGTACATGACTACTCTCCTGATAAAATCATTCTCCAGCTTTTAAACGCCAGTCCTGCATTCGACAAGATTTCCACGGGATAGGTCGAAGTATCCGCTTCAACACAGCCTGGAGCATCGGCTCCAGGCTACCCTGCAGGGGCAAAGTCTACATTGTCACGCCGCCGTCTACCACAAGCGTCTGGCCAGTCACGTAGTTAGAGGCTGAAGACGCAAGGAATACCGCAACTCCTTGTATTTCTTCTCTCGCCCCTAACCTTTTCATGTGAATGGCATTCATTAATTGAGGCTGGCGATTCTCCACAAGATACTTCGACATCTTGGTACTGAAATACCCCGGAGCTATTGCGTTTACAGAGATATTATATTTACACCATTTGCGAGCGAGATCGCGTGTAAACGCTACGACAGCTCCTTTGGCGGCGCTGTAAGGTATAGTATCGGATAGCTCGGGGTCCACAGATCGCAAACCGGATATCGAAGCTATATTGATTATCTTGCCATGACCCTGTTTAATCATTTGCCTACCTGCTTCCTGGCTACAGAGAAAAGTGCCTGTCGCATTAACAGCCAGGGTTTTATTCCATGTTTCGAGTGTTACATCTTCCGGTGGAGTCTCCCAGATGAAACCCGCGTTGTTGATCAGAATATCTACTCGCCCGAATTCAGCAATAGTCATTTCAACCAGGTTTTTGACCCCGTCAGGATCGGTCACATCACATCCGACAGCGAGACTGCGAACTCCGATCTCTCGTATGGCCTTGGCTGCCTCCTCGCACGGCTCAAGCTTTCTGGCGCAGAGGACGACATCCGCGCCGGCCTCTGCCAGCCCTTCAGCCATCCAGAAACCCAGCCCTCTGGACCCGCCGGTTACAATAGCGACTTTTCCTTCCAGTTTAAAAAGGTCAATGACATTCATCCGCAACGCCTTTCATATTGCATGATAACCCTGAAAAAAGTACTACAACGCTGCTACCTTGTCAATTCAACTTTCGATTGATTTATTGCGTTTGGTGAACTTACTGCTCTCCATCGGGTCCGGCGTTCGATGCTACCAGGGATGCTTATATAAACAGTATTATTGCCATACAAATTCAAAGGAGCCGTTTATGATTAATGTCGGCAGGTGCCATCAGGACACAAGCCAGAGTAATTACTACTCAGAAGACAGCTAATTTTACGACTCACATCGCTATTCTCGATAATAACTCTACACAGATCGCTCAAGCTGAACGTTCTCTACCTAATACCAGGTTAGCATGACGTGAGATTTAGAAGCAAGTGGTTCTGGAGCATCCCATAACCAGCCCTGTTTCCAGTATCTGTAACAGTATCGCTATTCTGGAGTAGCCCTCTAAAAAGATTCCTTTTTTCAACATCTATTTCGCCTAACTCAGAGACTGTTCCCCAGTCCCTAACCCCAGTATGACCAGGATTGCGTGGCCGCAATACGCCTTACATTTACCGAGTCAGATTACCAGATATTGAGCTAACGACGAGAGTGGTTGATTGCTATATAGCTCAAGACTAACTATAGTGCTGGTGACGAACCACTGCGCGTGCATGATGCAATTACAGAATTAGAATTGGTAATGAGGTTGGTGGAGATAGAGGAGAACTACTTGCTCTGTTTTTCCATCTGTTGTTGCCTTCCCAACTTCTTTTCCTTTTGCCACTGAATGAAGAGGCTGACAGCAGTGGCCTGCCCCCATAAAGGATACCACCTTTAAGTTAGAGCCACTGGACGTTGGACTTGGTGGTGCGTACCACAATCTGATTCTTGCAGGTATTCTGCAGCTATGTTTATAATAAACACAGGCAATATATTTTAAAACAACTTACAATTAAGAGAGGGGATTAGTGGAAAAGAAGATGGCTTTCCGCCCTATACTTGCACTCTTTCTAATCCTGATGTTATTTGGCTTGTATATCACCTATGGCTGGGCATTTGTCGAAGATGGGCAAGCGATAAGGCTATCAGAAACACCTCCCCCTCTTACCACTGAGGAGACTGTCGATCTGTCAGGTGTTATCGATGGGGACTGCGTGGTGCAGGAGGACATACAGCAGAGTTCTTTTGCTGGAATATTGGGTATTTATATTCCCAGCGGCACTACGGCGCTTACCACAGGCGGAGAATGTCTGCTGGAGATAACGATAGAGGAGATATGCTACGGCTTCCCAGAACCACAAAATGTAGTGGGCTGTGTTTATGACTATAAACCAGATGGTGCCACCTTCAATCCTCCGATCGAGATAACTATAAGCTATGACCCTGGCCTGATTGCAGAAGATGTTACCGAGGAAGATCTGGTTATCGCATATTACGATGTATCAAAGGGCCAGTGGGTAGAGCTCCCCTCGACCGTAAACACGGTAAATCACACGGTAGCAGCTGAGGTAAGCAGTTTTACCTACTTCGTTGTATATGCCTCTACTCCTGAGCCTACCCCCATAGGGTATCGCGATATCCTTCTCAATCAGGGCTGGAACCTTGTCGGTCTGCCGCTGGTTCCCATTGACCCAGATATCGATGTTATCCTCGCCGGAATAACGGATAACGTTACCATAGTCTGGGGTTACGACAACAGCAGGCCGGGCAATCCCTGGACATCCTGGGTACCTGGCTGGGGCGGCGATCTCACTGAAATGGTAGACTGCATGGGCTACTGGATCAAGATGAGCACCGCGGATACACTCAGGGTCTATGGCTACCCGGGGGTGACACCCGGGGGAGACACCCGGGGGAGACAGGGATATATCGCTAAACCAGGACTGGAATCTCATGAGCCTGCCGCTGGTGCCTGACAGCCCTAATGTCGAGTCGGGCATCTCCGGATTTACCGGCGACGTTACCATAGTCTGGGGCTACGATAACAGCAGGCCGGGCAATCCCTGGACATCCTGGGTACCTGGCTGGGGCGGCGATCTCACTGAAATGGTGGACTGCATGGGCTACTGGGTGAAGACGATGGATGCTGGCATACTTACTGTTTCGGGCGTCTCCGGCCTGGAATACGAGTAAGACCTGTAGAAATGTGGAAACAAATTGGATTAGCGAATAACGGCCAGACGGCGGCATATCCGGGTAGCTGCCCCAGATAAACTTTCCTTTAAAAGATGCAGGGTGTGCTAACGGGAACCGGAGGGCATACTGTTAGCACACCCAATCGCCACTCGTTTTGCGCTCTTAATCCCTCATCCGCCGGTATTGGTGGTCAAGTTCCAATTGGCTTCAACATTGCCCTTCGCTTTTCCGGTCCCAGGGTCTATCTCCGTGTATTTCCACTCGATCCTGCCGTAGCTGAACGAAACCTCCTCAAGCGGTAGCGCTTCACCGCTCTCCACAGATCCACTGGGGCTGACCGAGCTTACTATTACGTCAGACAGCGTGTATTCCATAAACCGCAATCTATCACCCGTTGCATAACAAAGCTCAAGAATCACTTCAGGTATGTACGTGCCACTGCAGCAGTAGAGTGCCAGTTTGGGCGAAGTCTTGTCCAATTGCTTAACGACCGTAAAGCTCTGGTGTTCGCTTCGCCCGGCGATCCTTGAACTACCCGAGCTTATCGAACCGGCCGCCGGTTGGGAAATGCTGTGACTGTAAGAGAGGCCATCAATCCAGCCCTCATGCTCCTCGTCTGTCGATTCTCCAGGCAGACCATCGATATACAGGAATATCTCGTACCCGGCCCCCATGTCCTGCGCCAGGTCCGGCGCGGGGTAAGGCTCCGTACCGGGCAGCGTCGCGGCTACGGAAGTCGTGGGTGTTGCCTCGCCGGGCTCCTCTGTTGCCGGGCTGGCACAGGAGAGCGCAAGTGCCAGCGCGATGACCCCTACCACAAGAAGAAGGGCATTCTTTGAGGATAGTCTCTTAAACGGTTGTTTTGCCATTTCGACACCTCCGTGCTAATACCGATTTTGAGTGTATCCAGCAATATGTAACAATCGCTTACCACTGCATATATCACCCCCTTCGACCGTATATGCATACAAACCGAGCTGACGCTTGCTTCGCATATTAAGCCATCTCACTGTATTATCCCGTCGCCAGTACAAGCTCTACCCCTTGCGTTCTATCACCAATCTTTGAAGTCTCGCCACAAGTCAGAGGGCTTCTCGTAAATGAATCCCTCCCAGTACTGCTTCAGATTGGGGTCAACCTCTGTATCCTGCCAGGTATAGACTTCCCCGCATGTCGTTTCCAGAGCCGCCGCGGAGCCCTCTCCGCTATATATGAGCAACCACGCGTGATTGCAGTCGGCGTAACTTTCCCCGGACATTTCGAGGTTGCCAGCCACAATTAAAGAAATGATTCCCTTACGGGCGAGTATTTCCCAGATGTCTGCCGCCATATCGTCACATTCGTTCTGTCCGAGTATGTAGTCGTGAGATCGAATATACAAGGCATTAACAGCGACTATTTCAACGTATAATTGCGGAGCACGCCCCTCCCAGTCCAGATTCCAGTACTGGCAGGCATCGCCCAGATTCTCGATAGGGATGTTATGGATCGCCCCGGATGATTCCGTGGTCGTAGTCGGGACTGAACTACCTGCTCCGCTGCAAGAAATTAAAGTCGCTGCTGCCAGCAATGATATTAGAATAAGCCTCACTCCAGCCTCCATCCAGCAAGTAGTATGAAGGACGCTCGCTTTATGGAAAAGCACTTCGGTTTTTTAAAGGAGCAGCAGACCCTGGTGCTTTGCTACATCAGCCGCACGATCGCTCTTCCAAAGAGCGGACCTATAACGCGACGCATAGCGGCTAGGAGAGGCGCGGGAAACTGGGCGGCGAGGTCTCGGGAGTAGTCGTCGAGAGTCTTATTCTGGTAGTTGAGAAGTGCCTGCGACTCGCTCGTGTCGTACCAGTCCAGGGCAAAAGGCTCCTCGGCAAACTTGTGCCGTGGTGGTAAGGGCAGGCCAAATGTTCTCAGAGCGACGTCCACCAGGTCTTTGTACCGTATCCGCTGGCTGGGCCCGCCGCTAATCATCAGAGTCCTGCCCTTTACTTTGTCGAAGTATTTCACCGAGTTGACAATGGCAAGGGTCGCATCATCCGGATGACAGAATTCCACCCGGTTCTCGAGCGGGACGATGAACATCTGGTACTTCATGTCACTGTAGCTGATCTTCTGGTAGGGGACTGACGTCAAACGCAGGATCACGTAGTCGATTCCCGACTCTCTAATCAGCTCTTCAGCTTCGACCTTGGTCCTGGCGTAGACGGATGCAGGATTGCACTGGTCCCTGTCCGGATGAAGGCAATCCGTGGCATCAGGGGTTGGACCAAACACCGCGGCCGATGAGATATATACGAAGGGAATGCTCACGCCCCTGTCTCTGATGAGGTCTACGATGGTCCGGGTACCACCCACATTGATCCTGCTCGCCAATTCAGGGTTCCGCTCGGTCATCGGCTCTACCATAGCCGCCAGGTGGACTACCGCATCCACTCCCTCCACTGTTCGTTTGACCGAATCGGGCTGTGTAATGTCACCCCACATAATCTCCACCGCTGTATCCAGGCCCTTGATCTTCTTCCGATGCAGCAGCACGCGTAACTCAGCCCCGTCCCTGAGGAATGCTTCGCAAATGACGGGCCCGAAATGGCCGGTCGCACCTGTTACCAGTACACGCATCTCATTATTCCTTTGCTACGCCCGAATAAGGGCCCTGGCTGCGAAGCTGCCACTTCTCGTTTGATATTACCTTGTGAAATGTATACTACTGCTCCAGGTCCATGCCAACCGATTGTAAGACAATGTCTCCGGTTGCGTCGTGCTATCGGCATCTAAAACTTTACTTCTTAGATTTAAACTGTCATGGGTCAGGGCGATACGATAGTCCGCACAATTGCTGTGTGCTAGCTACCTGCCATTGTTTTCTTCACCTCAGCCCAGTCAATCACAAGCGTAGGAAAGATGCCATCCACAGGAATGTTCAGCTCCGGGGAATACGCATCTATTATCGCCTGCTCTGAGGGCGCTTCCCAAAGGCAAGCTATCTTCCCAGCGCCCGGGGCAAGCCAGCTAGCGATGCAGTAGGTATCTTCGGTGAAGCTGTCCACTATCGCCTTCATAACACCCGGCTGGCTTTCACTTTTAGCTGTCCTGGGGTCATAGCTGTGAAGCATAAGATACTGTGCCACTTCGATCACCTCCCTTCTCTGGTTGATGTCCCAATTACTGCTATCTTCTGGCTGGTTATCCAGAGGTAACAACCGCCATACACTAACGAGAATGCCTGGATGAGCGTACTACCCAGCTAGTCCGGGGACAGGATCGGTGCCCTTTGTCGATTAGTGCACTGTTTCTAGACTGAGGTTTGCTCCTCACAGGGAACAGGACTATCAATCGTGAAACCAGTGCGATCCACGGGATGTTCATGCACAACGGGTTTATACCACCGGGTACTCAGGATGTCAATAGATACACCGGAGTTGCATCTTAAGAGCGCTGAAATAGTCGGGGCGCTTGTAGGCTTGTGTGGGGAACAAACAGGAAAATATCAGCAGTTGATAGGCGGTGGCAGACACTGAAATAGCTTCAAAGACGATGGTGAAAATGACGTGTACTTAGAAGCGTATGCTGTGTCTGAAGATACGGTTCGTGCTGCATATAAATCCATTCGGGCATACTAAAGTCGCCGGCCGGTTTCGAAGCCCTCGACCACGGCATCACGGATAAGCCGGGGCTCAAGGGAATCGCCTATGACGTATACGTTGTTAAATCTTTCCTTCAGGGCGGGAACCAGGTCAGAGTTCGACCGGGCGCCAGTAGCGAGTACGTAAGTATCGGCAACTAGATTTCTCAGCTCTCCCGCCTCTGTTCTTATAGTGAGCCCATCGCGGCCGAAGCTTTCATACTTCACCCCGGTAAGCAGCTCCACGCCCTTTCTGCCAAGCTCGTCAAGAAGACGCATCTGCACAATGACCCCTGCCTTGGTGAGCACCTGGGGGCCTCTGCGGACTACTGTGACCTTCTTCCCTTGATCGGCAAGGAAATTAGCGGTCTCGCAGCCAACAATTTCAGCGCCGATAATTACCACCGTATTTCCAACAACCGGTTTTCCGGTTAATACATCCAGGGCAGATACAAATTTAGCCCGGTCCAGGCCGGGTATGTCAGGGATGATCTGTGTTGTACCCGCTGCCCATACTACTGACTCAGGTTTCGCGGCAGCGATGTTACCTAATGTAGCCTCTTTGCCGAGTTCGACCCTTACGCCTAGTTTGGACAACTGTGTCACGAAGTAGTCTGCCAGGACAGAGATCGCTTCCTTGTGCGGGGGTGCGGCGGCTGGTATCAGTTGCCCACCTAGACGGGGGCTTTTCTCCATTAGAGTCACGTCATGGCCCCTGAGCCTGGCTACACGTGCAGCTTCCATTCCCGCTGGCCCTCCGCCTACTACAACAACGCGTTTCGGGGTAGAAACCTGTCTTATACTACAGTCGCTCTCTCTGCCGGTTGCCGGGTTGACCGAACATTTGAGATCGCCGGTGCCGGGGCTGGTGGGATCCATCACCGTTTGGACGACAGCCTGGATGCTGCCCTCGACACACTCCCAGCAACCTATGCACGGTACAATGTCTTCGAGTCTGCCTTCTGCGGCTTTCTTTGGCAAGTAGGGATCGGCGATAAGCGCTCTTCCCATGGCTATCATATCCGCTATCCCTTCTCTCAGGGCCCACTCTCCAAGCTCGGGATATATGCGTCCCACCGCGATTACCGGTACATTTACATTGCTTTTTACCTCGGATGCGCCGGTAAGGTGGAACCCCGGCATTCCGGGGCAGAGGGTTATGAATTGGAGGCCGTAGCCGTGTCCGGAAACGTGAACCGCGTTCACGCCTGCCTCTTCTGCCCATCTTGATACCTGCACAGCCTGAGTATAGTCAAGTCGCGGCTCAACACCGTACTCGGCCCCATCTATCCGGCACCACAGTGGATAATCAGTACCCGCTTCCGCTCGGCACGCCCGGATCACTTCCAGCAGGAACCGGGCCCGATTCTCCAGGGTGCCGCCGTACTGATCCTGGCGCTGGTTGACGGATGGAGACAGGAACTGAGCAAGCAGGTGCTCGTGCCCCCCGTGAATTTCCACACCGTCAAAACCGGCGTCCCTTGCACGAACTGCTGCACTGGCGAACATCTCCACGAGCTCCGCTATTTCCATTATTGAGAGCTCTCTGACTTGTTCGCCGAGAGGTGAGATTGATGCCGACGGTCCCATCGGCTGATGGCCTCCGATGGCCGAGTGAGTGACCCCACCTCCGTGTTCAAGCTGGATGGCAGCGCACGCCCCGCCTCGCTTGATCGCCTCGGCCAGTTCAGCGAGCCCTTTAAGATATTTGTTGTCGTCGATGCTGATCTGACCGAGCGTTACCTTTCCTCGCGGGTAATCCACAGACGCTATTTCCACGATAATAAGGCCTACACCACCCCTGGCTCGCTCCGCGTAGTAGTCCACAAGCCTGGAGGTCACGAAACCGTCTCCGGAGCCGAAGTTTGTGTCCATTGCCGGCATGACCAGGCGATTCTTCAGTGCCATGGTGCCGATTTTCGTGGGTTCGAATAGCTTTTGCAATCTCATCTTAAGACTCCTAACTCAACTTCTGTATCTGCCTTCTAAGCGGTAAGGCGCACGCCCGAAATGTGCCGCAAATCTAGCTTTGGAGGCATTGCAATATTCGGAGGCAGTTGAAGTGAATCAAATGCCTTGAACAAGAACATACTGAGTCCGCTGACTTAAGAAAAAAGATAAGGGCTGTCGAATTGCAGACATATCCTCTAAAAGGTTTAAACAATGGTTTCCAGTCGTTTGGATAAACGCTTACCCAGAGATACAATCGCCAGGGTGGGTGGCACTCCGAATGCGTCGGGTATGACGCTGGTATCGCAGCAGTAAAGGTTCTTGACCGATGTTTCCAGATTGGAGTCCACCAGCTCGCCAACCCTGACAGTTGCGGACGAATGGCCAATAATTACACCCGACTGGTCGATATTGTAGGGGTCACACCCCGCTTTGATCAGGATCTTTTCGGCAGCTGCCGCACCCCACTCCAGCCTGGATATGTCCCTCTTTGTGCGCGGTTTGCTGACCCTGCCATCCAGGAAGATTTGCCCGTCGAGTTCGTCAGCTATCTTAATGTCCACCCCTATCGCCTTCCCCCAGCGAAGAAGGGCGTTGCCCGGCTTCCGGGGCTTCTCCTGAAGCCTCTGAAGAGACCAGTACATTCTGGGGCCGCTTAAATTGTTGAATACAATCCCATGTTCCTCATCATGGTAGCCGACTGAGAACAGCATGTCGCGCATGCCGCCCTTGCCTTCTTTAAGATAACCGAAGACCATGATCGCCGGGTCTCCCGTGAACCACCTCCCGGCGTCGTCGAATCCCGACCTCTTCATGATGCGGGCTGTGCCAATGCCGCCGGCGGCGCATACAACTACTTTGCTGTTGATTTCATATTCCTGGCCGTTGCTGCCTCTGGCTCTCACCCCTCCCGCCACACCATCTTCGATTATAATATCTCTGACTGTCGCCCTGGGCAGCAAGACAGCCCCGTTCCTTTTCGCCTCTTCAGCGAATACCATTCCCGTCCACTTGGCGCCTGTAGGGCAGCCATACGGGCACATGGGACAGTTGGGCTTACACTTGTCCGGGTCAATAAACTTATCCAGTACTTCCCAGGGGTAGCCAAGCTCCTGCGCTGCTGACAATAGTTGCTTAGCCCCCTCGCCAATAAAATCATCGGGGACCTTGTTGACCCAACAGTCCTTTCTTGCTTCAGCCAACTCCTCGGTGAGATCTATACCGTACTGCTGCCACCTCGCTGTATTCGGCATAAAGGCTGAGCCTGCGTATATCAAAGTCCCCCCGCCGAAGCCCTTGCCCTGGACTATCCAATCGCCCTCTATGGTTCTGTACAAGAAACCATACTTTTCCATATACCGCAGGGGGGCTAAAAGTGTGCCGTAGAACCTCTTGCTGTACGCGCCTTTTTCTATGAGGATTACCCTTTTCCCCTTTTTGGACAATTCTCTGGCTATTGTACAGCCCCCGGGGCCGGCACCGGCTACTACAATATCTGTGTCCAGTTTTCTCATATTCCGTCCAATGGACCTATGTGCTCACTCCCTGCTCAGGTTATCCCCGGAATGCCATGCCAGTTCCGGCTTGCCCGGTTTAGCCTTAAGCAAGTTTTTCTTTTGCGAAGAGAGCTGCTCCCAGCGCCCCTACAAACTGGGGATCAAAATCCGGTGTTTTAATATCAACCTTCATATGGTTTCTCATTCCTTCAACAAGCCGTCTATTTTTTGCACATCCACCTGTCATGACGACGTCTTCCGCTATATCAAGCATCCCCGCTATAGCGGCTAACCTGCGTACTATCGAATCGTGAACACCGGCCACTATATCAACAAGCTCTTGCCCTTCATTGACCAGTGTTATAACTTCAGATTCGGCGAATACGCAGCACTGGGACGAAATCTTGGCAGGATTCCCAGATTGAAAAGCCAGCGATGCGAGGTCTTCCAGCCTCAATTCCAGGGCCTCCGCTACGAGCTCAAGGAACCTTCCCGTTCCCGCCGCACACTTATCGTTCGAATTGTAGTCTACAACCTTCCCTGCTTCGTTAATACTGAGTGCTCTGCTATTTTGACCGCCTACGTCAATCACGGTCCTTACCGAGGGGATGAGCCATTGAGCCCCTTTGGCGAGGCACGGCAGTTCACCCATATCCGTGTTGGCAAAGGGGACCCTTTTCCTGCCCCAGCCGGTACTGACCGAGAAATCCACATCTCCTGAAGATAGACCAGCCGTTGAAAGCGCTCTATCCAGGAGATCCTTCGCTACTTGCTCAGGCACTGCCCTAATACTACTAACCTCTGAGGATACTATCGAGCCATCTCTCATTAGAACTACTTTGGCGGCTAAAGTGCCGAAATCACATCCTGCGATAATCATTGAACTCCCCCTGAATTGCTATCTATTCTGGTTGGATATTGCTTCTTCTGCGAAAAGGCTTGCTCCTATAGCTCCCACAATTTGAGGATCCACGGCAAGTTTCTCTGCACTCACCTCCAGCATTTCTTCTAAGTCCTTGACCACACTGATGTTCTTTGCGACTCCACCTGTTATACAAATGTCCTTTTCAATGCCGACCCTTTTCACGAGAGATTGTACCCTTTCTGCCATCGCGTGATTGATGCCAGCCGCTATGTCAGCCGAATCTTTATGCTCATAAACATAGTGCAGAACCTCGGATTCGGCGAAAATACTACACATGTTAGTTATCGAGACTCGTTGTTCGGAGTTGAGTGCTTGAGGCCCGAGGTCTTCAATGCCTACTCTCAGCACCCTAGCCATAAGTTCGAGGAACCTTCCTGTTCCTGCGGCGCACTTATCATTCATAACGAAGTTCACAAGTTTCCCGTTTTCATCGACCCTGATGACCTTGCAGTCCTGGCCACCAACATCGATTACAGTCCTTACTGAAGGGATAAGCCACTGAGCCCCTTTGCCGTGGCAGGATATCTCTGAGATGTTGCTATTGGCAAAGGGGATCCTTTCCCTGCCGTAGCCGGTGCTGACGCAGTGCTCAATGTCTTGATAGGTCAGGCCGGCTTCTGAAAGTGCCTTTTCCATGACATCGCTTGCTGACTGCTCGGGTCTGGGTCTGACCCTGATAATCTCAGAGGATATTATCGACCCATTGCGCATAATCACAGCCTCGGCGCTCAAAGAACCTACATCGCAACCGGCAACAATCATGATACCTCCTCACGCTATCGTCGAGACGAACTCCTCGATCTTATCCTTCAGAGCTGATATTGGGGTGATCCTTCTATCCAGTATGTCTGCTTCAAATCGGAATGATGGAATTCCCAACTCGCTCTTAAGTTTGTCTTTAAGCAGCCTGTAACTTCCCCATGCTTGCCTGCATGCCAGGTGACCGGAAAATATGGCACAGTCTGCTTTTAGTTCACGGGCCAGGAAGATCATATCTTCAGCCCAGCCGTAAGGGGCATCCCACGCCCCCTTCATTTGTCTGGTCATAGGCATATTGAAACATCTCTCGCCTAAACCATCGAGCATTGTGTCGATGGTTGATGTATCTATCAGCTTTTCTGGAAAATATCCGAAATGATCTTGAAGGAAAATCACCCCTACGTCCTCCAGCCAGTTCCATACTTCCATATCATAGTATATGCCACTATATACCCAAAGGCTCCTGACCCGCTGGTTGGGGAAAGCCCCCTCGCCCTTTTCCACCAACTCCTTTGCAGTATCGTGAGCTATCTGGAAGAAGGTCACAGTCTCCTCGCGCCCCGCCCAGACGTATTTCATTAATTGAACCATCACACCATATAAGTTCGGAAGAGGGAAGGGAACTGCCTTTTTCATCTCCTGTATTTCAAGCATAAGCTCGGTCGCCCGATTTGCGTTTTCGACGACTTCTCGAAGTTTATCATAGTCCATTTTCTGCCCGATTATCTCCTCCAGACGCGATACCATCCTTCTAAATTCCCTTTGGTAGTACGCCAGCCCGCGTTCGTCGTGGTAGTAAGGCGCATCGAGGTTGAGGAGCGGAATACCCCATGTCTTGGCCATATATTCATGTATCTTTGCATTAGCATCACAGCTTCCCGGTCCCGCATTAACTATTACATCTGGCTGTAGCTCCCTCCCGTCGAGGATCATGCCAACGGTAGGCCGGTGGCCTGAGCACAAAGTCTCGGGAAGGCCTGCCTCTATTGCCGCATCGAAGAATCGGTCACCACCTATCGCCATCATTGGAACGATGCCGGCCGCCTCGGTACACATTGGGGCCACATCCATGGCATGGAGCAGTTCCGGCGGGAAGTTGAAAGCGCGGAATACGACTTTCTTCCCTTCGGCCCGCTTCTTAACGAGTTCATTGAAGGCAATAGCGAATATCTTCAGTCCTGCCAGTGACATTTTCATGAATTTGGGACTGACAAATCCCTTAAGCATGCTTCCTGTATCCGGCGGCAGAGATCTCGCTAACTCTTGAAGAGCTTCGTAATCTTCAGGCAATGCGCTAACACCTTCAAGCAGAGCCGCTACTTCTTCCCAGACTGTTGGTTTCCTATCCATTTCTCTCACCTTCTAGTCTTTCGATGAATGCCTGAACCCGAGTACGAATTCGACCCATGTCAGCTAGCGGGCCATATTCTCTTTCCAGTCTCAGGGCGAAGATGCCTTCCTCTTCCAGATCCTTCTCTAACATTGCATTGTCGACTCCGTGAAGGTCGCAGTATTTTATAGTCTGTAAAATGACGCCATCGACATCTGCCTTCCTTGCAGCGTCCTTCACAAAATCGAACCTTGTGGGGTACTCTCCGTACATACGCGGACAGGGGATATGATGGTAATAACGGGCAGTGATATTGTTCAGAGGATCGCCTGTTTCCTCATCGAGGTCCCAGAACAGCCTGGCCCCGAAACACTGCGAGTCAGCGACCACCAGGCCACCAGTGTCCTCAATGAGCTCTACAAGGGCTGGATCATCATTTACGCTACCCACTATCATCATCCTGGCTCTATAGTCAGAGATGCCTTCTCTGCCGCTGATTTCATCGAGCAGTTGCTTCAGCATTTGATTGTACCTGTCTCTGGGCATTGAAACACCTGCCACGACGATTTTCAGTGTTTCTGCGCCTGTAATCGGAGGGGATTTCCTTGTCCTGAGCTCATATAATTGCTTCAGGAGACTGCGTGTTTCGTTGTAGACGCTTATGGCTTTTGTCAGGCTTTCGTCTGTGACTTCAACCCCGAAAGACTCTTCGAGATGTTCCTTAAAGGCGGTAACTTCTTCCCTGTACCACTGCAGCCCGTCCTCCGTTAACACATGGGGGACAGGGATCATATGCATGAACGAAGGGGTCTTTTCTTGAGCCCTCCAGTTATCATATGCACGGCGTGTGTGATCACATCCGTTTGTAAAAACCACTCCGTCAAGGAAGTCGTACTCACCAGTCAAAGCCAGTTCCAGAACACTGCGAGCGAAGCTGCAGTGGGCAATCCTTGAGAGGTAGGCATCAGCTATTGCTGTTCCGACACAGCCAGTTCCTCGCAGCCTGAGCGGGAGAATACCAGCGGCGTAAATGATTTCTTCGGGCATGTAGGTGCACGTGTATCCTACTATCTTTCCGCCCTCCTTCTTCCAACTCTCGACAAACGGGTTAGAAAGCGTTTCAGCCAGTTGGGATAGCTCTTCCGATACCTTCATTCTGTCTCACCTCCGAACTTCACTCTGTTTCAAATATATTCCTGCTATCTGTGTTTCGCTCAGCAATCTGACGCAATTAAGAGTTACTTGCCAGCCTGCCTGCCCTCTCATGAAGCACTGAAAGTTAAAGCTGGCAATACCGCTCTGTTTTATTACAGGCGTTACGGCTCCCGTTAACGCTGTAGAGGGCTCAAGCCCTTAAGCCCCTTGAATCATATGTGCTTCTTACTAGTGGTAAGATAAAAGGCCTTCAACTTGCAAGGATAATCAAGGCCAGCATAGTTCATGAAAAGACGACGGTTCGAAGTTCAGACAAGGGCTTCTAATCGCTTGGATAAACGTTTTGCCAGTGCCAC
>CAYVQT010000015.1:0-57100 GCA_964453665.1 uncultured Dehalococcoidia bacterium | reverse complement strand
AAGATGGCCGGTTTGGAGCGAAACCGGTGTCCGATTTCACCGAAATACGCAATACGTGCTTCCAAATAAATATTCGAAGCTACAGCAGCAATTTTCGAGCTCAAATTCCTCGAATAACCCCCAATAAAATGCGATTTCGGTGCATTTTGCTGAAGCTAAAGGGAAAATAAAAGGCGATAAAACGGCATTTCTGTACCATTCAATTTGAAGCTAGGTTGAAAATTCTGAAAATACTTCATAACGAGTCGCAGGTTCACAAGGTTGAAAGTGTTGCCTTATGTCACATAGTTACAAGACACCCAGGGGGGTTAGCAGAAGCCCTGTAGTTAAAATCCGAGAGACTTTTCAAGAAATCATCCCCTGATATGAGGTCTGTGCAGATTTTATCAATTTATGTTATGCCTTTATGTTTGGACATTTCAAAATGTTTTAGCTTCTATTCTCCGCCGTTATCAGCGAAATCTGGGGGCTTTTGTTCATTTTATTGTCTGGAAACATTATGTTTATTATCTTATGAAAAGAGATAGCACCCAATGAAAATGTGTCAGGCCTTTAAAAACATTTCAGTAAAGACATTGTCCAAAACCCTGTAGTCTCTAATCATTATCTTAGCTACAAATATTGTATTATAAGTATAATTATTTATAGATGTTGTACAATTAACATTGAGTGTAATTACGTTTGGAGGGATGGTGAGCTAAAAACCAATGATTAAGCGTGCGAGGGAATGACTCAAGGGTGACTACGGTTTGGGCAGTATTCTTCTCATTTACAACCATTCTTCAAGGTGGTGGTTGAAAGTGATTTTATCTCCGTCACACTCGATTATTTTCCTTTGTTCAAGGTTATTCAAAGCGGTCTTTATCTCCGCTTTCGATAAACCAGTCTTTTCTTCAAAGCGCTCTACTGGTATTTCATAAGTAACTCTTTTTACCTCTTCTTTAGTCCACGATTGTATTTTTGAATACCCAATAGTATCCCTAATTGTTCTCGTGAGCACCTTCCTTTCTGCTCTCGTTAATTCAATGTCAGCAAGTTTATCAAAGACATCATTGCTTAGATTAGTATACCTTCCGTACGGTCTTCCGTCTGGGTATGAAACACTTCTCGATTTACTCATATTCTGTAAAGCTCCTTATATGTAGTGATAATACAATAAATATTAGTCCTTTGCGTCCTGTCTACTTCGATTAACCTTCTTTTTTCTAATTTTTGAATCTGGTAACTTATAGTATTGTGGTCTATACCAGTCAATTTCTCCAATTTCCTAAAGGATATTTGAGCACAACGTCTATTATTCAATATCGTCTCTTTGAAGATAGCGTGATAAACCTCTCGTTCCTTCGGGAAAAAGGTAAATGTGTCATATACAGTAATCTGCATTTTGCGTTTTGGTCGCTTCATAGTAACTAATATACCACACCACAAATGGAATAGGCTATTAGAATACACCTACACCTCTAGGTTAGTCTATCTATCTACTTGACAATTAGCAATACTTGTAATACAATAATTACATGAAAAAGAAAGAGCAAAAACAAGTTCCTAATATCTCTATAAGGATAAGCAGGGAAGCAGTTCATAAAGCGAAGATAGAGGCAGTGAAGCAGAATATCACTATCGGAGAATGGCTGGAAGCTGCTATTGAGGAAAAGATAATGAAGGAGAATGCTTTAAACAATGAGGAAGCCTAATACACAAACGAATACGGATGCTTTAAACGAAAAGGCGTTTCGAAATAACTTGAGACGACACTATAGTCGTCTTAAAGACGTACTGGATGATTATATGCAGAATGGTGAGCTTGAAGAAGACGACATATATCATGCTGCCTATCGTCTTAGTCAGAGTATTGACTGGTTTTGTAACAAAGACCACCCAGCAGGAGGACACCGTGTTCCAAACAAAGAAGAGGTAATACGCAATGCTATTGGTAAGTATTACAATTGCTTGAATATAAAAACCAGATTTTCGAGGAAAACGTGTATGAGATGTACCTTTCCATATGCCACGTGTTATACGAATAGAGGTTCCGACGACACTTCTCCAAAGCAAAGGCGCGATAAGGTGATAGAAGAGATTAGAAGTGGAATAAAGAGGGAAAGCGAGGTTTGCTTTGGTAGGAAGCCTGCTAAACATGCAATTCCTTTAGAAGAATTCCATGAAAGGCTAGATAGGTTTAATGAGGAGTTTTACAGAATTATAGAAGATTTAGAGGGAGAAGAATGAGTAAAAAGTTAAGCAAAAATCCGAAGCTAACTGAAGCTAAAAGTGTTAAGCAAATGCTTAACAAAAAAAATGGAGCGGGTGATGAGATTCGAACTCACGACTCTTTGCTTGGGAAGCAAATACTCTACCACTGAGTTACACCCGCAGGTTGAGTCCAATTATAGGCAGCGAGGCAAAGGCTTGTCAATATCGCCGTTTCGCTCCCGAGCTCGCTGTGGATGTTATCATCCACAGCCTCTTAAGAAACGGGAAAACCTCTGATCCAGCTTGTATTTGTCCTAAATGCTTTGAGGATTGTAGCTTGTTTATGTTGGAACTAATACAAGACTACGATTTTATAACATGTGCATCATAGCGGGCACGGTAACCGTGCCCCTACGGTTTTATTTCACTCTAATCCCTCGGCAATCCTGTCCTGAGTTTATCGCAGGGCTTATGATAGGCTCTAAATAATGGATTCCCGCTTCCGCGGGAATGACATACTGGTGTCGCTCCTGCGAAGATTGTGCCTGCGAAAGCAGGTAGCAGGAGTCAATGAGGGGGATGTAGCGTAGGGAAAGCCAGTTCATACGTTCGCCCTGAGCCTGTCGAAGGGAGCCTGTCGAAGGGAGACGCGTAGGGTGGGTGTAGCGGAGCGAAACCCACCAATTACCTGAAAGCTGACCGCTGGCAGTTGAAGGCCTGGAAGGTGGGTTCCATTTCATTCCACCCACCCTACGTTATGAAGGCCTGAATTATACTAAACGAGGCCTGCTGATGCGCTCCAGCCCCCGCAGACGAAGAGGCATTGCCCGCTGATATAAGAGGCCTCGTCGCTGACCAGAAACAAGGCGGCGTTGGCTATGTCGCGGGGAACACCGAGGCGGCGCAGCGGCACACCACCTTGAAGACGCTCGCGCGATCCGGCGATCGCCTCCTGCTCCAGCATGGGGGTGTCGATTATACCGGGGCCTATGGCGTTTACGTTTATGTTGTGCGGCCCCAGTTCCGTCGCCAGTCCGCGGGTGAAACCGATTACGCCTGTCTTGGCTGCACTGTAATGCGCCATTGCAGGGCTTCCCGTGAGCCCGAGAATTGAGGAGATGTTGAGGATTTTGCCGTATCGACGTTCCTTCATATGAGGTATCACCGCACGGCAGCAGAGGAAGGCACCCTTCAGGTTGATGTCGATGGTCTTGTCCCACACCTCCTCTGACATTTTAGCAACAGAGGTCGATAAACTGACGCCCGCATTGTTCACCAGGATGTCGATCTTGCCCAAAGCGAAGATTACCTCATTAACGGCGGCATCCACTTCCGGTGCTATGGCAACGTCCGCTTTGATGGCCAGAGCCCTGCCTCCGGCCTTCCCTATCTCGTCGGCGGTTTTCTGACCCGCCTCGAAATCAATGTCTAGTACGGCGATCACGCCGCCCTCCCCGGCGAGACGGTAACAGATGCCCTGACCGATGCCGCTTCCCCCGCCTGTTACTATCGCTACTTTATCCTGTATTCGCATAGTCTGTACACTTCCATATATTATTCAGTAGTTCTTACCTGCCTCTTGTGTTAAAGGCCGAGACCATCCCTCAAGGCCAGGCCCTGTTATCCAGCTTTTCCTTATAGCTTTCAGGAAGGAACTTTCGTCGAGCTCAAGTTGTTTAAGGATATCTGAAAGTAAATAAGGACTTATGGTTTTGGCCGGGTGAATGGGAATAGGTGCACGGCGACAGTCTGATGGTGGAATATTGCATGATCGCACTTTTGGCGAACTTTTTCAAACCCCAGGATTTGAAGACCCGTGGTGACTTGCCGTGCTTTGAGCAGAGGCAGCTTTGTCATACTGCTACTGCAACCCAGCTTGTGCCGATTTCTTCGGGAATCTCTTCGCCATGCTCCTTGCGGTATTCGAGGCAGAGCTCAAGCACTTCTTTTATATTAGCGAGACATTCATCATGTGTCTCACCCTGAGCGTGAGCTTCCGGTACGAGAGGACAACTGGCTATATAGAAACCGTCTGGTGCCTTTCTGATGACAACGGTGTATCCCATATTCGGGTTCTCCTTTGATGCAATTATAGCATATTGCAGAATAGAAGATGCCTGAACTGGTACCGACTCAGCTATATTGCCTAGTACGCTTGACTCGCCCCGCCCCACCTGCCGAAGGAGATGCGGTTGAGGAAGCGGTCCCAGGTGTTGCCCGAGAGGTTGCCAACCCGGTTCATACGCAGTACCATATTTATCACCCGGGCTTTTTCGGCGCCGTAGGTTTCCTCAAGCCTGTTCGAAGCTTCGGGAGTAGGGTTCATGTCGGAATCGGCCCAGTGCTGAGCGTAGAGCACGGCGACTGCCTCGTCTTCGGGGCAGTTGTCCACACTGCCAGCAAGAAGGTTCCCAATCTCGTCCTTATCAACCCCGCTACGCAGCGCCTCCCTGGTGTGAGCCCAGGAGCAGTAGCGGCAGCCGTATACCGAAACCACCGCCAGCATGAGCCTTTCCCTGAAGGAATGAGGTATGACTTTCCCTCTCATTATTCTCAACACTTGCCTCAGGTTCTTTATCAGGAAGAGCTGGTCCGAAAGGAATTCCCCCAGGCCGTGGTATGTCCTCCTGTTGAACTTGCACGCGCCCGCTATCCCCGAAACTGGTTGTGACACATCTTTTACCATCACGAACCTCCCCCTGTTTGTACTGTTTCCAGCCTGTCCTGGTGCTTCTCAAGCAGATTCTTTAAGTACTGGCCTGTATATGAAGACTCAACCCTGGCGATCTCCTCCGGTGTGCCTGTGGCCACCACCCAGCCCCCGCGGTCGCCGCCGCCGGGGCCGAGGTCAATAATATAATCCGCGCACTTAATAAGGTCAAGATGGTGCTCAATGAGAATTACCGTGTTACCCCCGTCGACGAGGCGCTGCAGTACTCCAAGCAGGGCAGCCACGTCCTCGAACGAAAGGCCGGTGGTGGGCTCGTCGAGTATATATAGTGTCCTGCCCGTGGAGCGGCGCGAAAGCTCACTGGACAGCTTCACGCGTTGCGCTTCGCCTCCGGAGAGGGTGGTAGCGGGCTGCCCCAGCCGGATATAGCCCAGTCCCACGTCTTTCAGCGTGGAAAGCTTGGACTTGATCGCGGGAAAGTGCTCGAAAAATGGGTAGGCATCCTCGACACTCATCTGGAGCACTTCTGCAATATTCTTGCCCTTGAACTTAATCTCCAGTGCCTCGCGATTGTATCGTTTCCCCTTGCATACCTCGCAGGGAACGGTCACATCGGGGAGGAATTGCATTTCGATATGGTTGTAGCCCTCGCCGCCGCAGGCCTCGCAGCGGCCCCCCTTAACGTTGAAGGAGAAGCGCCCCGGACGGTAGCCCCGCATCCTGGCCTCGGGCACAGTGGCGAAAAGCTCGCGAATAGGGGTGAAAGCGCCGGTGTAGGTGGCGGGATTTGAGCGGGGGGTGCGCCCGATGGGGGACTGGTCGATATTCACCACCTTGTCTATGTGCTCTATCCCTGTGATACCGTCGCATTCACCGGGCAAATCCTTCGCTCTGTACAGGATATGGGCAAGCTTCCTGTGCAAAATCTCGTCTATAAGTGTGCTCTTGCCGCTTCCGGATACGCCGGTAACGCAGACGAAAAGCCCCAGCGGTATCTTCACATCTATGTTGCGGAGGTTATTCTGCCTTGCACCCTCGATTACCAGTGCTTTGCTCGAGTTCGTGCGCCGTTTAAGGGGGAGGGGGATCTCCTTTGTGCCGCTTAGATACTGACCTGTCAGCGACTGAGGACTAGACATAACGTCGTTCAGCGTGCCGCTGACCACTACCTTTCCTCCATGCTCACCGGCGCCCGGTCCCATGTCGATGATATGGTCGGCAGCACGCATCATGGCCTCATCGTGCTCCACAATCAGCAATGTATTGCCCAGGTCTCTCAGCTTCTTCAGGGTCTCGATGAGCCTGGAGCCGTCGGCAGGGTGCAGGCCGACTGTAGGCTCATCGCAGATGTAGAGCACACCCATGAGTCCACTCCCGATCTGGGTCGCCAGTCGGATTCGCTCGGCCTCTCCCCCGGAGAGGCTGCCGGCCACCCTGTCAAGGGTCAGGTAATCCAACCCTACATTCATCATAAAGCCCAGGCGGGAGCGAATCTCCTTAAGAATCTGGTGCGCAATCAACTGCTCTCTGCTGTTGAGCACAGGCCGGCGACCGTCGTCCGCCGAGCCATCGAGCTTCCTCGTCCACTCAAGGGCCTGCTCGATGGACATCGAGGTTACGCTGGAGATATTAAGGTCGCTGATGGTTACCGCCAGGGATTCTGGCTTAAGCCGCTGCCCTTTGCAGACAAGGCAGGGCTTTGCTCTCATGTAGCGCTCGATTTCGGCGCGCACGTAGTCGGACTCGGTGTCCCTGTGACGCCTTTCCAGGTTGGGGATTACGCCCTCGAAGGATGTATCCCACTGATAAGCTCGCCCGAGCTGGGTCTCATGCTTCACGGTTATCAACTGGCTGCCGCTGCCATAGAGGATGATGTTAAGCTGCTCCCGGGTGAGGGTCTTGACCGGTACATGGACCGAGAACCCGTACCTGCGGGCTACGGATTCCAGCATGCTGGAATACCAGGAAGTGATAGAGGTTGTTCGGGACCAGGGCCGGACAGCGCCCTCGGCGATAGTCAGCTCTTTGTTGGGTATGACCAGCTCGGGGTCCATTTCCAGCTTTACTCCCAATCCGGTGCACGCCGGGCAGGCTCCGTGTGGGCTGTTGAAGCTGAATGTTCGGGGCTCAATCTCACCGAGGCTGATCCCGCAGTGGACGCAGGCGAAGTGCTCCGAGAACAGGAGTTCCTCTCCGTCGACAATAGATAACAGCACTACTCCGGCGCCCAGCTTCAAAGCTGTCTCTACAGAGTCGGAGATGCGCCCTGTCTGTTCCTCATCCCCTATCACCAGACGGTCGACAACAGCCTCGATGGTGTGACGCTTGTTCTTGTCGAGGTCGAACTCCTCCGAGAGGTCGTGTATCCTGCCATCCACGCGCACCCTGACGTACCCCGCTTTTCTCAGGTCCTCGAAGACCGCGTAGTGCTCCCCTTTACGGTCCCTGACCAGCGGCGCCATGATCATGAAGCGGGTGCCCTGAGGAAGTTCCAGGACGGCATCGACGATTTGCTGGACGGTCTGGCGCGATATCTCACGGCCGCACTGGGGGCAGTGAGGGCGGCCGACGCGTGCGAAAAGAAGCCTGAGGTAGTCGTAGATCTCGGTTACGGTGCCTACTGTAGACCTCGGGTTGCGGCTGGCCCCTTTCTGGTCGATGGAGATGGCGGGGCTCAACCCCTCGATGTAGTCCACATCGGGTTTCTCCATCCTGCCCAGGAACTGACGCGCGTAGGCGGACAGCGACTCGACATAACGGCGCTGTCCTTCGGCGTATATGGTATCGAAGGCCAGGGAGCTCTTGCCCGAGCCGGAGACGCCGGTTATGACCACAAAGCGGTCCCGGGGTATGGTGACGTCGATATTCTTCAGGTTGTGCTCGCGGGCGCCCCTGACGATTATGGCATCCAAAGGCATTGGCATCACTTCCATTAACGGTGGCTAGCGTTTCATTGTAGCATATTAATCAGGGGCAAAAAAGGGTGCCAGGGTGTGTTTGGCTACATGAGGCGGTCGGGTTCTAAACGCGTTGTCATTAATGCGAAGGTAGGGGCGTTTCGCGAAACGCTCCTACGAACGGTTAAACTTGGGTAACTGGCATTGGATTGTGCTAGGCGGAAGCTTAGATGCCTGGATTCCCGCTTCCGCGGGAATGACATACTGGTGTCACTCCTGCGAAAGCAGGAGTCCAGACGCGTAGGGTGGGTAGAGCGCAGCGAAACCCACCAATTACCTGAAAGCTGACCGCTGACAGCTTAATGCTCAAAAGGTGGGTTCCATTTCATTTCACCCACCCTACCGCTCTATAAAAAGTACGGGGCTTTCAATTGAACGCCCCTACGAATGGTTCGACCGAATAAGCCCTGTTTGGCTAGCCGACGACCGCTTTACCGATCATGAGCCTGGCTATAATCATCTTCTGGATCTGCGGCGTACCGTCGCCCATCTGGTAGCCAAGGACATCCCGGAGCCGTGTCGAGATCATATGTTCCGTGCTATAGCCCGGGTGCCCGATTATGACCATCATGTCTTTAATCGCCTGAAGCGAAACTTCGACGCTGAACCACTTTGCCATTGAGGACTCTACAGTATGCGGTTTCCCCTGGTCTTTGAGCCACAGAGTCCGGTAGCAGAGCATCCTTGCCGCCTCGATCATAGTGTGGTGCTCGGCTATTGGGAAGGAAACTCCCTGGTAGGAGGCAATCGCTCTGCCGAATGCCTTGCGCTCCTTGGACCATTCCATGGCGTCCTGGAGAGAGGACTGAGCTCTGGCCAGGCACGTCAAGGCAACGATTATCCGGAGCCAGTCGAGAGTGCCCATGACTGTGTAGAAACCCATGCCCTCATCACCTTCGCGGTACTTGGCGGGGATGCGCACGTCGTCGAATGTCACGAAGCTGGGAAATAAGCCGGCGTTGCCCATCCAGGGGAGGTGCGTTATAGTCACGCCGGGCAGGTCGACGGGGACCCAGAACAGGCTTACCCCTTTAAATCCGGCATTGGGGTCGGTCTTTGTGGATATGGAGACTGCATCGGCTACGGTGGCACCGGGGAGTGGAGTCTTCTCACCGTTGATGATGTAGTCGTCCCCATCGCGAACAGCCTTGGTTACAATACCAGCGGCGTCTGAGCCGGCTGCCGACTCGGTGAAACCGAAGGAATGTCTCTTATCACGAGAGATAAGCGGGGGAAACCACTCGTCCTGGATATCCTGCGGTAGAGTCTGCAGGAGAGCGCTTGTAGCCTCCATACCCCCTACGGCCTCCACAGTGGGGTCTACCTTGTGTACCTCTTCGTGTATAATGCCTATCTCAACGTGACCGTATGGATAACCCCCGTATTTTTCCGGCACATTAATCTTCGTCCATCCCAGTTCAACTATCTTTTTATCTATGTCGAGCAAAGCTTCATGCAGTTCCTGCGGCTGCATCTTGGAACGCTCAAGTGCTCCCGGTGCGAGCTCCTTTTGAGCAAATCTTCTTACCTCTTGCTGCAGTGCCTCCTGGTCCTCGCTAAAGCCAAAACCTGACATTCTGCGGTGCTCCTTTCTTGGTCGTACCTCAACTGCTGAAGCTGTGAGGGACCCTTCTGAGTATAGCATTTGTAGCTGTGAGGGTCAAGTTGAGACACAGGAGTGCAGTTATCATTTCGCTCTAGGCTGTTTAAGTTGTAACATGATGACTCGTAGTGCTATAATACTAGATTAGCAAAAAAACAAGCTGGACGGTTTAGTAAATGGCTAATAAGCGAGACTACTATGAGGTTCTCGGGGTCGACAGGAATACCTCTCCCGCAGATATAAAGAAGGCGTTCCGAAGGCTGGCTTTCAAGCACCATCCTGATCACAACAAGGACCACGGGGCCGAGGAGAGGTTCAAGGAGATCAGCGAGGCCTACGAGGTTCTCAGTGATCCTGACAAGCGCGCGGCCTACGACAGATTTGGCCATGCCGGAGCCCAGGGGTTTGGCGGCCGGGGTTTCGAGGGCTTTGACTTTGGAGGGTTCGGGGACATCTTTGAAGCCTTCTTCGGAGGCGCTACTACATCGAGGCGTGGTGGGCCGCAGAGGGGTGGTGACCTGCGCTACAGCCTGGACATTTCCTTTGAAGATGCTGTTTTTGGCTGCGAGAAGGAGATTGAGATCGTAAGAACTGAGAGATGCTCGGTTTGCAGCGGTACCAGGAGTGAGCCCGGCAGTCAGCCTGAAAGGTGCCCCGCATGCAATGGCACCGGTGAGGTGCGGCAGGCTCAGCGCAGCATATTTGGCCAGTTCATAAATGTGACTACCTGCAGCCAGTGCCATGGCGAGGGCAGGATTATAACGAAGCCCTGCCATCACTGTAAGGGCCAGGGCAGAGAGCGCGTGGCGCGGAAGATAGCCATCAAAGTCCCTGCTGGCGTCGATGACGGAACTCAGATTCGAATTAGTGGTGAGGGTGATACAGGCAGAAGCGGGGGCTCTCAAGGGAACCTTTACGTCACACTTTCAGTGAAAAAGCACAAATTCTTCAAGCGAGATGGGAACGATATCCTCTACGAACTGCCGATAAACTTCGTCCAGGCCGCGCTGGGAGACGATATTAAGATACCGACTCTGGATGGTGACTTTACGCTCAAGATACCGGCCGGTTGCCAGAGCGGCAGGATTTTCCGCCTCAAGGAAAGGGGCGTTGTACATCTTCGCGGTTACAGTCGTGGAGACCAACTGGTGAGAGTTCACGTGGTTACTCCTCAATCCCTGGATGCCAAGCAGAAGAAGCTATTACGGGAGCTTGCGAAGGACCTGGAGGAGGCGAAGCTGCCCCAGGATGACCGGAGTTTCTTCGATAAGGTCAAGGATACCTTCGGTAGTGGGGCCTGAAAGTACGGAGTGCGTTAATTATCCTTGATACGTATCGTCCCTCGTGGTATCCCGTGACTGAAGAGAGGCCGGGACTCTAGGCTATGCACCGATTTTTTCTTCCTCGGGATTGCTTTACCCGGAGCGGCGTTACTGTTGCTGGCCAGCTGGTTCATCGGCTGCGTAACGTGCTTCGTCTGGGAGCGGGCGATTGTGTTGTTTTCCTTGACAATAGCGGGTGGGAATATGAGGTGGAACTCGGACAGATGAGCGGCAGCAAGCTCGAAGGGACAATCATCAGCAAGGCTCCTGCTGCCGGTGAGCCCCAAACCGGGATAACACTGTATCAGGCGCTGCTAAAGGGAGGCAATTTTGAGTCGGTGCTTCAGAAATGCACGGAGGTTGGCGTGACAGGCTATGTCCCCATAATCTGCGAACGGTGCGTGGCCGCTGAGCCCACGGGCAGCCGTCTTGGCCGCTGGCAGAGTGTCATAGTCGAGGCAGCACAGCAGTCGAGGCGGGGCAAGCTGCCTGTTTTACATAACGTAGCCCAATTCAAAGAGGCATGCAGGTCAGCTGCCGGATTATCTCTGTTACCCTGGGAAGGGGAAAAGGTGAGAGGAATCGGCACTGTCCTTGCGGGATTACCGAAAACTGAGAATATATCTGAAGTCGCTATCTTTGTCGGCCCTGAGGGTGGATTCTCCCCCGGCGAGGTGAATTATGCCCGGAGCTGTGGAATCGAACCGGTAAGCCTGGGCAGCCGCATACTGCGGGCGGAGACCGCTGGGTTGGTCACTGCTACCGTCATCCTTTACGAGTTTGGAGAACTACGCGGCGATTCTCAGATATAGCGCTGCCGCAATTTGCTGCTATTGACATCCCCGCTGACCCGTGTTATAAGACACGTCACCAAGAAGCTCGCACACGGTCTAGAGCCGAATTCGCATTTGGTTTCCGCGCTTTCTGCCCTGCAACCCGCGGGCCTCAGCGGGGGTGTACGGAATGGTTGCGCTGGACCAGCCTTGTTCCGCAATACTGCTGGGCCGGGCAGTTGCTGTGCATTATGAACAGGAGGGCGGAGGAGAGAATAATGGCTAGAAAAAAGGCAGCAGCCGGCAGGACCCCAAGTTCAGACATAGTTATACAGGACCTGGTGGACAGCGTAGAAGATGAGCTTATCATCATCGATAGTGAGCACCGGGTCAGATTCGCCAATTCAGTGGTGCGGGGGAGATTGCCTGAAGGAACCGAGTCGCCGGTCGGTATGCTTTGCTATGAAATCTTCCAGGATAGGGACAGCCCCTGCAGCGCCCCCCTATGGAACTGTCCGCTTACGGAGGTAATGCAAACCGGCAGCGCCGCAACGGTTGTTCACCCTGAGCCAGCCCTTGGGGTTGAACGGTATGTCAAGATCACCACATATCCACTCCGGGATAGCAGGGGCAATATCAACTGCATAGCAGAGCTGAGAAGAGATGTTACTGCGGAGAGGGCGTTAGAGACACAGATCTTGAGGCGACATCATCAGCTCCTGGCGTTGAGTCACATTTCGAGTGCCGTGAGCGGCCTGTGGGATTTGGATGCCATCCTGAAGGTTGCTCTGGACAATGTGCTGGAGATTATCAATGGCGCTATCGGAGGGATTCTGCTGTTGGATGATCATTCAAAGACCCTTCACTACCGTGTCCAGCATGGCCTGTCCGCGGCATACACCGAGGAGATGCGTTTGCGCCTTGGCGAGGGAATTGCGGGAAGCGTAGCCCAAACAGGTGAGCCCGTGTTGCTGGAAGATGTCTCCAGAAGTCCCCTTGTAGCGCGCCCTGATCTGGTGAGCGCGGAGGGACTGAAAGGGTTCGTGAGCATTCCTTTGAAATCTAAGGATAAAGTTGTGGGTGTGATGAACGTTGCCAGCCACGTGGCAGGGCGGTTTGGTGCAGACGACGTATCATTGCTCAATACGATTGGCGATTACCTGGGCACGGCAATCGAGCAAGCGAAGCTGTATGAGGGGTTGAGAATGGGTAGAGAGAGATATCAAAGACTGCTTCAAAACGCTCTCACAGCACAGGAGGAGGAACGAAAAAGGGTCGCCCGGGAGTTGCATGACGAGACCAGTCAAACAATCACGAGTTTGACCCTTAATTTACAGGCTGCTATAGGCATGGCAGAAATGAGAGGCATTGGAGATACTGAATTTCTGGATAAATTGAGGACAATTCACTCTAACGCGGTACGTGCTGGCAATGAGATAGTCGGCCTGATGAAGGAACTCCGACCTACATTGTTGGATGAACTCGGGCTGGCTGCTGCAATACACCGGTATGCGAAGGACACTCTTCAGCCTTGCGGCATTAATGTGTCTGCTGAATTCAAAGGCACGGATGAGCGCTTCCGTCCGGAACTTGAGGTGACGCTTTTCCGCATCTCGCAGGGCGCAATCGGTAACATAGTTGAGCACTCGGGGGCAAAGAATGCTAAGATTGAACTGAAGTGCGACGCTGATGAGTGCCTGCTGAACATTGAGGATGACGGCAAAGGTTTTGAGGTTAACAAGTTGACACGGGTGGACTCCAGCGGCCGCGGCACAGGTGTATTTACTATGAAAGAGCGTGCGAGATTGGTTGGTGGCCGCTGTCGTATTGAGTCCCGGCTCGGGAAAGGGACAAAAGTCAGGGTGAAGATTTCACGGGCGAGCGAGGACGTAAATGAAGAAGATAAGAGTGCTGGTGGTTGATGATCATACCCTCGTGCGGGATGGGATTCGCGCTCTGCTGGCGCTTGCTGCGGACATAGAAGTGGTCGGCGAGGCAGCAAGCGGGAAGGAAGCGCTGCAAAAGGTAAGACAGCTTGGGCCCGATGTGGTGCTTATGGACCTGGCAATGCCCGCTATGGGCGGACTGGAAGCGACGCGCAGAATACGGAGGGAATTCTCCGGAACGAAGGTGCTGGCAGTGACTCAGTACGATGACAGCGAGTACGTCATACCCGTCATCGCAGCAGGGGCCTGCGGCTTCATTACCAAGAGCGCGGCATTCTCGGAGCTTGCCTCGGCGATTCAGGCTGTCCATAATGGAGATTCTTTCCTCTCGCCGTCGGCGGCGTCGGCCCTGGTTGAGGAATGCCAGCAAAAAACAACCGATAAAGCGGAGGATGACCCGTACCAGCAACTGACGGATAGGGAGAGGGAAGTACTCAAGCTGGTCGTTGAGGGACATACAGCCAGGGAAATTGCGGAAATAATGATCGTCAGCCCTAAGACCGTTGAATGGTACAAGACCAGCCTGATGAACAAACTGAATATCCATAACAAAGCTGACCTCATTAGGTATGCCATCCGCAGGAGAATCATAGCTCTGTGATTGTTTAGACGGGAACGCCTCTTTTCACTTCTAAGGGTCTCTCCGAAACCGGGATTTTCCCGGTCCGCAAATCAGGGTTTTCCCCGGCAGGATTTCCAGAGATTTAGTCTGGTCATACCCGGTGGTGTTACTGATTGCCTCGCCGCTGGAAGAGAGTAGTATACGAGCCATAGCTTGACTACTCCTATGGAGGCGGTCTGATGAATTCGTCTGTAATTAGTAGTACTCGCGAATGCCAAACCACGGCAATAAAAAAATCCACTATGGACCACAGCCTTATCCCGCCCTGCCAGGATGCTTGCCCCTTACATATGGACATCAGAGAATACGTTGATCTGGTGGCTCAGGGAAGGATTATGGAAGCGTTGCAGGTTATAAGGAACGGCAATCCTTTCCCGTCCATTTGTGCCTACGTGTGCACTCATCCCTGCGAGGAAGCCTGCAGGCGTTACCAGGTAGATAAACCCGTCGCAATCCGGGCGCTGAAGAGGTTCGCTGTAGAATTCGGCGGGGATAAGATGGTTCGGGCTGAAGCTGAGAGTAAGCACGCCGAGAAAGTTGCTATAGTTGGTTCCGGCCCCGCAGGATTGGCTTGCGCTTATTATCTGAGGAAGCTTGGCTATCCGGTGACTGTCTTTGAGGCTCATTCGGAACTGGGAGGTATGCTCCGGGTAGGTATTCCCCAGTACCGCCTTCCCCGTACAGTAGTGGACACTGAGGTCCAAAGATTGACCCAGATGGGGGTTGAAATCAGGACGAATACCCGTGTAGTGTCTCTGGACCTGCTCTTAAATATGGGTTACAAGGCTGTTTTCGTAACTATTGGTGCTCACCAGGGCCTCCGAATGGGGATAGAGGGAGAGGAAACCCCCGGAGTAGTAGATGGAGCTACCTTTCTTCGGGAGGTCAACCTTGGTCTCAAACCATCATTGGGGAAGAGGGTTGCTGTGGTGGGTGGAGGGAACGTAGCGGTCGATGCTGCACGGACTGCGCTTCGACTGGGTGTGAACGAAGTGAAGATTCTTTACCGGCGTAGCCGGACGGAGATGCCAGCGAGCGATGAAGAGGTTCAGCAGGCCACAGAGGAGGGAATTGATTTGCAATTCCTGGTGGTGCCGACCCGAATAGACAGGGAGAACGGGGGGCTGAGTGTGACCTGTGTCAGGATGGAACTCGGTGAGCCTGATGATAAAGGAAGGCGTCGGCCGGTGCCGGTAGAAGGCAGCGAGTTCGACGAGAGGTTCGATACCTTGATAGTGGCGATAGGGCAAGCACCCCAGACCCCTGGTGGTTTCGGCGTTAGAGTGGGGAGGGGCAGTACCATTCAGGTTGATCCGGTTACGTTCATTACCAATAGGTCAGGGGTCTTTGCCGGTGGAGATGCCGTCACCGGGCCGGCGACTGTGACTGAGGCGCTGGCGGCCGGCAGGCTGGCAGCCAACCGCATCGACGACTACCTGCAACACAGGTATCCGTTGGCCGATAAAGACTCAAGGGATAAGCTATCGGGTGAGTTGCTGCCCGAGACCATAGAAATGATAAGGAAAATTGACAGGCTTGAACTGCCGACCATTCCTGCACGAGCACGGGCGAATGACTTCGAGCAGGTGGAACTCGGCTATAGCTGGGAGGCGGCTATCAACGAAGCGAGAAGGTGCCTCCGGTGTGGCATGGGCGCAGACATTCTTTTTCAGGACAAGTGTGCCACTTGCCTCACCTGCCTGAGGGTCTGCCCGTATCACGTGCCGTACCTGGATGCCGGTGGCACAATACGAATACCACCCGATCAGTGTCAAGCCTGCGGTGTGTGCGTCGTGGAGTGTCCGGCGAAGGCGATAGTGCTACGTAAGCCTTATGACCGCCGACATATAAATGAAGAACTGGAGCATGTTCTTAAAGCAGCGGCACAATCGAATGTCAGACCGCTGATTGTCGGATTTTGCTGCCAGTATGGCCTCTTTGGCACCGGCGCTCTGGCAGGCCTCTGGAGAGGGGCTGGGGCAAGCATATGGATAGTGCCTGTCCTCTGTACTGCCAGGGTAGAAGCCGGTCACATGCTGCGCGCATTTGAAATGGGAGCCGAGGGGGTTTTTATCGCCGGTTGCGGGGAACAGTGTGCCAGGGAAAACACCGATTTCTGGGTACGTCAGCGTGTTGAGAAGGTAAGGGAGGTGTTGACGCAGATCGGGCTTCAGCCGGAACGCATCCAGGCGTTTGTATCAACTGTCACGAATGATGGCGACCCTGCTGAAGAACTGGACAGGTTTGCCGAGCAGGTAGGCAATCTCTACTTAGCTTCGATAATAATGCAGGAGGTGAAAAGTTGATAGTTGCGGAGCAAAAAAGTATTGAGGAAATAAGCCGGATGATTGAGCCCTATGGCAAGGTGTTAATCCTGGGTTGCGGCACCTGTATGACTGTTTGTGATGCCGGTGGTGAACGGGAGGTCTCCTTTCTTCACAGCGCATTGGATTTGGCTCAAGCAAGAAGCGGGGATGGTGTACATTCATTCTCGGAATACACGATAAAAAGGCAGTGCGATCCTGAATTCCTGGAGATGCTGCCAGGCAGAGTAGAGGATGTTGATGCCGTTCTTTCGTTGGGATGCGGTGTCGGGGTGCAGGCCGTTGCAGAACGTTTTCCCGACCTGCCTGTGCTGCCAGGGGTTAATACCTACTTTATGGGTATGCCGAAGGAGTGGGGAGTATGGGATGAACGGTGTGCTGCGTGCGGCGACTGCAGGTTGGGAGAGACTGCCGGCATTTGTCCCATCACCAGGTGCACAAAAGGAATACTCAACGGCCCCTGTGCCGGCACCAAGAACGGTAAATGCGAGGCAAACAAAGACATGGACTGTGCCTGGGTTCTCATCTACCAGCGGCTGGAGAGGTTGCAGCAGTTGGAGAACATGCGGCGGTACTATCCTCCGAGGAACTTCCGGACTATTCCCAGACCGAGGAGGATAACGAGTAAAGCAACTGTTGAGGTAGGGGGGAATAATGAGTAGCTCCCTGTTTGAGGAAAAGCTTAACTCGGGCGAGTTTCTGGTAACGACGGAGGTCGGGCCACCCAAGGGGGCAGATGTTTCGGAGATGGCCCATCACATAGATTTGCTCAAGGGCAAGGTCGACGCCATAAATGTTACCGACCATCAAAGCTCCGTGATGCGCTTCCCCTCGATAGGCGGCTGTCTGATGGTGAAGGAGAGCGGTGGCGAGCCAATCCTTCAGATCACCTGTCGTGATCGTAACCGCCTGGCGATTCAGGCTGAGCTTCTCCTGGCCTTCTCCCGGGGTATCTGTAACGTGCTTTGTCTGACTGGCGATGCTGTCGATGTAGGAGATCATAAGCAGGCGAAGCCTGTATTCGACCTGGATTCGGTGCAGCTCCTGAGAGTAATAAGGACAATGGAATCCGGTACGGATATGGAAGGGAACGAACTCAAGGGAGTGCCGAAGTTCTGTATAGGTGCCTCGGTGCACCCCGAGGCGGATTTCATAGAGCCCCAACTGGTCAAATTTGACAAGAAGGTTGCTGCCGGAGCGCAGTTCTTCCAGACACAGGGCATTTTTGAATTGGGAAGCCTGCGCAGGTTTATGCAGTACGCCTCCCAGTTCGATGTTAAAATTTTGGCCGGTATTATAGTCCTGTCCTCTGCAAGGATGGCTAAGTATATGAACGCAAATGTGCCGGGTATAACTGTTTCTCAGTCAATTATCGATGAGCTGGCTGATGTGGAGAAGGGAAAAGGGCTTCAAAAAGGTATCGAGATCGCTGCGAGGTTTATACAAACAATAAAGGAGGAAAGGATTTGCCACGGCGTTCACGTTATGGCGGTTGGCAACGAAGGAATAGTGCCCGATATTCTGGAGGCGGCCCAAACAGCCGGTACACATGCGTGAGATGCCGCTTCCCCGGGAATTGCCGCTCGGGGCATGATAATCAAATCTAGATGAAGGAGGCAAGGAAAATGAAGAAGAAAGGGAAGCAGAAAGAGAAGATTCTGATCATAGATGACGAACCTGATTTCATGGAAGCTTTCCGGATGACTTTGGAGGGCAAGTCATACAAGGTTATGGCTGCCTCCAGTAAGGCTCAGGCACAGGAGATGGTGGGTTTAGTCCCTGACGTTGTGGTTCTGGGTACGCTCGCCCCGGCGGGGCATGCCTTTGCCCTGCATCAATGGTTGAGGAGTCATCCACGGCATAAAGACATACCGCTGATGGTGATTGATGCCCGGTATGAGGAGCGGTCGATCAAGGGATGGAGAAGGTTTGAGGGAATGCGGCTTGAGGCCGAGGATTATGTGACGAAGCCAGTCGAACCAGCCTCACTGGTTCCCAGGATACAGCGCCTTCTGGAAGAAGCGACGAGGGTTTTGAAGGTGCTGGTTGCGGATGACCATACCATGGTCAGGGATGGAATATGTGCGGTTCTCGGGTTGCATAAAGACATCAATGTTGTAGGCGAGGCTGTTGATGGACAGGATGCACTTGAGAAGGCGATGAGGCTGTTGCCGAACGTGGCGCTGATGGATATAGTCATGCCCAAGATGAGCGGCCTGGAAGCTACGAAGCGCATATGCCAGGAATGCCCTCAGACGAAGGTCCTGATCCTGACACAGTATGGGGAGGAAGAAAACGTGATTGCTGCCAAGAATCTGGGAGCATACGGCTTTATACCCAAGAGGGCCGCCAGCTCTGAACTCGTAGCCGGCCTGCGGACGGTAGGCGCGGGCAGATACTTCCCGGCGTCTTTTGCCGAGATAAGTGCCAGCTAAGCTTAAAGACGTGTGGTCGTAAACGCTGCGAAAGTCGATAACGGTTCGCAAAAGCAGGGGCACGGCATGCCGTGCCCCTGCTTTTAGCTTCGTTCGAGTGTTCTTATTACTTCACCGCTGCTTCTGTCTCTCAGGTTCACTGTTAAAGGCATATGACCGGGCAGGCAGTGGGTCGCACACGCGAGACATGGATCGTAGGCTCGGAAAGCCATCTCGACCATGTTAAGCAGGCCCTCTTCCACCTCAGGCCCCTTGACAAAGCCCATAGCTGCCTTCTTAACCGATAGACATATGGGCGCTGCGTTGTGCTGGGTGGCGACAATGAGGTTTGCCTTTGTAATTATGCCCCTGTCGTCGGTCTCATAGTGATGGATTAGTGTTCCGCGAGCCGCTTCGACACAACCTACGCCAACCTGCTTCAGCTTGAGGTTCATGTTACGCAGGTCTTTGCTGGTCAGCAGGGGATCGTTGGCGATCCGCTGCAGGTCCTCGGCGCACTGGAGTGCCTCGATCAACCTTGCCCAGTGGAAGGCCAGTGTATGGTGGGCTGGCTTGCCGCCAAGCGTGTTGTACATCTCCTCGTATTCTTTCTGCGCCAGCGGTGTTGCCATGCCGTCAGATACGTTTAGCCTGGCGAGGGGCGCAACCCGGTATATGGACGTTCCTTCGCCTTCAATAAGCCCGCTCCACCCCAGTTTTCTCAGGTGGGTCAGCCTGACGTATGTCCAGGGCTCGACCCATTCTCCTATGTAATCGATATAATCGCGAGGGTCGAACAGAGCGTATTCATTTCCATTGGGGTCGATGACCCTGAGTTTGCCCTCATAGAGGTTCACTTTATTATTTTCATCGACAAGCCCCATGTAGTAGGTCTTCAGGTTGTAGGCATCGCTGAGCACTAGATCGAGGTACTTCTTATTGGCAAGTACTACATCTTTAAAAAGTTTTAACGTAAACTGGGCAAACTCGACGGTATCATCGGCAGTTGCCTTTATCCATTCCCTCTCTTCTTCAGTGATCCCTCTTGGGACCCCGCCCGGCAGACCGCCTTCGGGGTGAGGTGGTTTGCTGCCGATAAGCTTGATAATCTCCCTGTTCCTTTTTCGTATATCGATCACCTGCTTGCCGATATCCAGCCCGACCTTGCTAATCACGCCCAGAATATTTCTCTCAGCGGGAGGTGCATCCGGTCCGACGACGAAATCGGGCGCAGAGAGGAAATAGAAATGAATGTAATGGTCTTCGATTATGAATGCGTTGTAGTGAAGCTGCCTCACTAACTTAGCAGCGGGCGTGGGCTCGACGCTATAAAGGTCATCAAGTGCTTTGGTGGATGCCATGTTATGGGGGGTAGGACAGACACCGCATATGTTAGGCGTTATCCTCGGCATTTCCTCCGCCGGTCTTCCAATACAGAACCTCTCAAAACCTCTTAGTTCCACCACCTGCCAGTAGGCATCGTCCACATTGCCGTCATCATCAAGAAAGATCTCGATCTTCCCGTGACCTTCCAGTCTTGTTATCGGATTTATCGTTATCTGCTTGGCCATTTTCCTTCCTCCTCGAATTTCTCATACCCTTTTCTTAATCAAAGTGGAGATAGGCGCCGAGAAGCGATAGGCGTATCCTGCGGCATCAGCGACTGTTTCAATAGCCCTTTGCACCTCTTCCTCGCTCTCAGCGTCGATTATCGAAGCCAGGGAAGATAAGAATTTCGCTCCGGAATCCGCTACTCCTTCAACGGGGCCGAAACATCCCCTGCAAGGAAGATTTATATTCATGCAGGCTTCACCGCAGCCTGTACGGATCGCAGGCCCCAGACAGATTATCCCCTGCGCCAGGAAGCAGGTATCGGGGTCGGCCTCGACTTCGTGAATCCTTTTGAACTCTTTTATAGCGATCTTATCGGGCTTTGTCTTATTTCTGGGGCAGGTATCACACAGGGCTTTATTCGGGGCCAGAGTAGAGCCTTTGGGTGGAAGTTTACCTTCAAGGACTGCCGTTACTGCGTTTACTATCAGGTCGGGAGGAGGTGGACAGCCGGGCAGGTAGTAGTCAACGTCTATGATTTGATTCAATGCGTAAACCTGTTCATAGAATTCCGGCAACGTCAGCTCTTTTCCGCTGACCTGGCTCTTAGGCTGAGGATAGTTGCTCTTGGGGTTTACGACCGTTGGGGCATCACGATAGACCCAGTTGAAGATGTCCTCTTTTGTCCTGAAGTTAGCCATGCCGGGTGTGCCGCCGAAGCATGCGCAGGCACCGAAGGCCAGGACGAGTTGAGACTTCTTCCGGAGCATTTTGGCAACCTCTTCATGCTCGGAGTTCCTGACATGGCCGTTTATGATGCTCAGGACTATTTCGCCGTCTTCCATCGCTTCAATGTGGTGGTATTTAAAATCCATCGCGACCGGCCATAGCACGATATCTGTAGCACCTGCCACATCCAGAATCGCCTCATTTATATCAACGACTGCCTCATCGCAACCGCCGCAAGAGCCTAGCCAGCATATAGCAACCTTTGGTTTGTCAGCCATCTTCTTCTCCTCTCTCCCTTCAGTTGCTTTCTCTTTTATAACCTTTCGAACATCTTTGTTCGCTTAATTAAATCTTCTTAACCGGGCCCAATTTCCCGATGCTTTCGCCCATCTCTTTCACGACCTGCGTAATCCTCTTGCCTTCAGGATCGACCGATAGTTCTATCTTTAGCCTGTCCTTCTCGATTCCGTAATCCTCAAGCAATTTATGCAGGAGATATACCCTCTTTTTAGCCTCGAAGTTACCATCCTGGAAGTGACAATCACCTTCGGGGCAGCCAAGTATTAGAACACCATCTGCACCTGCTTTAAAGGCATCCAGAATATGGGTGGTGTCTATTTTCCCGCTGCAAGCAACCGGAATCCAGTTCTTTATTTGAGAGTTTAGACCATTCCCGCCTGTCAGGTAGCCCCAGCCGAAATTACAGGAAAAGCAGACCAGTTTGGGTTCAAAGTCGCTCATTTCTCTTCCTCCTCTAAAAACAATTACAGCGCTGCGTATATCTCTTTAATTCTGCCTTCGGTCTTGTCGCCGACCAGTTGTCTGGCACCTGAGGGGCAGGCAGCGACACACATGCCGCAGGACTTACACTTCAAATCGTCAGTCCAGGAGACTATCTTCCCGTCGACCTCCTTGACTTGTGCCGCTTCATAGTTGCAAACGTACACACACATTCTGCAGCCGCTGCACAGGTCCTCGTTGACTTCAACTACGGGCAGGTCGTCCTGTATACCAACGGATACACATGCCTTACACGATATGCAGGGTCCACAGGTAATGCATCTTCGGCCTTCTTCTATTGCCTCCTCAAGAGTAAAGCCCTCTTCGAACATATCGAAGTTGATTCTTCTATCTGCCGGTACCCATTTGTGTTTTGGCTCATCTCTATAAGCACGTCTATAAGGCGCGTCGTACGGTTCGCATTCCTTTACCCTTCCCCTCTTCAAATCTATGCCGCTCAGATATCTGTCGATTGATTCCGCGGCCTCGACACCTTCGCCCATAGCATCGGCCAGGAACCCGATCCGACGGACATCTCCTCCGACGAATACATCCTCCACTTTGCTCTGTAGGGTTAGGGGGTCAGCTTGTAGCCTCCCGACTTCATTCAGAAGCGCCTCATTCTGTAAAAAATCCCTGTCGGTCATCTGCCCGATGGTGGGTAGTATCACATCGCCTTCCAGGTCAATGCAGTCGGCGCACTCGAACTGAGGGTTGAATCCCCTCTCATCGAATACGCTTGTACAGAGCGGGCAGTCGAGCTTCAATTTGCCGTCTACTTTCGTGATACCTCTCACACCTCTCGACGTGATTATTGTCAAGCCTTCTTCACGTGCTCCTACAAGCTCCTCTTCGTCTGCAGGGATGGCGTCCTTTGATGCCTTGTCCATAATTTCCAGACATACTATCGTTACATCTCCGCCCAGCCTCCGGGCTGTCCTGGCCACGTCGAACGCGACGTTTCCGCCACCTATGACTATTACTTTCTTGCCCTTATAGTAATCCGCAGGGATGTTTCCCTGGTTAACCTCCCAGAGCAAAGTGAGACCGTACATCACGCCATCGAGTTCCTGCCCTTCAACTTCAGCTGTCCCAAAGGTTAAAGGCCGGGCATATGGCGTTCCGGTTGCGACGAAGAATGCTTTATACCCGTCATCCCTTAGTTGCTGTAAATCGAGGCCGCCTTCGCCGACTTTTACCCCGAGTTTGACATCTATACCGGCTATCCTTACGAGGTTGTCGACAACTGCGTCCATTACCTGCTCGGGCAAACGATATTTTGGGATATATCTTGCTGCGCCGCCGAGTTTGTTGGAGGAGTCAAAGACGGTAACGGTGTAGCCCCTCTTACTCAGTTCATAGGCGGCCATCAATCCGCCCGGGCCCGCGCCAATGACAGCGACCTTGCCCTTGTCCTTCTTTACATCAAGGGGCTTCTTTTGAACGAGGTAGGGGGTAAATGTATCGGACAGAAATCTTTTAAGAAGCCTTCGTTTGATAGCTCCGCCCTTTGTCGTATAGTTGCAATCGTTCTCGCATAGCCCGCAAATGTAACCGCAGACGGTAAAAAACGGGTTTTTCTCATAGAGATAGTCACCGATCTGGATAATACCCTCTTTTGCCGAATCGGGGTCGTCGGGGAGAAGCGAGATAAGCACGTTTGTACGCTGGATATCCTCGTTGATGGGGCATCTGATCTGACAGGGAGGTAGGAACTGCTTCACCGCATCTTCTACGCGAGCTGATCCTATGCTTTCAGTCTTCCACATAGTCATGCCTCCTCCTACAGGTTATGTAATATATTATATAGCCGGGGGAATAACAAGGGTTATGCTCCTTGCTGGAGCGACTTCAAGAACTGAGGTTGATATTGATACTATCTCTCCGGGGGCTGTAATCCTCCCTCTTATCGGCTGTCTACAGATTGTGAGATCCTTTAAAAAACATTGTGAAATTTATCACTATCTTGCGTACTATAAAGTATAAAGGACGTTCAGATAAATGTCCAGCAGTGAGCCTCAGTTTAGTACTTAAATTTATAAATTCCTTATAAAAGAACTTCGAGAATACCCACAGCAAGCTGCGGGGATGAATTGATACCGCTTCCAAATACCCGGGGGTTCCCTGTTCAGCTCTGTTATTTGATCGGAAAAATTAAAAAAGTGGCAGGCGTAGCAGACGCCTGCCCTGCGTCCGCTTGTGCTACAACTTTAACTTTCCCTTGAAATATGTGTCTTTTACGCTTTTCGCTTTGGTTTCCGCCCATGATTCCAGCCCCATCTTCTTAATTAAGCACAAATTGAATACCTTGGTATTGTGAGGTCTCTGAGATGCCATATCCGCATACGGATGAAGATGGTCGCAGGGAAAATCAGGGCAGTCGCAACAGAAAGAAAGACCTTTCTTGTCGATACACTTATATACATTGCATGGTTCGGTCATGCCTAGAAACGGTATAGTTCCGTTTTCGTTGCGGCACCCCCTGCAACTTGCCAGTTCAAGTGGGATGCCCGTGTTCCTGGAAATCGCCGCTCGCAGGTCCTGGTTCTCGTTTGCCAGATACAGCGGGCAATTGAAACAATCCAGTCCGCAGGGTGCGGTCATCTGCTTATAATCCATGATACCCCCTCGGTTTTACCTGCCTGCCGAATATGCAGTGAGACTTTTATGGCCGGTCTACAGGGATGCCATTATAGCACAAACGCCGGACCATTCGGGCCGGAAGCCGCTGAAAGCTCACGATATGCAGTTGGGCGGCGTGCTGTATAAACCTGAACAGGTGGTGAAGATATCGGGTGCCGTAAGTTAAAACGCACAATGAGATAGCCTGAGCTCCCTGTGATCGGGGTCGCATAAGCCGGTTGATTGGAATACGCCTGTCGAGTTGACTATAATTAGGGATGGTGGTGAGGTTATGAAAACACTGGTTCTGGGGCTGGGCAACCCTATTCTCTGTGACGATGGGGTGGGCATCCGTGTCGCGAGGGAACTCAGGCACAGGCTTGATCGGAAGGACGTAACAGTTCAGGAAACCAGCCTGGCCGGTCTGAGATTGCTTGATCTGCTTACCGGATACGACAGGGCTGTCATAATCGATGCCATTGAGACGGACGAGGGAAAGGCGGGGCAGGTCTATCGTCTTGACCCTGATGCGTTCGGTGCCGCTAAACATGTCTCGTCCGTGCACGATGTTGATTTTGCAACGGCTCTTGCCCTGGGCGAAAGGCTGGGCATGTCTCTGCCCGGCCAGATCGTTATCTATGCTATCGAAGCTGAGGATACCGGCACTTTCAGTGAGGAGTGCACGCCTGAAGTGAGGCGGGCGATCCCGGTATGTGTTGAGATGGTTCTTCAAGAATTAGAAGATGATGATCACATATAGATGGTTTTTAAATCGAATGACGCTGCGAACATCCCTGTTAACGCTGCAATGAATAGCTGTCGGATTTAAGGACTTTTTATGCGGCTGGTAATCATGCCCAGTAGTTCCGAATAGGTTGCGTCCAGGGCTTGTGGTATAACCCTGATATCGGATACTACCGTTATAAAATTGGTGTCGCCGCTCCAGCGGGGGATGATGTGGGTATGGACGTGGTCTTCCACGCCGGCGCCCGCTACCCGTCCCAGGTTTATACCGATGTTGAACCCCTGGGGTTTGTATGCCTCGGTCAGCGCTCTGGCGCTTTTCCTCACAAGATCGAAGTGCTCAAACAGTTCCTCCTCCGATAGCTCTTCCAGGTCAGCCAGGTGCCTGTATGTGGCTACCATCAGGTGGCCGGGGTTATAGGGATAGGTATTCAAGATAACAAAGTTATTGGCTCCTCTGAAGAGAATATAATTTTCCCTGTCGCTATTTTCCTTTGACTTCTGGCAGAAGATGCACTCCTTTGTCTTTTCCCCTCGAATGTACTCAATTCTCCAGGGAGCCCATATTTTCCTCATCATGTATTCCTTTCGCTGGCAGGCTCTGTCTCAGTGCTGTTGGCATTGTAACAGAAGGGCAGACGTTTTTCGAGGTCGGGCGTTGCCTTGCGGTGAGGATGTGATATACTTTTAGGGTAAAAATCAGTGTAAGCGAGATTTGGTCTGCGGACTAAGGAGGCTTTGATGGCTGCTTTATATATCAGTTCTACGGGGGAGGCTGCGGGGAAGAGCGCTCTCTGTGCCGGCCTGGGAAGAAAGCTCCAGGCTGATGGTAAGAAGGTAGGATTTCTCAAACCCGTATCCAGCGCTCCCGATGGAAGCGACAGGGATGCCGAGTTTATGAAGCAGCTTCTGGCTCTGGACGAGCCGGTCGAGTTGCTTTGCCCGGTTTCTCTGAGCCCAGGTGATTTAGCAAAAACTGTGGACGAGCAGGAACCTCGCTGGCTCAAGAAGGTCGAGGAAGCTTATGCCAGGGTCTCTGATGGCAAGGATGTGGTTCTGTTGGAGGGGATGGACGGTTTGGAGGCGGGAAGTGACCCGGCGAGGATAGCCGGTCGAATCGTGGAGACGCTCAAGGCTAGAGCTATACTGCTTGTTCCCTATGAAGCTGACCTCGACGTTGTCCAGATTGCAGCCGCAGCCAAGACGCTGGGTGGCAGCCTGCTCGGTGTCGTTGTCAATGCCGTGCCCGAGCGCAGGATGGAGTCAGTGAAGGCTCGGCTCGCACCTGCTTTGGAGCAGGGCGGCATCAAGGTCCTGGGCGTGTTGCCCGAAGACCGTTCGTTATTCACCGTCACCGTAGGTGAGCTCGCCGAGCATATAGGGGGCACCATCCTCAATTCTCAAGACCGTTCCGGTGAGCTGGTGGAGAGCCTGATGGTGGGGGCGTTGTCTTTTGACTCCGCATCATCATATTTGACCACCAGGGATAATAAAGCGGTGATCACGCGCGGTGACCATGCCGATATCCAGTTGGCGGCCCTGAACACCTCGATTAAGTGTCTTGTCCTGACCGACAATATAGACCCCAAGCCCACCATTTTCAGCCGGGCCCTGGAGATTGAGGTGCCGATAGTGCTGGTGGAAAAGGACACTAATGCCACGATTGAGGCCGTGGAGAATATCCTGGATAAAGCCAGCCTGTATCATGAGAAGAAGATGGAGCGACTGGGGCAGATTCTGGAGCAGCATCTGGATTTGGAGGCCATCCACCAGGCAGTCTATTGATTTGAATCTAGTAGTCGCGCCACCTTTTTATCCACCTACTTATACAACTCTCGCTTACACCGAGGTCATCGCCTATCTCTGCTAGTTTTTTACCATTGCACCGAAGTGTAGCAATATATTCCTCCAATGGTTCCCCAATTCTGAGTTCTATCTGTTTTTGAACTGCTGTCTTATGAAGCAAGACACACCTCCACTAACTGTTGCTAGCGTCGCTTCAAATCACTACTGACTGTTTCAGGCGCCTAATTTCGCGGATGGTCTTCACTGCTTGCTCTAACTCGCGTTCTTTCGCTGAGATGCCCTCGCGCATCAGCCAAATCAGCGCCTCGCTTTGATTCTTGAATTTCTCAATCTCCACCAGCATGTCAGTAATCTCGCCAATGTCTGAGGGAATAATTATTGAGATCGCTCTATCTCGCTTCGGTGGAGTAGCCTGGCTCTTGCTCTGGCTATTGGTTGGGAAGAAGTGCAATCTCCCATCTACCTTCCGCGCTTCAACTCCTTGCATCCGTCCTTCCCGTACCTCTTTCATCAATGTTGTCGCAAGAGAGAAGACTGGATTCTTGGAGTCGCTGCTGCAAAGTCCTTGCTCTAGAGCCATCTTAGCATACTCCTCAGCCGTGAGACCTGGGTTAGCTCGGATAAGACCTGGGACCACTTTCTTGAACCCTTTTTGCACTTGGACCCCCTTTCTGTTTTTTAATGAGTTTATCATAGGTATTAGGATATGTCAATAGATATAGGATATAGACTATTATTGGATATTGGTAACATTGGAGACACATGTAAACCGATGATACGATTCGCAAGTTTGAACAGATAGGCATACCAGTGATCTTGGTTGTAGGACAGATAATGAATTTTACCTTGCTCGTCCGTAACGTCGTTGGTTGAAGTTATGAGATTGCAATCAAGGACGAGGAAGCATTGGAAGTCTTATCCTTTTCATATTCCCCTGTTTTGAGATAAAAGTCATATACATTGCCATGCTATTGACCGATAATATTTATCGATATTAAGATTGTGGGGCGTGTTAAGGCTGAAGCGTCAGCTCAAGGTGCGATTGGAGCCGATGCTCCAATCTACCCGAAAAAAGACTGAAGTCTATTTTCAGAAATCGGTCGCGCTACACAATGGTAGAGGAGGTTTGTTAGATGAACCTAAACAAGTTCACTGAAAAGGCTCAAGAGGCTGTTCTGGCCGCACAGCAGCTTGCGGAGGGTCATCATCACAGCCAGATGGACGTAATGCATCTTCTGATGGCGCTTTTAAGCCAGGAGGATGGACTGGCGCCGCAGATTCTGCGTAAGCTGGGTGTAAACCTTGAGGAATTGAGAGGCCAGGTGGAAACGGCGCTTTCCAATCAGCCGCAGGCGTACGGGGCCACCCAGGTCTATATGTCGACCGGCCTCAGGCAGGTATTTGATAATGCCCAGAAGGAAGCCGAGAGGTTAAAGGATGAATATGTCAGCACCGAACACCTGCTGATAGCTATCGCCGATGAGTCAGGCAGGGGGAGTGCCGGGGAGATACTCAAAGGGCACGGTGTAACCAAGGACCGTATCTACAGCGTGCTTACCAGCATCAGGGGCAGCCAGCGGGTCACCGACCCTAACCCCGAGGGCAAGTATCAGGCGCTGGAGAAGTACGGACGCGATCTGACCGACCTGGCGCGGCGGGGCAAACTCGATCCCGTTATAGGGCGGGATGATGAAATCAGGCGTGTTATTCAGGTACTATCGCGCCGTACCAAGAATAATCCTGTGCTCATAGGGGAGCCGGGCGTGGGCAAGACGGCTATCGTGGAGGGCCTCGCCGGGCGGATTGTCAGGAAGGACGTGCCGGAGGGGCTCAAGAACAAAAGGCTGGTGGCTCTGGACCTGGGCGCGCTTGTCGCTGGCGCCAAGTATCGCGGTGAGTTTGAGGAGAGGCTGAAGGCGGTTCTCAAGGAGATTCAAGAATCTCAGGGTGAGATAATACTCTTCATCGATGAGCTTCATACGGTTGTCGGAGCCGGCGCAGCCGAAGGGGCGATGGATGCCTCCAATATGCTCAAGCCGATGCTGGCTCGCGGCGACCTTCACTGCGTTGGCGCAACCACTCTGAATGAGTACCGCAAGCACATCGAGAAGGATGCGGCACTGGAAAGGCGTTTCCAGCCGGTGCTGGTCGAAGAACCGACGGTTGAGGATACTATCAGCATCCTGCGGGGTCTGCGCGAAAGATACGAGATACATCACGGTGTGAAAATAAAGGACTCGGCAATGGTAGCGGCGGCGGTGCTCTCGCATCGCTATATAAGCGATAGATTCCTGCCCGATAAGGCCATTGATTTGATCGATGAGGCGGCCTCCAAGCTTCGCATCGAGATCGATAGCATGCCTGCTGAGCTCGACGAGGTGGAACGGCGCACCATGCAGCTTGAAATCGAACGTGAAGCCCTGAAGAAGGAGAAGGACGCTGCATCGAAGGAACGGCTGGCAAATCTGGAGAAGGAGCTTGCTGACCTCAAGGAGCAGGGCAGCAGCCTTAAAGCGCAATGGCAGCAGGAGAAGGAAGCGATACAGGGCATACGCCAGTTGAAGGAGCAGATCGAGCAGGCCGGTATCGATATCGAGAGGGCGGAGCGAACAGCGGACCTGGAGAAGGCGGCTCAGCTCAAATATGGGACGCTGGTGGAACTGGAGCGACAGCTCAAGGGGAAGGAGAATGAGCTGGCGGAGATACAGCATGAGAACCAGATGCTAAAGGAGGAGGTTGACGAGGAGGATATCGCGGAGGTGGTCAGCCGCTGGACGCGCATCCCCGTGAGCAGACTGATGGAGGGCGAAATCCAGAAGCTGCTCAACATGGAGGAGCGAATACACCTCAGGGTTGTTGGCCAGGATGAGGCCATCAGCGCAGTGAGCAACGCTATTCGCCGGGCTAGAGCCGGCCTTCAAGACCCCAATCGGCCTCTGGGTAGCTTTATCTTCCTGGGCCCCACCGGTGTGGGTAAAACCGAGCTGGCCAGAGCACTCGCCGAGTTCCTTTTCGATGATGAACAGGCAATGGTTCGGCTCGACATGTCCGAGTACATGGAGAAGCACACGGTATCCAGGCTTATCGGCGCACCCCCGGGATACGTGGGATATGACGAGGGCGGACAGCTCACCGAAGCGATAAGACGCAAGCCGTACTCGGTGGTCCTCTTCGATGAGATCGAAAAGGCTCACGCCGACGTTTTCAACGTGCTGCTCCAGATACTGGATGACGGTCGGCTGACCGATGGCCACGGGCGCACTGTTGACTTCAAGAACACGGTGGTAATAATGACGTCCAACCTCGGCGGCTACCTGTTCAACGAGCCGGCGGCCAGCGGCGAGACTGAGATTCGGGACCGGATAATGGAGGTGCTCAAGGCTCATTTCCGCCCTGAGTTCCTCAACAGGGTGGATGAGGTTATTGTCTTCCACTCGCTGACGCGTGAGGACATAGAGCAGATTGTAGACATCCAACTCAAGAAGTTGAGTCAACGTCTCGCTGAGCGGCATATGGAGATCGAGATGACCGATGCTGCCAAGGACCTGATTGTCGCGGAGGGCTTCGATCCGACATACGGGGCCAGGCCATTGAAGCGCACCATCCAGCGGCGGGTACTCGATCCACTGGCGTTTAAAGTCCTTGACGGTGCTTTCATGGATGGCGATACCGTGGTTGTTGACGCCGAAGGTGAAGAGATCGTATTCCGAAAGGCCGGAGCGCCGGTGGCAGATATTGGATAACCAGAGGACAATCGAGGGGTGAGTAATGGACGTGAAAGTATATAGCTCGCCGACCTGTGGCTATTGCCATCAGGCCAAACGATTTCTCGCCGAGCGCGGGGTCAACTTCACTGAATATGACGTCTCTGTCGATCATGCGGCAGCGAAGGAGATAGTCCGTTTAACGGGGCAGATGGGCGTACCTGTAATCGTTGTCGATGGCGAGGTTGTTGTCGGCTTCAACCGTGCCCGGCTGGAGCAATTGCTTGCCAGGACGGGCGGTCAGCAGCGCCCGCGCTTCGGGCTGAAAGTGGCGGATGCCAGCAGGGTAGCTCAGAAGGTTGGGGCTGTGCCCGTGTTTGGTGCCCTCGTGGGAGCAGTGGCTCCTGCCTCCCTGGGCGAGAAAGCTGGCTTGCGAAGCGGTGATATAATCACGGAAATTAATATGAGGCCGATACATAATGCCGATGATCTGGAGCAAGCTCTGACCAATTTAACTCCCGGCAGCAAGGCTTCGATTGTATTTCTCCGGGGTGAAAAAAACCTCAGGGCGGAGATTGTTACCTAGAAGTGATGCTGAACGAAAGGGATAGGCCTGATGCCGGTCTATGAGTACCAGTGTGAAGACTGCTCGAAGCTTTTTGATCTAAGACGAAGCTTTGATGATGCAGCAGAGGCATGTTGCCCGGGCTGCGGAGGGAAAGCACGTCGTATTTACTCTGCTGTGCCGATTATCTTTAACGGTTCCGGTTTCTATGTCACGGATAACAGGAAGAACGGTTCGCAACCGGAAGGAACGGAGGTAGCTTCACGCCCATCGGGCGAGGTGGAGGAGCCCTAGTCAATTCGCCATCTTCACAGATATATACGCTGCGTGATGTACGTCTATCTATACGTGCATCATTGGTTTATAATATTGCCGGTGACTGTCTCGCAGGACCACGACAAAGGGGGATACCATGGTACAATTACGTTCGGATTGGCGTACCCAGCTGGATATGATGCAGCAGGAAATGCAACGTTTACTGAATCACCTCGCTGTATCGAAACCTCCTCAGGTTAGATTCTCCCCTGCAGGATGGGAACCGGCCATTGACATATACGAAACTGATGATGAGGTCGTGGTAATAGTCGAGCTGGCTGGCGTTAAAGAATCCGATATTGAGATAGTGATTGATCGCGATAAGTTCACTATACGTGGTGAAAGAAGAAAAGCCGTAATTACGAGTGTAAAAAGGACTTATTATCAGATGGAAATAATGAGCGGCCCTTTTATGAGAAGTATCGCCCTGCCTGTTCCTGTAGATACCTCTGACCCAAAAGCCTACTATGAAGATGGTCTTGTGGAAGTTGTCCTCCCCAAAGCCAGCAAGAGTAGAACACACAAGGTTGGTATTAAAACTGTCTGATTGTTTGTACGGGGAGAGGAACGATGACATTAATTAGTGAAGAATCAGAAAGCAAGTCTACTGAGGTCTCCTTACCGGGGGAACTTGCCATTATTCCAGGTGGTCAGGGTGCGGTTTTCCCTTCGATGATGGTTCCAATTACTGTGAGTGATGAGAAAACAATTAAGCTGATTGATGATGCCGTTGCCGGGGATAGAATCCTGGGGATATTTGCTCAACGTCAGGGCGTGGAAGAGGCTCCGCCGGCTAATTTATATGAGATAGGCACGGCGGCAGGTATTGTCAGAATGCTGAAGATGCCTGATGGTACTGTCCATGCTCTGCTGCAGGGTATTCACAGGGTCAGGCTGGTCGAGCTGGTGCAGGTTGAGCCCTATTTAAAAGGGAAAATCGATAAAGTTGAAGAGGAACTGGAGAAGACGCCGGAGCTTGAGGCCTTGATGAGGAATATATTGGCGCTTTTCCAAAAACTGGTCTCTCTGGCTCCTAATCTTCCTGATGAGCTTTCTGTTGCCGCTGTGAACCTGGTGGAACCCGGAGTAGTCGCCGATTTTGTCGCTGCTCACTCGAACCTCAAACCGGAGGAGAGCCAGGAGATATTGGAGACGCTGGATGTCCGGAAGCGTATGGAGAAGCTTACCACATTTGTTAACAGGGAGCTTGAGATACTGGAGCTGGGGACTAAAATCCAGTCACAGGTCAAGAGCGAGATGGACAAAACACAGAGGGAGTTTCTGCTCAGGGAGCAGTTGAAGGCTATTCAGAAGGAGCTTGGTGAAACTGATGAGCGCACTATGGAGATAAACGAGTTACAGGCTAAAATCGAGGAAGCCCAACTCCCTCCCGAGGCGGCGAAAGAGGCTGAGCGGGAGCTCGACCGCCTGTCAAAGATGCCTCCTCAGGCTGCTGAATATACTACAGCGCGAACGTATCTGGAATGGCTGACCTCGTTACCCTGGGCAATAAGCACCGAGGACAATCTTGACGTTGCTCAGGCGCAGCGTATTCTTGATGAGGATCACTATGACCTGGAGAAGGTCAAGGAGAGGATTCTGGACTATCTGGCGGTGCGTGGACTCAAGGGAGACATGAAGAGCCCTATCCTGTGTTTTGTGGGGCCTCCGGGAACTGGCAAGACCTCGATAGGGAAGTCTATCGCCCGGGCGCTGGGGCGCAAATTCATTCGCATGTCTCTTGGCGGTATTAGAGATGAGGCTGAGATTCGCGGCCACCGTCGCACTTACGTCGGCGCTCTTCCCGGGAGGATAATACAGAGCATCCACCGGGCTGGGTCCAACAACCCGGTTTTCATGCTGGATGAGATCGACAAGATAGGGGCGGATTTCCGTGGTGACCCCTCGGCGGCGTTGCTCGAGGCCCTGGACCCAGAGCAGAATTTCGCTTTCAGCGATCATTATCTCGAGGTCCCATTTGACCTGTCGAAGGTCATGTTTATCACCACGGCTAATATCATGGACCCCGTCCCGCCAGCCCTGCGGGACAGGATGGAGGTATTGGAACTTCCCGGCTACACGGAGGTCGAGAAGCTTCATATCGCGAAGAAGTTCCTGATACCGAAACAGCTTGAAGAGAATGGCCTTTCTACCGGTCTGCTCAAGATTTCCGATAATGCTGTACTGGCTATTGCCAGGTACTACACCAGGGAAGCGGGCCTGAGGAATCTGGAACGAGAGATAGGTACAATATGCCGCAAGAGAGCACGAATGGTTGCTGAAGGGGATAAGAGTAAGACAACGGTCACGCCTAAAAAACTTGTGGAGTTCCTGGGACAGCGCAAGTTCAGGCATGAGGTGGCGGAGCGCTCCGATGAGATCGGAGTGGCTACAGGTCTCGCCTGGACGCCCGCAGGCGGTGATGTGCTTTTTGTAGAATCCACACTGATGCCGGGAAAGGGAAACCTTATCCTTACCGGTCAACTGGGTGACGTAATGCAGGAGTCGGCACGGGCGGCGCTCAGCTACGCTCGCTCTAAAGCCGCATCTCTTCGTATCACAGAGGATTTCTACAGTAAGAACGATGTTCATATTCATGTTCCCGCCGGTGCTATTCCTAAGGACGGCCCTTCCGCCGGTGTTACTATGGCGGTATCGCTCGTTTCTGCTTTAACCAAGCGGCCGGTGAGCAAAGATGTAGCTATGACCGGTGAGGTTACCCTCCGGGGTAAAGTCCTCCCGGTGGGCGGCATCAAGGAGAAGGTGCTCGCCGCCAATCGTGCTGGGATAAAGAAGGTTGTCCTACCCAGGGATAACGATAAGGACCTGGAAGAGGTGCCGCAGCATGTTAGAGAGGAGCTTAAGTTCTCCTTTGTTGAAAGCGTAGACGAAGTGCTGAAGGCGACCTTGAAGAAGGCTGCTGCCAAGGCCAAGTAATTAGTACCCCATAATTCGCTGCAAGATGGACTTCGGCGAAGCCCCCATTTCCCCTGGCTTAAATTGCCTCTGTACCGAAGCTATATCCGGCCATCGACCGTACTATTTCCCTATCTGTGTCTGCTGAAATTGCCGAGAAGGGCTATTGAGCATGTGTTGGTAGCAGTGATAGCCTTTGAATAGGTTTTAAAAGAGCAGTGTCCTTGTACAGGATGCTGAAAGGCAAGTAGCATGCAGAGGGTGAACGGCGCAGTAAGAAACAACGGGAAGGTGTTGCGCTTGGGGGTCTTCCTGGCTCTGGCTGGAGTCCTGCTTGCGGTTTTGCTTCTCTTCTCCTTTCGCTTTGAGGATAGCCACAGGTGGTACTGGCATACGGCTCCTATTCTGGGTGTACTGGGTGCGCTTGCTGCGTTCTCCGGAGGCTTCCTGGTGGGAAATAGTATTAATGGAATCCAGAGAAAGCACCTGTGGATAGTGCTCGTCGGGGGCATTATCGGCGGGCTGGTTGTCATGGTGACTAACTAGCGGGCTGCTATTGCGTCGGTTTTCTTCGTCTTTCCTCCTAAGATGGCTTAATCCTCACTGACTCCTTGTGGGATGTCATCATCTACAAGGAGCGCGGACTAGCTCTAAGGCTAGCGCCCTACGATAATTGTTAAGCATGCTGTGGATGATAACATCCACAGCGAGCGGGAGGTGCGACAAGAATTCCATGCGTAGGGGCGTTTCGCGAAACGCCCCTACCTGTGAAACATCTGCCGTCTTTGAATTGAGTTGTTCTAAAAACAGCATTTTCATCCTTCGTAGTGAGCACTTTAATGCTTATGACGGGTTCCCTCGTAAAAGGGTTCAATCCTCACCGCTCCACTCATCAAGCGACTCTCAACGAGATTCGGGCTGCGCCTATATGAAATCTGGATTTCAGAGTTGCCCCGGATAGTAGTTTCATCACGGCGCAGGCTGGAATGTTGTATGGCTGCCAATTTGTTGCTACAATCATGCGAGACGAGAAAACCCCTGGCGGTTTGAGAATGTAGAGGAGAATGGCAAAATGGCAGATATCGAGGAAATGCGTAAACGGTTCGATGATTCGCCTTGCGCTGTCTACTTTGGCATGAAGCTTGTGGAACTCGAGCCGGGATATGCCAGGGTGAAGCTTGAGCTAAGGAGGGAGTTCCTTAACTGGGAGAACATGATTCAGGGTGGCGTAATAGCCACGCTGCTCGATCAAGCCTTCGGCTGTGCCTGCAATACGTTGGATAACATACATGTAGCCGTACAGATGAATATACATTTTCTTGCGGCCGCCCGTGTTGGGGAGACTGTCTATGCCGAATCCAGGGTGCTGCACGCAGGCAAGAGGGTCGGCGCATCCGAGATGACGGCTGTAGATTCAAATGGGAAAACGATTGCCCGGGCATCGGGCACAACGGTAAATCTGGGTGCAAGGGGTTAGCTGGATGCCGGGTCGGGGAACTGCGGGTGTTCTTCGGGCACTCTATTTGTGAGGTGATACAAAGTGATTATCGAGATGAGTAAGGGCGCTACCCAGGAGCAGGTCGATCATGTGGTGGAGAGAGCGCACTTCTTTGGTTTTGACGTGCAGTTGAACCTGGGTACTGAGAAGACGGTGGTGGCGATTTTAGGCACTGACACGGGCAAGACGCCGACGGACGTTTTTGCGGTTTTGCCGGGTGTGCAGAGCGTTTCCCGCGTCATGAAGCCATATAAGCTGGCCTCACGGGAGTTCCATCCACGGGCCAGCAAAATAAATGTGTCTGGTATCGAGATTGGCGGGCAGAGGTTGGTGATTATGGCTGGCCCCTGTGCTGTGGAGAGCGAGAAACAACTCATGGAGACCGCGAAGGCGGTCAAGGAAGCGGGGGCTGCTATAGTAAGGGGTGGTGCGTTCAAACCTCGAACCTCGCCCTTCAGCTTTCAAGGGCTGGAACACAATGCCCTGGACATACTGGCAAAAGTCAGAGCTGAGCTTGGCATGCCTGTCATCACCGAGGTCGTCGATATTCAGAACATAGGGATCGTAGCTGAACATGCCGACATAATCCAGATAGGCGCTCGTAACATGCAGAACTTCGCGCTGTTGAAGGAGCTGAGCAAGCTGAGGCATCCCATACTGTTGAAGAGAGGGCTTTCTGCTACCGTCACGGAATGGCTGACGGCGGCCGATTATCTTTTGGCCGAGGGCAATCGCCGGGTGATACTATGCGAGCGCGGAATAAGGACCTTCGAGGATACGGTTCGATTTTCTCTCGATATCAGCTCTATACCAGTAATCAAGCATTTCAGCCATCTACCGGTTATTGTTGATCCCAGCCATGCTGCGGGGCATTTTGCGTATGTGCCCAGCATCGCGAAGGCTGCGATAGCAGCCGGGGCTGACGGGCTCCTGATAGAGGTCCATCCCAAACCGGAGGATGCGCTGGTCGATGGCTTACAATCGTTGAATATCCCCAATTTCAGGCAGTTGATGGCTGAACTGAAGCCCATTGCTGAGGCCGTGGGCAGATATATCTAGAGCTTACGGCTTTGTGCTTTCTGATATAAGCACAAAGAGTTCGAAGGGAGCCAGGCCGATGGCAGTTTCACGGAAGTTGCAGCAGCAGATGGTGGAAGGCGGGTGGATCAGGAGGATGTTTGAAGAGGGTATTGCGCTCAAGAAGAAATACGGTGAGAGCAATGTTTATGACCTAACCCTGGGCAACCCGGTAGTCGATCCTCCGGATGAGCTGCAACGAGAGCTTCGCAGGTGGGTGGACAGCCCCAGCCGCGGGATGCACCGATATATGCCCAACGCTGGCTATCCGGAGACACGGGCCGCTGTGGCGGAGCATCTTTCGGCGGCGACCGGACTTCCATTCACCGGGAATGAGATAATAATGACCTGTGGGGCTGCCGGGGGGCTTAATGTGGTGTTGAAGACCATCCTTGAGGCCGGGGATGAGGTGGTGATTTTCTCCCCGTATTTTGTCGAATATATATACTATATCGACAACCACGGCGGCGTACCGCGGACTGTTCCAACGGATGGCCAGTTCATACCGGACCTGAAGATACTGGAGGAGAACATCAATCAGAAGACGCGGGCTGTGCTGTTGAACTCTCCTAACAATCCGACGGGCGTTGTATATGGCCATGATATTCTGCGGGGGATTGGCGAACTACTGGAGCGAAAGCAGATGGAGTATGGAAAAGAGGTCTTCTTGATTTGCGACGATATCTACCGGAAGCTGGTCTATGATGGTGTAGAATGCCCTCATGTATATCATTTTCATCCTGCCACTGTTGTTGCCACTTCTCACTCTAAAGACCTGGCGGTACCCGGGGAGCGTATAGGATATATCGCTGTTAATCCTGGATATGACTCACGTGAAGAGCTGGTAAATGGACTGGTATTTTGCAATCGTACACTCGGTTTTGTGAATGCGCCTGCTCTTATGCAGCACGTGGTGCGAACTTTACAGGATGTTTCTGTTGAAGTAGGACAGTATGAAAGGAAAAGAGACCTGCTGTACAATAATCTTGTTGAGATGGGCTACTCGATTGTGAAGCCCCGGGGTGCTTTCTATATATTCCCCAGGTCGCCGATTGAGGATGATGTGGCGTTTGTTAGAGAACTACAGAAGCACAACGTGCTGGTGGTGCCGGGTAAGGGATTTGGCGCTCCCGGGTACTTCCGCATATCATATTGCGTAGAGGACTGGGTTATTGAGGGGTCGCTACAGGGCTTCAGGGCTGTGGCCGGGGAGTTTGGGCTCTGTTAGTTCAGGCCGGGCCTTAGCTGCGCAGTCAGAGCCCCCCGTGTTCAAAGGTCAACTCACAGGGATTTCAGGACATTCTCTGCTTTTTCAAGGTCATCGGTCTTGAGTAACACCATAGCCTTATCCTCTGCGGACTGCTCAATGTAAGCGTAGAAGTATTTCAGATTGATCCCGGCATCGGCAAGTGGCTTTACGACGCTATTCAGCAACCCGCCGGGCACGTTGGGTATATCAGCGCTGAGTATCCAGTCCATCCGGACGGTAAAGCCAGCTTCTCGCAGTGCTTCCAGCCCGAGTTCAGCATCAGGTAAGATCATACGCACTATGCCGAACTCAGCAGTATCACTCACCGATAATGCACGTATACTGATCCCTTTTCCTTCGAGGACTTCAAGCGTGGCTTCAAGTCGACCGGGCTGATTCTCTACAAAGACGGAAACCTGCTTTATTCTCACAGCGAAGTTCCTCCTTTAGTTAAGACTGTAGTAGTGCCAGAACCCTATAACTCGCTGCGGTCCACTACCCTTTTAGCTTTGCCCTCGGTGCGAGTGATAGTCTTAGGCTCAACGAGTTTGATACGGGCTGAAATACCCAGTACGCTGTCCATCTCTGAACGGAGTCTCTGTTCCAGTTTTTCCATTTTCTGCATTTCGTCGGAGAACACTTCTTCAGAGACCTCCACCCATATCTCCAGTTCATCCGACTTGAATACGTGCTGCCTGTCCACCACTATCAGGTAATGTGGTTCCACCCCCTCGATCGCAAGAAGCACGCTCTCAATCTGTGAGGGAAAGACGTTTACTCCCCTGACGATTAGCATATCGTCGCTGCGTCCGGTTACCCGGGACATCCTTACCAGCGTTCGTCCGCAGTCGCAGGGCTCGGCATTGAGACCAACAATGTCCCTGGTGCGGAAGCGGATCACCGGTTGAGCTTCCTTGGTTAAAGTTGTTATTACCAGTTCCCCTTCTTCTCCATAAGGCAACTGCTCTCCTGTTTCCGGATTTATGACTTCAACCAGGAAATGGTCTTCCGCTATGTGCATTCCGCACTTGTGAGGACATTCAACAGATACTCCGGGTCCTATGATCTCTGTTAAGCCGTAGATGTTGATGGCCGGGATTCCCAATCTTTCCTCTATATCGCTCCGCATTTGCTCGGACCAGGGCTCAGCTCCCGTGAACCCTAAGCGGAGCCTGGTATCGCGCAGATCGACCCCCATATCCTTTGCCGTCTCGTCTAATATCAGTGCATAGGATGGGGTGCAGGTAATAACAGTAGTCTCCAGGTCCTGCAGGAGAAGAATCTGGCGCTTGGTATTTCCGCCGCTGGTGGGAATTACTGTAGCGCCCAGGCGCTCAGCTCCATAGTGGAACCCCAGGCCACCGGTAAACAGGCCATAGCCGTAGGCGTTCTGTATAACGTCGTCTTTAGTTGCGCCACCGGCGGCCAGCGTGCGAGCCATTATCTCTGCCCAGGTGTCGATGTCCCCCTGGGTGTATGGCGCTATTATCGGCTTGCCAGTTGTGCCACTGGATGAGTGGATGCGTACTACCTTCTCGTGAGGGACAGCCATCAATCCGAAAGGATAGTTATCTCGAAAATCGAGTTTGCTTGTGAATGGCAGCTTCGTCAGGTCGGCCAGGGTTTGGATGTCATCAGGGGTCACTCCTTTTTCCCTGAATGCCTGTCGGTAAAAAGGCACCTTCTCGTAAACTAAGCTGACTTGGTTCTGGAGGCGTTCCAGTTGCAGTTTCTCCAGGTTATTTCTTGGCATTTTCTCATGTTCAGGATCGCGAATCATTTCATAGCCCCTTTGTTGATATCATTGTCTTGGCTTCATCTGCTCCTTTAAGGAAAGCTTCAATGCTGGAATCTCTGAACTTCGCCGGTAATCTGAGACGCATTGTATCGGTCCATGCCTCGGGTTTCAGTTCCAGGAACGAGGACAGGAAACCCAGCATAACCATGTTAACTGCTCTGGGATTGCCTGCCTCATTAGCTATTCTGGTAGCAGGGATCAGATATATCTGGTTGGTGTATTCAGCAAGAACCCCTTTTATTTCGTCCCAGCCAGGGTAAGGAATTTTACCGTCAATCGCTGATATCGGTATGACAACCACATCGGCGACAATTGCTACGCCATCCGGCTTCAGATACGGTGCCCAGCGTGCAGCCTCAAGTTGTTCGAAACCGAGAAGGAAATCGACCTCACCTTTTTTTATCATCGGAGAGTAAACATGCTCTCCCCATCTGACGTGGCTGACTACGCTCCCTCCACGTTGTGCCATGCCCAGGGAATCCGACTTCTTCACGTCGTACCCGCTATTCATTCCAATCTCAGCCATCCCGTCACTGGCCAGGATGACCCCGTGGCCGCCAACACCTACCATCAAGACATTTACGTCATTCATCTCCTGCTCTCCAAAATGGCTTCTTGAGGACACACCTGGGCGCAGACACCGCAGGTTGAGCCCAGGCACATACCAGCGTCTATTACAGCTCTATCATCTGCTATGGATATGGCAGGGCAGCCGAGGTCGAGGCAATCAAAGCAGCCAACGCATTCATCGGCATCTACCTCGAAAGGGGCCCCCCTGGTTTTCACAGTAAGTGAGCAGGGCCCTCGCGCTATTATGACTGAAGGTTCGTCGTTATCAAGACACCGCTTGATTGTGGACTCGATGGCTTTCAAGTCGAAGGCGTCTACGACATTGACATCCTTAACGCCGATACCTTCTGCCAGCGTTTCCAGTTTGACTTGTTGGGTCTTTGCCCCGGTCACTGATACGCCTGATCCGGGATGACCCTGGTGACCGGTCATCGCTGTAGTCTCGTTGTCCAGAATAATGACGGTAGTGTGGCCTTGACTGTATATGACATCGATTAGTCCTGTTATACCGGAATGCATAAATGTAGAATCGCCGAGCACGGCGACCGTTTTATTGGGGACTCCTGCCTTTTCCAGCCCCAGTGCCTGCCCTATACTGGCTCCCATACAGGCGCATGTATCCAGAGCTGCGAGGGGTGGGTACACACCCAGGGTGTAACATCCGATATCGCTGGTGACGATAAATTCGCCTTTTTTCAGCTCTTTGCCGGAGCCGGTACTGCTGAAGCCCAGCTTTCTCAGGACATACTCTGTTGCGACATGCGGGCAACCGGCGCAGAGCTGCGGCCGACGTGCCGGCAATTGCGGTGAGGGTGACCCGGGTCGAAGAGAAGGCCCCGGTCTGGACGGCAGTATACCCGTCTCCACAGCGGCATTCTCGACTATCTCGGCGTTAAGCTCGCCGATTATAGGGATGAACTCCTTACCGGCGACCTGAATTCCCAGGCAGCGTATCTCATCTTCCAGGAATGGATCAAGCTCCTCAATCACAATCACTCTCTCCACTTCCCGGGCGAATCTCCGGATGAGGTTGGCGGGGGCAGGGTATATAGTGACCAGCTTCAGGTGCGAAGCATCCTTAAAGACCTCTCGGGCGTATTGGTATGCTACCCCGTTAGATATCACGCCGAGCTTTCGGTCAGCCAGCACCATCTCGTTAAATGGGAAGTCTTCTACATAAGAGCGCAGCTTCACTATGCGCTCCTCCATTGCGTGGCGCCTGACGCGAGCATTTGAGGGAACCATCACATATTTAGTGGGGGATCGCTGAAAACCAGGTTTTCTCAAATCAGATTTTCGCTCCTTGTTCACGTCGACCACGGTCTTGCAGTGAGATATGCGTGTAGTGGAGCGCAGCAGCACGGGTGTATCGAATTCCTCACTGATGTTGAAAGCCCAGTCCATCAAGTCATAAGCTTCCTGGCTGTCGGTGGGTTCCAGCATAGGCACCTTGCCAATCTTGGCGAAATGCCGGTTATCCTGCTCGCCTTGCGAGCTGTGCTCTCCGGGGTCATCACAGGAGACAATTACCAGGCCGCCTATTATACCTGTGGTTGAAGCTGCAAAGAAAGGATCAGCGGCCACATTGAGTCCTACATGTTTCATCGACACCAGGGTTCTGACACCGCCATAGGCTGCGCCCATCCCGATTTCCAGGGCTACCTTTTCATTGATCGCCCACTCGGCGTATACTCCGTCCATCCGAGCTATACTCTGCAGTATCTCGGTGCTCGGCGTTCCGGGGTAGGCTGTCGCTACAGCTGCGCCAGCGTGGTATGCTCCCAGTGCAATGGCCTCATTGCCCGATAATAGCTGCTTCATGGTTTATCGTGCCTCGTCTTTCATTTTATCATGCTTATGATACTCTAGGCCACAGCTTTGCCCAGGTAGGCTTGCCTCACCCTGTCATCGCCTAAAAGCTCCTTGGCTGTGCCTTCGATGGCGATCCGTCCTCTCTCCATAACGTAGCCTCTATCAGCGATCTTAAGGGCGGCAGTAGCATCCTGCTCAATGAGGAGTATAGTTAGCCCGTTATCTCTCAGCCTGACTAAAAGCTTTAGGATTTCCCTGACCAGCGTAGGTGCCAGTCCGAGGGAGGGCTCGTCCAGCAGAAGCATCCTGGGAGATGACATAAGCGCTCGGCCAATAGCCAGCATCTGTTGCTCTCCGCCGCTGAGGCTGCCTGCCTGCTGTTTCTGCCGCTCCTTGAGTATAGGAAAAAGTCGGGATACCATTTCTAGGTTGGACTGAACGGAAGAAAGCCGCAGGAACCAGCCAATGTATCCCAGAGTACTCAAACGGTTTTGAGCACACATGGCGTAGCTGCCCATGGTCAGGTTGTCCGTCACTGACATGGCTCCGAAGATTTGCCTCCCTTCGGGAACATATCCCAGACCGAGTCTCACAGTTTTATGAGCAGGTAGTCCGGAGAGCTTGTGGTCGTCGAGCCATATGTCACCGCTCTTCAGGGGCACGCTTCCTGATATGGCGTTCAGCAGGGTGGTCTTGCCCGACCCGTTGGTACCGATAAGTGTCACGATCTCACCATCGTTCACTACCAGGGAAACATCTCTTAGCGCAGTTGCCCGGCCGTAGGCCACAGTTATCTTTTCGACCTTCAACATTATTCCACTTCCTCACCAAGATAAGCGGAAATTACTCTCTGGTCCCTCTGGATTTGAGAGGCAGTGCCCTCTGCTATCTTCTGCCCGCTGTCCAGGACAGTTACCCATTCGGCGAGGCCCATCACCAGGGGCATATCATGCTCTACTAACAACACAGTGACTCCTGTATCCCGAATGCGGCGTATGAGGTCACTTAATTCCTGCTTCTCGAGTGTGTTTAACCCGGCACCGGGTTCGTCGAGAAGCAGGAGCTGTGGCTCGGTGGCCAGGGCTCGGGCTATAGCCAGCAGTTTCTGCTGTCCAAGCGGGAGGCTGAGCGCATCCTGCTCGGCGTGCATGCCCAATCCTACCAGGTTGAGGTATTTCATTGCCCTAAGGGAGATGGCCTCCTCCTCTCGGTGAGCCTTGGGCAGGCGGAGGGCTGCTTCCAGGAAGCCGTACCTGCTTCGCGGGTGCTGGCCTGTCATAACGTTTTCCAGGACGTTCATGTTTCCAAAGAGATGGACATGCTGAAACGTGCGTACAATACCTAACTCCGCTCGCTTGTAAGCCGGGATGTTTTTGAGTAGCGTTCCCCGGAAATATATCTCGCCTTCGCTCACCGGATAGACCCCGGTGATGAGGTTGAACAGCGTGGTCTTCCCGGCCCCGTTGGGGCCGATGATAGCGCTGATTTTACCTGCCTTTGCAGATAACTCGACTTTATCCAGGGCTACCAGTCCCCCGAAGACCTTGGATAGACTCCTGGTCTCCAATATTACTTCGCTCAAGTTTCAGTCTCCCTCTGGGAATGTCTAAGCTGCCATTGTGTAAACACGTCTTTGAGTTTGACGAATAAACCTTCCGGTGTAAAGATCATCACTAGCATTAGTATAAGTCCGTATATAGCGATATCCCATTCGCCGAACCTGAGCAGTAGCTCATCACTGAGTATGCGTGTAGTGCCCGCACCGAAGATGGCCCCCCAAATGCTGGCCAGCCCACCTATGACTGCCATAACCACCAGCTTCACGGATGCGAGAAAGTCAAATGGCTGGGGGCTTACGAAGCGTAGGTGATGGACAAATAGGCTGCCTGCGAGAGAAGCATAGACGGCGCTTAATACGAAGACCTTTACCTTGAACTGGTCTACGTTGATGCCTATCGACTCTGCGGCGGACTCGCTGCCATGAACGGCCCTCAACGCCCTCCCTGTACGCGACCGGACAATGTTCTGTGAGATTAACAGTATAGCGAGACAAAAGAACCATACCAGAAAATAGCGTTTGAAGGAAGTGTCGAAAACAAAGCTGCCGATGGACAGGTAGGGAATACCGGCCATGCCGTCAGGCCCACCGGTGAACTGGCTGAGTTGCCTGAACAGGACCCACATGATCAGCCCCAGGCCGAGGGTGGCCATAGCCAGATAGTTGCCCCTGAGCCTGAAGATGGGATAGCCGATGATGTAGGCGAATCCGCCGGTGGCAACGGCGGCTATCAGCATTGCCAGCCACGGATTGACATCATGGGTCTTGCTCAGGACTGCTGAGAAATAGGCGCCCAGGCCGTAGAAGGCTGCCTGTCCCAGAGAAACCTGCCCTGTATAGCCTATCAGGAGGCACAGACCCACCGTAACCATCGTGCTGAGTCCGATGAAGATTGCAAGGCCTTTATATTGTCCCAGGAACCAATCAAAAGGTATTAATATCAAGAAAATTAATAGTGCAGCAACAGCAAAATAGGCCCATTTGCTCTTTACCTTCGCCAACATTAGCTCTCTCTCTCCTCTGCAGCCAGCCTGCCTGACCTGAGAAGCAATATCAGAAGCAGGACCACCAGGGCAATAGCGTCCTTATAGGCCGACGTGAAGGGCCCCCAGTCTACCCCTACGGCCATTGACTCAACAATTCCCAGAAGTATGCCTCCTACAACTGCTAAGATTGGACTCTTGAAACCGCCGATCGATGCCGCCACGAAGCCTTTGAGCCCCAGCATAACCCCTACATTGTAAGCGGTGAGGGTTAATGGGGCCATCACTACTCCCCCGATAGCACCCAGCGCCGCTGCGATAGCGAAGGCGATTAGCGCCATAGCCCTGGCATCGATGCCTACAAGGCTTGCAGCCCGCGGGCTTATAGCGCAAGCCTTCAGTGCCTTGCCCACCATGGTATAGGAGAGAAAGAGATGCAGCAGGACCGTAACAACGATAGTGGTGCCGATTATCCACAGGGCCTGTGGATGAATATAGGCACCCAGAAAGGATATGGAACTGCTTCCCGTGAAGAATGGAGGGCGAACGAAATCCACCCCCCACAGCTCACCTGCAATACCGCGTATGAAGATAGCGGCTCCGATGGTGAGGATAATCAGGCTTACCACTGAAGCCCTCCTGGCTGTGCGGATGGCCAGCAGGTACATGATTGCTCCGATAGCTGCTGAGATAAGCACTGAGAGGAGCAAAGCGGGTGCCAGAGGAAGACCGGCGGAACTGGCGAGGGTGAATGAAAGCATGCCTCCCAGCATCACGAACTCGCCCTGTGCGAAGTTAATGATCCTGGTTACGGCATATATAATGGTAAAACCCAGGCCTACCAGGGCATAGATGCTGCCCTGCGTTAGACCTGATATGAAGTACTGAACAAACTGGTCCGCCGACATGCATCAGACCTCTCGGCCATACAACCACACAATAAGGGGGAAAGGGACACTTTCCCCCTTATTGACATCATTATCCTATTAATCAGTTGATTTCTACTGGAGCCAGGTCCATTTACCGTCGACGATCTCGATCATTGCAAGAGACCCCGGCAGCATTCCCAGGTGGTCTGTAGTAGTTATGGTGAAAACGCCGCTTATGCCGATGAAGCCCTCAATCTGCTCTATCTCATCTCTGATGAAAGCCCTTGCTTCATCAGTGTCCAGCCCTTCTTCCATTTCCTCCAGAGCGATAACTACCCAGCTGAGAGCGTCCCATGCATGTCCGCCAAAGGTATTAATGGTGCCCTCACCGTACAGGGTTTCGTAGTCATCCCTGTACTGTGTCAGTACGTTCTTCTGAGGATCGCTGGCCGGAACAACATCGACTATAAGTAGCTTGCCCGCCGGGAAGATAACTCCATCGGCAGCATCACCCGCACCGTCAATGAACCCCATATTGGCGATTCCATGACTGCAGAACAGAGGGGTATCCATCTGCAATGTTTGCATGTCAACGGCAACGATGGCTGACTCTTTATCGGTAGCCCAGCAGACTACTGCTTCGGGAGTAGTACCCTTAATGTGAGTGAGCTGGGCCTGCATGCTGGTGTCACCGCTACTGAAATTCTGGTCGTCCAGAATGGTTATCCCGTAGTCGGGTGCGTCAGCTATAAGGATATCCCTGCCGGCAGCCCCAAATCCTGAGGTATCGGTTATGATGGCGATCTCGGTGATACCCTCGGCTTCCAGGTATGTGTAGATTTCGGTGACAGCTTCTTTGTCGGTCTGTGGAGTCTTAAATACCCAGTATCTCTCCTCTACCGGGGTGACAATCAGGATGCTGGCAGCACAGGAGACCAGAGGGGTCTCCGCTGCAGTCATAGTATCGATGATAGCCAGGCTTTCCCCACTGGTAGTTGGCCCGATGATAGCCAGTACCTCGTCCTGCTCGATAAGCCTGTTCACCATCGTGGCACACTTCTCTGCATTGGTCTCGGTGTCATAGATGATGACTTCCAGCGGGTGCCCGTTTATTCCACCGGCCTCATTGATCTGGTCTACCATCATCTCTACCGTCTGTTCTTCAGGAACGCCCAGATTCGACGCGGAGCCAGTAAGAGCTAACACGGCGCCTACTTTATAGGGCTCCGCTTCCTCCTCCTCGCTCGTGCAGCCAATGGCGGCGACGGCTACAAGTGAAACCATTACCCCCAAGACTATCACCCACATGATGTATTTCTGCATTTATAATTCCCCCCTTCTACTGAATTGCAGAAAGCATATCTCTAGCTATATTGTTGTATGGCTGACTGGTGTGCTATATTCAGGCTCTATGGTTGTTCGAGGTGAGGTCAGCACGTAGTAAAATTGCAGGCTTTCAGCCGGTATGTTTCTACAATACTAAGGTACTTTCGTCCTATTCACCGCAGTCCACTATGGTACTTTAGAACTACCTCCTTCCGCAGCATTATAACGTATGAATGCAAGTGGTGCAATAGTTGTTATCTTTCCATGAAATGGTGCCAATTTTTAGACGCTGCTAGCGACCTGGAGGTCGAAATGGGTTGACGTGGAGGAGGCGTAGGGATATCATTTTTATTGAGCGAGGCTTTTTCGGGTCCAGCTCTTTTATAGTGGTGTCTTTCAAGCGAAAGCTGGAATCAGTTTGAGGAATGAGGTTTGAAGCATGGGGACGCTCAGGTTAGGTGTAGTCTCTGATACTCATGTGTCAAGGCTTGACCAGCTACCAAAAAGCTTGATAGATGGATTAATGGGAGTGGACCTGATTGTTCATCTCGGGGATTACACGGGTAGGGAATTGCTGGATGGCCTGGGAGGGTTAGGCGATTTTCGAGGTATAGCAGGTAATATGGATTCCCAGGAGCTAAGGGCGTATTTACCTGAGACTGAGGTCTTGGAGTTAAACGGTAAAAGGCTGGGTCTTATCCATGGGTGGGGGGCACCGTGGGGTATGCAGGAGAAGATCAAAGGCTGTTTCGAAAAGGTAGATGCAATTCTATATGGGCATACTCATATAGCCAGGAGCGAGTTAATAGATGGAGTGTTTTTCTTCAACCCCGGCAGTGCTACGGGCAAGTTTCCGGCTCTTCAAAAGACCTATGGAATCCTGGTTGTTGATGAGTACATTCAGGGGGAGATCATCGCCATTGAATAGGGGTGGAAACTGGATTTGCTCCTGTTATAATATAAGTGTGGGTGAGAGATAAGGGGGTAAATTGTCATGCCGATCTATGAATATGAATGTGTGGACTGTGGCGAGAGGTTTGAACTCCGCCGTGGTATGACGGATAAAGATGATGATATCGGATGCCCTAGCTGTGGAACTAAGAAGCCGCGGCGAATTTTCTCCATGTTTGGTTCGGGCTCTTCGGGGTCCACTGCGGGGGCTTCGGGTGTAACGTGCGCTCCTGGCCGATTTACCTGAGGCTGATGTATTGAGGCAGTTTGCCGCAATTGAGATTTATGGAAAGTCACAGGTTAGTCCAATAGGAAGACATTTACTTATTGAAAAAGTGGGATTATAGAAAGGGACGTAACTTACTCTTTAAAGAAAGCTCTGATGTCGACGACCGTTTTCCTCGTCCGTCATGGACAAACCACTTCAAATACCACTCATTTCTACAGCGGCTGGTCTGATGAGGATCTCAACGAAGCAGGCTATATGCAGGCGCGAAATTTATCTTCGAGGCTGGCCGGTCTGCCTATTGGCTCAGTCTACGCAAGCCCCCTGCGGAGAACCCACACTACTGCGATGATTCTAGCCCAACCGCACTACCTGGGAGTGAAAACAATCGACGACTTGAGCGAGATCCAGCTCGGCGACTGGGAGGGATTGCCTGCGGAAGAGATAGAGCGAAGGTGGCCGGAACTGTGGAATCAGTCGCGGATTGACCCTTCGGAGATTGTTTTACCCAGTGGCGAAAGCTTTGGGCAGGTAGTGGAAAGGGCTGTTCGGGCCTTTGAGATGATATTGGGAGCCAGCAGCGGCGGGCAAACATTGATTGTGACACACGATATTGTCGTCAGGATATTGGTGGCATACGTTCTCGGAGTGCCTAATAGCATTTATCGCAGGCTTGATATCGATAACGCCTCCCTGAGTATAATTCGGGCCACTGATGGGAGGAAGCAGCTCATTACTCTTAATGACACCGCTCATCTTGAGGGTTTGCAAGTTTCTTGATGTAATAATATCTGCATCGAGCCGTTTATCAGCCAGGCATTTAAGTTTACGCTGGTAGTCAGGTCATTTGTTGGGCTGGTGGAGCCGGATTTAAGAATCGTTGTCTTCTAAGCTTAATTCCTCCATTATTTCCGGGGCACTTCTTCCAAATGAGGTAGTGATTCCATAAACCTCGCCAAAGGAAATCTTCAAAAGGATGACTTGTTCTCGCCTGGCGAATATAATCGGCAGGCCGCTCCAGGGTACAGGCGCTGAAGGGCAATAAAGCTTGTACATATGCTCCAATTCGCCGTTTTTATTCCTGAACTTCTGGTTGCCGACCAGAGCCGCTATGTAGTAGCTTCCGTCCGAAAACCTTACCAGAGCCCCTGGCATGTCGTGTATCGATTGAGGAATTCTCTTCTCACCCAGGAACCAATTGACGACAGGGATTCTTGCCCAGAGACTGCTGAAGCGGTCAAAGAGATTCTTTCGAGAGAAGATGAAACCAACGAGGGCTATCAACAAGATGGTGAAAATAATCGTCAGTGGTATTACCAGATACTCTCTTCCAGTTAACGATATAATCAGCGGTCTCCACAACTTTATAAGGAAATCGAGCAGGGTGTAGACAATGAAAGCAAGAATGCCTAAAGAGAAGACGATCAATACCCCTCTGGTCATGATACTTTTCATTGCCTAAGCCTGCTCTCTGTACTTAGTCGTGCTTTGCTTTTTAGATGAAGGTCTGAGCGTTAACTTCATCAAGTGACTGTATTCTACATCTTGGTTGGTTGCCTTTCAATCGGCCTCGTTCCCTGTTGAGTGCTCCGGCGTGTATATTTACATATTTATCGGAGCAACTCAGTAACAATCGGAATGGATTGGCAACTAAAAGCCTGTCTTATTATTGATATTTCGCCGGAATATACTCTATTACATGCTAGTTAAAAAGGGGTGGTATAATGCAGGCTCTTATTGTGTGCCGTATCAAACGTGAGGTGAAGACCCGAAAAAGATAGCGATGAAGAACGGCAAGCCGGCGACACAGGGCGTTTGCCCGCCATGTGGCACGGAGATGTTCCGCATAGGGAAGAGTTAAGGCGGTCATTTAGATATCGGGATTGTTATAATAGCATGAGTTGGGTGTCCGTAGACACTCAACTCATCATTTGGACATAAGGCCCCCTGATTTGAGTGAAAGCTGTGAGTGTGGTGCGAGCTTGTTCAAACGGTTTGCCTGGCGTTGTTTCATCTAGGCGGCGCGACTCTTGACGGTGCTATTATCCGGGCTGCATTCCTCTTGACCGGTCTGAATGGAAATCAAGCCGTCGCGTATTGCTATGAATACAGCATGGGCTCTGTAATTAGCGTTTATCTTACGAAGTATGGCGCTAACGTGGTTCTTGATTGTCTGATCGCTGATGCTCAGAAGGTTGGCGATCTGCTTATTTGAATTGCCCTCGGCTATAAGTGTAAGAACTTGTAACTCCTTACGGGTAAGGGGAGTGGTTAAGTCTTTTACGGATTTTCCCAGCGACGACATCTCTTGAAACTGCCTCAGTACGCGGTCGGCTACTTTAGGTCTGAGGCTCACGATGTCATTTATTGGATACTCACCATTAGAGGCTCGTTTTATCGTGTCTATGAACTCCCCGGCGGTGCAGTGCCTGCTCCTTAGATAAGCCACCGCACCGGTCTTGAGGACTTCAAATAGTTCAGCGTCGTTTTCGTAGGGATTGGTGCTGAGCATCACTACTCTTGTTCCGGGGAAATGACGGATTATTCTCTTGCCCAGGTCCAGACCGCCCAGGGATGGATAGTCGATATCTACCAATACTACATCGGGATAACTCTCTGCGATTTGCGTCATTGCTTCCGCACCGTCTTGCCCCGGCTCACATTCCATGGTCGAGAGGATTTCCAGGCTGTCCTGCTCGGATAGCATCTGCCGTAACCCGGAGCGTGAAAACGGGTTGCTGTCGACTATCATTACAACTATTTTACGCATGGCTTATTTATAACAGGGTTGAGTGGTGACCAATAGTAAAACTCTCTCTACCGGTATCAAGCTCCTATATTCATGCAAATGATCGGCGATTTAAACTCACCTCTCTATCTTGCCTTCCCTTCCCCTTCAGGTTTGAAAATACTCTGTCAGCACGGATCTTTGTGTGTACCAATTGTATCGTGCCGCTCAACAAACCTGCCATCAGGTGCACTTATTTCGCGCAATAAGCCCGAAATAAGTTCCGGCAATAATACATTGTACGCGCGCGTGATTAAGAAACGATTACATGTGCATTACGGGTGAGTTACGAACAGCTTACAGGCACATTACAATTCATGATTTATGTTGGATTAACGGTTCAGGATTCAGGCCATTTTTTCTGCTGGCATGTTTGCGAGTGTCTTTATATATGAAAGTGCAGAGTAATATTACGGATGTTTGAGAAGCATATATTACAAAAGTACAACGATTATCAGGTGAATTAAGTACATGAGTAGGATTGTTGTATTCCCCTCCCTTGGCTACGATATTCTTGATTAATCGGACTAAGGGGGGTTGAGATGGAACAGCTGGCGACGGCAATCATAGATGGCGTTCATCTGATAAAGCAGCTATTAATCGCTGCAGGGAACGGAGAGGGTAATGTCGTGGCATTGGATGAGCAAGCGCTCTGGGAAGGCATATCGTCAATAGTCCAGAATCTGACAGCGTTCTTAACTCAGCTTGCTGGCGAGATCGCCACTAAGCTCTAGTTGCCGGATGCTGAGGTTGGGAGATGTTGTGCAATCCCTAAAGGCGGTTGGGTTTTCCAGCTGCTGTAGTGATGTGGCTAAATTTATGATTGATGGTTACGAAAGTACGAGCATTATCTCGCTGTGAAAGTACGTTAGTAGGATTGTCAGCTTGTATTTACTCCGTATACCATATTAGAAGCAAGTTAGTGGGAAAGGTAGGCTGAAATGGATAGCCTGGTAGAAGCTATCACCGGCACCGCTGACCTTATTAAGGACCTATTTGCCAGGGTAGTCAGCGGTGAAGGCAATATAGTAGTTCAGGATCAGGACACTTTCTGGGATAGTCTGTCGTCGATAGCCCAGAATCTGGCGAGCTTCTTCAGTGAGCTCGTTGGTGAGATAGCTACAAAGTTTTAATCGATTGAACCCAGCTAAGCAAGTAAGGTGCTTGATAGAGGCGGGAGTAAATACCTGGAATGCCGGTTAAAGTTCCAGGTATTTACTCCCGCTAAATATTTACCAGTGATTACATGGGCATGTAGAGCCTTGCGCCTTTGACTCGCTGGCTAGCGGCGTTGATGATGCCAGGCCATCAACCTCGCCATAATAGAAGCGCATACCAGCTTTCCTCGAGTTCTATCTCCGCAGGTTCACAGCCCCGGTCACACTTATTTTAATAAGTGGTGTAGTCTGGAGTACTTCGGTGAACTGGATTTTTTAGTGTATAATAAGATAGGGTTTGTAGCGTTCAGGGTCAGTCGTGCAAATGGTGCTGAGATTATTCATTTTGGCAGTTTGAAATAACAAGGCTTGAATGAGGAAAATGGTCAGTAATTTAATCAGGACGGTCTTGGCTTTGGTTTTAGTGGTCGGACTATTACTGGCGGTTCCGGTGGCATCGAATGCTGCGGAACCTAAGGTGAGCCTGTCACCGTCGTCTGGTCCTATAGGTACGAAGGTGACGGTAAGTGTATGCAATATGACTCCAGGTAATACTGTTGTGGCAGGTAATATTACGTTCGGTGGTATTCCCTGGAATCCGAGTGACATTACTATTGACTCGTCGGGCTGCATGTGCGCGACTATGCTGACTGTGCCGGCAGCTCCGACGGGATCGCAAGCGGTGGTGATAGGTGATGGTGATGTTGAGGTGACAGGCGTGTTTAAACTTACTCAGCCTAATATAAAGGTCTCGCCGACAAGCGGGTATAAGGGTGAGACCGTGACAGTGACTGGCACAGGCTGGGTGAATCCCAGCCTGGTGTCTTTAACTTTCGGTGGTTCGTTTATGGACACGGTTATGCCCAACTCAGTAGGCGGCTTCAGCATACAGTTTATTGTTCCGCTAACAGCGCAGGATAGCAATGTAGTTGGCGCAGCCGATAGTATAGGAAACGCTGGCCCGGCCGTGATATTCAAGCTGAAGCCGGCGGGTTTGACTGTCTCTCCTTATAGCGGCTTGCCGGGTACGATAGTCAATCTCACAGGAGTTGGATTTGAACCATTTAACGGTGTGGAGAATCTCAGGATTGGCAGTTCTCCGATCTATGCGCCGGGGCTAATGACGGACAATATAGGCGCTTTTACCACAACTTTCGAGGCTCCCAGCTTGGCCGGTGGAGGTCAGATTGTCTCGGCTACGGTTGCTGGTCTGACAATTGACACCTGTTTCACTATCATTGAGCCCGATGTTTGGGTCCCCCTGGATGAAGACATTCCAACAGCGGTGGAGGAAGCTCTGGCAAGCATTGCCGATAAGTTGATCAGGGTTTGGGGCTTCTATAATGGAGAGTGGGAGATGTATGACCCGAACGACACTCTAGGCAGTAATCTCACCGGGCTGGTGAGCGGCAGGGCTTATTGGATCAAGGTCAGTGGAGACTGCACTTTGATATTCAGAGATTTGCAGTCGGGCTGGAATAACATCGGCTGGTGATGACGGAAGGCCTTCGTTTCCTGTCTCTGCTAAGCAAATTCCCCTCGATTATTCACTCTAGCGACCTACGCCTCTCTTACATACCTTGCTATCTCCCTTAGTGATGGTGTTTTACCATACATGAGGAGAAATACGCGGAATACCTTGGCCGCTATCCACATTGCCAGCATGGCCGATAACGCTAGAATAGTAAGGCTCAGGACAATCTCCCAGACAGACAGGACGTCCCTGGAAAGCCTCATCATTGCTGTTATCGGAGCAGTGACCGGTATAAAAGTAAGCGCCTTGGCGAATGTGCTCTCGGGATTGCTGATTATAAAGTAGCTGAACCATAGTGGTACGATACTTGGCAGGACGATGATGCCCGATAAGCTCTGAGATTCTCTCGCGGTGGACCCGAGTGAGCCGACGCCGGCGAAAATAGCGGCGAACAAAGCATAGCCCATAATAAAGAACAGTATGCCCCAGGCCAGGAAACTTGAAGGGATAGAGAGATTGCTCAAGGCCGGAATGTTGACCGAGGCTGCATCGGCGAAAATCTTGATGGCTATAAGCCATATAGCTACCTGAAGAAGCCCTGCGGCGCCGAGACCCAGCACCTTCCCCGCGAGTAGCTGTCTCGATGATACGGAGGAGAGGATGATCTCGATTACCCTGTTCTCCTTCTCTTCGCTGACGCTCTGAAGCAGGAATCCTGAGGAGAAGAAGATAGCGAAGATGAATATCATGCCGAAGACGACTGGCAGGATGGCCTTGGTGACATCGTCCTGCGCCGAGACTATCTCTCCGCTCTCGTCCAGTTCCACTGTATTCAACTGCATCGGGATCTTGGCACGCTCCAGTAGCTCCGGACTGACCTCCTCGGCGAGCAAGTTGGACAGCAGGAAGTCTTCTATGCTACTCCAAATCTTGACAGGGACCTCAAACTCGCTCTTCGTGGTGTATCTGGTGATGCGCCCGCTGGAGAGATAGTCGGCGGCAATGACGAAGTACTCCTCGACTTCACTGTCCAGGAGCGCGCTCTTTGCTTTTTCCTCGTTCGGGTAAAGGATAAAGGTGATATCCTGCTGAGTTGTGTATTTATCAAACCCTCCGGCCTCGTCCACGTAGCCTATCTTCACTTCCTGTGGCTCGCTGGGTTCATGCCAGTGCTGCACTGCTTGATATATTCCATATCCCAGCATCAGGACTAGAGGAAGTGCAACGGTCATTATAATAAAGGCTTTTCTCTTGAGGGTTTGTCTGAACTCGTGCCTTAGTATGGTCAACGTCTTCTTCATCAACCCTCTTTCACAACCTGGATGAATATCTCGTTCAGCGAAGGCGTTGAAACCTCGAATCGATTAATGGTGCTCCTGCTGTTAACCAGCGCCGCCAGTACCTCAAAAGGCGGGGTTTGACCATCCAGGAAGAGTTCGATGTACTTCCCGTGAGCCTTTCTCCCGATCACTCCCGGGAGTTCATCCGGGATACGGTCACACTCAAGGAATATGGAGTTATTCCTGAATCTGGACTTTATCTCACCCAGGCCGCCATACAGTACAGCCTGGCCCTTGTTTATCATCAGAACCCTGTCGCAGAGTTCCTCGACCTGGTTCATCATGTGAGTGCTGAGGATTATCGATTTGCCCTGGCCTTTCAGTTCAAGGATAAAACCCTTCAGGAGCTCGGTATTTACCGGGTCGAGTCCGGCGAACGGCTCGTCCAGTACTATCAGTTCGGGGTCGTGCAATATAGTGGCGATGAACTGTATTATCTGGCTCATCCCCCTGCTCAGTTCCTCTATTTTCTTATTCCTGTGTTGTACCATATCCACCCGCTCCAGCAGCGCGGCTGTTCGGTCTTTTACCGGCCTTCCCTTCATGTTCTTAAGTGCTGCCAGGTAGGTCAGGGATTCGGAGACGGTTATCTTCCGGTAGAGCCCCCTCTCCTCCGGCAGGTATCCGATTCGGTTCTTAGATTCTTCGTTTATGTGTTCACCCAGGATTTCTATCTCACCTGAGTCCGGCTTGATGATGTCCATAGACATCCTCAGAGTAGTCGTCTTACCGGCGCCATTGGGACCGACCATGCCGAATACCTCGCCGGTTCCCACGGTGAATGACAGGTCATTTACCGCTCTGATGCCTCTGAAGGACTTGCTTACCTGTGAGACTTCGATCGCGTTCATGATTTAGTGCGCCCTTCGCAGGTATGACTATTAGGTGCAGCGGTATGTGAATCGATGTCACTTGTCATCTACGTACTCGCTGGGGGTGAGGTACTGGGGAGGAGTCTTGAAGGGCTTGACCTGCTCCGCTACTTCCTCATTGATGATGTAGCCGCTGACGTGCATCAGGGTATCGTATAGCTTATCGTCGATCTGCTCCTGGTTCATAGAGCAGAGGCAGGGGTAATGGTGCAGGATGAGTCCGGCTTTGGTGTCGGCCTCGTCTGCGGAGAGACCGATCAACTGCTTTGCAGTATGCGCAACTGAACCGCAGGCCGAGTTCCTCTCTACCTCTACCTGCTCTATCAACCTGGTATCGGGGTTGACCGTGATCTTCAGTTTGGGCCTGCCGAAGTAATGGGCGAAGTTGGAGATAAGCTCATCATCGTAGGGCTGGGCACTGCCGCGGTATCCGTAGCTGGCTTCGGTGAGGCTGCAGAATGGTTTGGGGAAGGCTACGGAGATGTTCTTCGCTGACAGCTCTCTCTTCAGTTGATTGGCGAGGCCCTGGGGCAGCCAGGCGCTGTTGTCTATAGGGGCGATTACGGAGTGGGCGCCGGAGCTTTCCACGATATCGAGAATGAGCTGAGCGGCTCCCGGTGACTCCCCCGCTGCGATCAACAGGTCGGCCTCGGGCATGGTCGCTGGCAGGAATTCATCGGGGTCGTCGATGAGGGGAGGCAAAGCCTTTGGCAGGGCAACCTCCTCGACTGTCCAGCCTGAGGGCGCATTCTCCCGCAGATTCCGCGCTATTCTCTCACCGTAAGGCCCCTGGGTGACAACAAGTATCTTCATGGGTATGCTATAAAGATCGCATGGCCGTAATAGCTACCATATTATCAAATAGAGGAATTTAGCGCCATTCCCGTTTTTACGTTTTTACAGGTGGTTCGGACAACACAGGATTTATTGTGGTATGTTCAACTAGTACCATGTAACATATAAGTATTCGTATAATTGTGGTATAATTATGGTAA
>CAYVQT010000014.1:0-59404 GCA_964453665.1 uncultured Dehalococcoidia bacterium | reverse complement strand
ACCGAAGATCTGAACTGAAAATTAGGTTTCGTAAACTTGATCAGAGGTTCCCTAAATAATTTAGTGAGAGATTAACACAGGGAATTCGTCTAATCAATCTCATTGCAGTAATACCCGCTGACCCGTTTGTTTGAAAACTGCGGATGAATAGTTTAGAATCACATCCTGAAATTCCACCGGAAAATCAGCGTATAATCATTAGAACGCAGCGCCAAGCTTTCAGGCCCGACCGCACGTGGCAGCAGTAGAGGCCTGATAAGCTATCGAAAATACCAGACATCGGAGGTTGAAATGGCAGAAGTAAAAGGGAGCACACTTGTCGCCAGGGCTTTGAAGAGTGAGGGGGTGAAACACATCTTCACCCTCAGCGGCGAGATAAGCGAGATATATGATAAGTGCGTGGATGAGGGTATAGAGCTCATCGACATGAGGCATGAACAGGCTGTGGCCAACGCCGCAACCGGCTATGCGATAGCCACCGGCGAGCCCGGGGTGACCATGGTCACTTCGGGGCCGGGGGTAATCAACATGACGCCGGGCATAACCACCGCGTGGTATGCCTGCGCGCCCGTTGTCGGCATCTGCACTCATACGCCGCAGTTCTTCGAGGGAAAGGGAGCCATACAGGAGTTCGATTCAAGAGACATGTACCGGTCGATTACCAAGTGGAGGGGATGTTGCGCGACAACGCGGCGGCTGCCGGAATACGTTGCCACCGCTTTCAGATACGCCGATACCGGCCGCAAAGGACCCGTGCTGCTGGATTTTCCCTATGATATCCTGCTGCTCAATATCGAGGAGGAGGAAGCCCCGCTCATCCCGCCGGAAAGGTACAGGACCAGAGCGCGTCCGTACGGTGATCCCGCGCTGGTAAAAAAGGCCGCAGAATGGCTACTGAATGCCGAAAGGCCGGGGATACTGATCGGGGCCGGAATTCTCTGGTCGGGCGCGTCGGATGAGCTCGTACAGTTCGCTGAGCTTACAAATATACCCGTATGCTACGAGCTGGGGGGGAAAGGCTGCATACCGGACGATCACCCGCTCTGCGGGGGCCCCGTCGGGCTGGATTTCGGGAGCATAGCGGGGGCCGATGTGCTCCTGGCGATCGGGGTAAGGTTCGAGGAGTTCCTGGGCTACGGCGCCGGCAATTTCTATGCGCCCGATGTAAGGGTGGTCTCCGTGGATATCGAGCCCCTAGAGATAGGCAGAAACAGGCCCGTTGACATCGGCATCTGGGGAGACGCCAGAGCCGTCCTGACCCAGTTGACTGAATCAGCGCAGGAAGCGCTCAAGAGCGGCGGGGGCAAACGCGAGGAGACGGAGTGGGTGAGAAACATGAAGAGCATCGCCAGGTCTGTTGAGGACACGCTGCAAGCGGGGGCGACCAGTTCGGATGTCCCTGTTCATCCCGGCCGGCTCGGTAAAGAGGTGTGCGAGTTCCTGGGCAGGGATGCACACATCGTAATGGACGGCGGGGATATCAACGCCCACGTCACCGCCCTTTACCGCGCCAGCTTTCCCGGCAGCTTCATAAATGCCCAGGGCGGCTCCCTGGGACATCTGGGGGGAGGAATTCCCTACGCAATAGGCGTCAAGACGGCGAAGCCGGATAAGAGAGTCCTCGTAGTAACCGGCGACGGCTCCTTTATGTTCAATGCCAGCGAGATCGACACGGCGGTTAGGCACAACAAGCAGATCGTGGTCGTCGTAGGCAACGACTGCCAGTGGGGCATGGTCGCCCACGACCAGCAGCTGAACAAGTGCGGCGAGTTCTGCTCCAGCCTGAGCGAGGACGTGAGGTATGACATGTACGCGCAGAGCCTGGGGGCCTACGGAGAGCTGGTAACCGATCCGGGACAGATCCAGCCCGCCTTAAAGAGGGCCTTCGACTCGGGGCTGCCCGCAGTGCTCGACGTCAGGACCGATCCCGCCGTTCTGGGTTTCGCCAACTACCTGGGAGTGGAAACGAGGCGCAAGCTCGTTGAGATGCACAGGAAGTAATACAGGCGTAAATGCTATCCACCGATACAGGGCATCGCCATAGCGAGAGAGGCTACTAAAAGTCCCCCTTTTCTAAAGGGGGATTCAGGGGGATTACAGATATCTGAATAACTCAAATCCCCCCTTCCCCCCTTTGCCAAAGGGGGGATTTGCAGCATATGTACGCTGCCTTACCCTCGGTACAAGTGACGTTTCGCGCTCAAGATTCCTGTCGACCGCATGCTGAAAAAGTTGAAGATCAAGGTGGAAACATTGAAATTTCCAGAACAACAAGCGTACTGCTGTTATGTTCAAAGGCTTCGCTACACCATCAAACAGCCTGGCTATTTATCATCACGTTTAAACACTTCATCCAGAATCCTTTTTGAATCAATGTCGGTCTGCATTTTCTCCGCCAGACATTTCGGACATGGTTCTTTCTTCTTATGAAGCACATTGTGCTTATAGCACCATATTCTTTTTTCGCTCTTGCTTGCCCAGTACTCGTCCTGACTTTTCGGCATCTCTACTCCACGAATTACAGCTTAACCAGGGACACGCCGGGTGAGGGGCTTTCCCTCATGTTACCTACACTGTATGTGGGTGGCGTGTTAAATTACTTCAAAGCTTATGGATTGAATTGTTCATTTTTTCGGTGGTTGTTGTCTGTGTGGAATGCTTTTAGGTGTAGGTTTTGCGGGTTTAGGTGTAGGTTTTGGCTTAGGCTTGGGCCCTTGTTGTTGAGGTCTCATCTTCAAACCCCCTGGTATTAGTATTTCGTCTACATTATATAATGCGGATATTGACCACCCTATTTCTTTATTCTTCTTACGTATATTCTTGAAATACTGATAAACGTAGATAACCTCCTGCCCTGGAGGTATAACTAGGTCAAAATGGCAGATATCTTCTTCTCCAGGCTCAATTTCGACAGGCTAGTTACATTCATTTATCCCCAGCTCTGGCCACTTGATTTCTTTTCGCACGTCATCATATAAAGCATCCTCACTATCTAATCGTTGTTGCATTTCATCTCCAAGTGGCAATACCTGATGAATCGAACTTCTGGCGGACTTCATCTGTAATACGCCACTTCCAATATTTGTAATCTTTGTGGCAATGTGAATACATACATGTTTGTCATTTAGTTGAATCGCCATTACTTCATCTTCCAGATTCGCTTTTGGGAAGCGCTGACGCCTCTGTAGGTACATCCATAGAGCCCAAATGCCACCTGCTAGGATTACAATGACACTTGATATCGCTGAAAGATAGTCGACCCAATCGTGAACCATAACAGTATTTCGAATGATTATTAAATTATTTCAGTTATTATACACATCGTAGCAGAATATCTCAAGCTATTATATCCGAAAAGGATGGTCACAGGTGAAAGGTACAATTATAGGACTATTGACGCAATAGTACCTTTAGGATTAGGTATTGACTTTTCCCCATATTATAGATATAGTTAAATTGAGAAGTGCAGTAAGTCTTTGGGATGTGTGCCTTCTTTTAGAGACATAAGTTGCGTGTTATCGCAACCGCATCCAAAGTAACGCTTCTCTTTTTTATATATACCACTCTCGCCTCCGCTTCAATTTATGTTTAAACAATTCAAAAAACCGATTATCATTGTATTCAAACTTTCTGAATATCGACCAAGAGAAGTAATCAACCGCTAATAGACCATAGGATTCCTTTGAATTAAGGCCTTGAATAGTAAGATTAACATCTATTCCCCTTTCAAGTGCAGTTCCTGCTACTTTTGTTTCTAGATACTCTCTAAAATGTTTATTCTCGTGTGTTTCTTTATTTTTGGCGATGTTCCCCTTGACACACGTACTATTTTGTGATAGACTATTCATGAAATAGTTAAGGATGGTAAGTCATGAAAAAGTACAGCACGAAAGATTTTGAAAGAGATTTCCCTGATGATGATGCCTGCCTAGAATGGTTATTCAAAACTCGTTGGCCTAATGGCGTAAAGTGCGTGAAATGCGACAAGGCAACCAATCACTACCGTATTCAGGATAGGCCATGCTACTCATGTGAATATTGCGGCAACCATATCTATCCAATGGCCGGCACGATCTTTCAGGATACTAAGTTTAGTCACTTAAGACTCTGGTTTAGATCCATAGCAATAATGGCTGTAACCAGATGCGGTATTTCATCCCGTCAATTAAGTCGAGATTTAGGTGTTACCGTTAAGACTGGTTATAGAATGTGGAAGCAAATCAGGTCAATTCTCTCTGCTGGACAGGAGATAAAGTTCTTGGGTAAGGTAGAGATTGACGAAACCTATATTGGCGGGAAGAGTCACGGTAAACGTGGCCGAGGTTCCGAGAATAAGAGCGTTGTACTAGGTATGGTTGAAAGAAAGGGCAAAGTTAGAGCAATTGTAGTGCCTGATGTTAAAGCCAGAACCTTAATCCCCTATATCGAAGCTAACGTTATAAAGTGTGCTGATGTTTATACTGACGATTTGTTGAGCTATCAGTCCCTTACCAAACTTGGTTTCAAACACCAAACTGTAGCCCACTCAAAGAAAGTCTACGTTACTGGCAAGGATATTCATACCAATAGTATTGAGGGATTCTGGAGCCAGCTAAAACGAAGTATTGACGGAACATACCATCACGTAACGCCTGAACACTTACAGGAATACGTTGATGAATATAGCTTCCGATACAACCATAGGAACGATGAGGAACCAATGTTTCTCACAATGATAAACGAAGCAGTTAGGAAGGCTTCTCGGAAGGCTTAGGGGACTTTGCAACTTTCTTTAGTGCCTTGAAGACTTGAGCCTGGGTAGCACCAGGCTTATATTCTTCAAGTTTTTTATGCTTTGTATCTATCTCACCACGTAGTTTAGGTTCCTTGCGTTGCATAACAACGCTCCTGTACAACAGCAGTACTAGGCAAAACCACACTCTTCTTGTAATCAGAAGTCTTCACGCCACTTGTTGCCGGAACATCCAAGCTATAATAATACCTCTTCCAATTATAAATAGACTCTAAATGTTCAATTTGTCCAGGGGTTAACCACGCCTCATTGTTCGCATCCACAAGAACTGTTAATGTAACATTATCATCGCCATATACTGGAATACTCTTTCTCCGTTTTTTCATATCCCTACTTTGATCTCCTTTCCCTATCATTACTCCATATATCAGGGGAAGGGTAGTAAGCCGTTATTATCCTCACTGGCCTCTCCCCATATGTTACCACACTATGTATCTTTTTACCATTAGTACTTTCGCTTAGTATAAGACAGCATGCCCCTCTCGGATCATTAGGATAATTCTCCAATATTTCGGGTTTATCATTTCTAACTGAACTTATTATTGAAGATGGGGGCGGTCTATTATATTCAGTTGCAAAGTTTTCCCAAATATGAAGTGTGAGAAGATAATCCCGATCCATTAAAGCACTTATTATATCAGATAAGTGACTAGACATCTCCCCAATCTTCACGGGCTATACCCAATTGGGTATATAATTGTGCTGGAAGGGAAATCTCCAAATCATTTTGCTTTTCATAGCTCTTTAGATTACGTCGAAGCATCATTGCCATAACCTTCGCTTGCTCAAGGGACATCCTCAAATTAAACAAATCAGTACCCGGTTCTACTTTCGATGCTGAGGGGTGTGGTATATTCAAAGAAAACGTAAACGAAACCCCATACGGCGATAACGAGAAGCGAAAAGAATCACTATAATACTCTGGAATCTTAGCAATTTCGTCAGACATGATAACCTCCAAGTATTCTAAACTTGTAGGCTATTATTTTACACCCATTATGTAAGAGGGGCAAATTGGCACAATTAAATACGTGCCTCTAAGGAAAGGTTGACACTTCTATTTACCTCGTCTACAATCAGCGTGGTAGCACGTCGCCTCCCTATCCAGGTGCAAGTTTCCTCTCATGGGCAACCGCTTTTTCTAAGGGGGTTATACACATCGCCCTAGAAAGGAGGAATGCTTGGCCAAAACCGACCGAGGGAAAAAGATTGTGCACGTCAAGCCACACGTCAGGAAGACTGATAATGGCAAAGTGAAAGTGCCAGAGCACTATCGCTCTACACCTAACTAGACAAACACGGTTGGTGGACGTGCTACCACTCAACCAACCATCTTAAGTATATCACAAATTTCAATATGCCTACTACTTACGTGCCTAAAAGGGAACATCACCTTAGATAAAGTGAATTTGTTTGATGAACTGTAAATTTTGCGAATCTACCTCAGTCGTAAGATACGGGGTACGGCGGGGTATTCAATATTACAAGTGTAAGTCATGCGAGCGCACATTTGCAGACAGAGATGCACCGGAGCGGGGCAGATGCAGTTATCAGATTTTAGGCATGGCATTAAATATGTTCTATGAAGGGCAATCGCTATTGAAAATCCAGCGTCAGATACAGCAAATCTACCTTGAGTATTTCGAGACCTCTACTATCTACCGCTGGATAGTGAAATACACGAAGTTAGCTTCACACGTACTTGATGACCACGAAGCTAAAAGTGGCAATACGTGGGTTGTTGACGAGACTGTAATTAAACTGGATTCAGGTGTTAAGCTTTGGTTCTGGGATGTTATAGATGAAAAGACACGGTTTCTCTTAGGTTCTCACCTATCACCAAGTCGAACGATATATGATGTAATGAGAACGCTCAAGGATGCGAGAGAGAACGCAAGCCGCAATCCTCGGTTTATCATTACTGATTCCATGCCAGCATATCCCGAAGGTATAGAACGTGTATTCGGTTCTCAATCATATCACCTTAAGATTAAAGGTATAACCCACGAGATAAATACGAACCTGATAGAGCGGTTTCACGGGACACTCAAAGATAGAACCAAGATAATGCGGGGACTCAAGAACAGCAAGTCAGCGAAGCTCTTTTTAGGCGGATTCCTGATACACTATAACTTTTTCCGACCTCATATGTCGCTGAAAGACAGGACACCCGCAGTAACAGCGGGTATTAACTTACCATTTAGAAATTGGGAAGGTTTAATTCGGCATCAATGTTAATGCAGTACAACCGGTCAGCGTAAGGAATTTCAAAGGTTTGTGTATCTGTAACACGCGTGATGTAGCGGGCACGGTTACCGTGCCCCTACGTTTTTATTTCACCGCAGGGGCTGCTCCTATATTTCTGGGATAGGGCAGACACGTTGGTCTGCCCCTACGGCGTGTTTATATCCTCCCTCCCCCAGTGGGAGCGAGTTGGAGGGAGGGGGAAATACGCTGCGCTATCAATGACAGTCATGTACTGTGTCACCCTGAATGTAGTGAAGGGTCTACCCGTAGATGCGGCAGGAGCGGATGCTACTGCCCACCCATTTTAAATGGCAGCTTGCGGGGTCCGATAGACCCGGGCTGCGGAGCCCGCGCCATTTTGTCATATATCGAGCACCAGTCCGGCGCCGCATCCCGTACTTTGTTCGGGGAAGAGGCGTTTGATCTCCGTCTTGTACGTGGTGCAGTGGCAGGGACATATCAACGACAGGCCTTCCAACCTGCCGAAGTCGCGGAATCCGTGAAAGCCGCCGATGATACCGTTTACTCTCCCGTATCGTGAAGCGGCATCGATGATCCTGCCTACGCTCGGGTGGGAGCAGCCGGTAACCACGGTTATACCTGTGCCGTTGTCGAGCAGAAGAGACTGTTCGATACCCTCAAGCTCGCCGGTGCTGCGGGCCTGATCGCAGACAAGGACGGACTCGCTTACTTTGACAACCTTTCTTCCCGGTATATTTAAGGAGAACGATGCCGGTACGTAGAGCACGGCATCCCTGGCCAGCTCCAGGATGTAGGGCAGTCCGGCTGTGTGGTCCAGGTGGCCGTGCGAGATGAATATGACCTCGATATCGCCCGGGTCGAGACCGAGCTGTTTCATGTTGTACAGGAGTGTCCGGCCACTGGCGCCCGTATCGAACAATATGCATGGCATGCCCTCTCCCTCGATGAGGCATGAGAACCCCCAGTCTGCCCTCAGACCTTTCTGTATTACCTCGTTATCGTAGACAACCGTTATTCGCATCTTATCCTCATTTTTCACTGATGATGTTCTATCCGAAGCACTGATGAGATTAGCCCCGGCTGCACGATTTGAAACCGGCGCGAGATTATAGCGATATAAGGTGCTCTACGAATTCCTTGGGTGCCGAAAGGAACGGCGAGTGATTGGTGTTCATTGAGATGACCCTGCACGGAGTCTCCGTATACATCTTCTTCTGCACCCAGGGAGAGAGGGCTTTATCAAGAAGGCACTCGATATACACGCGGGGTATACGGCCGAAGTTCTCTTCAGTAATGTTTATAGGTGTGGTGAAAGTAGCCGGGTTCTGGGGAACCAGGAGAGATTGAGCCCATGCCGCGTCTTCATCACTGCAATCGCTGTACCAGGCCTCTCTGATAACGTCATCCCTGATTGTAAGACTTCCGTCCTCAGCATCGATCATGTTTGGCCCGAGCAGCGAATCCGTATCGGGAACATTAAGAGGGGACTCGCCGTTGTGCAGCAGAAGAGCCGCGATATACACCAGGGTCTTGATTTTATGGGGCCGGTACTCGGCGGCCTGGCTGATGACAAGTCCCGCAAGACTATGCCCGACAAGTATCACCGGTGCTGACTGAGCATCCAGAATCCTGCATACACTATCGACATAGGCCGCTGTCGATACTTCCGAAACAGGCGTCGTATCGCGACCGTGACCTGGAAGGTCGTGGGCCTCCACTCTATGTCCTTTCTCCTCCAGAAGCGGAACAATCCTGTCCCAACACCAGCTTCCGTGCCATACACCGTGAACCAGTACATACGTGCTCATATTTACCTCCTTTGGGGAGGCCTTAAGCCTCCTTATTAGTTAAAACCTGCGTTCGATAGGCAGTTTGATACAGTAACAGAGCTAGTAAACCACGCCTTTCTCGACCAAGTCCTCAATTTCTCGCCGGGAAAGGCCGAGGAGTTCCCCATAGACCCATTCATTATACTGGCCGAGCATTGTGCCGTGGGATTTAATGTTCGGCGGGGTCACCGACAGTCTGCATGGGGACTTAATCAAGGGCTGTGCCCCCAGTACAGGGTGATCAACCACATCGAAAATACCTCGCTGAGCAAGATGGGGATCACCCCAGAGCTCGTCTATGCTGAAGGAGGGTACTGCTGCCACTCCCGCTCCCTGTAAAATTTCCATCGCCTCCCGATCGCTGTGATCTATGGTCCACACCTCAATCAGCTTGTCCAGCTCCTCCTGATTCTGCCAGCGGCCGGGGGCATCGCCGAACCTTCCGTCTTTACTCCATTCGGGATTACCGATGGCATTACAGAATGCGCTCCACTCATCATCAGTGCCGATAGCAATGCTGATCCATCTATCCATGCCCTCATCCAGGCAGCGATAGCAGTTATGAGGGGCCATAACTTCATCACGATTGCCCTGTCGAACAGGGTCCCTGTTATTTAGCACAGGTTCCATGAACGAATCGCCGATGAGAAACGAGATACCCTCGCGTGCCGAGAAATCGATGAACTGCCCCTGACCGGTCTTTTGTTTGTATATAAGCGCCATCAACACAGCGGTGCTGATCATCGTACCGGCCAGCACGTCGTCACGTCCCAGCCCTTCACCCGGAGGCCCATCGGGATAACCGGTGAGGTAACCTAATCCGCCCAGAGCGCGAAAAAGCGGCCCGTAGCCCAGCTGCTTTGCCTCGAGCCCTGTGCTGTTGTAGCCTACTGCTGAGGACGAGACGTATATGATGTCCGGCTTCAGCTTCGTAGCGTCGGTGTATCCCAGCCCCAACCGGTCCATTGCGCCCGGCCGGTAGGTTTCCACCATTACATCCGAGATAGCGATCAGCCTTTTCGCCAGTTCGACGCCCTCGGACGTGCCCAGATTAAGGGTTATACCCTTCTTGTTCAAGTTAACCCAGTTGAACACGGGTGTGTCCGTCAGCATTCCCTCGGGTATGGGTTGCCCCGGGATGTATGCGGCAACGCGCCCGCCCTCGGCTGTTACCCCGGCCCTTCTCGTCATGTCCAGCCTGAATCCGCTCTCTATCTTGATAACCTCAGCCCCGAAGAGAGCCAGCATCAGTCCCGCCCAGGGACCCACTATCATCTCACCGAATTCGAGATATCTAAGGTTGGATAAAGCCTCCACTGTTACACCTCGTCTAAATCACTCCCAGTCCTGCGAGCTTTGCTAACTCCTGTTTGTCATAGCCCAGACGCCGGCAGTAAATCTCTTCATTATGCTCACCTAACATCGGTGCAGTGCGCTCGCACCGCCAGGGCGTCCTGGAGAGATGGTATGGGGCAGTGGCGCAGGTGACCTTTCCCATCTGGGGATGCGTTATCTCGGTGAAGAACCCCCTGGACTTGAGAAGCTCCGATTGCAGGATCTCCCCCGGAGTGAGAAAGGGGCTTAAAGCAACCCCTTCCTCCAGCGCTCCTTCGTGAAGTTCCTTCTTGGTGCGGGCACTGGCCCACTCCTCCAGTCTTTTTCTCACCTCTGCCGCATGCTCCCGTCGCTTGTCCTGGTCATCATACCAGCCTTCCCGGGTCCATTCGGGTTCGCCCATCAGTTGCTTGATTCTTTCCCAGAATGTCTGTTCAAAAGACACACACATGACATGTCCATCCTTGCAGGGAACGACACCTGTCTCCGGCACCCTGGGCATCAATCTGCTTACCGTCATACCTACCATTGTATAAGGCAGATGGTCGAAAAGACAGGAAATCGTCAATGCCTCCTGCTTTGATATGTCTATGTGCTGGCCCATGCCGGTGAAGCCCTTGTAGTATAGGGCCACAAGCGTCGCCAGAGCCGAGTAAGTGCCGACCTCATACTCCCCGGCGAACTTCCCCAGCTTGACCGGGGGGCGGTCGCGGAAGAGGGTTCCGCTCGGTGTTACGTAGCCCTCTCCGGAGCTGTGAATGCAGTTGAGGGGATAGGCTTTATAGTCCCGGTACGGGCCGGTTTGTCCGAAGGGCGTTATCGAGGTCATAATAAGAGCCGGATGGGACTCAACAAGCGTCTCATAGCCCAGACTCAGGTCGGATAATACTCCGGGAGGGTTATCTTCAACTATGACATCATATCCTTTAACCAGCTCTTTTAAAATTTTACTTCCTTCGGCAGTCCTGTAGTCTAAGGTTATTCCCAGCTTGTTGGTATTGAGGTAGAAGTAAAGGCCGCTTCGCTCCGGGTGAGGGACATCACCCGCGTAAGGCCCTCTTCTTCTGGCTTCATCGCCGGTTTCCGGGCTTTCCACCTTGAGCACCTCGGCGCCCATGTCCGACATTATCTTGGTGCAGAAAGGGCCGGCGACCATGCTGCAAAGCTCCAGGACTCTAATGCCGCCTAAAGCTGTTTCCATGAAGCTCTCCTATTTCTCTCTAAGATTGCTGTGAGAAATCACCGGAAATTAACTGCTTTATTCTTTCCCTAATGTAGTACTTAATATATTGCTGTTTGTCAAGGTGCTGTACAGACTAAAAATTTCAACCTTGTGGTGAAAGACGGGCAGAAGTCTGCTGTTGAGCTTTATGAAGAATCGTAAGACTGGGAATAGTGTATAATATTACAGATTCAAGTGAGGAGAGTGTTGAATGCCTGATATGGAAAGCTATCTTAAATGCACGGAGATCATTGATTGCGATACGGAGTCCATAAAACGAAAAGCACGAGAGATAACCGAGGGGCTACAGACAGACAGGGAGAAGGCTGTAGCCCTTTACTATTTTGTAAGAGACACGATCAGACACAATGCCTATGCCCAGCTTTATGACCTTGAGCGCTATAAGGCGAGCGTAGTCCTCGAAGCGGGGAACGGGATTTGCCAGCAGAAGTCCGTCCTTCTCGCCGCCCTGGCGCGGGCTGTGGGAATCCCTGCGCGTATCGGGTTTGTCGACGTCAACGACCACCAACTCTCGGAGAGTTTCAAGCAGATGATAGGAGGAATCAACGTATTCCCCTTTCACGGCTACGCCGACTTGTTCATCGAGGGCAGGTGGGTTCACGCCAGCCCGGCCTATGATCTGGCGACCTGCCGCAGGAAACGGTTCGTACCGGTGGACTTCGATGGTGTCAGCGATGCCAAAGACTCTCGATACACTGAGGATGGAGAGCCGCATATTGAGCATATCGAATACCACGGCCCCTATGATGATTTCCCCTGGGACGAGATACAGAGGTATTACAAAGAGTGGGCAGCCAGGCTGGGAGTAGCATGGGACGAGTTAAAAGGCGCGGGGGAAAAGGTCCGGCAGAGTAAATCATGGGGGGAGGGCAACCCTGCCCCGGATTCTTAAGCCTCGGAAAGCCGTTTCTTCAGGTAATCGATGACCTTCACCGGTGAGGGGTCGGTCTCATAGAGCAGCGCCAGATAGTAGCTGACCCAGTCGCCAAACAGGATAAGGCTCATCATCTGACTGAGGGCGCTCTCGCCCGAACCGTCCAGAGTTTCGTGGTTGACTCCTGAACGGCTCAGTACGTCAGCGATGACATCGTATCTGATGAGGGTTCGGGGGTGGAGGTGCTGGGAGCGAAGGAGGACTACGAAGGCCGTCTGTGCCAGCTCGGCGGGGAACTCATAGCCGACGACCGCATTATGGTTTAGTTCGGGGAATACCTCGTAGAAGGCCCAGGCTTTGCTGTTCTCGTTTATCTGCGTTTTCCAGCGCTGCGCAACCGGTGAGAGAATGCCAGCCCCATAGATAATGGCCAGGTGATCATATAGCCTGGCAGCTAATTGTTTGGCCGGATTTTGAGTAGTCGGACATGTGTCGTTGACGGTGTTTTGCAGGTTTTCGAGCACCTGCGCCATTTCCTTAACTTCGCCTGTTTTGCTGCTCAGAAGGCCGAGCCTCTGGCATATACCGAGCAGTGGGATGAAGCTGTAGGCCAGAGCGGCGCGTGGCTGGGCAACATAATCGATAGTAAAGACGGGGATTGCGTTTTCTTCGGCAAGTGCTTTCAGCTTACCGCCGGTGGTCATAACCATCTTCCCGGCCGGCGTTGACAGTGCCCGGGTAAAGGAGGACAGTGTCTCCTCGGTCATCCCCGAATAGCTGGAAGCAATGATGAAAGTGTTACCGTCCACGTAAGCGGGAAGGTTGTAGTCTCGAATGACTGAAATGAGCGAGTTGCACTCGGCGGCAACCAGGCTGCCGAGCAGGTCACCCCCTATGGCGGAGCCTCCCATACCCAGGATGACCACCTTATTAATATTGGCGTGTCCCGGGGGTAATTCGAATTCTAAAGCCTGTTGCCATGCTTTGAGGCACTGCCGGGGTAGCTCACGGATGCGCTCTCGCATATCCGCAGGATCGAGTTCTCTGTAAACCTTTGGATCATCAAGGTCTATCATTGCCTAGATACCAGCCAATTCTCTCCCTGCCTTAAGAAGCCTATCTACGTGCGCCGGGGAATCGCTTTCCGCATATATACGCAGCAATGGTTCGGTCCCTGACAGGCGTATGAGGAGCCAGCTTCCGTCACTGAGCCGGAACCGAAATCCATCAGATGTATCAATATTAATCACTTCGGTGTCGTCGATCTGGCTGGGCTTCAGATGGTCCAGGCGCCGGACGATCGCCCCTCGTTCTTCTGTGGGGAAGTGGGTATCGCTCCGCTCGTAGTAGTGAGGTCCTACTTTATCATACAGATATTGGATTAGCTCCGAAGGCTTCTTGTCCATCCTGATCATGAAATCGAGTAGATATAGCGCGGCCAGAATGCCATCGCGCTCCGGAATATGCCCTCGAAAACCGAAACCACCGCTTTCTTCACCCCCGATAAGGGCGTTCTCAGCGATCATCAGGGGGCCGAGATATTTGAAGCCAACAAGCGTTTCATACACGGGCACTGAAAAGATTTCGCCCAGCCGGTAGACCATGTCTGTCGTAGTTATAGACTTGACAATAGCTCCTCGCTCTCCACGCGCCTCCAGGAAATAGAGAGCGAGCAGTGCGAACACCTGTAATGGCGTGATGAAGGAGCCGTTTTCGTCCAATGGGCCGATGCGGTCGGCGTCACCATCGGTGGCCAGTCCGATATCGGCTTTGATATCACGTACCATCTCGGAAAGTTTGGTCAGGTTTTGGGCTATGGGCTCTGGTTGAACACCAGGGAAGAAGGGATTTCGCTCTGAGTTGATCTCGGTGATTTTCGTGCTCCCACCGGTTAATAATCGATTGAAATAGCCTGCCCCACTTCCATACATAGAATCTACGGCTATCTTAAGCCCTGCCTGCCTTATCCGCTCAAGGTTGACCAGCCCGGTTATGTGGCTCAAATAGACAGGCGCCGGGTCGTAGTACTCGATGAGTCCCTGTTCAAGGCCATCTGTTAAAGGAAGGCGCTTGATCTGTCCACCGGCTGATATTTGCTGGATTTGGTCTTCCAGTTCAGCGATGACTTCGGGGGAAGCGCTGCCTGCGTACTCTGGCTTATATTTGAACCCGTTCCAGATGGCAGGGTTATGGCTGGCGGTAATAATAACTGCGCCCGCTGCTTGCTTTGCCACAATGGCGTAGCTGATCACCGGTGTAGGAGCTGCTTCAGGATTAAGGTATACTTTGATCCCGTTGGCGGCCGCTACTTCAGCTACAGCGGCGGCGAAATCTTCGGAGGCAAATCTGGTATCATAGCCCACCAGTAAGCCCCGGGAGTTGATTCCATGAGCGTGCAGGTAGTTCGCCACTGCCTGAGCACAAATGCGGACATTATCGAAGGTAAAGTCCTCGGCAATGATGCCTCTCCAGCCGTCGGTGCCAAACTTGATCGTTGTTGCCATTATGTTAGTTGCCTAAAATGAAATGGCGTTATCTTCGATAGTGCTCCCAGGCCAGATCCTTATACCATGCTCTAGCCTGTTGCCACTGCCGATGGTAGTATTATCGCTGACTATCGAGCCGTCAATGATCCAGGTGCCGTCACCAATAGAGCTATTGTTACCTATAACACTGTTTCTTACCATTGCATCCTCGCCGAGTCTGACGTTTTGCCAGAGTATCGCTTCATCTATGGTGGTACCCTGTCCCACGGTACATCCTGCTCCGAGAACAGTAGGGCCTGAAATTCGCGTGCCCTGCTTGATGGCGCAGCCTTGGCCTATAACCACCGGGCCAATGATTTTGGTAGAGGGATGGATATCCCCGCCGTCCTCAAGCCAGATGTCGTCAGCTATTGATTTGCCTGGAAAGCGGGCGATGGCTTTCCCCATTAAAATGTCGTGATGCAACTTCAGGTAGTCTTCGGGTACGCCAATGTCGATCCAGTAGGCGTTGGAACGGTATCCATAAAAAGGGATATTTCGCTCTACCAGGTCGGGGAAAAGCCCGCGCTCCAACATATGGTGAACACCTGTAGGGATCAGTTCCAGCACGTCCGGTTCGAGTATGTAGGTGCCGGCATTGATCAGGTTGGTGGTCGCTGTCTCCTTGCTTGGCTTCTCGATAAAACATTTAACCCTGCCCTGTGAGTCTGTCTCAACCACTCCATATGCAGATGGGTCCTCTACAGGAGTGAGGGCTATTGTGGCTTTTGCTTTATGGTCCCGGTGAAACCTTATCATGTCGGTAAGGTCGAGGTCGCTGAAAATGTCGCCGTTAGAAACGATAAAAGTATCGTCCAGGAATTGCTCGGCGTTCTTCACAGCGCCGCCTGTCCCCAGTGGCGTCTCCTCGAACGCATAGGTCAGGCTCATTCCTAAATTGCCGCAATTTTCAAAATGCTGTTGGATCTGTTCCGGAAGGTAGCAGGTAGCGAGTATGATCTCGTCAATGTGGTGTCTCTTGAGGTTATCGAGCATATGCTCCAGGAATGGTTTATTCACAACGGAGACCATAGGCTTGGGGATGTTGCATGTCAGAGGACGCAGACGCAAGCCTTCCCCGCCAACGAGAATGATTGCTTTCACTCTTGTTCCTCATCAGCCGCAAGGCCGGCCTCTGCCCTGAGTATCGCTGCCTTGTCGATGCGCTCCCAGGGCAGGTCCAGGTCATCGCGCCCGAAGTGCCCGTAGGCAGCGGTCTGCTTATATATAGGGCGTCGCAGTTGCAGTGACTCGATGATGGCCCCCGGACGAAAATCGAAGTGTTTATTGACCAGATTAAGGATAACTTCTTCATCTACCTTGGCGGTACCGAAGGTCTCGATGGAGATAGAAATGGGGTGAGCTATACCAATGGCATAAGACAGCTGGATTTCCACGCGGTCGGCGAGTCCGGCGGCAACAATATTTTTAGCTGCATAACGCGCGGCGTAAGCGGCAGAGCGGTCTACCTTGGTAGGGTCTTTTCCCGAGAATGCTCCACCACCATGTCTGGCAAGTCCCCCGTATGTATCAACCAGTATCTTACGACCGGTGAGTCCTGTGTCCCCCATCGGACCACCGATAACGAATCGGCCTGTGGCATTGATATAATACTTGGTTGTCTTATCCAAAAGATGGTGAGGTATTATCTTCTCTATAACAAGCTCCAGTATGTCACGATGGATAACATCGTTGCTGACGGTCTCATTATGCTGGGCAGCGACAACTATGGCGTCGACCCGTTTGGGGATACCGTATTCATACTCAACGGTTACCTGTGACTTTCCGTCAGGTCGGAGGTAGGGAAGAGTTCCGTCTTTCCTCACCTGGGCCAGACGCTGGCATAGCTTATGAGCTAATGAAATTGGCAGTGGCATAAGTTCAGGGGTTTCGTTGCATGCGTAACCGATCATCATGCCCTGGTCACCAGCGCCCAGGGTCTCCTTTTCGTTCGAATTCTCCTCTTTTTCCCGTGTCTCCAGTGAGTGTTCTACCCCCATTGCGATGTCAGGTGACTGCTCTTTGATGGAGACCATTACGCCGCAGGTTTCGCAGTCGAAGCCGTACTTGGCGCGGGTATATCCTACCTGACAGATCGTGTCCCGGATGATCTGAGGGATGTCAACGTAGCAATCGGTGGTAATTTCTCCCATTACAATAACCATGCCCGTGGTCGCCATTGTCTCACAGGCTACCCTGGCCATAGGGTCTTTGATAATTATGGAATCCAGAACAGCGTCTGAGATGAGGTCGCAGAGTTTATCCGGGTGTCCCTCGGTGACTGATTCCGAGGTCATGAATATTGATGGCGATTTCATGAATGTGGTGGTCACTGGTCTCTCCTTTTTTAAGTTCCTAACTCCCAACTCGCAAGGTATTTACTCTGCTCCGGAGTAAGTGTGTCAATGGTAATTCCCATAGCATTGAGCTTGAGTCTGCCTATTTCGTTGTCCACCTCTTCAGGGACAGGGTAAACCTTGGGTGTAAGTTCTTTGCCTTTTTTGACCATGTACTCGGCGCAGAGAGCCTGATTAGCAAAACTCATATCCATAACGCTGGCCGGATGACCTTCAGCGGCCGCCAAGTTAATCAGCCTGCCTTCACCGAGAAGGAAGATGCTCTTCCCATCGGGGAATGTGTATTGTTCCACAAACGGGCGAATCTGCTTCTTTTCTTCCGCAAGGCTGTCCAGTGCGGGGATGTTGATCTCTGCGTTGAAATGTCCGCTGTTAGCCATGATGGCCCCATCTTTCATCGCCAGCATATGTTCCCTATCGATGATGTTCAACCCTCCGGTTACTGTTATAAAGATATCACCGGTCTCGGCTGCTTCGAGCAGAGGCATTACACGGTAGCCATCCATGGTTGCTTCCAGGGCACTGATAGGATTAACTTCGCATACCGTAACATGGGCTCCAAGCCCCTTCGCTCTCATTGAGGCCCCGCGACCACACCAGCCATATCCACAGATTACCACGTGCTTACCCGCCCAGAGGATGTTGGTAGCCCTGGTAATGCCGTCGATAGTGCTTTGCCCGGTACCGTAACGATTGTCGAAGAAATGCTTTGTCTGGGCATCGTTGACTGCAATAATGGGGTATTTCAGCTTTTTCTCCCGTTCCAGACTCTTCAGCCTGATTACCCCTGTAGTTGTCTCTTCTGTGCCCCCGATTATGCCGCTGACGAGGTCCCCACGGTCTTTGTGAATCGATGCTACGAGGTCAGCGCCATCGTCCATGGTGATACGGGGGCGGTGATTTAAGGCACTATCGATATGTTTGTAATAGGTTTCGTTGTCCTCTCCTTTTATTGCGAAAACAGGGATATTGTGTTCCATCACCAGGCAGGCAGCAGCATCATCCTGAGTTGAGAGGGGGTTGGAGGCGCACAGGGCTAATTCTGCTCCCCCTGCCTTGAGTGTAAGGGCAAGGTTGGCCGTCTCGGTGGTAATATGAAGGCAAGCCGAGAGGCGAATTCCTTTGAGAGGCTTTTCTTTGGCAAACCTTTTACCGATTAGCCGCAGGACCGGCATCTCGCGGGCTGCCCACTGGATACGGAGATCTCCTGCTGAAGCTAATGATGGGTCCCGGATATCGCTTGCTGTTTTTCTGCTCACACTCATACTCCTTTAAACTCGCTGCTCTGCCTGTTTGCCTTTGAACCGAACTGATCTGCAACCCAGTCAGGGATGTCCAGCGTGCCCATTATTATCGGTTTCTGGTGACAATCACTGCCACCGGTCATGGTTAACCTGTGCTCTTTGGCAAACTCGACATAATGTTTTGTAGTCCTGGCATCGTTTCTTGAGTGCCAGCACTCGATACCATCAATATAGCCTGACATGTGCTCTGCGATGATTTTCGTCTGTAAGTCCAGGTCTCGCGTTATAGTTACGAGGGATGTCCCGTTCGGGTCATTGGGATGGGCAAGGGCCAATATACCACCGGCATCCCTGATCAACTTTGATGCTTCAGCAATCGAAAGGGGGTATTTGGGGACATCGCACTTCACTAGATATTTATCGAATGCTTCTTGATTGTCTTTGACAATCCCTTTCTCTACCAGGTAGTTCGCTATATGGGGTCGGCCGAATGTGCCGTCCACCCTGTCCTGTATATTGTTCAAGTCTTGCTCCGTGAATTTTTCGATACCCTCTTTATCGAACTCGACGTTTAATTTATCCAGAATCTGACGGGCACGCGCTTCCCTGTGTTCTTTGATGAACCGGAGTTTATTTTTCAGTTCCTGATTGCGGATATCGTATTCGTAACCCAGGAAATCCAGCGAAACGGACTTTTTAGCGTTGCCCCGAATGGGGTATTCGAATGTAATATTCAGCTCAACACCGGTTATGTATGATATGCCGTACTCGCGGGCAAGAGTGATTGCTCTTTCCTGGCAGTCTATAGAATCGTGATCGGTTATCGATATTAACTCGATATCCCTGTCTTTTGCTACCCTGAGTACATCTTCAATCGAAAGGTTGCCGTCGGAGCAGGTCTTGGTGTGAATGTGCAAGTCTATTTTCATCTTAGCTCTTTTTCAAGCCTAATCCTTGTCCTCCTGAGCGAAGTGAGGGATTTTATACTATTCACGTTCCAGTAGATGACGAAGAAAAATGCTATCTCTTTTCCATTCCGATAATATACCAGTCCTCGGGCGCATCGCACTGAGTATCGACTATAAGGTGGACAATGTCAAGATTGGGGTTCAACCGTTTTAGGTCGTCAAGGTCCACCTTCTCGAATGACTTCTCGTTGTTGATATAGGCTTGCTCTGTCAGTGCGTTTGATTCGTATTCGTCCTTAGTGCGTCGCAGTATCCTTGCGATGGCTACTTCTCTGGGACAATGAGTTTGCATAATAACGAGCGTCCCATTATGTTTGGCTGCTATCGCAGCAGCGCGCCTTCTTAATGCTTGCTTGACGAAGGTTGCATCGATTATAGTGCCACTGCCCTTACTCAGGCTCTCGTCAGCTTGCCGGAAAGTCTCATCGTAGACCATCATCCTTTTATCCATATTCGAGGCGACCTTTTCATCGAATATATCCTCGTTCTTCAATACTTGTCTTCTAACGAGGTCACTCCTAACTATAGTGTAATCCTTGATCTTCGATGCCTCCTCGCTCGTTTCGGTCTTCCATGTGCCGGGCAGGCCGCAGGTGATCAGTAGAACATCAGGTCCCAACTCAGCCTCTACAAATTTCGCAAACGGCTCTTTCAATTGGCTACTCCTCTCAATCCGGTTTCACCTCCGCTCGCTGTGGATGTTATCATCCACAGTAACCCTCAGTCATTTTCCGGGCACTTCTCATCGCAATCCCGGCGTATTCCCTGGGGGATGATAACATCCCCCAGGAGCATAAATACCAGAGTCGTGTCTGATTGTATGGGATTATACGTATATCGGCTTAAGAACTAATTACAAATCCATTACGAAAGATGACGGGGAGCTTACAGGCGGATTACAATTCATGATTGGTGTTCGGGTCACTTAACATATGATTCTGCGAGTTCGAAGTACTTCCTAGCAATGGTTAAAGCCCTCGTTTTCTCCTTCTTTGATATGTTCGGATCATCGAGCTTGAAGCCTTCCACCTTTCCTCTGACGTATGCCCGGTAGCACTTATAAAAATCGAGAAGTTTGAGCAGCTCCTCGTCGCCAGCCGCCATTATGTACGCATTCACGAAGTGCTTCGCCAGGTCGGTGCGCCCGTGAAAGTCCAGGTCCATGGCCAGGAAGGCAACCTCACTGGCGACATCGATATACCTGAACCTGTCATTGAATTCGATACAATCGTAGATGCAAATGCCATTGTTGAAGCAGATATGCGCAGCGTGGAGATCACCGTGACAATCCCTTATTCTGCCCTCTTTTACCCTCTTGGCGAGCAGGCTTGCGTTTCTTTCAGTGAAGGAATAGCTGTAATTCATCAGCTTTGTGTACTGCTCCGGGGTGATTGTTCGGTTGACATAAACTTTTGTCTGGTCGAAATTTTCCTCGGTATTTTTCATCACGGCGTCCAGACCACCGATGATAGCAAGATGCTCAATGAGCTCCGCCTGGCGGTGAAAATCGGTTAGCCTCTCGGCTACCATCTCCATCATTTCAGTGGTCACCCGGTCGCTTTGAAGTAGTGTATCCATCATCTGTTGTTGGGGCAGAGGGAGCATCTTCACTGCGTATTCGACCTCTGTACCATTACCCTCTACCGAGAATTTATCTCCGTCTTGGGTAACAGGCACGACCCCCAGATAAGTATCGGGGCAAAGCCGCCTGTTCAAAACGACCTCTTGATTACAGTAGAAGCGCCTTTTATCTAAGGTGGTGAAATCGAGGAAGCCGAAGTCCACGGGCTTCTTTACCTTGTAGACATAGTCACCGGCAAGGAAGACGATTGATATCTGTGTCTGCACTATCTCGACTTCCCGGGGCTTATGGGGATATGCCTGTGGGGTCGATAGCGCTTGTAATAGCGCTGATAGCTCTAGCATATTGGGCCTGACCTCCCCAAAGCTGAGAGCGCTTATCTTGCTTCTCTTATTTACGTGCCTTGCTGCGTAGTCTTCTGCGCTTTTTTTCGCTCTTCCAGCTTCTTGCGTTTACGGCGGTGTTTAAGCTGTGCCATTCGCTTCGATTTATTCACGTTCACCCATCCTAATTTTGTGCAAATTAAATTAGAGCCATCTTTTATACCCACTGTGGGGACTACTTCGAGCCCCCATACTCTGGCAGGCAATAGTCGCTGCCCTTATGGTTTCCAATCTGGTGTACCTACTATTGCCACGGAGGCGATTGCTTGTGGTCCGCCAAGGTTATGTGCGAAGCCCACCTTGGCATCTTTAACCTGGCAACCTTCTGCTCTTCCTAATACCTGTTTTGATAGCTCGGCTATCATCCTTACTCCGGTAGCACCGACGGGATGCCCGAAACATTTTAGCCCGCCATCAGGATTTATGGGAAGCTCGCCATCGATAGCTGTAACCCCCGCTTTAATTAGCTCTGTTGCTTCACCGGTCTTGCATAGCTTCATATCCTGATAAGTCATTAATTCTGTTATGGTGAAGCAATCATGAACGACTCCGAAATCCAATTCTTTGAGGGGTTCGGTTATCCCTGCCTCTTCGTATGCATCCTCTGCTGCTTTAACAGTCGCTGGAAAGGAAAGACCTGTCCAGCCAGGCCTGAAGAACGGCCACTGAGTTTCCACTGTAAGAGATAATGCTTTAATTGTGGCGTATTTATCTCCCACAAGCCTTTTAGCGATGTCAGGTCTAGTAAGCACTATGGCAGCCGCTCCTTCGGATAGAGCGCAGCAATCGAAAAGGGTGAGAGGATAGGAGATCATGGGCGCATTCAGCACGGTCTCCATTGTTATTTCCCTTCTGAAGTGAGCTTTAGGGTGCTTTGCTCCATTTTGATGGTTCTTGACAGCGACCCGCGCCAGGTCTTTTCTGCCCCAGCCCCACTCTTTAAATGCGCGAATTGCGCAGGGGGCAAAATATGCCGGTGCGGCTTGCCAGGCAAGTGAGGGATGCCAGTAAAGTATGTCTTGTGACAGCCCTCTGCCCCCTTGATCAAAAACCTTTTCCACTCCGCATGCTATTACAATATCGTATTTATTGGCTATTAAAGCATATGCAGCATTTCTGACTGCATCCATGCCTGAAGCACATTGGTTTTCCACCCTTGTTACCGGTTTTCCATAGAATCCTAGAGGCTCGACCATTGCCCAACCTGACATGCCGGAAAAATCATAAAGCGTGGAAACCCACGCCGCATCAGTATCTTTCATTAAATCAACGTTTGCTTCTTTGCATGCGTCATGCACTGCTTCAATAAGCATATCACCGACGTCTTCCTCCCAATGCTCCCCGAACTTTGTGACCCCCGTGCCAATTATGGCTACCTTATCTCTTATGCTTTCGGGCATTCTTCGCCTCCTATTTCGGGTTCATTGTCTCAGGGACCTGGCTCTCCAACCGTAAAAACGGAAGTCACTCTTCTGGTGAAGCAGCCTGAAGGTTAATTCCACAGGTATACCCACATCCACCTCTTCAACTTCGTGATCAGTCATTTCCAGCCATATCCTGCATCCATCTTCGAGTTCTATGAGAAGCCTTGTGGTTGGATTGATACCATCACTCGGTAAATTCCCGGGTCCCAACAAGTAGTCGTGGGTATAAGTAAAGACTTTACCTTTTCTGGCCAGTTTCACCTTCTCATGGTTATCCTTCTCATTACAAATTGTACAGATTCTTCTAACCGGATACTGCAGAGTCCCACATTTCTTGCATTTCATGCCGTAAAGGGGAAGCAGCCAGTCTTCGTCTCTCCAGTATTTGGCAACTGAGCTTCTTTCCCATTCCGGCCAGCCTATCTCGATTTCCTTCTTATAGCTGAGGAAGCGCCCGTATGACGGGAGCATTTTTTTTGATAATATGTACTTTGTGCCTCTATGCTTCCCTTTCTCCTGCTCTATTTTTTCGGTGGCCTTAATCAAGATTGCGTCACTCCCTTCGCCGTAACTGGCGCATACAATCCTCTCACTTGGCTTTACCATTTCAAGTGCTGCAACAAGAAGCAACAGACAATGAGCTGTTCCCGTTATCCCTGTTTCTCTGAACAAAAGCTCTTGCATCTGTATCTTCGGGTCTATCTGTAATGAGCCTGCGAGCGCCCTGGGGCTTCTTGCCTCTGGAGCGTACAACGCAAACTTGGATATATCTTTCGCCTGTATGTCATGTTTGGCTAACAGACTGTTCACAGCTTGTGGAATGTCCTGAAGGACTCCGAACCTGGTGTCAATTCTTACGTCGAATACTTTCGGATACGTGTCCTCTTCTCTTCTCCACGGACCCGGGATAGGGTCCACTATGGTGGAGAACCCCTCTATTTCTGCGATGGCCTCTTCTTTTCTTCCTATTAACAGAGCTACTGCTCCATCGCCGTATGTTTGTTCGGCATCAGACCTTGGCGCAGCCCTCCTCGCATCAGCGGCGATGACCAGCACTTTTTTCATGGTTCCTGCTTTTATCGCATCAGAGGCAGCTTTTACTGCTAATGTACCTGCTCTCAGCGAACCTGTGAAGTCAGAAGTGTACACGTCCTTTCTGAGGTCCAGGGCGGAAGCAATCAGGGAAGCGGCCTGCTTTTCCTTGTAGGGGGAGGAAACGGTGGCAAAGTAGAGTCCGTCAATTTCTTTGGGGTCCGTGATCGATATACAGTCGAGCCCGGCCTCTACTCCCATTGTCAGACTATCTTCATCCCATGAGGCGACTGCTCTTTCCCCTCCCATAGATGCGCTACCTATCGACCTGGATATCTCATCTCTGCTAATCCTCCACGTGGGAATATAGGCACCATATGACAGTATTCCGGCCACCTTCGCCTCCTTGTTTTGAACTCAAATCTGTATCTATTCCCTGCTCATTATGCGATTAGATAACAAAAGACTCTGATGGTTGATTTCAACTCCCCGTAAAACCATGCAACATATTCTGCTGAGGTATGGTAAAAATCATATCTATTAACTTATACCATGCTCAACTTCAACTGGTATTTATAGAGCTTTGAAGGCCAGGTAACACTGTTTATCTTCCGCAGGCTCCAGAAACTCCACGGTGAGGGGGGTCCCGACCTTAACTGTGTCCGGTTGCGTAGCATCGAGTCCTTGAATGCGGCCGCTTACTTTAGGCCCTTCATCCAGCTGCACGACTCCAACCAGGTAGGGGTTGCTCCTGCTATATCCTTCCTCAATTGTACAGGTGGGACCAACGGTGACGGCAGTGAAAGCAGCGAGTTTGCCGTTCCCTTTCATCTCCACCCATTCCATATCATTTCCGTGGCACCTGGTGCAGATGGGATGTGGTGGTAAGTATAATGCCTGACATTTCTTGCACCTTGAAGCCATTAGTTTCTTCTCAGCGAGAAATTGGTAGAATGAGGCGCTGTTAAATTCTCTTTCCTCAGTCAAGGATTACCTCCTCTGATAAATATGGACAACACACGTGCCTCCGGTGGCACCGACATTATGGGTTAAAGCGAGGCGGATGTCTTTTCCCGGGACCTGTCTTGGCCCTGCTTCGCCTCTCATCTGATGCCATATCTCAACCACCTGTCCCGCACCGGATGCCCCTACGGGATGTCCCTTAGATTTGAGTCCGCCGGAGGTGTTTATAGGTTTCGCTCCATCACGAGCTGTCAGCCCCTGCTCAGTTGCCTTATAGCCTTCGCCGGGCTTGAAGAACCCCAGACATTCAATGGCCACGAGTTCAGCGATGGTGAAGCAGTCATGAACCTCGGCGATCTGAATATCATCGGGTTTCACCCCTGCCATTCTGTAAGCTTCCTGGGCTGCGGTTACTGCTGCCAGGATGGTTGTCATATCTTCCCTTTCGTGAAGGGCATGGTCGCTGCCCTGGCCAGTTCCGATTATATATATGGGGTCATTGCAAAAATTCTTGGCAAGGTCTTCGGCGACAAGAAGAACACAGGCGGCGCCGTCTGTGATGGGTGAGCAGTCGAATAGCCTCATCGGCCAGGCAACTACAGGATTGGCCCTGGGGTCTTTGAGGAAATCAAGCTCATCACGCCATTCAGGCACGGGATCCCCTTTTTGTTTTGCCTTTTCGATCCTGGAATTCATCAGGTCTCTGATGGACTTGTTGAACTGAGCCTTCGGATTCAGGGCTCCGTTGTTGTGGTTCTTGATACCCACTTTCATAAAGTGCTCAACGGTAGCGCCGTACTTAGCCATATAGGCCGTAGCTATAGCCGCGTATAGGCCGGGGAAGGTAAAACCGCAGGAAGCCTCGTAGACTGCGTCGCTGGCAGCAGCCAGTGTATCGGTAACCCTTTCAGTGGGCAGGTTGGTCATTTTCTCAGTCCCGCCGACCAGGACGATGTCGTAGAGCCCTGAAGCTATAGCGATTATTCCTTCCCTCAAGGCAACACCACTGGCGGCACATGCATCTTCTACTCTGGTGGCTGGTTTGGGGACCAGTCCTACCCAGTCTGCCATAATCGGGGCGATGTGGCCTTGTCCTTCAAAGAGATCGCTGGAGAAGTTGCCCACATAGAGCGCTTCTATATCGTTGGTGTCCAACCCCTTGTCCACCGATTTGGCCATAGTATTGAATGCGTCTGCAAACAAGTCCCGGCTGGTCTTGTCCGGAAATGCGCCGAATTTCGACATCCCAGCACCCACCAGGGCCACCCCTCTTGCCAGTTTCGGTGTCCTCTGGCTCATGGTTCCTCCTTCAAAATGATTCCAATTATCCTGCTATTTAGACAGGCTTTAATCAGTTCAGCCCGTGATGTCTCTTCCTGAACTCCGCTGAGACCTTGGCGGTCATCTCCAGTGCCTTTTCCGCCACCTCGGGTGAGAGCGGTTCCAGACCACATGATGGTGTGATTAAGCATTGAGATTGCAGGATATCGTAACCTATGCCCTTTTTTGCGAGTAGCTCCATCATTTCGTCCAGGCGGCTCAGGAGGCTTGTTCCTGTCTCCCTGGAAAGAGATTGTTCGTCATTGGGGACGATTCCCCAGGCTATGACACCTCCCCGACTGATAAAGCTCTTTACCTCCGATGGATAGTAGCTGATGGTCTCTCCGTAGTTGTAGGCGTCGAAGCTCAGGATGTCGATCGAGGTCTGCAGTAATACAGACCAGTCGGTATTGCCGCAGCAGTGCACCGCCTTAAGCCCGCTTATGCCTTCCAGTACCTCCTCAAGCAGACTCACCACCTGTTCACGGGGGAAGGAGACGAATGCGGAGCCCATTGACGCGAGATAAGGCTCATCGACGGAGATGATGGTTTTCGGACAAACAGCGCTGAGGGCTTTATCCTGCCATGCTGCCATTAACTTAAGGTGGCGGGCAAGGGCATCGGCGACTGTGTCGTTGTAAAGCACGGGACGGAGGTTTGAGTCTGTAATTTTAAGCCCCATACTTATCGGCCCTGTCACCTGCCCCTTCACTGCCATTGGATGATCCGCCTTTTCTTGCAGGTATTCGAGAAAAACATCGAATCCTGCTCGGCGGTCTTCCTTTATCTCGTAATTACCAAAGTCGTTCTTCAAGTCGTCTTGGTAGAGTTGTTCCAGGTCTTCGCTGAGTTCCCGGGTGATATCCCGTGACAGGTCACTATCTACATACATAGTGCCGTCCGCTTCCTCGTGCAACCGGGGCAAAAAGGATGGGCGGAACTGGAAGTACATGTTCTCCACGAAGGTTCTTCTCGGTAGCTGAGGCCAGGCAGGGATTTCAGGAAGGTGGGTTAACACTAAAGAGCAGGCTTCTTGCGGATTAATATGGGGCATGCTTCCTATTGCGGTAGCCAGGCCATTAAACTCGAACTTGTCTTTGCTCATTCCAGGTATTTTCCTATCAGCAGAGCCAGTTCCTCCTTTTTATGAGGGGGTATCAGGTCTCTCGATGTAATGATAGCATCTCTGAGGGCGTTGGCGCAACAACAGTCTCTGCGTTTGGGCAGTTTAGCACTGACTGACATTATGACCTCTTTTGCTGCCTCTACGGTCCGCATCAGGTTTTGAATCACCATGTCTATAGTGACTGACTCATGTATTTCATGCCAGCAATCGTAGTCGGTGACGCAGGCGATCGTGGCGTAGCACATCTCGGCCTCCCGCGCCAGCTTGGCTTCGGGGAGGGCGGTCATGCCGATTACACTTGCCCCCCAGGAGCGATACAGGTTGGACTCCGCTTTGGTGGAGAAGAAAGGGCCCTCCATGGCGATATAGGTTCCACCGGCGTGTACCCTGGGCACATGGGTGCCCACATGATAATATGCAGACTGGTAAAGTAGTTGACTGAGCACGGGACAGAAAGGCTCGGCGAAGGTACAGTGGACAACGATACCCTCTCCGAAGAAGGTATTTACGCGGCTCTTGGTGCGGTCGATAATCTGGTCGGGGATAACGATATCCAGAGGTTGGACATCCTCTTTCAAGCTGCCAACGGCGCTGACCGATATCAGCCACTCCACTCCCACTGATTTCATTGCCCAGATGTTAGCCCGCACAGGTAATTCAGTGGGCAGGATGCGATGACCCCGTCCGTGCCTGGGCAGGAAAGCTACCCTTGTCTCTCCAAGCGTGCCCAGCGTGATCGTATCGCTGGGATCACCGAATGGCGTTTTGACGTTTATCTCTTCGACATCGCTGAGCCCTGTTATCTCGTACAGCCCGCTGCCGCCGATTACACCTAACTTTGCTTCTGCCATTTCCCGTCTCCTTTGATGTATCTGCTCTATTGGTCTTTTTTCGTCGCATCGGGAGATGCGACGCTACTTGCGTTGGCCTCTGTAGCGTCATGACTCCCGTCACGACGTTCAACATTCACATTCGTATTGTCGTTACTCCTGTCACGACGCTAAACATTAATCATCATCCCACACCATCTATAATGATCTCTGCTCTGTGCCAATCCTTTCCTGACGGGATTATTCAGGATGTATTCCGCTATGTCACCGATGTTTTCCTCTTTCCTCAGGATGTGCTCATAAAAACCTCTTTGCCACAGCTTAGCGTTAGTTTTCGTTGCCACGGGAGTGGCAACGCTACGGGTAGCTATGCTGCAATATGATTTGAAACCTCGCACGAATTACCTCAAATCTCTGGGGTTCTCTCCAGCCTGAATCAATATATGCAGGTGGTCTGGCATAAGACAGTAAGCGATTAAGTGATATCCGTAAAGGTCAGCCGAACTCTTGAGAATATTTATAATCTGTCGGTTGATGTCATAGTTGGTGAGGATATTCTGTTTTTTACTGGTGCCGATAGTGATGTGGTAGGCAACGCCAGGAGAGGCATAATCGAAATCTTTTAATCGCAGAGAGCGTGATTTTCCCCACGTTTTATGCGGCATGATATGCTCTGGATTTCTGCGTTTTCCCGTAGCGTCCTCACTCCTCTGAGGATGATTATCGGGCGTCGCCATGGGAATGGCGACGCTACCTATATGCCCTGTTTGCTTCTCCACTTTACTGCGTCTCAATGTACGTGTTCCTTATCACTGTGCTCTTGGTGCTTAATGTAGTATTACGTCCTGTGAAGATTCACGGTCAAATTCCTCTCCCTTGAAGGGAGAGGCTAGAGCCTGTCCTGAGCTTGGCGAAGGATGAGGGTGTAACTTTATCCCCCTCCCTCTAACTCCCTCCCGTCAGGGGAAGGAGTACCTGGTTGACTAGGGCAGCAGTTCACTCAATCTCTCGACGTAAGGCTCCTTAAAAATGCCTTTCTCGGTGATTATGGCGGATACATAATTGTGCGGCGTGACATCGAATGCGGGGTTTGCCACCATCGTACCTTCTGCGGCAGTCCTGACTCCCTGAATATGCGTGACTTCGTCGGGGCTTCGCTCCTCTATGGGGATATCTACACCCGAAGATAAGGAGAGGTCGATGGTGCTCACCGGCGCGGCGACATAGAAGGGAATGGCGTTTTCCGTGGCCAGGACCGCCAGGGTGTAGGTGCCGATCTTATTTGCAACATCGCCGTTAGCTGCTATGCGGTCGGCGCCGACGATTACGCAGTCTATATCTCCCCTGTTCATGAAATATCCGGCCATGCTGTCAGTGATCAGTGTCACCGGAATGTTTTCCTTGAGCAGCTCCCATGTTGTAAGCCTTGCGCCCTGGAGTAAGGGGCGGGTCTCGGTAGCATATACCCCTATCTTCTTGCCCTGTTCCCTGGCCATCTTAATTACCCCCAGCGCTGTCCCGTACCCCGCTGTGGCCAGAGAGCCGGCGTTACAGTGGGTCAGTATAGTAAAACCTTCCTGGACAAGCTCCGCTCCGAGCTCGCTAAGTCGGTGGTTGGCATCGTCGTTCTCGGCCTCTATCCGCCGTGCCTCGGCGAGCAGATTCGCTTTTACTTGTGATACATCTTCGCCGCTTTGAGCTACCAGGTTCATTCTCTCCAGCGCCCAGAAAAGATTGACCGCGGTGGGGCGGGATGAAGAGAGGATTTCGTTTACGGTGCGCAACTGGGACAGGAACTTCTCTTCGGAGTCTGTTTCAATCTTTTGAGCTCCCAGAGCGAAGCCGTAGGCGGCGGCGACGCCGATGTCCGGCGCTCCCCTGATGCGCAGCTCTTTTATAGACGCAGCTACCTGACTATAGTCACCAAGCTCAAGGAAGACCTCATCATGGGGAAGCCTGGTCTGGTCGATAACCCTTATCCTGTCACCGAGCCACTCGATGATTTTAAAGTCCTTCATTATCCTCCAGCGAAACCCGTTTACTTTTGCGGCATCTCTTTCATCCCTTTGAATAGATCGAGGAGCTTCTTGCTATAAGGAAACTCTGCCTGATAGAGGACCTCACAGGGTAAATTCTCACATCTGAGGCAGTGATCCACCTTGTTCTTTATAGCACACTCAAGCACCGGGCAGGATATTCCGATTTTCTTGAGCCACTCTACCATCGCTGGAGCCTTGGGATCTGTCCCGGGAGCGCATCCGTGGCAGATTCCCTTCTCCAACGCACTACATACTTCGCAAGCTATGCCACATGCTGCTGGCATTGTCCTTTATCTCCTTTCCTTTCTTTCTATTCAAGCAGTTTGAATTTTACCACATCCACCAGTCCCCTATCGGTCAGCCTTAGTTCGGGTATGACCGGCAGGGCGAGGAAGGAGAGGGTAGCAAATGGTGAGGGGAGCACACAGCCGAGTGTGGAGGTCAGCCTCTGGAGCTCTTCCAGCCTGGCTACCACTGTTTCCAGTGATTCCTTGGAGAGCAACCCGGCGATAGGCAGTGCCAGGGAGCCTTGGATTTGCCCTCCGGCGCTAACAGCCAGCCCGCCCTGTAGCCTCTCGATTTCCTTGATTACGGCGTATATGTCCTGGTCACTGGTGCCTGCGGCGACTATGTTGTGGGAGTCGTGGGCTATAGAGGAACCAAGGGCCCCATTCTTGAGCCCCAGGCCTTTGACAAATCCCAGACCTATATTGCCGCTGGCTCTGTGTCTTTCCACTACCGCCAGTTTCAGGATGTCCCGTTCGGTGTCGGGTACGGCGAAACCATTTGCTATCTTCGCCTCTGCATCGATTCTCCTGGTGATTATCTGACCGGGAACGATCCCGATAACCGGGAGCGGGTTCCTGGTAGCTGGTATCTTCAGTGCGTCGATAGTGAAAGGCTTGATGTTTACAGTGTGTGTTATCTCAGGGTCAGTACGCCACGGGGCGGAGAAAAGCGCTTCGCTGTTCCTGGCCACCAGTTTACCCCGGTAAAAGACCATATCTACGCTTAGCTTTGCTAGGTCGTCAATCACGAGAAGATTGGCTATATATCCCGGAGCCACAGCACCGGCTCGATGCAGCCTGAAATATTCGGCAGTGTTTATAGTTGCCATTTGCAGGGCGCGGATAGGATCAAGTCCTTTCGATATCGACTTCCTCACTACGGCATCGATGTCGCCTTCCCTCAGCAGGTCGGAGCAGGTACGGTCATCTACCACGAAGAAACATCTCTTGTATGTCTTGTCGGTGACAAGCGGGAGTAGCTCATCGAGATTTTTCTCTGATGAGCCCTCTCTGATCATAAGATACATCCCCCGCCTCAGCTTCTCTCTGCCTTCCTCAAAGGCGGTGGATTCGTGGTCGGAACCGATGCCCGCTGTCAGATAAGCATTCAGGTCCTTACCGCTGAGGCCGGGAGCATGCCCATCGAGCGTTTTGCCTCTGGAGAGCCTGATTTTTCTCATCACCTCTTTATCACAGTTCAATACCCCGGGGAAGTTCATCAGTTCGCCAAGGCCGATAATGTTCTTCCATCGCATGGCAATTCGGAGTTCTTTCGCTCCGAGTTCAGCCCCTGAGGTCTCAAGGTGCGTGGCGGGTACACACGATGGTGCCATGAAATAGAAGTCAAGAGGAAGGGGTCGGGCGCAGTCCATCAGATAGCGTATTCCTTTGAGCCCGCTGACATTGGCGATTTCGTGGAGGTCAGTTACGACGGTGGAAATCCCCCGGGGCACCACTGCCCTGGCGTACTCTGTGGGGTGAAGCAGTGAACTTTCGATATGTACATGCCCATCGATTAGACCCGGGGCCAGGTATCTGCCTTCAAGGTCTATTACCTGCTTTGCCTGTTCATAATCGCCGATTCCAGCTACGTATCCTTGTTGAATGGCGACACTGGCATCCTCTATCTCGGCGGTAAAGGTGTTAACTACCTTGGCATTGATGAGCAGGAGATCGGCCGGGGTGTCGCCTCTGGCTGCGGCTATCAGTTTCTCCAGGATCATTTTAATCCTCCAGGACGTATAGGTCGGGTAGATAGCGGAACTTCTCATCGAAGTCTAGCCCGTAGCCGACAACGAATGAATCGGGAAGCGTGAAGCCTACATAGTCGATGGTAATCTCCATTGCTCGCCCTGAGGGCTTGTCGAAAAGTGTGCAAAGCTTGAGCGACGCTGGCTCCTGGCGACCAAGATAGTCGAGGAGAAAATGCACTGTGAGTCCTCTATCTACGATGTCCTCGATAACCAGGACATGCCTGTCCCTTATCGGGATATTGACTCCGTGTACATGTCTGATTTTACCCGAGGTCTCCTTGCCGGAACCGTAGCTAGACAACCTGACGAAGTCGATCTCGACAGGTATGTCCATTTTGCGTATTAAATCAGACATGAAAACGAAGCTGCCCTTGAGTATACCAATGAGGATGGGGCGTTTGTCTTTGTAGTCCCTCCTTAGTTCGTCGGCGAGATCGGCGACCTTACTTTCGATTTCCTCTTTGCTGATAAGAACATTGAGCTTGTCCAAAAGTATTCCTCCGTTATATTTTCCCTATTGATACCAGGTAAATCACGTTTTCTTGTTTGCCATCAAGCCCCAGAAGGCGGTTAAAGGCCTCGTCGTAGAAAGCGCCGATAGCGCAAGTGCCCAGTCCCATCGAAGTGGCAACGAGGCAGGCATTTTGGGCCATGTGCCCTGCCTCGAGAAGGATGTATCGATGCCCGCGTTCTCGATATCGTCGTGTGGTGCGCACGAAGATGGCGGAGAGCACCAGGACCACGTTTGCCTCTACCAACATTCGCTGCTCCAAAGCTGCCTGTGCCATTTCCCGGCGGAAATCGCCTTCGCGAATTAGCTCCAGTTCATGGGAGTCAACCAGGTAGCGGTAGATTCCCGTGGTCAAACCTTCGACGTTGTTTATCACAGGATAGACCTCTATGGGATAGGTAGCCCCTGCTGAGGGTGAAGCTCTAAATCCTCTATGCTTGTCGGTGACGCCGCTTGAGTAAAAAAGAATATGCGAGAGTTCAGCCAGAGATATTGGCTTCCTTGAGAAATTTCGCTCGGATCTCCTCTTAGCGATGGCTTTTTCGACACTTAGACCGCTATCGGTTAGCTCTCGGATAAGATGGATCGTTGTCATTACCGACTGATTATAAACTTGGAGTCATTACGTGGCAAGCGAGTATGCTCGACCGTATCTTCGGGGCAAGAATTTGAGCCGCTGCTGAAAGGAGGCAATGGTATGGACGCAGGTTTAGAAGGATTTTATATGTAAGTTATGAGATGTTTACAATCAAATCACGAGGAATGCCAGGGGTCACGCGTATGTTACTTTTAAGGGTTGAAAAATCCCCCTTTTTTCCTATTTTATTTTTTTACGTTTCGTGATAGCATAACGTACCTTAGGAGACATTATTGTAAGAAAAGGAAACTTTTGGCTCTTGCAAATATTTTAAAAAATGGTAAAATCCGCAAGGTTAAATAATCTGATAAAACCGGACTGAGGCTGACATGGTATTCTATCAGTTGAGCGAGAAGGCAAAGTTAAGACGCCAGCGTACCAACGAGGCTATAGCTTTAGCGATGCAAAGCCGATGGGACGAGGCTATTGCTGTCAACAAGAGCATCATCGAAGTTTTCCCCGACGATGCCGATGCATATAATAGACTGGGGAAGGCATTAACGCAGATGGGGAGATATGCTGAGGCCAGGGACGCATACAGCCGCACTCTCGAAATTGAGCCCAGCAATGGTATCGCCAAAAAGAACCTCAACCGTCTGGCTCACCTTCGAGAGGCAGAGGAAGAGCCCAGGAACGGGAGACAAGTCAGTTCCCACCTGTTTATTGAGGAGACGGGCAAGGCTGATGTCACCGATCTGTATAGGCTTGCGCCTCGAAAAGTGCTGGCAAAAATAGCCGCCGGCGATCCCGTTCATCTTAAAGCCAAAGGGCAGAGCTTGACGGTGGAGAGCGTGGACGGAGAGTATATTGGTGAGGTTGAGCCCAGGCTGGGTTTGCGCCTTATCAAATTAATGGAAGGCGGTAATAGATATACTGCGGCTATTGTGGGTGTAGGAGAGAGAGGTGGAAAGGTGATGATAAAGGAGGCCTTCCAGCATCCCAGCCAGGCCGGGCGTCCTTCTTTCCCTGCACGAGCTGCTGATGGATTCAGACCCTATGTTAAAGATAGTATGCTCAAATACGAGCGGGAAGATGACGAGGAAGGTTTTGAGGAGGATTACCCCGGCGAGTTCGAGAAAGAGGAGCCTGCGCGGGAGGAGGTGACCTCCCTCGAAGAGATGGTTGCCCTTGAGGACGAAGAGGAAGAAGAGCGCGAGTTGGGATTAAGAGAGTAATAGAGAAAGTAATCTCAATTAAAAAGATAAAGCCGGGGCATTTGCTTCGGCTTTATCTTTTTGACGAACGTAGCGCAGCGTGATAAACTCTTATCGGTGTTTGTTGTCAGGACAGCGGGTCTGGACACAGACCGGAATATTCTCGGAGGAACTGCTGCATGGAGATAGGAACGGTCAAATTGATCAAAATCGAAGATGAGATGAAGAGTTCTTATCTCGATTATGCCATGAGCGTTATTGTCTCTCGTGCTCTGCCTGATGCACGGGATGGCTTGAAGCCGGTGCAGAGGCGAATACTATATGCTCTGAATGATATGGGCCTGCGTCATGAAGGTCCCTATAAGAAGAGCGCTCGTATCGTTGGTGAGGTGCTGGGTAAGTATCATCCCCATGGAGATACTGCGGTCTATGACGCTATGGTGCGTATGGCTCAAGACTTCTCTATGAGATATACGCTGGTTGACGGACAAGGTAACTTTGGCAGTATAGATAATGATCCCGCCGCGGCGATGAGGTATACTGAGGCACGTCTTGCCAGGATATCTGCTGAAATGCTGGCGGATATCGAAAAGGATACTGTCGACTTTACCCCGAACTTCGACGAAAGCCTCAAAGAACCTGTGGTTCTTCCGGCCAGGCTGCCTAATTTACTACTAAATGGTGCTTCGGGTATCGCAGTAGGCATGGCGACTAATATACCTCCCCATAATCTGGGGGAGCTCTGTGACGGAATCTCTTGCCTTATCGATAACCCGGACGCCACCGTTGATGACCTCCTCGAATTGATACCTGGGCCGGACTTTCCCACGGGAGGGATTTTAGAAGGGCGGGAGGGTATAAGAAATGCTTATACTACCGGACGTGGCAGGATGGTTATCAGAGCTAGAACGCATATCGAGGAGGCAGCTAGAGGGGGCAGGTACCGGATTGTAGTTTCGGAGTTGCCGTATCAGACTAACAAGGCCGCGCTGGTGGAAAGAATAGCCGATCTGGTCAGAAGCAAGAAAATCGATGGGATTTCTGAGGTGCGCGATGAGTCCGACAGGGAGGGCATGCGCGTTGTTATTGAGCTGAGACGGGAGGGTCAGGCACAGCAGGTCCTCAACAACCTCTACAAATATACCCCCATGCAGTCCTCTTTCTTCGTTAATATGCTGGCTCTGGTAGATGGCCAGCCGAAAATGAAGACGCTGAAGGGGGCGCTGCTCCACTATATTGGCTTCCGCCGCCAGGTGATTACTCGCAGGTCTAAATTCGACCTTGAGAGAGCGAGGGAAAGGGCCCATATCCTTGAGGGATTCAGGATTGCGCTCGACAACCTTGATGAAGTGATCGCTACGATTCGCCGATCGCAGACCGTGGAAGCAGCCCGGAATAATCTTATGAAGCGGTTTGACCTCACACAAGTTCAGGCTCAAGCCATTCTTGATATGCAGTTACGCCGCCTGGCGGCTCTCGAGCGTAAAAAGATTGCTGACGAGTATACCGAATTGCTTAAAAGTATCGCTTATTTAGAGGACCTTCTGGAAAATCCTAAGAAGATCGACTTCCTGATTAAGGAGGAGGTCGATGGTTTGAAAACCAAGTATGGTGATCCCAGGCGCACCGAGATCAGCGAGGAAGAGATTAGCGATTTCAGGGATGAAGACCTCATACCGCGGCAGCAGATGGTAGTGACCCTGAGCAATAGGGGATATATAAAAAGGGTTGCGACTGATACCTACAGGCAGCAGCATCGCGGGGGCAGGGGAATTGTCGGGATGGTGACGAGGGAGACGGACGCAGTCCGGCGAATGCTCATTGCAAGTACTCACCAGAACCTGCTGTTTTTCACGGATCGAGGCCGGGTGTTTCGGCTTAAGTGTTATGAGATTCCCAGAGAAAGTTCTCGAACTGCCAAGGGGCTGCCTATTGTCAATCTGCTCTCCATAGATGTGAAGGAGCGGGTTACCGCAGTTATAACTGCTCCTGATTCGGTAGAGGACAGGTTTATGGTGGTCGCCACACGCAAAGGAGAGGTCAAGAAGACACGTCTCACCGAGTTCGCTTCGGTGCGATCGAGCGGGCTTATCGCTATGGACCTGGAGCAGGGCGATGAGTTAGTAAGGGCTCAGGTGGCTGGTGTGGATGATCAGGTTGTGCTGGTGACGGAAAACGGGCAGTCAATCAAGTTCTCCGTTGCCAAGCTTCGCACTGCGTCCAGAACGAGTGGCGGCGTGCGCGGCATCCGCCTTGCCCCTGACGACAGTGTAGTCGGTATGGAAGTGGCCGTTCCTGAAGGTCAACTGCTTGTTATCAGCGCAAGCGGATTCGGCAAACGCACTCCATTCAAGACATACCCGCTTCAACACCGTGGTGGTGGTGGGGTTCGGACGTTTAAGGTTGTCTCCAAGACGGGCAGAGTCGTAGCCGCACGTGTTGTCTATTCCACAGATGAGTTAATGCTCGTGTCTGCTAATGGCATAGTGATTCGCACTTCCGTTGAAAGTATTCCGACTCAGGGCAGGGGTACTCAGGGAGTAGCCGTGATGAGGGTGGAGGAAGGCGATTCGGTCGCATCTATTAGTTGCTTGAGTAAGGAGTAAGCCGTCTTCTATTCATGCCCCTGTATATCCCCACTTGTGCCCTGCCTGTAGCCGAATTAACCGGAGCCAAATGCCGCAAAGTTGCCTGACACCTGTATTCGGTATACAGGTGCTGTTTTAACTTTAGCTTCTCGACCATAATTCCTTATATGGTATATAATGCTTGGGAAACGAAGGGGGTTGTCGGGGAATGGAGGGTGAAAAGGCCTCGTGGAACGCCCTTGATAGCGGCGATGAAGACATCGGTTTGGTCCCGGAACAGCGGGAGAGTGCGGTAAAACAAGCACTCCTGTCTCGGAAACTGGGCCTTCGCATATTAGCTATTCTGATCGTAATTGCTATTACTGCTACAGTTTTCATCTTTCGCGATAGTCTTATCCCTTCCGAGGAAGCTGAAGACCTTAAGAACTATGGTTACCTGGGCGGCTTCGTAGTAGCCCTGATAAGTAGTGCCACAGTAGTCTTGCCTGTTCCCGGTATAGTGGTGATATTTCTTCTGGGCGAGTTCCTTAACCCCGTTCTGCTCGGGCTGGTAGCAGGCGTGGGATCGGCACTGGGCGAGATCACAGGCTACATGGCGGGCTTCAGCGGGCAAGCAGTGCTTGAGAAGAGCAGATACTACCCGCGCCTGGAGGGTTGGGTGAAGCGGCGGGGATCGATTGTGATTTTAGTGCTATCCTTTGTGCCCAATCCGTTCTTTGATGTTGCCGGTGCGATAGCGGGAGCGCTCAGATTTCCTCTTTGGAAGTTCCTGCTCATGTGCTTCCTGGGTAAGTCGCTCAGGTATATGCTCATCGCCTTCGCTGGAGCGAGAACAATGGATTGGGTTCGCGAACTTCTAGAGAAGTGGTTCTAGCTGGGCTGGGCAAAATTCTTGAGAGCTAACTTGATTTTATCCTCAAGGGTGAGGTCGGCAGAGATAGGGAGGGCGGCGCTGGCGGATGTTGCCTCTGCCGCTGAGTAGCCCAGGCTGATCAAAGCTGCTCTAACGTCTTCGTGTGGATAGGGGATTCCCGCTTCTGCCTGCTCGAATTTGCCTCTCAGCTCGAGGACGAGACGTGCTGCTGTTTTCTTGCCTACACCTGATATCGAGTTCAAGAGGTCCTCGTTACCGGTGGCGATGGCTTGTGTTAGCTGCTCCGGCCTCAGTGCGGAGAGCAGCGCCAGGGCTACCTTGGGACCGACCCCTGAAACGCCGATAAGTAGTTCAAATAATCTCATTTCCTCAACCGAGAAAAAACCATAAAGCGTCAGGTTGTCCTCTCTTACCTGGAGATAAGTGTGTAGATGTACCCTGTCGCCGGGAGCACCCAGTACGCTTAGGGTAGAAGTAGGTGCCTGGAGGCGAAAGCTTATTCCCCCTACATCGATGATAACCCATTCATCGCCGAAGGATTTTATTTTGCCCTCAATTCCAGCAATCAACGCCAAACCTCACTTATTCGACTTGTTGACGACTTCACTCGTTGCGCATCGTAAATTTTAATATATGCGTTTTATTAATATGGCAGATGGCCACTGCCAGGGCATCGGCGGCATCATCTGGTTGAGGGATGGACTGGAGCCCGAGTAAAATCTTGACCATCTCCTGAATCTGCCTCTTTGCCCCGTGGCCGTAGCCGGAGACGTTCTGTTTGACCTCAAGCGGTGTGTATTCATAAACAGGGAGGCCTTTGTTGGCTGCGGCTAAGATAGCCGCACCTCGTGCTTGTCCGACGACCAGCGCTGTTCTGAGGTTTCGGGCGACAAAATTCTCTACGGCAACCTCCGATGGCTGGTGGCGTTCTATAATGTCGATAATTCCCCAGTAAAGGGTGCGCAACCGCTCTGGAGTTTCTTCTCTAGCTGAAGTTGACAGACAACCGAAGTCGATTGCTGTGATTGTATCTTTACTGTCCTCGATGAGGCCATATCCCATCAACGCAATACCCGGGTCAATGCCTAAAACACGGGTTGGCATCACGGCCCCCGTCATCCCTGGTACTTCTCCACTACCTCATCGGGGAAATCGGCGTTTGTGAATACATGCTGGACATCGTCGAGTTCTTCTATCTTGTCCAGGAGCTTAAGCGACTGAAGTGCGGACTTCTCGTCAAGACTTATTATAGTCTTGGGTACCTGTAACAGTTCAGCGGCAGATATGTTGATTCCTTTCTCCTCCAGAACCCTCCTCACCTCTTCCATGTCCTCTGGCTGAGTATGAATTTCCACCGTGGCCCTGTCGATTTTAACGTCATCGGCGCCAGCGTCGATGGCGGTAAGAGCCAATTCCTCGGCATCGATCTCATTGACTTCAACCGTTATTACACCCTTGGCCTCGAATATCCAGCTTACGCAGCCGCTTTCACCGAGGCTGACGCCGTTTCGGTTGAAGATATTGCGCACCTCAGCCAGCGTCCGGTTTCTGTTATCTGTCAAAGCCTGCAGCAAGATGGCACTACCACCGGGGCCGTAGCCTTCCAATGTCACCTCGGCTAAAGCACTGACATCTGCTGAGCCAGCGGCACGCTTAATAGCGCGTTCGATGTTCTCCAGGGGCATGTTGTTATCCCGTGCCCTCTGCACTGCCAGCCTCAGTCGAGAATTAGCCTGGGGGTCACTGCCGCCCTGGCGGACGGCAATACTGATTTCCTTACCCAGTTTGGTAAAAAGTTGTCCCCGCCTGGCATCAGCCACACCTTTTTGCCGTTTGATCTGTGACCATTTGGAATGCCCTGACATGTTTTTCCTCTTCGATCCCGACCGTTAAGGGCATTGCCTTAAGCTGACTTCTTCTCGGCAATGGCATTTTTAATGAATTCGGCGATTTCGTTGGTTGGAGTCCCCGGGCCGAAGATGCCCTTGATCCCCATCTGGTGCAGGGCAGGATGATCTTCCTCGGGAATGATGCCACCGGCCATGACTATTGTGTTCTCCAGTCCCTTTTCACTGAGTTTCTGCAGGACGATAGGGAATAGCTCTAGATGCGCACCGGACAGGATGCTTACGCCGACTACATCGACATCCTCCTGTAATGCGCTCTGAGCGATCATCTCGGGTGTTTGACGAAGCCCTGTGTAAATTACCTCCATGCCATAGTCGCGCAGGGCGCGGGCTACTACTTTAGCGCCCCGGTCATGTCCGTCAAGACCGGGCTTGGCTACCAGAACCCGGATTTTCTCTTTGTCTGCCATATCAAACTGCCCTCTTTTACATTTGTTGATCGAGTTCGATCAGTACGCCATAAATCGACTTGGGATGGATAAAAACCAACCTTAACGTGTTCCAAGGGTTAAAGCCCCGTAGTATCTGCATACGGTCTCTGCGCCTCTTCGATATCGCTTACAGCAATGCCCACGAAGCTGATACCGGTTATCATTTATTCCCTAAAGTTTTTGCGCCAGCTCTATGAGCACTCCTCTGGCGGAACGGGGATGGAGGAATCCGATTTTACCTGCCATTCCTTTCCTTCCCTGTTTGTCGATAAGCTCAACACCTCTGGCTGCCATTGACTCCAGCTCCTTGTCAACATCATCGACCTCAAAGCTTATGTGATGGATGCCTTCACCTTTCTTTTCGAGGAACTTGGCAACCCCGCTGTCGGAGCTTGTAGGCTCTATTAACTCAATATCAACGTCCCCTATAACTATCATCGCTGATCTCACTTTTTGATCGGGAATTTCCTCTATATGAGAAGGCTTGATCCCGAGGAGGTTTTCATATAACTTCAGTCCCTCTTCAATATTACTTACTACAATGGCTACATGGTCAACTTTTTTTATCATTCTGTCCTCCATTTATTTTGCCGGGAGTCCTTCGACCCGGCGGCTTAGATTACTAAAATTTCTTCCTGCTCCCCGAATACGCCGCGCAGCACATCGCAGACCTCACCCAGTGTAGCGTAGGCTTCGACACAGTCGATAAATACTGGCATGGTGTTTTCATCACTACTTGCCACATCTTTCAGCCTGTTCAACGTCTGCGTTACTTTCTCGTTATCCCGCTTTTGTCTGAGTGAGGTTAGTCGCTGTATCTGCTTTGCTGCCTCGGCCGGATCTACGCGGAGCAGACCGGTTATCTCCGGATAGGGAGAGACGAACTTATTTACACCGACCACAACTTTATGCCCGCTCTCGATTTCCTTCTGGGTTCGGTAGGAGCTTTCTTGAATTTCCCTTTGCTGGTAGCCGTGTTCGATGGCAGCGCGCGCACCGCCAAGGTCGTCGATCCTCTGAATATACTCACTGGCCTTTTCCTCTAAGGCATCGGTCAGATGTTCCACATAGTAGGAACCACCGAGGGGGTCGACGCAATCGGCGATGCCGCTTTCAAAGGCGAGAAGCTGCTGTGTGCGCAGGGCGATGGTCACCGCATCTTCACTGGGGGTAGCGTAGGCTTCGTCGCGGGAGTTTGTGTGCAGAGACTGGGTGCCTCCAAGAACAGCTGACAGCGCCTGGATTGCGGTCCTTATGACATTGTTATCTGGCTGCTGCGCTGTCAGTGTGTGACCGCAGGTCTGGGTATGAAAGCGCAGCATCATGGAGCGAGGGTCCTCTGCTTTAAATCTATCCCGCATGATCTTGGCCCATAGACGCCTGGCAGCTCTGAACTTGGCTACTTCCTCCAGAAGGTTGGTGTTAGCTGCGAAGAAGAATGAGAGCCTTCCGGCGAACTTATCTACGTCCAGACCGGCGTCGATAGCCGCCTGTACATAGGCAATCCCATCAGCCAGTGTAAATGCTATTTCCTGTGCCGCTGTAGACCCTGCTTCCCTGATGTGGTAGCCGCTGATACTGATGGTATTCCACTGAGGGAGGTTTTGGGCACAATAGTGGAATATATCCGTGGTTAACCTCATCGATGGTTTGGGGGGGAAGATGTACGTGCCGCGGGCAATATATTCCTTGAGGACATCGTTCTGAATGGTGCCGTTGAGCTTTGAGGGGTCGACTCCCTGCTTTTTACCCACCGCGATGTACATTGCCAGCAGGACGGGAGCTGTGGAGTTGATTGTCATCGAGGTGCTAACCTTGCCCAGGGGGATGCCATCGAAGAGGCTTTCCATATCTTCAAGACTGGATATTGGGACGCCTACCTTGCCTACCTCGCCCTGGGCTTTGGGGCTGTCTGAGTCATAGCCGATCTGAGTGGGCAAATCAAATGCCACGCTGAGGCCGGTCTGTCCCTGCTCCAGCAGGTAATGATAGCGCTGGTTGGTTGCTTCTGCCGAGGCAAAGCCAGCGTACTGCCGCATAGTCCACATTCTTCCCCTGTACATCGTCGGCTGTACGCCTCGTGTGAAGGGGTACTCACCGGGGTAGCCCAAACTTTGATTGTAATCCAATGCCCCGGCGTCATCAGGAGTATACACATCGTCGATCTCAATGCCTGAAGTGGTCAGAAAATGTTCCTCTCGTTCCTTGAACCGTTTAGTGGATGGCTCTAGGGTTTTTTCCAGCCACTCTTTCTTAGTTTTACTGGTTTCCATTGATGCTCCTTCTACCCTGGAATTGCTTGGCTAAAAAAAGTGTATCCCATCTGCCGATTAGTGTCAATTATCGGGCGAATATTGCGCAGTTGTAAAGAGGGGTATCAATTCGCCTCTGCAAAGGTGCTGGAATCTGATATAATGTTGTGCAGAAAGTTGTCCGAAGACATGCCTGACGTAGCGTCGTGACTCCTGTCACGACGGGCGGTTCGTTGCCACAGGCGTTTCGTCCTGAGGCTCTCTACGAGCCTGAGCCTCAGAGCCGATGGCAAGCCCGAAGGGAGTGGCAACGCTACCTGCAAGAGGGGCGATGGAGCGAATTATATCGGCTAAACCCAGGGAAGAGGATGTGGTGCTTGACAAGGGCCTCCGGCCCAGGCAGCTTGCGGATTTTGTGGGGCAGGAGAAGGTCAAGGATAACCTTAATATAGCTATGGCTGCCGCGCGGGGAAGAGAAGAGGCGCTGGACCACATTCTGCTCTATGGACCGCCTGGATTGGGTAAAACGACCCTTGCCTGCATAATAGCTGCGGAGATGGGTGTGAACGTCAAGATCACCTCTGGCCCTGCTATAGAACGTCCCGGAGATCTCGCTGCAATCATAACCAACCTCAACAGGGGTGATGTCCTGTTTATCGATGAGGTGCATCGTCTGGGTCGGGTGGTGGAGGAGGTGCTGTATCCGGTGATGGAGGATTTCGCCCTCGACATAGTCCTCGGTAAAGGGGCGGGAGCGAAGAGCCTCAGGCTCAACCTGCCGCGATTCACCCTTGTTGGCGCAACCACGCGCTTTGCCATGCTGAGCCCACCTCTTCGGGAACGTTTCGGAGCGGTATACAGGCTTGATTTCTATGACCATGATGCCGTCAAGGTTATACTGGCGAGGTCAGCCCGTCTGCTTGGGCTGGAGGCTGAGGAAGCGGGACTGGAGGAGATCGCCAGGCGTGCTCGCGGTACTCCAAGAGTCGCGAATCGGCTGCTTAAGCGGGTCAGGGACTATGCAGAGGTAAAAGCTCAGGGTATTGTCACCAGGGAGGTGGCAGTTGAGGCGCTGAGGCGACTCGAGGTGGATTCCATCGGGCTCGACGAGGTAGACCATAAAATCCTGCGCACTATTGTGGAGAAATTCGGCGGAGGTCCGGTAGGGCTGGATACTATTGCTGCCGCTATCAGTGAAGAGGCGGATACCGTGATGGATGTCTACGAACCCTACCTGCTGCAATTAAGCTTTCTGGAGCGGACTCCCCGGGGGAGGATGGCTACCCGCTTCGCCTATGAGCACCTGGGTCTGGACTATGCTAAAGGGCGGCCTGAACAATCAGGACTCTGGTAATTAAGGTGAGGGGGAATTTTCTTTCACCCTGCCCTCTCCTATCCAGTGAGAAGGATCCAGTGAAAATGCTGGTTGAAGCGGTATAGATGACTTCCATTCTACTTCATGCATGCTGCGGCCCCTGCTCCACCTATGTAGTGAATCGTCTGCAGGAGCAGGGTATGGAAGTCAGTGCCTTCTGGTACAATCCCAATGTCCATCCCTTTCGCGAGCATCAGCGCCGCCTGGAGGCGATGGAATTATTCGCCAGGGCTGTGGATTTGCCTTTGATCATAGATGAAGGCTACGACATGCTCAAGTACTTTCAGGCTGTGGTCGGTCACGAGCGTGAACGATGCCCCGATTGCTATAGGATGCGGCTGTCAAGAGCTGCCGAGGTCGCTTCCCGAAGGGGGTTCGATGCCTTCACCACAACCCTGCTGATAAGCCCCTATCAGAAACATGAGCTGATATATGAGCTGGGTGGGGAATTGGGAAGAGAGTGGGGGGTGGGGTTTCACTACGAGGACTTCAGGCCGGGCTTCCGCGAAGGACATCGCCTTTCCCGGGAGCTTGGGCTGTACCACCAGGGATATTGCGGCTGCGTCTACAGCGAGTGGGAACGCTACGGCAAGGTGAAGATTTAGTAGAGCAGCAAGTGTAGGTGCAGCACAGCGAAACTCACCATGGATCTGAAAGCTGACCGCTGATTGCTGAATGCTCGAAGGGTGGGCCCCATTTTATTACACCCACCCTTCTCAGTATCCCTGTTAATGCTTTATAAGACCTTGTGCAGGGCATTGCTGGCAGCGTCGGTAAGCTGGTAGGCCAGCGGCGTAGCAGTGAGCCAGGGATGCGTGCCCATGGGGAACAGAGCCACCTGCTCCATGGTCATGCCGTTTACGATGCAGGCCGCGATGAGATTGCCTACTTCACCAGCGGTAGCGGCGCAACAGGCACATCCCCCGAGCAGTTGCCCCGATCTGCGGTCAAAGTTAAGCCTGACCTTCATAGGCTTGGCGTCGGGCATAGTACCGGGGTGCTTGGAAGCTGCCTCGGCTTCACCGACAACCACTTCGTGCCCCATTCGCTCAGCCTGGACATCAGTCAGTCCAGCCATGGCCATAGCTGTCTCTCCAATCATTGTTGAGAACGCGCCTATTGTGCCGATGTTCCGCCAGCGGGGAGAATATAAGTTGGCAGCAGCAACCTTGCCCTCACGGGTCGCCACGGAGGCCAGTCTGACGGCGACAGGGCTGCCATTAAAGAATGAATATTTTTCGGCACAGTCGCCAACAGCAAAGATGTTGTGGTCATTCGTCCTTTGAAATTCATCGACTTTAATTCCCCATGTAGGTCCTATCTCAAGCCCTGCTTCCTCTGCCAGAGTGGTATTCGGTGTCACGCCGATGCCCAGGATCACCATGTCGCATTTGATCTCATCACCGCTGTCCAGTTGAACGAATTCTACTTTATCAACGCCTCCGATGGACTTTACGGCGTTACTGGTAACAACGTTTACACCCCGCTCCTTGAGAACATCCTCAGCGCGGATGCATAGCTCCTCGGGGCAAACCAGTTGCAGGCAGTGCTCCAGCAATTCGACTATGGTGACATCGTGCCCCCGTTTTCGGCATTCATCGGCGAATTCGACCCCGATGAAGCCCCCGCCGATGACCACGATGTGCCGGGCATTGTCCATAGCCTCTCCCATTTCATGAAGGTAGTCAGCGTCCTTCCTTACTAAGTAAACGTTTTTCTTATCTATACCGGGGATAGGAGGTTTTAAGGGATTGGAACCCGTGGCAATCACCAGCTTCTCGTAACCGATTGCCTCGCCGTTGCTCAGGGCAACTGTCTTAGCTTCCCGGTCGATGGAACTCGCTTCGCTTATGATAAGTTTTGACGCCCCCAGTATTTTATCGGGTATAATATTTTTATCTACCGCGCCCAGTGTGCCGTAGATATAGGGGATTCCGCAGGGAACCATGACCTTTTCCTCGCGGCGAAGAACAGCAATGTTCTCCAGGCCGTGGTGTTTCTGGGCACAGATCGCTGCCTGAGCTCCTCCCGCGCTTCCACCGATAATTACTAGATCATGTTTGTCCATTTGATGTAGCCCCCTCCTTAAATTGCTTTTGTGGCATGTACAGTATCAGAAATCTATTAGTTACAGGGCATATTCTTCCCTGTGGATACTTTGTTAATGGGATAACCGTATTCTTCCCGGACGATATTTTGTAGAAATTGCTGCCGCTGTATACCAGGAAGTTGAATGTAACTATCTGAATTAATCATACCACAAGCCCCCGGACAGTAAAATAATAAATGCTGTTCAGGGACTTTCGTGAAAAATGTCACTATTCCGTTGGCCTAAGACTACCATCGGAACAGGGCTTTGTCAAATACACGGGGAATTGGATAATATAGGATTTCCTGAGCAGTGTGGGGTGAGGTTGAGCGTAGCGAAACATACCTTTTACGTTATTCACCTATAATCTTTACCAGAACACGCTTTCGCCGCCTTCCGTCGAACTCACCATAGAATACCTGCTCCCAGGGGCCGAAGTCCAGCCGCCCGTCGGTGATCGCTACGACCACCTCACGTCCCATTACCTGTCTCTTCAAATGAGCATCTGCGTTATCCTCACCTGTGCGGTTGTGGCGATAGTGACTGACGGGCTCGTGGGGCGCCAGTTCCTCCAGCCACTTCTCGTAATCCTGATGAAGTCCGCTTTCATCATCGTTGATAAAGACCGATGCTGTTATATGCATAGCATTGACGAGGGCAAATCCCTCTTTGATCCCGCTTTCGCGCAAGCATTCTTCAACCTGAGGCGTGATATTAATGAAGCCCCTGCGTCCGGGAACATTGAACCAGAGTTCCTTCCGATAACTTTTCATCTGCTGAACCCCCGTTTGTTTCCTTTACCACACCGCAGCCGATCGAATGTTATCCGGGGTTGTGAGTATAAGTTAGGCCATTTCTGGGTTGTAAGCGAGATGTGTTGGAAAGGCTAGTGCGCGTTAATTGCCCTCAAGCTCTTTCGGATCGAGCATGTTTCGTTCAATTAGAGCCTTGCGAATTTCATCGAGTGGGACGTCATCAAAAGGCCCGCGGTCCAGCAGGTACTCGATATGCGGCTTGCCGTCCTTATTACGGGAATGGAACCTGGCATCGCTGACACCGTCGAATTCCACCGGGATGAGCCTGTGCTCCTGACACATCTTGAGGTCGAAAGCCGGAGTTGCCTTGACCCATTTCCCGTCCAGATACAATTCGGCGTATCCATGCCAAGGGAATATGTTGGACTTGAGAATATCTAAAACCTTAGTCGGAACGAGGTGATTTCTGATTTTAGCGCAGCCAAGCCGGGCCGGTATGCCTGAAGCCCGGGCGAGAGCGACCAGAAGCACCGCTTTTTGTACGCAGTAGCCTTTGCCCCTTGTGTACGTATTGCTGGCCTGGAAGTGTTCAGGCATATGCTTCTTTACATAAAGGTTGTACGATATTTCATCCCTCACAAAATAGAACAGGGCTTTAGCCTTATCTGCTGCGTCCTCTCGACCCAGGGTCAATTCCCGGGCCTTCGCTTTTATGGCCTCACTGTCGGAATCGAATGTGAAAGTTGGCTCTAAATACTTTTCCAAAATTCCTCCCAAGAACTCAATATATAATTTGCTCCTCTGTCATCCGGTCGAAATCCTCCTGTGACATGCCGAGCAGCTCTTTAAAGACGTATTCATTGTCCTGACCCAGCAGTGGGCCGCTGCGACGGATTCCTCCGGGTGTCTCGCTCAGCTTCCAGGGAATGCCGTAGAATGTCTCGGTGCCGCTTTTGGGGTGGTCTACCTCCACGACTATGCCGCGCTCCCGAAAGTGAGGGTCATGATACTGTTGCTTGGATATCATGAAGGGCGCCGCTGCTACATTTGCCTTCTGGAGGATCTCCGTTACCTCCCGGGGGGTTAAATTAGCGGTCCATTGAATAATGAGTTCATCCAGCTCATCTTGGTGGAGCAGCCTGCTATAGCTATCGCTGAATCTATCGTCCTCTATCAGGGAGGTATTACCGGTGGCGTTGCAAAAGCCGAGCCACTCATCATCTGTCTTGATGGCAATAGACACCCATTCATCCTTATCCTTGCACGGGTAGTAACCGTGAGGTGCCATGACTATATCTCGATTGCCCATAGGTCCTTGAACGCGCCCGTTCATAAAGTAATCCATGAGCGGTTCGCCCAGAAGGGATGTTGTCGCTTCCCACTCAGAGATATCTATATATTGCCCCTCTCCGGTGCGGTTGCGGTGAATTAAAGCGACAAGCATGGCCAGAGCCCCGTGCGTAGCTGCCACGTGGTCCCCGAAGGCAAATCTCGGGCCGCATGGTATGGTTTCGTCCGGATAGCCGGCCACGCTATCCAATCCGGCGAGGGCGGTTATGATGGGTGCATAGCCTCTGGTCCCTTTTAGTGGTCCGGTATGGCCAGCGAAGCAAAGTGATACCACGATAATATCCGGCTTTATCTCTACCAGCGACTCATAGCCCAGGCCGTATTTTTCAAGCACGCCCGGTGTGAAGTTATCGGCGACGATATCGCTTTTCTTAATTAGCTCTTTGATCAGGTCGGCACCCCTGGGCTTGGTGAAGTCTACGGTAATACCAAGCTTTCCCCTGTTAAGGAGGTGGAATACCGGATTAAACTCCAGCCGGTCCGGGTCTGCTGCCAATATTGCCTCAGGTGTTTTAGTCAGCAGGTCTTTGGCGCTGGCGGCGCCTCCCATTCTGCCGTAGTCTATCCTGTTGCGTGATTCCACCTTGATGACCTCGGCCCCCATGTCTGCCACTATATGCGTCATTTGAGGACCGGCCCAGGCAGAACCGAAGTCGACCACTCTATATCCTTCGAGGGGATATGATGCCATCTGCGCAAGCCTCCTGCCTACACCGGATAATATGTTCTGAAGTTATTTAAAAACCTGATAAAAAGAATGTCCCTTAGAATCTTGTTCAACCTGCCCAAGTTTTACCAAGGTGTTCTTTCTATCCGCTTTATATAACCCCTGCTCTTCGTAGGGCCACCAGGTCCTCTTTCGAATACCCCAGACGTCCGCAGTATATCTCTTCATTATGTTCGCCCAGCAATGGTGCGGGGCGGTCCAGCTTCCAGGGTGTCCTGGAGAACTTGTAAGGCGCTCCAGGGTAATTGAGTGTCCCGGTCTCGTCCCGGTCAATTGTAGCGAAGAATTGCCGTTCACTGAGATGGGCATCGTTGGCCTCATCTGCCATGTCATAAAGTGGAGCGAAGGGAATGGCATTCTTCTCAAAGAGTTCGAAGAGTTCCTTTTTTGTGCGTTCGAGGAACCAGGGTGCCAGTAGTGCATCGACTTCCTCGGGATAGTCGTCTTCCATTGCGTGACGGTCTCTATATCTGGGTTCTTGGGTCCACTCAGGGCTGCCTATCAAATCCAGGAATTTTATCCACTGTTTGAGCTGGGGTGCGCAAAGAGCCATAAAACCATCTTTGCAGGGTATAACCCTTCGTGCGGGGTAAGTCCATCCGCCGCCGATGTAGCCTTTCCTCAGGCTATCCCGGGCCCCGAAGGCGTGAATGGTTATCCCAAATCCCACATAGTAGGTGGCCCAAATATCTGCTTCTGAGATATCGATGTGCTGACCGTGACCGGTGGCGTCTCTGGTGAGAATAGCTACCATTGTAGCTCCTGCGCCGCTTACTGCTGCCTGGTAATGGCCCATCGATAGCGGGGCTGTAAGTGGCTCTCGCCAGTGGTGGCCTATGGACTGGCTTACTCCCCCAGCGGCGCAGCAGTTAATAGGGTAGGCTTTATAATCACTGTAGGGCCCGGTCTGTCCGTAGGGTGTAATGGAGGTCATTATAAGGCGCGGGTTTAGCTCTCTGACGCCGGGATAGTCAAGGCCAAGTTCATTCATAAACTGTGGGGTATTGTTTTCGACGAAAACATCCGCGTCTTTAAGCAATCCCTTCAGGATTTTCTGTCCTGTCGATGTTTTTACGTTAAGAGTGATGCCGAGTTTGTCGGTGTTGAGATAGAGGAAGAGCCCGCTTCGTTCGGGGTGGGGTATATCGTCGGGGAAAGGACCGTGATTTCGGGACTCATCCCCGATGTCAGGCGTCTCAACCTTGATAACCTCGGCACCGAGATCGGCCATCAGCTTGGTGCAATAGGGCGCGGAAACGAAGCTCCCGTATTCAACCACCCTGATTCCGGAAAGTGCCTGTTTGGCCATTCTCTATACCTTCAGCTAACCCCCTGTTGGTCTTTAACCCTGGCCTGTGAGCTGAGCTTTTTGCTTAGCTTCTTTTAATCCAGCCGTTTAATATTATGACTGAATCTGTAAATTTGAGCAACTGCCTTTAATACAAATTGTCCGCTTATCGTTCAAGGTATCGTTCTGTTTTGGTTGGTGAAATAGATGGATGATGAATTGAAAAGGATGCTTTCTGATTTAGCTAGGGCGAGGCATGAATTTTGTAGAGAATGCAGCCAAATTTGTCTTGGTTGGGCTGAGCCTGCTGAAGATGAAGATGTTGCAAATATAATACATAGGGATAAGGAATTTGGGGCCTACTTCTCTCAGCTCTAAATTGGTATACCTACTACTGTTATAAACCTCTCCAGATCGACAAGAGCTTGATTGTAAAATTCGGCGATAAACCCTTGGCTACCTATGCCACCCATATTATGTCGACGAGACAGATTGCCACATTCGGGACACCTAATGTCCACAAAGGGGACACCTTTCGAGTTGGATATTAGCGTATTCATAAGGGGGGTGCATATTACTAACCGTATATAATTACTGCATTTATCGCACACAAGATAGGCAAAATGGTTTCTCACAGAAAGTGTTGCTACATTACCCGCAGCTACCCATCGTCCTAAGTTTGTTAGGCTCAATATTTTACTTTCTTCGGTAATTATTCTACGTTTCTTCAAAGCACGGAACCAATAGTAATAATTTGATTCTGAATGAACTATAAATGGAGACACCTTCGTTCCCTGGAAATTTCTGATTCGGTTAATCAGTTCACTTTTTCGACAACTTCCCTGACTAAGTAGGTGTACAGTTAAAAGTTCTTCGTGACAAAGAGGATTAATTTCAAAGTCGAAAATGTCCATACCTGTCATCCTTAGTATTCATTCATTTTCCCGAATAAATGGTTCTATTTCCTCGAACCAAATACCAGCTAGTTCGCCCCACCTTTCGACATAATGGAACTGTGTGCTTATTTCTATAAAAGGGCGCCAATGGAAAGCCCGGTCAGGGCCTGGATATCCATTGCCTTTCACTTCTAGCCTATTAATGTCTTTTTTGAGATCGGGAAGTTCGCCTATATACCATAGATTCCTGAGTTCATTAAGCGTCTCTTCAGGGAACATTTCTTTAACTGTCGGAATAATGAGTCTAGTTAAAAGTTCTTCTATTCCCGGATGCCTAAGCAGTTGCTGAGTGACTAAACCATACCTTGCTTTTGTAAAACGAAATCCTTTGTCTTCGAGCCATCTATAGTTATGTTGTTGGTTGCCGGGTCCCAATCCCCACATGAATCGGCCGGAATTCATTAGATACCTTTCAAGCCTTCCTTTTTGCCTGTCATCCATTTAATTGATTCCCCCTTCGTGCCACTAATCATTCATCATGGCATAATTATGCAATATATATATCACATATTATAGTAATTGTCAATATATTAATGCTAAATAATAGCCATGTTTCTATGATATATCAGGGGTTACCCAGAATCACTCGACACTTGTCATAGGAACCTTCGGTTCCGCCGATGCAATTTGCATTCTTTTGTTCTAACTTTCTATTAACTAGGGAGGGGAATCTCGTTCATGAATTCATTGTCTAAGCCCTCTCTTTCTGCTAAAATTTAAATGTGTTGCACACTTCTGAAGCTTCGACATCGCCTGCATGGCGTGAAGGCGATGTCATCCTCGGGCTCTACAGCGTGCGTGGTGTTCTGGGCGGTGGAAGTTTCGGCACAGTCTACAGGGTCTATCATCTTGATTGGCGCCGTGAACTGGTGGTCAAGTGCCCCGGCGACGAAACACTGACGAGCAGACAATATCTGAGCCAGTGCCTCAAGTGTGCCAGAGCATGGGCGGACATGTCTCTCCATCCCAACATAGTCACTTGTTTCTATGTAAATGAGCTTGGCGGAATCCCCTGCATCTTCACGGAGTACGTGGCTGGGGGAAACTTGAGGGAAGAGATTGAGGGAGGCCTGGGTCCCAAAAGAGCCATTGATTACGCCGTACAGGTCTGCATGGGCATGGCTCATGCTCACAAGCAATCTTTGATCCACGGCGATCTAAAACCGGAGAACTGTCTGGTAACTCCAGACGGCGTTCTCAAAGTAGCTGACTTCGGCATGGGTAGTGTGGATGTATTTACAGGAGTTAGAACGAATCAGGTAGGTATACCCGAGTATAAAGCCCCCGAACAGTGGGTGGCAGAGGCGACACCCGGGTCGGATATCTTTTCCTTCGGAGCCATTCTCTATGAAATGTTCGTCGGTGATAGACCATTCAGGCGAGAGGAAGGGGAATCACTTGAAGATTTTTATTTGAGGCTTTCAGCTGCCGGCTGGGCATACAATGAGCCCCCGGCACAGATTCCAGCCAGTCTCGGCTCTGTTATCAAGGAGTGCCTCAGTGAGAGACCGGAAGCGCGTCCGGATAGTTTTACCCAATTGCAGGAGAGGCTGGAGGAGGCATACCGGGAGGTTGCAGGTAGTTCCTACCCTCGCAGGATTTTGGATGAAGCATCACTTCAGGTAGCCAATCTGAACAAGAAAGGCATTTCCCTGTATGATGTGGGCATGAAGGACGAGGCCCTGAGCGCACTGGAGGAAGCTGTGGAGGCCGACCCTTCTTGTCTGGATTCAAGCTACAACCACACTTTGCTACTATGGGAGCGGGGGAAGAAGACCGACCGGGAAGTCATCAAGTGGTTGGAAATGAAAGCGGAATCCCTACCCGGTGAATGGCGACCCCTTTATTACTTGGGGATGGCTCATATTGCCAGAAAGGATGTTTCGGCCGCGGAGGTTGCCTTTCAGGAGGCACTGAGGTTTGTGTCGGTGGATGGCAAGATAAAAGCGGTGCTGGAGGAGGTGGAGCGGGCCAAGGATAAGTGGCCTCGTTTATTACTTACACTCAAAGAGCACGAGCGTGCTGTGAACTCGGTAGCGATTGCCCCTGACGGCAGGTTTGGCCTATCCGGGAGCGATGATAAAAGCCTGCGTTACTGGGACTTGCTTACAGGTGAGTGTATACGCACGCTTAAAGGACATGAACGTACGGTGAACTCGGTGGCGATTTCTCCTGATGGCAGGTTTGCGCTATCCGGGAGTGATGACAAGAGCCTGCGTTACTGGGACTTGCTTACAGGTGAGTGTATACGCACGCTTAAAGGACATGAACGTACGGTGAACTCGGTGGCGATTTCTCCTGATGGCAGGTTTGCGCTATCCGGGAGTGATGACAAGAGCCTGCGTTACTGGGACTTGCTTACAGGTGAGTGTATACGCACGCTTAAAGGACATGAACGTACGGTGAACTCGGTGGCGATTTCTCCTGATGGCAGGTTTGCGCTATCCGGGAGTGATGACAAGAGCCTGCGTTACTGGGACTTGCTTGCGGCGGAGTGTATACGAACGCTTGAAGCCCATGAACGCGCGGTAAACTCGGTAGCGATTTCTCCTGATGGCAGGTTTGCGCTGTCCGGGAGTGATGACAAGAGCCTGCGTTACTGGGACTTGCTTACAGGTGAGTGTATACGCACGCTTGAGGGTCATGAAGATGGGGTCAGCACTGTTGCTATTCCCACCGGCGATGGATTTGCTGTCTCACAGGGCAGGGACAAGACTATTCGCCTGTGGGACTTGGTGACCGGCGCATGCCTGCGCACCATTGATCGGCATGACCGCGCAGCCGGCTCCGGAGCTATCTCCCCTGATGCCAGATTTCTCCTCTCAGGAAGCGATGATAAGAACATATGCCTCTGGCATCTGGGTGGAGTGGAGGCGCTCAGACTACCACTGGTGATGGAGCAGGTCGAGAAGCTTGAAACCCAGATGGCTCATGCCTCCGATTTTTCAGCGTTAAAGCGGCGGGTTGCGGAGTGTATAGACAGGAAGAATTGGAGAGGGGCCGCGGAGTATCTTCAGCGAGCGAGGGCTTTCCCGGGATATGAGCGCCATCCTGAGGTGATGGATCTCTGGCAGGGGATAGGGCTTAAGGGGGTAAGGAAAGCGTTTAATGCTTGCTGGCTTAAGGGTATCCTGGAAGGGCACGAAGATTGGGTCAATACTGCTGCTTTCTCTCCTGATGGCAAATTTGCTTTATCGGGAAGTGATGATAAGACATTACGCCTGTGGGATTTGGCGACGGGAGAAAACACGCGTGTGTTTAGGGGCCACGAGGATAGGGTTAGTTCTGTAGCTATCTCCCCGAGAGGTAAGTTCGCTATCTCAGGAGGGCATGACAGGACTGTACGTCTCTGGGGCCTGGAAACGGGAGAAGCTCTTGGCGTCCTTGAAGGCCACCGCGACTGGGTGAGTTCTGTGGCTATCTCTCCTGACGGCAGATTTGCCCTATCCGGGAGCGATGATAAGAGCCTCTGTCTCTGGGACATAAGGATGGGAGAGCGCCTTCGAGTTCTTGACGGGTTAGAGGGCGAGGTCAGGTCCGTAGCCATTTCTCCTGATGGCAGATTCGCCCTCTCCGGAAGCGATTATAATACACCGTGCCTCTGGGATTTGAGGACACGAGGGTGCCTGCACACTTTTAAGGGCCATGAAGGCTGGGTAAGCTCGGTGGCCATTACTCCCGATGGCAGGTTTGCTCTATCCGGGAGTCTTGATAATACAATGCGCTTATGGGACATGAGGACAGGTACGTGCTTTCGCGTCTTTGCAGGGCATGAGGACTGGGTCAGGTCTGTGGCAATTTCTCCTGATGGCAGGTTCGGTCTGTCTGGAGGTCACGATAAGACATTGCGCCTGTGGGACTTAAGGACGGGAGAATGCCTGCACATCCTGAGAGGGCATGAGGACTGGATCAGCTTCGTTGGCTTCTCCCACGATGGCAGGTTCGCTCTCTCGGGAAGTCATGATGGAACACTGCGTGTCTGGGAGTTTGACTGGGGATACGACTTCCCCGTGGAGGTAAACTGGGGTGAGGGGGCGTTACACTATCTTGAAATCTTCCTTACCCTGCACACGCCCTGCAACGCTGGCAACACCGCTCGCCAGGGTAATCCTGTCTGGACAGAGGAAGACTTTATCCTGCTTCTCCATGAACTCTCACTGCGGGGTTATGGCTGGCTTAAACCGGAAGGAGTGCAGAAGAAGCTTGACATGCTTGCTGCTGCGCGGGAAGATACCGACCCTGGCCTGGTTGTAGGGACTTTGTTACCACAACCGAACTCAGAGATGTCAGAGGACTCGGCTGCAATGCATTGTATCTGCTGCGGTAGACGGTTCCCCGCCGCAGTTCTGAGTGCGGCGGATTTCTGCCCGGACTGCAAACGAGATTTGAGCAGAAAGCCGGAGGGGGATGAGCACGGATCGTGGTGGAAGAGGTTGACGGGCCGGTAGAGGAAATATTTACCCTTCGTTTTTTGCCAAGAGTAATAAAGCCCTCTGGCTATTAAGCCAAAGGGCTCCTTTTTATCTGAAAAACGAAGGTATTGCCAGCTCTAAGCCAATCTAAGTTGCCTTTTGTATTTACTCAAAGCGTCGCCCAGCCTCGGACTGGAGTTATAGGTTGAAGTGCTATCAAGCTTCCCTATGGTTTCCAGACCTCCCACACCTTGCCCACTAGGTTGGGACCAGGTTTAAGAGTGGTTTGGCCGGGCTGCCAACCCGATGGTGTCACCTCGCCGGTTTTAGCTACATGCTGGAAGGCCTTAACCTGCCGAATTAGCTCCTGTGGATTACGGCCAACTTCAGGGGTGAGCACCTCCATGGCGCGAATCACAAACTCCGGGTCGATGATGTATCGCCCGCGGATATCCACTCCAGCCGCCTCGTCATAGATGCCGTAAAGGGTGCCGATCTGACCTCCGGCATCAGAAAGCATGGGGAAAGGCACCCCGCCTTCCACCATTTTGGAGAGTTCCTCTTCCTGCCATATCTTGTGCACGAAGCGGCTATCGGTGCTCATGGCCAGCACTTCAACTCCCAATGCCTGAAACTGATCGTACATGGCGGCGACCGCCGCCAGTTCCGTCGGTCAAACAAAAGTAAAATCTCCGGGATAGAAACATAGCACAATCCACTTGCCTTTGTAATCGGAGAGCTTAATGGGCATAAACCCCTTCTCTGCGACAAAGGCATTGGCCTCAAAATCGATAGCTTCCTTTCCAACACGTGCGATCACTTTTGCAACCTCCTTTACGGGTGCGGTCCCTTCGGCGGAACCGGCAGATTCTGACTTCGTCAGTATCGGCCCCTTGGCCGGCTTGACACATCCCTCCTTGAGTTCAGGCATGCGGGTCCTCCTCCTTATTATTTTTCAAAGATAGTTATCTCCGATTTTATTCTCATTGGGCAGTCGCTTTAGCCCGGTCTTCGGCTGACATATCCGCCATTTTCTCCACTTCTTTTACATCTAGCCCAAGCCCCTGGGCTACCCGGGTGCCATAGTCAGCGTCGGCCTTGTAAAAGACCGCCGCCTGTCGCAACTGAATACGTTTCAGAAGCCCTCGAAGACGTTTATGCTACGATCAGGCGAGGTCGAAACGGTCGAGGTTCATAACCTTGTTCCACACCGCGACAAAGTCGTGCACGAACTTATTCCTAGAGTCATCACATCCGTAGACTTCCGCCAAGGCCCGGAGTTGGGAGTTCGAGCCGAAGATGAGGTCGACATGGGTGCCGGTCCACTTGAGTTCGCCCGTTGCGCGATCACGCCCCTCGAACACATCTTTGTCCTCCTTGGTTGCCTTCCACGTCGTGCTCATGTCGAGCAGATTCACGAAAAAGTCATTGGTGAGCGTCTCTGGCCGCTTTGTGAAGACGCCGTGCTGGGACTGTCCGAAGTTGGCATTCAAGACGCGCATACCGCCAACGAGAACCGTCATCTCAGGAGCGGTCAGCGTCAGCAGTTGCGCACGGTCAACCAGCAGTTCCTCTGCCGATACGGCGTATTTGGTTTTGAGGTAGTTACGGAACCCGTCTGCAGCCGGTTCGAGTACGGCGAATGAATCCACGTCGGTTTGCTCCTGCGACGCATCCGTGCGTCCCGGCGTGAAGGGAACGGTCACATCGTGACCGGCATTCTTCGCAGCTTGCTCGACACCTGCGCATCCACCCAGGACAATCAAGTCGGCGAGGGAAACCATCTTCCCGCCTGACTGCGCGCTGTTGAACTCCTTTTGGATTCCCTCAAGGGTCTGCAGCACAGTCTTCAGTTGGGCAGGCTGGTTGACTTCCCAATCCTTTTGCGGCGCGAGACGAATGCGCGCCCCGTTCGCACCGCCGCGCTTGTCGGAGTCACGGAACGTGGATGCTGACGCCCAGGCGGTCGAGACCAGTTCGGAGATGGACAGGCCCGAGGTAAGAATCTTGCCCTTGAGGTCTGCGATGTCCTGTGCGCCGATCAGCTCGTGATCGACCGCGGGCACCGGGTCTTGCCAGATCAGTTCCTCTGCCGGGACCTCAGGGCCCATGTAGCGCGAGCGGGGGCCCATGTCGCGGTGGGTAAGCTTGAACCACGCCCGGGCGAAGGCGTCCGCGAATTCCTCGGGGTTCTGCTGGTAGCGCCGCGCGATCGGCTCGTAGATCGGGTCGAAGCGAAGGGAGAGGTCCGCCGTGGTCATCATCGGCCGGTGCTTCTTCGACGGGTCGTGCGCGTCAACCACCATGTCCTCTTCGGCCACGTCCTTGGCCAGCCACTGATGCGCGCCGGCCGGGCTCTTGACCAGCTCCCACTCGTATTTGAACAGCACGTTCAGATAGCCCATGTCCCATTTGGTCGGGTTCGGCTTCCAGGCGCCCTCGATGCCGCTGCTGATCGTATCGCCGCCTTTGCCGCTGCCGAAGCTGCTCTTCCAGCCGAGTCCCTGTTCCTCGATGCCGGCGGCCTCAGGTTCCGGACCGACAAGCGCCGCATCGCCCGCGCCATGACACTTGCCGAACGTGTGCCCGCCAGCGACGAGTGCGACGGTCTCCTCGTCGTTCATCGCCATGCGTGCGAAGGTCTCTCGAACGTCACGGCCAGAGGCGACCGGGTCCGGGTTGCTGTTTGGCCCTTCCGGGTTCACGTAAATCAGGCCCATCTGCACGGCGGCAAGGGGATTTTCGAGTTCCCGGTCGCCGGAGTAGCGTTTATCGCCAAGCCACTCGGCCTCAGAGCCCCAGTAAATGTCCTCTTCCGGCTCCCACACGTCCTCGCGCCCGCCGCCGAAGCCGAAGGTCTTTAACCCCATCGACTCGAGCGCGCAGTTGCCGGCGAGGATCATCAGGTCGGCCCATGAGATTTTCCTGCCGTATTTCTGCTTAATCGGCCAGAGCAGTCGGCGCGCCTTGTCGAGGTTCACGTTGTCGGGCCAGCTGTTGAGGGGCGACAAGCGTTGGGAGCCGGACCCCGCGCCCCCGCGGCCGTCGCCCATGCGGTAGGTGCCTGCGCTGTGCCACGCCATCCGGATGAAGAGCGGCCCGTAGTGACCGTAGTCGGCTGGCCACCAATCCTGCGAGTCGGTCATCAGCGCATAGAGGTCTTTCTTCAAGGCCTCCAGGTCGAGTTTCTTGAATTCCTCAGCGTAGTTGAAATTTTCGCCCATCGGATTGCTCATGTGAGAGTGCTGATGCAGAATCTTGAGGTTCAACTGGTTTGGCCACCAGTCCCAGTTCGACATGCCACCGCCGGCAATGGGTTTGCTTGTTTTGCCTGTTAACTTGCTATCGTCTGCCATTTCCACCTCCCTTTTTGGTTCCTGAATACTTTATCCCTTGTTGATACAGTCCTGACATATCCCCCTGATTTCCAGATATCTGTCGTTTATCTCTCCCCATCTCTGCACCTCAGCCGGCACAGTCAGTTCGTCCAGGTCAGACCAGTGGAAATCCTTGATAGTCTTGCATCTGGTGCAGACAAAGTGGTAATGGTGTGTTGTATTCGGATCATAACGGCTCTTATCATTCAGATAATTTACCCTCGAGACAATTCCATGGCATTCAAATAGCGCCAGCGTTCGATAAACCGTGTCGAATGATATAGTTGGTATCTTCGGTTTTATCCTCTCGTATACTTCCTCCGCTGAAGGATGGTTTACGTCAGACATCAATATGTGAAGGATTTCCAGACGCTGATGTGTCAGTTTAAGCCCTGCTTGTTTTAGGTGTTTTTGAAAATCCCTGGTTCGTCTGGTGTTGTGTTCGGCCTTTGATTTCATGTAAATCAGTACAAATGCTTCTTAAATAGTAACTTATACGATTTAAATTCTCTTGTCAAGCTGTTTTTTTTAAGGGTAAGGTTCTGTTTCAGCCACTAAATTCATATCTATTCTGAAGCAGAGAAA
>CAYVQT010000013.1:0-60479 GCA_964453665.1 uncultured Dehalococcoidia bacterium | reverse complement strand
TTCTTTATGACGCAACTATAATGCATTCAGTAACTTTTATTATGAGTCAATTCGGCGTGTAGACAAATCGCTTTGAATGGTGTAGTATTCTTGGCTGGAGGTTGTAGTTTGGCGCATACGAAATCTGCAAAGAAATCAATTCGCATCATGAGTGAGAGGCGAAGCCGCAACAGGTCTATCAACAGCGCTCTCAAGACTGTTATAGGCAGGGCGGAGAAGCTTATCGGCGATAAAAAGATGGAGCCGGCCGGAGAGGCTGTGAAGCAGGCAACGATCGCCCTGGATAAGGCAGCGCAGAAGGGGATTATCCACTCGAATACTGCTGCCCGTCACAAGTCACGCCTGATGAAGAAGTTCAACTCTGTTTTTTCATCTGAAAGCTAGCTATCAGAGGTCTGGCCGGGTATTGGACGGAGTCCGGGGTAACCTGGAATAGAAGCTGCTCTAATGAGCAGCTTTTTCTTTTAGGAAGAGTATTGACATAAGACATCTATCGTGGTAAGCTCCTACCCGTGCAGAACAACAGTTCGGCACAAAAAATCTAAGGGGTGAGAAATGAAAACGCTCTCCTCGAGACAGAAGCGTATGCTTGCCTTTCTTCGCCGCTTCCGCGAGGAAAAGGACTATCCTCCTACTGTCAGGGACATCCTGAAGGGTTGCGGCATCAGCTCAACCTCGGTTGTCGACTACAATCTGAAGATCCTGGAGAGGGAGGGCTATATCCGCCGTGACCGCGAGGTGTCGAGGGGAATCGAGCTTCTCGGCAAGGAAAGAAGGCGTATGGCGCTGGTGCCCGTGATCGGTTATATAGCCGCTGGTGAGCCCATTCCCGTGCCTGCCTCCGATACATGGGAATCGGAGCCGCTGGATACGGTCGAGGTCAGCAGTGAGCTCACGCAGGGCAAAGAAGGGGTCTTTGCCCTGAAGGTGAAGGGCGCCTCGATGATCGACGCCTTAATCAATGATGGCGACATCGTCCTGATGCAGCAGGCGGCGACCGCCGGGGACGGCGAGATGGTAGCTGCCTGGCTCAAGGCGGAGGAGGAGACGACTCTGAAGAAGCTCTACCGTGAGCCTGACCGCATTCGCCTCCAGCCGGCCAACTCCACGATGAAGCCGATCTACGCTGACCCCGATAACGTCGAGGTCCAGGGCAAAGTCGTCGGGGTTATAAGGCAGATTTAAGAATCGTATAGCTACTTACAAATCCTCTATCATTTCATGCCTGTGTCAGTTGTTGGATGAATATCCAAATACATATTGACTAAACGAGGCTGCCCCCATAGACTAGTGGCTAGCGCATGACAAGGAGGACTTTCGTTATGGAATGGGGTATGGCGAACCGTATGTCACAGCTAATCCAGTCGGACGGGCGCTGTCTGTTCCTGCCCGTTGATCACGGATATTTTCAGGGGCCGACCAGGAAACTGGAGAATCCCCGCAAAACGCTTGAGCCGATTGTTGAGTATGCCGACGCTATATTCATTACCAGGGGCGTGCTGCGTTCTTCCGTCGATCCCGACAAGTCTAAACCGATTATACTCAGGGTGTCCGGAGGCACCAGCATGGTGGGCAAAGACCTGGCAAACGAAGGAATCACTACGTCTATGGAGGAGGCTATCCGCCTGAATGTGGCGGCGGTAGGCATTTCCATCTTCGTGGGCAGCGAATATGAGAAGGATTCGCTGCTGAACCTGGCGAAGCTTGTTGATGAAGGCGAGAAATACGGTATCCCTGTGATGGCGGTTACCGCGGTAGGCAAAGAGCTGAAGAAACGTGACGCTCGCTATCTCGCCCTGTGCAGCCGTATCGCTGCCGAGCTCGGGGCACGTGTGGTAAAAACCTACTGGTGTGAGAACTTCGATAAGGTGACCGGAGGTTGCCCTGTTCCCGTAGTGATGGCGGGCGGGCCTCAGGTTGACACGGAGCTGGAGGTATTCGAGTTTGTTCACGACGGCATACAGAAGGGCGCAGTTGGTGTAAACCTGGGGAGAAACGTCTGGCAGAACGAGCGACCGGCGGCCATGATCAAGGCCCTGCGCGCTATCATCCACGACAATGCCACTCCCGGGCAGGCGCAGGAGATTTACGACAGTATGAAGGGCGGGAAACGAAAGGTTGGCAAGAAGAAATAGTGGCTGGCTTTGGTAAGTCGACCATGTCTATGGTTGCGCTATATATCGTTGCCGCCTATAGTTTAGAGAAATTATGATGTCCTCTCCATCTATTACTTTTCCCGATGGTTTTCTCTGGGGGGCTGCCACGTCCTCCTATCAGATCGAAGGCGCCTGGAACGAAGATGGCAAGGGCGAGTCGATCTGGGACCGCTTCACCCATACCCCGGGCACTATCCAGGATGGCAGCACCGGTGACGTGGCCTGCGACCACTATCACCGCTGGGCCGAAGATATCGCCCTGATGAAGGAACTGGGCCTCAAGGCCTACCGCTTTTCAATATCCTGGCCCCGCATCTTGCCCTCAGGACGCGGAAAGGTGAATCAGGCCGGACTTGACTTCTACAGCCACCTTGTTGATGAATTGCTGGAGGCTGGCATCGAGCCCTTTCCTACATTGTATCACTGGGACTTGCCGCAGGGTCTGCAGGACGAAGGTGGTTGGGCTGCGCGTTCAACAGCCGAGGCCTTCGTTGAGTACGCCGATATAGTGAGCAGGCATCTCGGAGACAGGGTAAAGCACTGGATTACGCACAATGAGCCCTGGGCGGCCTCAATTATGGGATATCAGAATGGCAGTCATGCGCCCGGCCTGAGAGACTACCCGACTTCGCTCAGAGTCAGTCACCATTTGCTGCTCTCCCACGGTTGGGCTGTGCCGGCGTTGCGCCGCAACAGCCCTGCCGCTGAAGTAGGCATTACACTCGTCCTGTTTCCTCTTGTGCCGGGCTCCTCGGATACTTCGGCCCTCCCTGTATTTCGCAGGTTCGATGGTTACTTCAACCGCTGGTTTCTCGATCCCCTGTATGGACGTCACTACCCTGCCGATGTTGTTGCCGACCATGTCACTGCCGGTCATCTCTCGCCGGAAGGTATGACCTTTGTGGAACCGGGCGACCTCGATGCAATCGCTGCCCCTACTGATTTCCTGGGGGTTAACTACTATTCCCCTGTGATACTGCGCAGCGAAGTTCCACCGGACAGCGAGACCGAGCCTCTGGCTCTCCTCTATCATGGGCCCGAGTACGAGTACACGGATATCGGCATGATGGTCTATCCCGGTGGTCTCTATCACTTGCTTAACCGGTTGCATTTCGAGTACCACCCTGAAAAGATTTACATCACCGAGAACGGGGCCAGCTATTCCGACGGGCCTGATGCGGATGGACGAATAAGTGACCTGCGTCGGTTGAACTTTCTACGTGACCATTTCGCCGCCGCCTACGGCGCTATGGAGTGCGGTGTGCCTTTAGCGGGCTATTTCGTCTGGTCGCTAATGGACAATTTCGAGTGGAGCTTCGGCTATGCACAGCGCTTCGGTATTATATGGGTGGACTATGATACCCAGAGGCGCATTCTTAAAGACAGCGCGCAATGGTACAGGCAGGTCATCGCCGCAAACGGATTCGAGAAAACGACCTGATTTCGTATGTTGTGGGGGATACATTTTATGTAGCGTCGTGACTCCTGTCACGACGGATAGGAACGTTGCCACGGGAGAGGCAACGCTACAGTTATGGGACACACGTCTCTATTGAATGAATAGGTGACATGCGGCAGGCGCTTAGAGGCTTTCGCTTGCTGCTCTGATTGACTCCGGGTTGTCCATGTGGATGACCTGTACATCTCTGCTTATCCGCTTGATCAGCTTGGAGAGGACTATGCCGGGGCCAATCTCGATGAAGGTAGAGACGCCGGTCTCGACCATGTATTCCACCGATGGCTGCCACTGAATGCAGTGGCATAGCTGATGCAGCAGTTCCTCTTTGATTTCATCTACCGTGGTCAATGGTTGCGCGGTGCAGTTGGCGATAATGGGGACTTCAGGTGGGCTGAACTCAATCTGTGAAATGGCCTGCGTCATGCCCTCGACTGTAGGCTGCATCAGAGGGGAATGGAAAGCCCCGCTGACCTCAAGAGGGACCACGCCAGCGGCTCCTCTTGATTTTGCCAGGTCCATAGAGCGAGCCAATGCTTCCCTGGTACCGCTGATAACGACCTGCCCGGAGCAGTTGAAGTTGGCCATCTGAGCACCGGTCTCCATGCAAACCTCCTCCACCGATTCCTCATCGAGCCCGATTATTGCTGCCATGCCCCCGGGTTTTACTTTACCCACCTCATGCATCAAGCGCCCGCGTTCTCTGACGAGGCGAACTGCGTCTTCAAACCCGAGTGCATTTGCAGCTACCAGCGCGGTATATTCACCGAGGCTGTGACCGGCGACGAAGACAGGCTTTACCGTTCCGTTTATTCCTGAGGCTCTTAGGCATGCTATGCTGACTGCTAATATCGCTGGCTGCGAGTTGATGGTCTCTCTGAGTTCTTCCTCGGGCCCCTCGAAACACAGTTTTGATATTGGGAACCGGAGCGCTTCGTCAGCCTCCTCGAAGGCTTCCCTGGCCCGGGGCGAAGTCCGGTAGAGTTCGTAACCCATCCCGACTGTCTGTGACCCTTGACCGGGGAAGACGTAGGCAATTTTGGGCGTTGGAGTTGTATCTTGCTCGGACATAAGCTGCCCCTGTTATTCAGTGCTGACTGAAATCTGTAGAAATAATCCACTGGATTTCATCGTCGTCGTTAAGTATGGATACGATATGATTCTGGTAATACAATTGCTCAATTCGAAAGATACGGTCTTTATAATGCAGCAGAATGTGATTCTTGTCGGGGATCGAGATCACACGGCACTTTTTCAGCCCGCTCATGCCAGGTCCGGCGGCCTTTAGAGCCGCTTCTTTTGCGGTCCAATAGCGAAAGAAGGTCTCCCAGGACCTGTCCCCGCCCAGTTCCCATTCGTCGTCGCTTGCCACAAGATCGAAGGCAGATCCCTGCCTGGGCCTTACTTCCTCGATATCGATCCCAATCTCCCTGTTACTGACAACTGCGGCGACACACTTGGGCTTATGGGATAGAGACCAGTAGTTGCCATTGGATGGGCGTGGAACGTCGTTATCGTCCTTAAGCAGCTCACCGAGAGTAACACCGCTCCTCTGAGCGCTCAGCATCAGTGCTTCCCTCGCAATCCTGCTTAACCTGGCCACTTTCTCTGCTCCCGAGAGGTTGGGGTCAGCTTCGGCAACTGGCAGGACTACCGGAAACAGTGTCATCGGTCTAACTAAGGCCTCATTGCCCTGTCGATAACATCTTTATCAAAATAGTTGGACGACATCCCGCAATCGACTATGATGCCCTGGGCGTTAATGCCGCTGGCGCGATCGCTCAGGAGGAATGCCGCTGCATTGGCGACCTCGCGGGTCTCTATGGCTTTCTTCCGTAGCGTCAGCTGCTCCGCGTAGAGATAATAGTCGATGTATCCCGGTATCCCCGCGGACGCAGATGTCCTCAGCAAACCAGCGTTGACCGAGTTGAATCTGACCTGTGAAAATTCACTGAAGGATTTTGCCAGAAAGCAAAGGGTTGAATCCAGGGCGGCCTTTACCGGTGCCATCCAGCCGTAGGGCACGGCTGCTATTCTCGTGGCTGAGATCGATATAGTGACTACGGATGCCTTTTCGTCGAGGATGTCCTTGAATGCATTTGCGATGCTTATCAATGAGAAACAGGATATATCGACGGATTGCAAAAAGTCCTTCCTTCTCGTTTCGTGGAATGGTTTGAGTCCTTCCTCGTAATTGGCGAAGGCGATGGAATGAACGATGCCATGAAGTTTGGGATGCTTTTTAGAGACATCTTTCGCCAGTTGTGTAATCTCATCTTCGTGCTCTACGTCGCATGTATAGATATCCGCACCGGGGAAAAGCTTGGAGACGCTTTCTTTATGTCCCGCGGACTGAACCACGAAGACGACCTCTGCTCCTCCCTCGGTGAGAACCTGGCTGATGAAATAAGCGACGCTTTTCTTATTAGCTACCCCGAATACGAGAAACGTTTTGTCACTGACATTTAAAAAGTCCATTTGGTTACCTCTGTATTTAAAGTTAAGATATCAGGTTTAGCCGGGCGGTCAGGCCAGGCTAACAGCAAATTCGACCGTTACAGCTGTCTTTCCCTCGGAAGAGGCTTTGCCCTTCATAAAGAAAGCGTTGCTCACTTTCTCAACCAGCTCAGCTTCCAGTTCCAGGAGAGCGCCTGGTCTGACTATGTTCTTGAACTTGGCATTGCTGATTCGGGTCAGCACAGGGGTCCCCTCGCCGATATCGCCGATAATGCCGGAGAGCAGAATCGCACCCGTTTGAAATATGGATTCGCATATCAGTACACCGGGCATGACTGGATTCCCGGGGTAATGCCCTTTAAAGAAAGACTCCTCCGGACTTATCGCTTTTTCCGCCTTGATCTTCGTTTCCGTTTTCTCGGTGACCCTGTCGACGAACAAAAACGGCGGGCGGTGTGGTATAGCTCTTAGGACCTCTTCCATTTCAAAGCCCTCCAGTCACTTCAAGGGTGGAGCCGGTGACATATGATGCTTCCTTCGATGCCAGGAAGAGAATGCAAGCTGCGACCTCCTCGGGCTTGCCGAATCTCTTTAAGGGGACCTGTGTAATATACGAGTTTCGCAGTTCTTCGGGGAGATCACGGATTAGCTCTGTCGCGATGAATCCAGGCGAGACGCAGTTGACCGTGATACCTCGGCGGGCGACTTCCTTGGACAGCGATTTGGTCAGTGCCACTAAACCCGCCTTGGCGGCGGCGTAGTTTGCCTGCCCTTCGAAACCATATTTCCCGGATGGAGAGGTGATATTAATGATCCGTCCATACCGTTTCTGCATCATGCTCATAACGGAGAACTTGCACATATAGAAGATTCCGCTGAGATTGACGTCCAGCACATCATGCCACTCTGCTTCTTTCATCATGGCGAGGACGGCGTCTTTCCGAATACCGGCGTTGTTAACAAGAACCTCGAAGCCACCGTATTCCTTCTCCAGATATTGGAAGAATTTTTCAACCTCTTCATATTTAGAGACGTTGTATTTCTGGATATCAATGTTGTCGGCGAACTCGTTATTGTCTTGCTTGAATTGTGCAGCAGCGGCTTCGTCCGAGGAGTAAGTGACAATTACGCGGGCGTCCGCTCTCAGGAAACTCTCAGCAGTACTTCGGCCTATCCCCTTGGTACCGCCGGTGATGATAACGGTCTGCCCCGCAAATTCATACATCTTCTGCCTCCTGTAGAACGATGTTAAGAACGTAGATATTTATCGACGTCATTGGAAGTAATCACTCCGTAATTGGCTGCACCCAACCAGCCGGACATGATAATTCCCACGGAGCCGGTATGGAAAAGCCCGGGTATGTCGTCGTGCAGCCCCATACTGATTTTCAATCCCTCGAATTTGGTGCCGAAGGAAGCTCCTTGTTCATGAAGGGTGTATCTTTTAAATGTCCTGGGGGTAGCTGCTTCTGTGTAATCGATCTTCTCTCTTACACCTGGGATATACTTGTCCAGGGCGTTAATTGTTGTCTCGATCAGGTCCTTTTTGGAAGCGTGGTATTCTTCATCGGACAGATAAGCCCAGTCCTCGTAGTTTGCGTTGGTAGAAGAGACAATCGAGTACATATCGGAGCCAGGTCGGGTTTCCGGGTAATATATGGAGAATGTCCGGCTGGTTATATTCCGGCTGCAAAGCATTGTGGAATCGAACTTATCTGCGACTGACGTAAAAAGCAAATCGCCTATATAGTCGATTTTCTCACCCTTTCTAAATCCCATATAGACCTGGCAACTGCTATTGTTAAGCCGCACATTGTTTGCTTGCTCCATGAATGTTTCAGAGAAGTTATTGTCTCCGACTAGTTTGTGAATAGTAGACAACAGGTTACCGTTCGAGACGGCTGCTTTACACTTAACCGTCTGTCCGTTTGTGATTACGCCCGACACCTTTTTACCTTCGACGATGATCTTTTCTACCAGACATCTGGTTCGAATATCAACGCCATTTCGTACCAGCTCATCACGCATTTTTTCAATAAACTTGTCCGTTCCTCCCTGAACGGTATAAACGCCTTTACTCATGAAGTTGGAAAATACGATGCCGTAGCTTATCGCCGGGTCATCCAGGGTTGACCCGTTGGCATAGGTGATCGGCTCCATTAGCATGCGGACGACATCATCGCGGCCGGGGAAGTACTTTTGGAACAGCTCTCTTGTGGTCATGGTCTGGTCATCGTAGTAATTCATATCTCTGGCTGTGTTGAAGAACCCCTCGATGTTCTCTGGCGGGATTTTAAATTGCTCCTTGAGGATACGGGTAAAGTCCTCCCTGTCGAAGGTTGTTGTGAGCGAGAACTGGGGATTATCGAACCTTATCCCTTTTAGTTGGACTATCATGCCTGCAATCTCAGGACTCCAGTACTTACGACAGGTCTTGACCATGCCGACTGGAAATCCGTGCAGGGAGACATCGAATATGTGTCCTCCCCTCCTCTTAAACCAGGCAGCCAGGCCGCCGAGCTGGTAGTGCTGCTCCAGCAGTAGAACTGAATGTCCGCTTTTCGCCAGCATATTGGCGCAGGTCAGCCCGGCTAATCCGCTGCCAATGACCGCAACATCATATTCCGGCTTCAGGTCTTTAAGCAAATCGCTCATCCGTAGATCTCTCCTTTACCTATCCCTTCTGTAGAACATGGAGATTCGCCATGGATATACCGCTAAGCATTGCCCCCACTATTCCCAGAAATCCCTGGTCTGTGCCGCAAATGAACAGATTGCCCAGGTGGGTTCTCCCGGTCTTGATTTTATTAGGAGTCCCGTAAACGGCACCGTTTAAATGCCCCGTGAATCTGTGAATTGTTATGGGAGTGAACACATCCGAGTAGACGATGGAATCGCGAAAATCTGGGACGAATTTTACCACCTCTTTTAGCGTGGTTTCAAGCCAGGCAGCCTTTTGCGCTGTATATTCCTCTTGCCCTAACCCGCTCCAGAGGTCGAAATTGGCCATGTTAGTTATCCTGATCATTGCTTCGGGTAACGGGCTTTCGAACTGGAAATTATTAGGGCAGCATATAACGCCGCTTGAAACATCAACCATGTCTTCCGGTTTTCGGTAATCGAATCTATCCGAGTTATTAAAGAATGTGATTGTCGTGTCGTAACCCGTTTCGGAAAGTTCTCTGTCCAAGATCATTATAAACTCTACGAACGAAAGTTGACCGATGTCATTATCAAATCTCCCGGACTCGTGATCGGATAGAAGCTTCATCGTTTCTATATAACCGGCAGATGATATTACTTTGTCGGCGGTCAGCGTTTCGCCCGAATCGAGCAATACCGACTCGACCTTACCATTAGCGGCTTGAATACTCTGCACTCCACACCTTAGCCTTAATTCGCCACCACATTCTTTATACTTCTTGACCAGTACATCGAGGATCTGTCGTACCCCAGCCTGGGGCCTGGCGAATCCTTCGCAGAAGATACTATTGAACATGATGACGAACTGCCCGAATTCCATGTCGTTTTCCCTGGCATTGCCATAGTACATGAGAGGACAAAAGATCATGTCGATTAGGAGCGGGTCGGAGATAATCGAACTGACAACTTCGCGAGATGAGATTGGTTCTGTGTCCAGCGCCAGAGCGTCATATTCAGCGATGGCTTTAAGCAGCTTTTGGAAATTGTCGGCCTGCGCCGGGAAGGTCTCTGCCACCTCCTGGACAAAGAAGTTCAAGTCGTTATTGAATCTGAGGATTTTACCGGGGAACTTTACCACTGACATGTTTTGTTGGCGTAGACCAAAATCCTCGGCTTTTAGCTTGAGCTGCCGCAGCAGTTTTGGCAAAGGCGTTGATTTGGTGCCTTTAGGGACGTAATTTGTCATTGCATGGAGGCCCACATCGAACTTGTAGCCGTCACGGTTGTAAAATGAGTTCAGGCCCCCGACGCGGTAATGCTTTTCGAGGATGCATACCTTCTTATCGTAGTATGCTAGTCTAATGCCCGCGGCCAGACCGGACATCCCTGCGCCTATGATGAGAACGTCATATCTCATAACCAGCTTCTATTGAGAGCTTTCCCCCTGTTTTACAGGGGGAAAGCTGAGTGACCATTCAATTCTGTAGTGATATGAGACAAAACGATATGCTTCTATTCGCTGCCAACTACTGCACAAATCTTTTAACGATAGTAACGGAGTTGATACCGACCATTCCAAAGGAATTGTTTAAGATATAGTCGACCTTATCGACTTTTCGGGGTTCGTTGATTATTAGGTTCTTGAGGTCACATTCAGGGTCCAGATTATCTATATTTATGGTCTGATGAACGATATGGTCCTCGAAAGAGGGTAAATTGCCCACCAGTTCCAGGGCACCGGCAGCACCCATTGTATGTCCGATATAACTCTTGGTGTTGTTGATATACGTGTTTGAATTGTTACCAAAGACTTCTTTGATTGCCTTACATTCTGCCTTATCGCCTTCAGGTGTTGCGGTAGCGTGTGTATTGATAATGTCGATGTCGCCTGGGGAAATGCCCGCTTTCTTGAGGGCGAGGCCCATACACTCAGCTTGTCTTTGGGCATTTGGAAGAACGTAATCATACGCATCTGAGTTGATAGCATATCCGACGATTTCGCCATAAATCCTGGCGCCTCTTTTGAGAGCATCACTCAATCTTTCCAGTACGCAGACGCAGCCGCCTTCCGAGGCGACGACACCGTTTCTGTCTCTGTCAAAGGGGCGTGATGCTTTCTTGGGGTCTGGATGGCTGGCCAATGCGCGTTCGTTTTTAAAGCTGGCAAAAATGCCAAAGGCATGAATAACCTCTGAAACCCCACCAGCCAGGGCCAAATCCACTTCATCCAGGAGCAGCATCTGTGCACCGTGTATGAGTCCGAGGTTGCCTGCGGCGCAAGCACCACCCAGGGTGTAATGTGGCCCGGTAATACCCATATTAATAGTGACCTCACCGGCGGGTTCGTTAGCCACACTTCTCGGACTATGGTGGTGAGACCAGACATCGATGTCGTAATTGAATTGCTTTATGTTGTAGATTTCTTTTTCGGTCTGCACATTGCCATGCTCGGTGATGCCAAGATAAACGCTGACTCTTGATTTATCCATCGCGTCAATGTCCAATTCTGCGTCAGCTAATGCTTCGTGTGAACAGTAAATAGCAAAAGCCCCCGCTCTCGTTCCCCGGCGCAGTTCCTTCTTTGTCTGGTACTTTGAAGTGTCGAAATCGCAAGCGCCTGCTATGACCTCACCCATATAGTGAGCATTGATTGTCCCTATCCCTGATTCGCCAGCCAGCAGGTTCTGCCGGAACTCCTGGAGGCTGTTCCCGTTTGGCGCCGATAAACCGATCCCGGTGACAACTATTCTTGCCTGGTTATTCATCTTTGATAACTATCCGATTCTATGGCTATCCTCTAATATTACCATTCCAGACCGAGCATTATGCAGGACAGGCCGCTACCGATTCCCAGCATTGTGACTTTATCACCGGCCTTGAGAAGCCCCTCATCAATTCCGATTGCCGTTGAAATAGGCAATGAGCACGCACCTATATTCCCCAGATAATGCACGGTGGCAAATCCCTTTGATTTTTCCAGGTCCAGTGTACGAAACACCATGTCTTGATGAATTGCGCTGACCTGATGGGTAAAGACCTTGTTTATATCTTGGTTATCCCACGCGAGCTCATTCTTGAATGCCTTCCATGTATCGGCTGCAAGTCCAAGGCCATTTACCAGGATTCCCGAGAAGTCCGCCTGCATGTTGGGATAATATGCCGAGTCGAAGAAACAAGTATCGTTTGGTATACGGCAAAGGTCCTTGTGCTGTGAGGCGGTTCTGACAGCACCGCCCAGTAATTTATGTCTGGATTTCGACAGATCGGAATGAACCAATACCGCTGCTACTGCTCCCGACCCCAGGGTTAGAGAAGCAAACGAAGGTTTAAGCTTATCTCTTGTGACGTATGGATCATTAAGGATATCATGTATTGTTGCTTCGGTCATACGCCTGCTGCTCTCGCTGCCGACTACAATCCCTGCCTTTACCTGGCCTAATTCGATCATATTTGCCAGCGTTACCATGCCATTGACGAAACCGATACACGCATTCGATATGTCGAAGGTGGTTGATGAGCTGGGAAGATTTAAATAGTCATGAATGATTAGAGCTGTTGCTGTCTCCAGGTAATCACGACAAACGGATGTATGAAGAAGACACTCAATATCATCCTTATCAATCCCCGAATCAGCTATGGCCTTCTCCGCCGCTTTCGCACTCACCTGGCTTGGCCTTGTACCTTCGTTCCAGAATCGCCGCTCGCGAATCCCCGTCATCATCTCGAATCGTCCGGAGGAGAGATCCAGTTTCTCATATACGGGCGCCAATTTCTCTTCCAGGCTTAGTGAAGTGATAATTATGTCTGGTAGTACGTAGGCGAAGGATTCGACGCAAACCTTTTCGTATCGCATTACTAGTTACCTTTGAAAAAACGCTCGCGTGCCTGTGATTTACTCACCGATGTCTCCCACCACCGTAAATCTTTTACAATCAATAGTACCACTAGGGGCACCTAGTTTAGTACTATTGCACTTCAAGGCATATCTGTCAACAATGTGAAATTAACTTTAATTTAATTATCCTACATACATTATCGCTAAATAGCGGATTTCGGATTATAGTAGCGGACCAACCCATAATGGCTTGAGGCGATATATCTTATTTAGTTGTGCTTGCTGGATTTCGTGTTGGCACACCTGCGCTCCTGTGACCGTCAGGAGTACAGGCCAAAACTGGCCACGCTCCATTTTAAGATTTCTACCATGTCTTACTATGGTAGAAATTGTTGAGGGCATAGAGATTGCCTGTGAAACGTATTAGAGAAGCATTGTTTGATCCATCGGCACCAATCGATTAAATGTCTTTCATCAGCGGCTCTAAATAGGCCACCGAACTATCTAATGTAGACAATTCCATATAATCGTCTTCTGGCACGGTGATACCATAGCGTTTGCGCAATTCCATGACGATGTCTAGGAAATCCATAGAGTCCATTTCAATTTGGTCTCTTATACGGATATCAGGCTTGAGATTACTCAGGTCTTCATCCGGTACTATTTCGTGGATGACCTCTATTATCATGGACCTAATTTCCTCTGCTTTCATAAACTCCTTCCCTTCTAATACAGCTAGGATAGACCCTTCGGTATCATCCCGCGAATCTTTTAACGATGAGGGCAGAATTTATGCCCAACATTCCGAATGAGTTATTCAAGATATAGTCTACCTTATCGATTTTTCTGGGTTCATTGATAACAAGATTGAGCAGGGCGCACTCAGGGTCCAGATTGTCCAGGTTGATCGTCTGATGCACAATGTGGTCTTCGAAAGAGGGTAAGTTACCCACCAGTTCCAGAACGCCTGCAGCACCCATTGTATGTCCGATATAACTCTTGGTGTTGTTTATATATGTGTTTGAATTACTTCCGAAGACTTCCCTAATTGCCTGACATTCCGCCTTGTCACCTTCACGAGTTGCAGTGGCATGAGCGTTGATAATATCGATATCGGCCACCGATATGCCTGCTTTCTTAAGGGCCAGGTTCATACACTCGACCTGTCTTTGTGGGCTGGGAAGGATATAATCAAATGCATCTGAGTTGACGGAGTATCCAACGATTTCGCCATAGATCCTGGCGCCTCTTTTGAGAGCATCACTCAGTCTTTCCAGCACGCAGATGCAGCCACCTTCTGAAACGACGATGCCGTTTCTGTCTCTGTCAAACGGACGTGATGCCTTCTGTGGGTCCGGATGGCTTGCCAAAGCCCCCTCGTTCTTGAAGGCTGCAAAAACACCGAAAGTATGAGGTGTCTCTGAAACCCCACCGGCCAGGGCCAAATCCACTTCATCCAGACGTAGCATTTGTAGACCTTGTATAAGGCCAAGGTTGCCTGCGGCGCAGGCACCTCCCAGAGTGTAGTGTGGCCCGGTAATCCCCATATTTAGGGTTATTTCGCCAGCGGGACTGTTTGCGACGGTTCTCGGGTTATGGTGGTGGGACCAGACGTCTACATTGTAGTCGTATTGCTTGATATTGTAAATCTCATTCTCGGTCTCTACGTTGCCGTGCTCGGTAATTCCGAGGTAGATGCCAATTCTCGACTTGTCAGCGGAATCGAGGTCTAATTCCGCGTCAGCGACTGCCTCGTGGGCACAGTATATCGCAATTGACCCTGCTCGTGTTCCGCGGCGCAGTTCCTTTTTTCTTTGGTACCTAAGCGGGTCGAAATCGCACATGCCGGCTATAACTTCACCCATGTAGTGGGTCTGGATTGTGCCAACCCCGGATTTGCCGGCCAGCAAGTTCCGCCGAAATTCCTCGAGGTTGTTTCCAATGGGCGCCGTTAGACCGATTCCAGTTATTACAATTCTTGCTTTATCTGGCATGCTGGTAACCGTATTAATGTATGCTTGTCTAGTCTGCTGGTGCTACCAAACTAGCCCCAGCATAATGGAGGACAATCCGCTACCGGCGGCCATCAGCACTACCTTATCGCCAACATTAATACGCCCCTGCTCGATTCCGATAGCGAGAGAAATAGGGAGGGAACAAGAACCGATGTTTCCCAGGTATTCAACGGTGGAGAAGCCGATAGCTGGATCCATCTCGAGTGTACGGAAAAGTAGTTCCTGATGTACCGCGCTCACCTGGTGGTTGAAAATTTTATCGACATTTGATTTCTTCCAGTTCACCTCTTGCTCGAAGGCTTCCCATGTTTCGCTTACCAGCCCCAAGCCGTTCTTAAGGATTCCCTGGAAGTCTGCGTGCATATTGGGGTAGGAAGCGGTATCGTAGAAGCAAGTGTCAGCATCTACTCGGCAGAGGCCATTGTGCTGTGAAGCTGTGCGTACTGCACCACCTACTATGCGGTGGTTGGATTTCGAAAGTGACCTGTGAGTGAGCACCGCTGCCACCGCTCCAGATCCCAGAGTCATAGAGGCGAAGCCGTCTTTAAGTTTACCTCTGTCTACTTCAGGGTCGTTCAAGAGTTCATTAATCGTTGCATCGATAAGGCGTCTGCTGCTCTCCCCGCCAACCACAATTCCTGCTTTCACCTGGCCCAACTCGATCATGTTTGCCAGGGTTACCATGCCGTTAATGAAACCAATACATGCATTTGAGATGTCGAAGATCAGGGCTGAAGGAGGGAGCCCCAGGGAATCATGAACCACAAAAGCTGTCGCGGGTTCAAGGAAATCACGGCTTACAGATGTGTGGAGTAGACATTCGATGTCCGATTTATCGATTCCTGAACTGGCGATGGCCTTTCTTGCTGCCATGGTGCTGAAGGTGCTTGGCGGTGTATTCTCATCCCAGAACCGACGCTCGCGAATTCCGGTCATCATCTCCAGGCGTCCGAAGGAGCGGTTCAGTTTCTTGTAGATGGAGGCGAGCTTCTCTTCGAGGCTAACGGATGTGACAACTATATCAGGGAGTTCGTACCCTATGGATTCGATGCAGACCTTCTTATACCGCATTTCAACCCATCCTCAGCGAACTTGCTACTATATATCTAAGCTGTACTTAGTATTGGGCTCTGCGAGCTCTGCCCTGGCTCTTATCTCTGGACAGTAGCGTCGGGATATGGAACTTAGTTTTGACGTTTGACCAGTTCTCAGCGGACTCCGGGGGAATAATCCTATCGGGTATATACTTATAAACTCCGGAGATTACGGCGGAAACCTTTCGCGAACTCGCTACTGTGTCCGGGACATACTCATCTGCTGCGGTGATAAGCGAGGAACGCACCCTTGGAGGGAGCTTATCCAGACCTTCAATAATCCCATCTATTGCTCTGGATGGGACATGCTTATCCAGCGTATTTAAGTAAAAGAGCAGCAGTTTATCAGGTATAAACCTGTCCACCATCTTGACTTCAAGCGTAATGACCTTTTTTGAGACGAACTTGGTTGGCGGTTCCAGGATAGACTTCAGCAACATTTTTACCTCCTCCCGGGAGCGTGTCTGACTGTTTATACAATTGTAATCCGCAGGTTATAGTACTAATGGTAGTAAATTAATATGGCACTTTTTGGTGAATCTGTCAACAGCATCAGCTTGTCCTCCAATTTACTTTTCCTCCCATTTCTGCATGTCTACCGCGAGCTGCCACTAAAAGAGTACTAACGGATGCTTGATTATACGCGTTCAATGAATATAAGGATAATTAATGAGCACAGGAAGATTTTGCAGCTACTCAGATCAAGGCTGCTAAAGAAGCCGGGATTTGAAGCGGCAGGCTGTTTAGTTGCCTTCGCCGTATCTCTCCTGGTACGACTTCACCTGGTGCGAAAAAGCCTCGATCCTCGTCTTTGCGTTTGTTTGTTTCAGTCCGTCGTATATCATTGTAAGCAAGGGAATACGGTTATTCTCCCTCTGCACCTTCTTGTAGATGGCGGTAGCCAGAGTACCGAAAACGCAGTTAAGGACGATGAGGTTGGCTATGCCGCTACAGCCCTGAGTCGCATACCCTTCTGCCTTGGCAATATTTACAGTTACAACCGGGTCTATGGCGGAGCTGACATAAGGCGAAGCCATCTCGATCCTTCGCTCGACTGATGGTAGCTTCCATTCTGCCAGCTCATTCCCCAGCGCGCTCTCGATTTTACCCTGCCACCTTTCGTTCCACGCTCGCCGTAAATAATAATAGAGTGCGGCCATATATTTACCCCGGGCCGAGCTCATTTTGGGGTATACGTGCTCAAAATACACCATGTAGTCTGTGGTAGTCGGCCCGAACTTCACTTCAGCGCCCTGTGCCTCAAACTCTTTGACTATATCACTATTCGACCAGGAGTTCATGCAGGTGTAGAACTCACCTACGATTCCGATGATGGGCCTATTTTCTTTCCTTATCGGTATACGGTCCATGGCATCGACAGCGCGTGCGAAGTATCCGGAGAAGTTACCCGCCAAAAGCCCTGAACATAGGTGCTGCACTGCCCATTCATATACCCTTTCGGTTTCGCCTTCGTTTATCTCATAAGGTCGAATATGGAGTAACTTGGATATCAGGACGTCCGTTGCCAGCCAGCCTTTCCAGATCGCCTTGGCCCAGTTGTGCCCGAATAATCTGGTAGCCTCATCAAGGCGAATCGATGTTGAAGGGGCAACCACGGGAATGTGGGAGAGCCCCAATCTCTTAAGGGCCAGTTTAAACGACAGGGCGTACTGGCTCATGCGGCAGGAGCCATCGAAGTTGAGCGTGAAGAATGCTGAGCGGTCGGGGTCGAAGCCTTCCAGTTCGGTCATACGTACCAGGTCTCCGGTTAGAAGCTGATAGGGGTGGCACTCCTTTGAAGAGGCATATCTTCTCCCCAGTTCGTCAGATCTTTCGTCGGGTCTGGGCAAGACCCGGGCATCCAGGCCTACAGACTGGAGCGAAGCAGCGAAAACATCGGAGTGACCGCTTAGATAGGGAATGTAAATTGTCCTGTCGAACTCCCTCATTTTTCTTGATGGCCTGAGTATTCCAATCTCGCTTCCAGGCCTTACAACCATCAGCTCCGGCTGTTCGTCAATTTTTACAGCCGCCTTGGGTCTGTTGGCGGTGTCTACGAAAGCCTCGACCCTGGTTGCTATTCCAGCGTCAGCGCTATGCTCGTCTACCTCCAGCACCAGATAGGGGTTTTCTCCCATGGTGTCATCGAGATATTTCATGAAGAAGGCGTCCGGGCCGCAGCCGTAGTTTGTGATCAATACGGGATTCAGGCTCCTGTGGTCCCTGGCGAATATGATTGCTCTGAGAAGGTTCTGCTCGTTCTTCCAGACCAGGTTGGAGTAGTGAGCAGGTAGCCGGACATGATCCAAAGGCAGCAGGTCGAACGGAATTGCCAGCACGCCTAATTTCCGCAATTTTTTAGGAATGTTCAGGTTTAGTCCTATATCGTGGGCGTTGTAAGGTTTGCCTATAACTACTACCGCTTCGTTGTCCCGGCTCAGGCTATCGAGTGCCTCGCGGCCTCTCTGCTGACATTTCTCCTGGAACTCTCGCTGAGCGTTGATGGCGGCGTCTGCAGCATAGGAGGCTTTCTTCTTGGATTTGCCGAACATTTTGCCCAATTTAAGCATCTGCTCCCGGAGGTTGTAGTTCTCATCCGCCATGTATATAGTCGGCTTCAGAATCTTCACCCTGTCTTCAAAAGCAGGCCCGATCATGAAGGGAATACCCTGAATATAGGGGCAGTTATAGCTTCTGTCTGCGTCGTCCGCTGTCCTCTCAAGATCGATGATATTGGGCATAAAAACATAGTCTACGTTCTTCTCGACCAGGTTCTCCACGTGTCCATAGGCTACTTTTACCGGATAGCATATCTCGGCCAGAATTCGCTGGAGCCCCTTGTTGATGAGCGCTCTGTTTGTCTTGTCCGAGAGCACAACCTTTAGGCCCAGTTCTTGAAAGAAAGTCCCCCACAGCGGGAACTGCTCGTAGAACATCAGCATTCTAGGGATACCGATTGTAACGGAGTCAGTGGGCGCTTCGTCTTCATTGTGGTAACTTAGCAGCAGATCCTCTCTCTCCCGAAACAGGTCAGGCAAATCTGTACTCGTGCCCTCTCCGCGCTTGATTTCATATCTATCGCATATACCGCCGTAGAACGATTCCAGTTCGCCGCTGATGGTCACCTTTTTTATCTCACAGTGGTTGGGACAATGCTTACACTCGAAGGTTGTAACCTCATATTCTCTGTCCCAGAGATTGAAGCCGACGAAGTTGCTTTTTTGCTGGCTATCCAGACGTCTCTCCCTTGCGATCAGAGCGGCGCCTATTGCGCCGGTTACATGGTGGTTATCGGGCACAATGACTTGTCTATCCAGAATGTTTTCAAAGGCGGCAGCCACACTTCTGTTTGTGGCTACTCCGCCCTGAAAATATATCCTGTTGCCGATCCTCTTGTTTTCCACAACCTTTTCTATGTAATTGTATGCTACTGAGTATGAAAGGCCGGCGATGAGGTCAACTTTGGGTGAGCCTACCTGCTGGTGGTGTATCAGGTCGGATTCCATAAAAACGGTGCACCGCGTGCCCAGGTCAGCGGGTGTTTCGGAGGCCAGTGCGAGTTTGCTGAAGTTGTCTATTTCTACATCTAGCCTGGTCGCCTGCTCCTGAAGAAATGAGCCTGTTCCTGCGGCACAGACTTTGTTCATCTCAAAATCAACTACGGAGCCATTTTTGAGAAAGATATATTTCGAGTCCTGACCACCGATCTCAAAGATGGTGTCCACAGTATTGTCGATCTCGACAGTCGCTTTCGCCTGTGCTGTAATCTCATTGATCACAACGTCGGCGCCAACGAAATCGCCCACGAAATAGCGTCCGCTGCCGGTGACTCCTGCCCCTTGAACTTCCAGGGTGTCTTCTATGCCGAGAATGATATCTGCCAGACCTTTCTTGACTGACTCGACGGGATCGCCTTCGGTCATCAGATATCTTTTGCGAAGAAGGTTCTTGTTCTCGTCCAGGATAACGATGTTTGTGCTTGCTGCACCTACATCTATTCCCAGGTATACCCTCTCCTTCTGCCTCCGCTGCCCGAAGTAATCTTCGGTGTCGGCAGTCACGCCATCTTTGAAGACCAGCCTCTTTAGATAGCTGTGTTTTTCCTCGTTAGCCGTCTTGATAAGGTACTGTTCCAAGTCCTCTATAGCCTGACCAAGCTCGAGGGGTGTACCGTTCTCCTTTTTACCGGCTGTGATAGCAGAACCAAAAGCGCCCATGATGAAAAAGTGTTCGGGGATAAGAAGTTCACCCTGTCCAAGCTCCAGTATCTCTTCGAATGCTTTAACCACGCCTTTGTTGGCGGCAACTCCGCCCTGGAATGCTACCGGCTTATTAAATGTCCTTCCCTTGCCCAGGTTGCTTATGTAATTCCTGGCCAAAGCGTAGCAGAGCCCTGCCACGATATCTTCTTTCAGTGTTCCCTCTTGTTGCAGGTGGACCATATCGGATTTGGCAAAGACGCTGCACCGTCCTGCAATAGTCGCTGGCCGATTGGATTTAAGTGCCAGATCGCCAAACTCTTTGTCTATCGAGATTCCCAGGCGATACGCCTGTTGATCGAGGAAGGACCCTGTGCCGGCAGCGCATATCTCGTTAAGGGCGTGGTCAATTATTATTGATTTCCCCTTCTTTTCGTCTGGCTCCAGGAAAATCAGCTTTGAATCTTGCCCCCCGATTTCGATGATTGTTCTGACCTCGGGATGAAAATGGGTAGTAGCTGCTGCCTGGGTCAGGATCTCGTTCTCTTTATCTACACCCAGGATACTGGACACCAGTTCCCGTCCGCTTCCGGTGGATAAAACTCCGTTCATTCGGGGGTAAGCTTTGACGAGGTTTTTAAAGGTATCAAGCAAGGCCGGGACGGGTTGTCCCTTAGTTCGCTGGTAGATGCTCTCAAGGAGGTTTGCCTGTTCGTCAATTATGGCGATGTTGAGGCTGACAGAACCTACGTCTATCCCCATGTACAGCTTGTTTTGTTCTGCCATCTGGCCCTCTTGCTCTTGGTCAATAGATATGACTGCCTGATATTAATGATAAGCTGCCTGTCAGCTATCACCATGTAGATAGTTGAAATAAGCCTGCTCCATCTCCAGAGCCGCTGCGGGCACGGGGTTAATTTTACCCACGCTGAGTGCGTAGATGTATATTCTGGCTGTCTTCTCCAGCATCTCCATGTTAGTAAAGGCTTCCCTCATATCTCTGCCCACGGTGACGGCGCCGTGATTTGCCAGAATAACCGCATTCATCTGCCCGAGGGCGGGCACAGCGTTTTGTACCAGTTCCTGGCTGCCGGGTAGGGAATAATCAGCTACCTTTATCTCTCCGCCGAGGTAGGTAATCTGGTCGTCGAGGATGGCGGGTATCGCTTGGCCGGCGATCGAAAAGACGCTGCTGAAGATGGGGTGCGTGTGTATGACAGCGTTCACCTTTTTACGTGCTTTGTAAATGCCTATGTGCAGCATGGTCTCTATTGACGTGGTAAGCTCACCTTCAACAAGCTGCCCGTCGAAATCTACTATGCCTATGTCATCTACGTTCATAGTATCGTAGTGGCGGTCGTTAGGCGTGATGGCCACCAATTCCCTTCCGCCGGGCTCTCTGAGGCGCATGCTCACGTTGCCGGATGTGCCTGCTACCAGGCCCTTCTCATCCATCTGCTGTGCGGCCTTGAGCACTTCAGCCTTTTCGGACTTCCAGTTGCTCACTTGTACCTCCTAATAGCGAATGACCTGCGTTTTCCTTTGGAGGAATGTCGCTGGTGTCGGCTGGGCAGTCCTCGGAGAGAAACGGGGTCGATTCGGCAGAAGCAAAAGCGGGATAAAGCAAATGCTCCTGGTATTTTCGCTTAGCCTTATAATTATATCATATATCCGCCTTTACATAAAGACATAGATAGTCCCATCCCCGACTTATACAACATAGGGGATGTGATTACCGGACTGATAGTTAATCGAAAACTCACGCTCCTGAATGGAGTCGGGGTTATCAATTAGGTCTGTTTACAAGGCGCAACTGAGGCGTAGACAACGCACCACACCTTCAGGTTCTCGTTTGGCCCCCTGAAATAAGCGCTCTCGAAGTGCTCGCCGGTGACGTTCACTACGTGGCAAAACCCCCTCCGGGTAAGGAAATCCTCGATAGTACCCTCGTCCAGCCCGAAGCTAAAACGCTCGGAGGTAACAGGCTGAGCGAATCGTTCCCAGGCTTTCCGAATCCTGTGCACCTGTTCTCTACCGTAGGTCCCGTCCAGAGCCGAGCGCAGGACGTAGTCGAATATGATGGAGCTTCCTTCACCCGAGTTCTTTGCCACAAAAGCCAGGGTCTCATCCATCGCCTCCGCTGCTATATACGGGGTCACACCTTCCCAGATGAACAGTGTTTTAAGATTCTTGTCATAGCCACCCGCAGAAAGCCCTTCACCGAGCTTTATCTCGTCGAAATCAACGGGGACATAGACGACATGATCAGGAAGAGACCCGAATATCCTCCTGACTTTCCCCATCTTCATCTTTTGAGTTGCAGGGAAATCCACTTCAAAGACCCTGACCTTCCCCTTCAGGCCGTCAAACCTGTAGGGTCTGGAATCGTAGCCGGCCCCAAGCATGACCAGCTGCTCAATCCCATCATCAATGCGCGCCTTCAGATAGTCGTCGATATATTTCGTGCGGCCCACTATATAACCGAGCATGCCCGGGACCAGTCGTTCAATGACCCGGAGAACAATCTTCGTCAGCAGCCGGCTCTTGCCGATGATCTTGAATTTGGCGGGCACGAAATCCTTCGCCAGGGGGTCGTTACACATTCGTTTATCCTCAGGCGCAAGCCATTCGGCAAACCTCAGGGCAACGGTTCCTTCTGCTGTGAAGCTTGGTTTCCCCTCTTTCATGTTATCCTCCCGTGTTTACCAGCTTCTACATGACATGGCAGTTGATGCTCCTGATAATTGAATTACTTGACAAGATGCGAATCCCGCTATTATATTATGGCAATCGTTCCGGCACGAAAAACCGCGGGTTTTCCTGGAGTTATGCCAGTTATCATATCACATCCTGTTCAAGGACTGCATTTCAACAAGTAATATCAATGAGACTAGCAGATGTCCTTACGGCCTTAAGGGTCGTTTCCGCCCCGATAGTCATATGGCTCATATTCTCAGATGAAGCGCTGGCCGCATACTACCTTTTCGCCGCTGCCGCAATAACCGATTACCTTGACGGGTATTTTGCGAGGAGAAGCAGGAAGATAGCCACATACGGAGAGGTCTTTGACGGCCTGGCTGACTTGTTGCTTGTGTACGGAACAATAATTGCGCTGTTTGTCAGGGGTGAGGCTTTCTGGCTCGGTGTCGTTACATTTGCATTCCTGGTATGGGCAGTACCTGTTGTCACATACATCTCAAGAAGAAGGGGCAAGTTAACAATAATTCACCTGGACACCAATCTTCTCGCAGCCAGCTTCTATCCTACGGTCATGACGTATATCATTGGCTGGCAGTTTGCCTGGGTGCTTCTTATTATTTTCTTCATTGTGGGCTTTGGTACAGGTGTCAATTATCTTTTATACGTACGTAGTATCTACAGGCAAGCGGCCGCGTAAAAAGAGCCTTTCTGGTCCCGAAGCCGGATGGCATGGCTGCAGTAAGCCCCAAATTACGCTGTTTCAGATACGTGATATTGAGTTAAAGCCAGAATAAGGCAAAGCATAAGATGTTGTTAATAGGGGGCGCTGAGAAGGTCAATCGCATGATCGCAGCAGGCTGGGAACTATCCTTGATTTTACGCGGACGTTTTTCGTGTGGAGCCAGAGAATAATTTGTATAGGAAATTTTTAAAAAAGGTTGAACTTAGCGTAAACGTGAAAAATCTGAGAAGATACGGAAGCATGCCTTTTAATGTGGCTGTTATTCACGGCGGGCCGGGTACACCCGGAGAGATGGCGCCTGTTGCGCGGGAACTTGCCTCAATCGGGGGTATTCTGGAGCCGCTTCAAACAGCAGCAACACTTGAAGGGCAGGTCCGGGAACTGAAGACCGTTTTGGAAAAGAACGGAGACCTTCCTGTTACGCTGATCGGTTTCTCATGGGGTGCGATGCTCGGTTTTATTTTAGCCGCCCGATATCCTTCATTCGTTAAAAAGCTCATACTCGTTGGGAGCGGCGTCTACGAAGAAAAATATGCCGTAAACATCATGATAACCCGGTTAGGTCGTCTCAATGAAGAGGAAAAGGTGGAGGCAATTTCCCTGATAGAAACCCTGAATGACTCCGCTGTCGAGGATAAAAACACGCCAATGGCCCGACTGGGTGAGTTGATATCCAAGGCTGACTCATATGACCTATTGCCCCATGACAGCGAGATACTGGAATGCCAGTATGACGTCTATCACAGTGTGTGGGAACAAGCCAGAGAAATGAGAACCAGAGGGAAGCTTTTAGACCTCGGGAAGAGAGTCCGATGTCCTGTAGTAGCGATCCACGGAGACTACGACCCCCATCCTTACGAAGGTGTAAAAGACCCGCTTTCCCGCATTCTAAAAGACTTTCGATTCATCCTGTTAGAAAAATGCGGTCACTGTCCCTGGATTGAGCGGAGCGTTAGAGAAAGATTCTATAATATCCTCAGAGAGGAGATTCACTGAAGGGAATACCGGGATGATAAGGCCGTTCAAGGCATAAGCCCCGGTTAGCTCTCCCCGTTTACACGCGGCACGACCGGGCTATTTCGTAACCGGGTGCTGTCGGGAAGAAAGGGAGGTCGCCACTCTCTGATGCGAGTAGGCCCAAACCGCTTAGTTCCGGGTTCTTCCTGACAGTAAGTTGCCCTGCTCATAGTCGTTTCCCCCTGCTGTTAGAGATAGTATTACCGTTTTTATCATGTGTACATCATCTGTAATTGGGGACTGGCACTATATACGTTCAGGGTTCGATACGATATGTTAAGTTACCCGCTTGTTTTCTCTGCTAAGTGGATTGCCTGAGACAACATAACGGTTTTCTTTTAGACGGAGGTACATAATGGTAAAAAGCTACGATGTAATAGTGGTAGGCGCCGGCCCCGGAGGCGTGACCTGTGGAGCGCTTCTAGCCAGGGCTGGTCTTAAGGTCCTGATCGTCGATAAGAACGACCATATCGGGGGAAAGGCCATGACCGTGTCCCGAAAGGGATTCCGGTATGAATACTATCCCATCATGGCCTGCCCGGCCACCGGCACGCAGTTCGAAAACGTGCTGAAAATATTGGGGCTTGAAAATGAGATAGAGCTCATTCGGCCGGACCCGATGGGACTGATGCACTATAAGACGCCGTCCGGTGAAATACTGAAGTTGGAGATGCCCGGAGCCGGTCAACCGGTGGATCCCCAGGATGTATTTAAATTCCTGAGCATAACCGACGAGGATATGGGGGAAGTTCTCCGACTGTTTACCGATATTCTGGGCATGAATGTCCATGATCAGGGGCTGCTGGACGATGTCAGTGTTGCGGAATTCCTTGCCCGCTACCAGGTACCGAGGTCTTTATACTCATTTCTTGTCACACTTCAGAGCGAAGGCACGCTGGAAGTACCCAGCGATATTGCCTGTGCGTCGGAGTTTGTAAAGGTCTTCCAGCAGAATAATACTCGCGGCGGTGGGGTCTACCCTTCAGGTGGTTTTGGCAGGATGTATGAGGCAATGGCCGAAGCAGCGAAAGCGAACGGCGCTGATGTTCTCATGCAAACCCGGGTCGGGCAGATCACGGTTCGGGACGGCCGGGTGCGCGGTGTTTTTACAGACATGGGGGACTTCAACGCAAACATAGTCGTGAGCAACGCTGGTATACAGCCGACAGTCCTCAAGCTGGTTGGAGAGCCGTATTTTGATAAAAGTTACGTGAACTATGTCAGGAACCTGGTCCCAAGCCTTGGATTCGCCGGAGCGCGCTATATTCTGAGTAAGCCGGTGCTGAAGTGCCCTCTCTATGTATATTTCACAGATAATTCCGTATCGACTACGGATGACTTCATAAGAGGTGATTCCGGGGAAATCTCGGAGGAAATCTACGTCTTCATGTCTACTAACTCGTTCTACCCGGGCATGGCTCCTGCGGGCAAACAACTGGTCTACACTGGCATATCATGTCCTGCTGACCCCAGGACAAAAACTAAGCCGTGGCTGGACAAAGTGGAGGCGGAGATTGCCAGGATATGGCCCGAGGTAATGGAGAACATAGAGGAAAGAGAATACTATGGCTCGGCACATATATCTAAGCTGTCCAGGGACTCGGTGGTTCCCGGTGCCGGTGGAGAATGCATAGGCCTGGGGCAGATTGTGGGACAGTGCGGGAAGCACAAGCCGTCTGCGAGAGCTCCCATAAGCGGGCTTTTCTATGCCGGTGCTGACGCCGGCAGTTCAGGTTTTGGCAATCATCTGGCAGTGGAATCTGGCGTCAACGTAGCTAAGATGGTTCGGGATTATTTCGCAACTCACCGCGCGTTGTAGCGCGGTACATATGCCCAGGAGGGCAGGAGTAAATAACCCTTGTGGGGGTGCGAAATGGCGAAGGAATACGATGTTATTGTTGTGGGGGCAGGCCCGGGAGGCCTTACCTGCGCTGCCCTTTTAGCCAAATGGGGACTGAGACCTCTACTTCTGGACCAGAACAAGACAACTGGTGGTAAAGCTGTAACCGTTGAAAGAGACGGTTTCAGGTACGAACTGGCGCCGAAACTGCAGTGTCCGATGCAGGGCTCCGCGTTTGAGCAGGCCTTTGAGCTGCTCGGGATCAGCCCTAAACTGAAGTCTATTCCTCTGGAAAATGCATGCATAGCATATCGGAGTCGGTCGTCTGATCGGTATAACATTGCTTACATGTCTCAGACGGGGCAGGACCCCACACCCCTGTTTGATCTGTGGGAGCTGGACGACGGGGAACGTGAGCGTGGACTTGGTATCCTGGGGGGTATAGCTCTGATGTCTCCTGACCAGATGTCGGCCCTGGATGACATGACCTTTGAGGAATATCTGGCGCAGTTCGATGTACCCAGAGCCGTCTATAGCTACCTTGCCATGCACTCCAATGCCTCGCTGGCGGAGCCTATCGACCTTGTCTCCGCCTCGGAACAGGCAACGATTTTACAACAGATAATGCTTCAAGGCGGTGGAGGGTACTATGTCGGTGGCTTCGGGCGTATGCTCGATGACTTGAAGGACGCATTTACATCTAACGGCGGCGAGGTGAAGACGCAGACCCGGGTAGAGAAAATTAATGTTGAGGACGGCCGGGTCACAGGGGTGTTAACGGGTGAGGGCGAATTCAGAGCCCCTATCGTTATCAGCGATGCCGGTATACAGCCTACGGTGCTCAAGCTGGTAGGTGAAGATTATTTCGATAAAAGCTATGTGAACTATGTCAAAGGCCTTATCCCGGGCTGGTCGTTCACGGCTGTGAAATACTTCCTCAATAAGGCTGTTCTGGAATACCCCATGTTCATGATATATTCTGATGACAGCTACGTGAAGATGGATAACTTCCTTAAGATTAAGGAGGGCCATGTGCCTGAGGAGGTAATACTCTTCGGCATTATCCCCTCCAACTACGATCCAACCATGTCCCCGCCCGGCAAGCAGTGTATTATCGCAGGCACTATCTGTTCGCCCAATCCGGAGGCTACTGAGATACAGATGCTGTACGGGAAGATGGATGATGTGCTGGACAGGGTATTTCCCGGAGTGCTGGATGCCACAGACCACAAGGAATATGAAGGGCCAGCGGAGATATCGGCCTCGACGCGTGATCATGTACTGCCGGGACAGGGCGGCGAGTGCGTTGGACTGGGGCAGATAGTGGGCCAGTGCGGCAAGCACAAGCCTTCTCCGAGGGCCCCGGTTAACGGGCTCTTCTATGTAGGCTGCGACGCAGGAGCTGCAGGGATGGGGACACATCAGGCGGCGCTCTCGGGCATTAATGTAGCCCGGATGGCGTCTCAGCTTTTCCGTAAGATGCAGGCTGCACAGTAAAGCGAGCAGCGTTAATTTACATAACTGCATATACCACTGCGTGAATTCACCCTCTGGAGGTTTCGTGGCTTTGCAATTCATCGATTATCGAGTCGATACAGTTGGAAGTTGCGTGAAATAGGTAAATGAAATATTTACAGAAAGGGGTAGGCAATGACAGATAAATACGATGTGGTAATAGTAGGTGCGGGTCTGGGTGGAGTGGTGTGTGGCGCTCTCTTGGCCAAACAGGGACTCAATGTCCTGATCCTTGACAAGAATACCCGCCCCGGCGGGAAGCAGATGGGCGTCTCGAAAAATGGTTTCAAGTTCGAGATGTGGCCTACCTACGGTATTCCCATAGAGGTAGGGCCTTTCGTGGAGGCATTTAGAGAGCTTGGGATAGAATCTAAACTGGACGTTATACCGAAGATGAATGCGCTGATGTATCGACGTGCCAATGGGAAGTGGGTGACCTCTGTTACCGGAGGGCATCAAGAGACGGACCCTACAGAAAACATGTTTAGTTCATGGCAGTTGAGCGCTAAAGAGCGTGAGGTCGCCCTTCAGGTGCTGGGTGAAGCCGCATTATTAACCCCTGAGCAGCTGGATGCTCTCGACGACGTTAGTGTTAAAGAATGGGTAGCTCAGAGAGGGGATATGCCAAAGCCTCTATTCGGTTTCTTTGCCGTACACTCCAATCTCATGGCCACCGGCCTCTATGAGCTCGTTGCCATGTCTGAGATATCGAGGATTATGCAGATCTTCGGCGCCAGTACAACAGGTTTCCCTCGGGGTGGCTATGCGCGAGTGGTCGACGATATACTGGATGTTTTCAAATCCAATGGGGGCACTCTTAGGCTGAGGACGACGGTGGAAAGAGTTCTTGTCGAAAATGGCAGAGTTGCCGGTGTTGTTACCAAGGACAGGGTATATAAGTCACACATCGTCGTGAGCAATGCAGGCATTCAGCCTACGGTGCTTAAGCTGGTCGGCGAAGAGTATTTTGACAAGGGCTACGTAGGCTATGTGAAAGACATCGTTCCCAGCCTTGGATTCTGTAACCAGCGTTACATCTTTAAGAAGCCGGTCATGAAGCATGGTATGTTCCTGGGGACGTCCGAAAACAGTTACCTGGATATGGAGCGCCTTGCCGAAATGAAAAAAGGAAAGATACCCGACGTTCTGTCCGTATATGGGGTATGTCCGGCTGCCTTTGACCCTGATATGGCTCCAAAGGGCAAGCAGTTGTTGCTTGTCGGCACCTGGTGCTCGCCGGACCCGGAGGCCAAAGAGATAAGGGCGTTGCAGAAGAAGGTGGATGAGCAGTTCGAAGAGATGTTCCCCGAAGCAGTACCCTACATTGAATCGAAGGAAGGATATGTTGGCCCGGCACAGGTATCGAAGTTGAGCAGGGATTCCGTCCTGCCCGGCCTCGGTGGCGAGGCTGTGGGACTGGCGGTGACCGTAGGCTACTGCGGCAAGAACAAGCCAAAAGCGAAATCACCGCTGCCGGGGCTCTTTTTCGTGGGCCATGATGCAGGCGGCGGGGCATTCATCGGCACCCATCAGGCGGTAAGCTCGGGTTTGAAGGTCGCACCAGTGGTGCAACATTACTATCTCGAGCGAAAATCTGTGCTCAGGCAGTAAGGCAGGTCAAAGAGGGTAAATCGAAGCGCCTAACCGAAGACGGGTTCAGGGAAAGCGTTTCCTTTTACTGTACCGAAAGCAGGAGCTAAACCGTTTGCCCTGAGCTTGTCGAAGGGAGCCCTTCGTTATCCCCTCTCCGTCGACGGGAGAGGGTCAGGGTGACCATAAAACCCGTTTGCACTTAGTCCTTCGGTAAACTCAGGACAGGCCTGTAGAACCATGGTAGGGGCGTTTCGCGAAACGCCCCTACTGGTGAAACATCTGGCGAATTCAATATCGGCTGTTCCTAAAAAGCATTTTCACCCTTACTTGCCTTATGCCACCAATTTGTGCCCGGCCAATTTGAAAAACGAAAGTCGGCGTTTTTAGGATTCGAACCTGCGACCTTTTGTCTGTAAAATAGTGGGAACCAGTACTGCGCGGTGTCTACCCCTCGTCTTCAGCGCCCTCACGCTTTTCTTCTCGGGAGAACAGTTTGTTGATGAAAATGTTGATTCTGTTGCGGAAGTGGTTATACATGAATACCCCTCCCACCAGGACAGCCGCAAGCACCTTGAGGACGGCGCTGCCGGTCCCCTGATCGATACAGGCATCTGCTGCATCAGGAAAGGGCAAATAGACGAAAGCATACGCGACGTAGGGCGCGATCATGCGAGTGTAACGTTTCATCGTGGTCTCCTCCTTAGCCGGCCGGGCGGAATTCCTCCGGTCTTATAGATGGCTGGCTCGGAAGATCTCCTCCAATAACTACCCCGGTGCCTCATTGGAACACGATTCGCAGCGCTTTGTCAAGAGATTCCTCGTTGTGGCAGTAGCAAGCCGGGGGTTTTTGTGTTATCATCATAGCTGGATAAGTAGAACCATGATTCCCAAGTATAGCCACCAGGAGATCGAGCGGAAATGGCAGGCTAGATGGGAAGCCGACCGTCTTTATCAAGTGCATGAGACCCCGGAGCGCACCAAGTGGTACGCGCTAACAATGTTTCCCTATACCTCGGGTGACCTTCACATCGGGCACTGGTATGCCATGGCTCCCTCGGATGTCCACGCCCGTTTTAAGCGGATGCAGGGCTATAACGTGTTGCATCCCATAGGTTTCGATGCCTTCGGCCTTCCCGCGGAAAACGCTGCTATTGCAGAAGGCACCCACCCCTACACATGGACGATGCGGAACGTTGAAAACATGCGCCGCCAGCTCAAGACAATGGGCTCCATGTATGACTGGAGCAGGGAAGTGATTACGTGCGCCCCGGACTACTACAGATGGACGCAGTGGTTCTTCCTCAAGTTATACCGGGCGGGTCTGGCTTACCGGGGCAGGGCACCGGCCAACTGGTGCTCGCAGTGCCAGACGGTGCTGGCTAATGAGCAGGTTGTAGGCGAAGGCCTCTGTGAGCGTTGTAAGACCCCCGTCGTCAGGCGAGACCTGGAGCAGTGGTTCTTCAGGATAACTAAGTATGCTGATGAGCTCCTTGAATACCCGGGCGCTGAGTGGCCGGAGCGGGTGAAGGTTATGCAGCGCAACTGGATCGGCAAGAGCGTTGGGGTGGAGATATCCTTCGGAATCGAGCATGAGGGGGTAGAGGAGCAGGAAATAAGGGTATTCACCACCCGTCCCGACACCACCTTCGGGGTTACTTTCCTTGTCCTTGCGCCGGAGCATCCCCTTGTAGCCAAGATGACCAGGCCTGAGTGCAAAGAGGAGGTCCGGGGCTATATTGAGAGAGCGCTTGGTCAGACGGAGATCGAAAGGCTGTCTACGGAGAAGGAGAAGACAGGTGTTTTCATCGGTGCCTACGCCGTGAACAAACTGAACGGAGAGAAGGTGCCGATCTGGATAGCTGACTATGTGCTTGTTGGCTATGGGACCGGGGCAGTGATGGGGGTCCCCGCCCATGATCAGCGCGACTTTGAGTTCGCCCTGGATTTCGGCTTACCCATAAGGGTGGTCATCGCCCCTGAGGAATGGTCGGGGGAAGCGTTGAAGGAGGCTTATATTGAGTCGGGCATAATGGTTAACTCGGGACAGTTCGATGGTATGCCCAGTGAGCAAGGTAAAGAGGCCATTGCTGATTTCATGGAGGCCGAAGGAATTGGCGGGCGGACCGTAAGCTACCGGATTCGCGACTGGCTTATCTCCCGACAGAGGTATTGGGGGGCACCGATTCCTATCGTCTACTGCTCCAGGTGCGGCACGGTCCCTGTCCCTGAGAGTGACTTGCCTGTGCTGCTTCCCGAGGATGCCGAGTTCAAACCTACCGGTGAATCGCCGCTCAAATACTGTGAGGCATTTGTGAATACCACGTGCCCGCTGTGCGGCGGCTCCGCGCAGCGGGAGACCGACACCATGGACACCTTCATGTGCTCCAACTGGTATTTCTTGCGCTATACAAGCCCCGGATATGATAAAGGCCCCTTCGATCCTGAGAAGCTGGCCTACTGGATGCCTGTGGACCAGTATACGGGAGGGGCCGAGCATGCCACCATGCATCTGCTCTATGCTCGCTTCTTCAACAAGGCGATTCGGGACCTGGGCCTGGTAGGTTTCGACGAGCCCTTTACCCGTTTGTTCAATCAGGGAACCATCGTGATGGAGCGGCAGAAGATGAGCAAATCGCGGGGCAATGTAGTGAACCCCGACGACTACGTGGCGAAGCTGGGCGCGGACACGGTGCGCGGCTATCTGATGTTCGTTGGCCCCTGGGACCAGGGTGGTGGTTGGGACGACAGTGGTATAAGTGGCATATGGCGCTGGCTCAATCGTGTTTGGAATCTGGTCCTGGATGAACAGGTGGCCGGTGATTTAACCCGGGCGGACCAGTCGGCGGAGAACGAGCTTCGCCGTCAGACTCATAAGATAATAAAGAGGGTTACCGAAGACCTGGAGAAGTTCCGTTTCAATACCATGCTGGCTGCCCTCATGGAGTTTACCAACTATTTGACCAGGTTAAAGGAGGAGCGGTCGGTAAGTCAAGACCCCTGGCGGGAGGCGATCGGCACTTTGCTTCTTCTCATAGCTCCGACTGCGCCTCACATGGCGGAGGAACTATGGGAACGGGCAGGTTATACCTACAGCGTTCATAATCAGCCTTTCCCTTCGTGGGACAAGGAGCTGGTTGTGGAGGAGCAGGTCACCCTGGTGATACAGGTAAATGGCAGGCTTCGTGACCGGGTGATCGTTCCAGTTTCCATCACGGAGTTTGAAGCCCGCGAGCTGGCGCTGGGGCGTGAGCGGGTGCGGGCGCACATCGACGGCAAGGAGATCAAAGATATTATATACGTGCCGGGGCGATTGGTGAACGTGGTGGTGAGTAAGTAGAGCATAGAAGTAACTCTCGTTGATATAGTAAATTTGGAGATGGCACTATGATGAAAGAGATTCGTGTTCATGCCAGAGCGGGACAGGGTGCGATTACGACTGCTACGATTTTAGCTAACGCTGCGTTCGAGGATGGAAAGTACGCATTGTCGTTCCCTACTTTCGGAGCGGCACGTATGGGGGCGCCGATGAATGCATTCGTCCGCATAGGCGACGCCCCGATTCGCGTGCGCAGCCAGATTTACAAGCCGGACTATGTACTGGTGCAGGACCCTTCATTACTCAGGGGATACGATGTGGTCGCAGGATTGAAGCCCAACGGTCTCGCTGTGATCAACAGTAAGAAGAAGCCTTCCGAGCTTAGCCTTAAGACCCAGGCCAGGGTATTAACAACGCCGGCGTCGCGGATTGCTAAGGAGATCATGGGTCGTGCTGATCGCGTCAACACCGCTCTCATCGGTGCGTTCGTCGCCGCGACCGGGGAGCTGACCATGGAGGCTCTTGAGAAGGCTATCTTCATTCGTTTCTCGGGAAAGGCGGCGGAGAGTAACTGGAAAGCGCTCATCGAGGCCTACGAAGAGGTCAAGAACAGGGGGAATGGTTTATGAAGATTACACTGGGAACGGTGACCCATCCCGGGGGCAGCCGTGTTAACAAGACCGGAAGCTGGCGCACGGCGAACAAGCCGCGCTTTAAACATCAGGCCTGCGTGGCCTGTGATGTGTGTGCTTTGAGCTGCCCCGAAGGCTGTATCTTTGGCACGGGTCAGAACACCTACTACGCTAACGAAGACTTCTGTAAAGGCTGCGGCATATGTGCCCAGGTCTGCCCCGTCCAAGACATTGAAATGATACCGGAGGTAGGTGAAGATGGTTAAAGGAAGAATGTTACAGGGCGCCCGTGCAATGGCTGAAATGTCTGCTTTGTGCCGTCCGAAGGTAATTTCAGCCTACCCGATAACACCTCAGACCCTTATCGTTGAGGAGTTATCCCAGATAGTGGCTGATGGCGATCTGGAGGCGGAATTCATCAATGTTGAAGGCGAACATTCCGCGGCATCAGTAGTCTTGGGAGCTGTCGCCGTGGGTGTCAGAGTCTTCACCTGTAGCTCCTCTCAGGGGCTCCTGCTGATGAGTGAAGTGATTTTCAATATCGCGGGGATGCGCCTCCCTGTGGTGATGATATGCGTCAATCGCTCGGTATCGGCGCCGCTCAATATCTGGAATGATCAGCAGGACTCAATGATAATGAGGGACAGCGGCTGGATTCAGCTCTATGCTGAGAACAATCAGGAGACCTGTGATTTGCTGCTTCAGGCCCATAAAATTGCCGAAGACCACCGGGTAATGCTGCCGGTGATGGTCTGTTGTGATGGGTATGTTTTGCCTCACGCCTTTGAAATAGTGGATTTACCCAGCCAAGCGGAGGTGGATGCTTTTTTGCCTCCCTACGATCCCATATACAAGCTCGATATCGACAATCCCACAACAATGGGTGCCTATGCTGACCCGGAGAAGTATATGGAGACACGGTATATGATTCAGGAGACCATGGAAAAGTCTTTCCCCGTAATAGAGGAGGTAGCCCGCGATTTTGAGCGTTCATTCGGCCGCTCTTCCCCCGGCCTCTTTGAGAAATATCATGTCGATGATGCCTCTACTGTTGTGATAGCGTTAGGCTCCATGGCGGGTACGATCAAGGATGTGATAGACGATCTGCGCAAAAAGGGAGAGAAGGTAGGCATACTCAGGCTCATATGCTATCGACCTTTCCCCAAAGATGCTCTCTATAATACGCTGCGCCACGCTGAAAACATTGTCGTTATGGAGAAGGATATTTCACTGGGTGGCAGCGGAGCGGTTGCCACTGACCTGAGAGCAATTTTCCAGGGTCGTGATGCTCGTCCTACGATCAGCGGGTTCGTCCTTGGCCTGGGTGGCAGAGATATTACTGTGGAAGACATAGAAAGTTCAATAAGTAAAGCGCAGAAGCAGACAGTGGATGCCGATTTTGTTGGTTTGAAAGAGGATCTGGAACTGGAGGGGATAAATGCTTAAGGTAGAAGAACGGGATAAATTCAACGATCATCTTCTGGCTTCGGGGCATACTGCCTGTCCCGGCTGTGGCCAGTCTCTGGCGGCACGTCTGGTACTCAGGGCGGCGGGGCGCAATGTGATGGTGGTAAACTCCACAGGATGCCTCGAGGTGTTCAGCTCCAAATATCTGGAATCGGCGTGGGAGGTGCCGTGGCTTCATTCGCTGTTCGAGAATACGGCGGCGGTTGCCTCGGGGATTGAAGCCGCCCTCAAGATTACCGGCCAGTTGGACAGGGTAAGGGTAATCGCGCAGGGAGGTGATGGCTCTACCGCCGATATCGGGCTTGGCGCTATCTCGGGCGTGTTGGAGCGGGGCCACGACCTCCTCTACATCTGCTATGACAATGAGGCATACATGAACACAGGCATTCAGCGGAGCGGACTTACTCCACATTATGCCCGGACGACTACCAGCCCTCCGGGCAGGGTCTCTCTGGGGAACTGGAGGCCGAAGAAGGACGTGCCGCAGATTGCGCTTGCGCATGGCATCCCCTATGTGGCGACGGCCTCGGTGGGCTATGCCAAGGACCTTGATAGAAAGGTGAGGAAGGCTCTTTCGATACGCGGGCCCAAGTATCTCCAGATTCATGTTCCCTGTCCCCTGGGCTGGGGGACTGACCCTGCGCGCACTATCGATTTTGCCAGGCTGGCGGTGCTTACGGGGCTTTACCCCTTGTACGAGGTGGAGTACGGGGAGTTGAGGGCGCAGAGAATCCCGAAGAAATTGCCGGTAGAGGAGTATTTGAAGGATCAGGTAAGGTTCAGGCACCTGTTCGGTAAAGAGGACCGAAGCCAGGAGATTGCGGAGATACAGCGGGTCGCTGACGAGAACATTGAGAAGTACGGGCTGATAGTGAGATAGAGGTTGAAAATCTGGCCGGGCTAAATTTAACGCTCAGGTACGCTGACGTTCGCCGGGTTGAGCACAGAGGCCAGCCCGGCGTTTTGCATTGCGTACGGCGTCCAGTAGCTGATAACTGAGATGAACACGGAAGTATACAGGCTCGTTGACAGCCATGCCCATCTCGACGAGATAGAGGGTATTGATAGGGCTATAGAAGACGCGAAGCAGGTCGGGGTTATGGCAATAGTCGCTGTAGGCCAGGACTATAAGTCCAATCTTAAGGTGCTTGAGCTGTCGGGTAGATACAGTGGATTGGTCTATCCGGCGCTGGGCCTGCATCCCTGGAATCTTGGCGAGATGGATGCCGCCGGGCTGGCTCTCAATCTGAGCTTTATCGAGGAGAATATCGGGAAAGCCGTTGCAGTAGGTGAGGTGGGGATGGACTACCACAAGAAGGTGAAAGCGGTGGCCGGTAAGGAGCGGCAGATAGGGGCGTTCAAGTCCGTCCTGGCTCTCGCGGCGCGGTATGATAAGCCGGTCAGCGTTCACTCCAGGTACTCATGGAGAGACTGCTTCGATATCGTAAAGGAATCCGGCGTGCGCAAGGCCGTCTTTCACTGGTACACCGGATTTTCCAGCGTGCTGCGGGAGATAATTGCCGGGGGCTATTTCATCTCCGCTACCCCGGCCGGGGAGTACCACGATGAGCACAGAAGGGCAATAAAGGAGACGCCGCTTGAGAGCCTGCTGCTGGAAACGGACTCACCGGTCAGCTACGGGAGAGAGACGAGATACGAGTCCCGGCCCTCTGATATCGTCAGGTCCCTCAAGGCCGTTGCCCGGATAAAAGGGCTGGACGAGGGCATAGTCGCCGAGCGGACGACAGATAATGCCATTAATCTATTTGACATAACCATATAATGGCAAGCAGAAGGTTGCAGATTATAGTCCCATTGTATGCTCTGTCTGAGAGAAACGGATGCCCTCAATGAGTCATTCTCAATTTTTCCTAGTACTTTGAAGCCTCGATTTCTACCATCTTGCCGGTTACAACGAAGACCACGCGCTCGCAGATATTGGTCACCCTGTCGGCGCTGCGCTCCAGGTTGTGACCCACCCACATGAGCCGGGTAGCCCTGGTGATGGTCCTCGGGTCTTCTACCATGAAGGTGAGCAACTCTCGGAAGACCTGGTCGTACAGGTTGTCTACTTCGTCATCCTCAGCGGCAATCCTCACAGCAGCTTCAACGTCGCGGTTTACAAAGGCATTAAGGCTCTGGCGCAGCATATCAATGGTATTTTCTGCCATACGGGGCAGGTCGATCAGTGGCTTCAGGGGCGGCTCATCCCCTATCATCACCACGATTTTAGCTATGCCCTCCGCATGGTCACCTATTCGCTCCAACTCGGATATAACGTTGAGTACACTGACGATTATTCGCAAATCGCTAGCCATCGGTTGTTGAGTGGCAATAAGCTGAATACATTTTTCCTCTATACTAAACCTTTTTTCATTGATTTTGAGGTCATCGGCGATTATCTGGTGAGCCAGGGCCAGGTCTCTTTCCTTAAGTGCCTCGATGGAACGGGCGATGGCTTTCTCCACCATGCTGCCCATATAAAGCATTTCGTTTTGAATTTCCCTCAGACTCTCATGAAATGTCTTCCTGATATCCATAGTCACACCCCCTGAATATCTATCCAAATCGACCGGTAATATAGTCCTCGGTTCTCTTGTCCTTCGGGAAGCTGAAGATATTATTTGTTCTGCCGAACTCGATTAGCTCTCCCATCAGGAAGAAACCCGTCCAGTAGGAGACACGGGCCGCCTGCTGCATATTGTGAGTCACTATAACGATGGAGTAGTTCTTTTTCAAGTCCTGCATCAGTTCTTCTATCTTCAAGGTTGCTATAGGGTCAAGTGCTGAGCAGGGTTCGTCCATCAGGATGACCTCCGGCTCTACCGCGAGTACGCGGGCAATGCATAACCTTTGCTGCTGTCCTCCCGATATTGCCAGTCCTGATTTGTTGAGGTCGTCTTTTATTTCGTCCCACAATGCAGCGGATTGTAGACTTCTTTCAACTATCTCTTCAAGCCTCATGCGATTGTTAATTCCCAGCCGCCGGGGGCCGAAGGCCACGTTTTCGAAGATGGATTTCGGAAAAGGATTGGGCTGCTGGAAGACCATGCCCACTTTTTTCCGTAGTTCTACCACATCGACCTTGGGCTGATAAATGTCCTCATTATCCAGCAGTACCTCGCCTTCAATCCGGCTCATGGGAATGATATCGTTCATACGGTTAAGGCAACGTAGAAATGTAGATTTACCGCAGCCCGACGGCCCGATTAAAGCCGTAATCTGGTTTTCTTCCATGCCGATGCTGACGCCTTTCAAAGCCTGTACTTTATCGTAATAGAAATTGACATTTTTGGCTTCCATCTTATATCCCATATCAACCCCCGCATAAACGTCCTTGTGTTTTCTCTATCCAGCGGCCTGAGAACCAGCGTGTCAGTGCGTTGATAATAAATATAATCAGGATGAGGACCAGGGCAGTTCCGAAGGCTTTCTCCGGCTCGATGGATTCCATTGCGCGGTAGAAGACATCCAGTGAAAGAGTACGCGCCGGGTCCAGTGGGGACGAGGGCATCCTGGCGGCTCCACCCATCGTGACGTAGAGACAGGCAGTCTCTTCCACAGCCCGACCCATTGCCAGAATTATGGCGGTGACTATACCAGGCATGGCCGCTGGGAGTACTACATGCCGTATCGTCTGCCATTTGGTCGCTCCAAGTGCGAGGCTGCCCTCGCGGTGGCCCGGTGGTACCGCCCTGATTGCCTCTTCGACTGTACGAATTATTGTGGGTAGAACAAGACATGACAGAGTCAGAGCGCCAGCAAGAATAGAGAACCCCAAACTTAAAGCGATAACGAAAAGAGCGAAGCCAAAAAGGCCGTACACGATTGATGGTACCCCGGCTAGGGTCTCGATCACCCAGCGAATGATTCTAGTGAGCCAATTGTCTTTAGCGTATTCAGCCAGATAAATTCCTGCGCCTATCCCGATTGGACCGGCCACGGCCAGAGTAAGGGCGATTATCCACAGCGTGCCTACAATAGAACTCCTTATCCCTCCTTCGGCGTGTATACCTCCTATGGGGTCTGTGCTTAGAAATCCCCAATCTATGATGCCTGCTCCTTTGATGAAAACATAGATGATTATTATAAGCAGGGCGCCAACGGCAATGGAAGCTGACAGCCAGCATGCTGCCCAGGCCATTATCTGCGTATGTTTAGAAGATAATCTCACCGCTCCTGCCTCCGCCGCAGTATCATGGCAGTGCTGTTAATTGCCAGTATAAAAAGCATGAGCACGATCCCGGTAGCGAAAAGAGCTTCCCAGTGCAGGCCCGCGGCGTACTTGGTCTCCATGGCGATCCTTGTCGTCAGCGTGCTCCCCGAGTCCGTGGGCAATACTGGCAGCGATAGCGAATTACCGAGCACCATGATCATGGCCATAGTCTCACCGATACCCCTCCCCAGTCCCAGCACTATACCGGCGAGAATTCCCGACCACGAGGCGGGTAGAACTACGTGCCATATCATCTGCCATCGCGTTGCTCCGAGAGCTAAAGCTCCTTCCTTATAGACGCTGGGAACAGCTCGAATGCTGTCCTCACTAATACTGATAATGGTGGGCAGTATCATTACAGTCAGGACTATGGCACCGGCAAGGATGCTGTCCCCATATCCGCCAAGTTTGGCGATCTGCGGAACTAATAGAAACAGACCGACAAGCCCATAGATCACAGAAGGTATACCAACTAAAAGCTCCACTGCCGGCCTGACAATGCGCCTGACCCAGTCGGGAGCGACTTCGGCAAGGAAGACAGCGCAGAGTATTCCCAGAGGGACGGCCATGACTAGAGCAAGTGCAACTACATATAACGACCCCACGATGAAATTACGTACGCCGAATTCATCGCCGGATACACTCCATGTGCTGCCGCTGATGAATTTAAAGAAGCCTATCTCGGTTAATGCGGGCAAACCTTCTCTGACGATGAAGATAAGCAGAAGGAGTAGTATCAGAATGGAACTGGCGCCGCAGATAAAGATGGCATATTTCCACGTCGTATCTGTGAACTGGCGTAATTTCACGATCCGCGGCAGGCTGGATAACATTGTGACCGCCTGATTACATTTGATGCGAGCATACCCCGGCGAGCTTTGTAATGCTTGCCGGGGCGCGGCTCTGCAATATATTAGAAAGGGGGGGTAACTGTCTCAAAAACCCTGCTACAAGTTCAGGGGTATATACCCCTGTTCCTCCACGATCTGCTGCCCGTCCTCGCTGCGGCAGAAGTCCAGGAATGCCTGTATGGTGCCGGTGGGCGTCTCTCTTGTGAGGAAGTACAGGCGTCTCAGCACCGGATAGTCGCCGCTAACGCAGTTCTCCACGGTGCATTCCACGCCGTCGAGCACGAGAGCTTTGATGTCCTGCACATAGCCCAGGGAGAGGTAGCCGATTGCATTGGGTGTGGCCGTAACCTTGGCCCTCACACTGCCGTTGGAGTCATAGAAGAGGGCATCCTCCTTGATATCCTTGGTCACCTGTGACTCGAAGGTATCCCTTGTTCCGGAGCCTTCCTCTCTGGATATCACGACTATCTCTGCGTCGTTGCCACCTACCTCACTCCAATTGGTGATAGTGCCTTCGTATATTGCCGCCACCTGCCCCACTGTCAACTCGGATATCGGGTTGCCGGAGTGGACGGCGATTGCCACTGCGTCGCGGGCTATGGCGTATGGGATGAGATCGGTCTCGGTTATTTTCAGGTCTCTGGAGGCTGCACCTATATCCACGACGCCGGATGTGCATGACTTAACCCCTGCACTGGAACCGCCGCCGGAGATATTGATAGTGACCTCGGGATGAATTCTCTCGAACTCATAGGCCAGCATCTCCGCCAGGGGCTGTACGCTGGTCGAACCAGCCTCATCTATAGTCCCTGAAAGCACAAAGGGCGTTGCAGTTGTCCCGGGAGTACCCTCCTCCTCACCAGCGCAGCCCGCTAATAAGGGCACCAACGCGAGTAACAACACCCCTAACAAGGCCACGAAGTATATAGCCTTAAATTTTTTACGCATTCTTTCTCCTGCCTCCTAAAATATATTGGCTTCTCTTAAGTTCGAAGTCGCCTGGTAATCTACGGTTTTCGCTTCTATTCACCTTTTCTAATAGCACAACCATGTAAAAACCTTAAACAGACCCTTAATCCCGGTTTCAGGGTAGCACTGGATATTTAAGGTCTGTTTAAGGCTTTGTTAAGAAAATGTTAAATTTTGCTCAGGGTTTGTTTAAGAATCAGGGGCTGTGTTAAGGGTGAAACTGAATTTAGAGCCTTTTCCCTCGGTGCTTTCCGCCCGGAACTCGCCGCCGTGGGTTTCGATGATATGCTTGACGATTGCCAGGCCGAGGCCGGTGCCTTTGCTGCTTCGAGCCTTGTCCGCCTTGTAAAATCGCTCGAATATCCGCGGCAGATCATCAGCGGGAATCCCAATGCCGTTATCAGATACGGAGACTTGCAGCTTATCGGCATCGTAATCGGCGGAGACGTGTATACTGCCTCCCGCTCCGGTGAACTTGATGGCGTTGTGGATGAGGTTGACCAGCACCTGCTCTATCCTGTTACGGTCCCCCAGGGCTTGAGGCAGGTCTGAAGGGACGCTGATATCCAGGGTAAGTCCTGCTCTGTCAGCCTGTGCACTTAGCCTTGTCGTGGCCTGTTTAATCGCATCAGCGATGTCAAAAGGCTCGCTGTGGATATGAGCTTCGCCGCTCTCAATTCGCGACAGCTCACCGAGTTCCTCGACCATCTGTGCCAGTCTGTCTAATTCAGTATTCATCTGGCTGAGGAAACCCTTAGCTACCGAGGGGTCACCAATGGCTCCCTCCCCCAGGGTCTCGGCCAGCGCTTTGAGCGAAGTGATTGGTGTGCGCAGCTCGTGGGATATGTTGGAGACGAAATCACGGCGCACCGTTTCCAGGCGTCGGAGCTCGGTAAGATCGCGCAGGAGCAGCAAGCAACCGGAATCACTTTCCAGAGGAGTTGCTACCACCCCGAGAAAGCGTCGCTCAGGACTGAACTCGACTGTCCCTGTTTGCTGCTCCTGCGTGCGCATGCAACGCTGTAGTATTTCATCGAGTTCATAGTCCTGTACCACATTGATAAAGGTACGCCCGATAGCCTTTTCCTCTGATACCTGGAGCATTGTCTCCGCCGCCGTATTCATCAGGGTCACTACACTGTTGTCGTCGACGACGAGGATACCGTCGCCCATATGCGACAAAGCTGCAGCCATCTTGTCGCGCTCGGTGGTGATGAGGGTTATCGTCCCTTTAATCTTCGCGGCCATCGAGTTGAGTGATCTTGCTAACTCGCCGACCTCGTCTGGGGAAGTTACGCCAATCTCCTGTTCAAGCTCGCCGTCAGCCATCCGTCTGGCCGCTCGAGTTAACTTTTTAACGGGGTTCGTTATAACTTTAGAAATTTGAAGCGCCAGAAGTATAGTAATAAGAGCAGCGACCACACCCACCCAGGCGATTGTTATATTGATATGGCCCAATGAATTATGTATCTCGGTCAGTGGGAGTGAGACACGTGCAGTCCCCAGTACATCTCCATCTTCCATTAATGGGACGGCCACGTACATCATGTCGAATCCCAGTGTTGTACTGTAGCGGATAGCGCTGCCTGTTCCTTGAGAGAGGGCTTCGATAATCTCCGGCCTGTCGGCATGGTTCTCCATCGCAGCCGGGTTCTCTTCCGAGTCACCCAGGACCAGCCCATCATGAGCGATGATGGTTATCCGCGTGTCTATTTGCTCCCCTAACCTCTTCGCTAAGAGGTCGATGGATTCCGCATTATCGCTTGAGATGTACTGCTCAGTGCTGTCTGCGATCAAATATGCCTGATCGGCGAGTTGCGTCTCCAGATTTTCGAGATAGCTCTGCTCAAAAAAGTGCGATAGATATAAGCTGAACCCGATAATGCACACCAGGATTAGCGCAACAAAGGTTATAGCTATCCGCCAGCGTATGCTGTGAAACATGGCTATTCCTCGAACTTGTAGCCCACGCTGCGTACTGTCAGGAGGTGCTTAGGATTTGCCGGATCTGACTCGATCTTGCGTCTCAGCCATCTGATATGGACATCTACGGTGCGGGTACCGCCTACATAGTCATAGCCCCATATTTTCTCCAGGAGTAGATCGCGACTAAATACTCGACCTTTGTTTGCAACCAGGAAAGCCAGCAGGTCGAACTCCTTTGGACTTAGCTCGAGGACAGTTGTGCCAAGACGGACCTGATGATGATCGTAGTCCACCTGGAGATCACCTGCCGTTATTGTGGGAGTAATAGCTTTGGGAATAGTGGGCTTAGCCTCCTGAACCGTCCCTGACCGGCGAAGCACTGCTTTCACGCGAGCAAGTAACTCTCTCATGTTGAATGGCTTGGTAACGTAGTCATCGGCACCTAATTCGAGGCCAACGACCTTGTCGATCTCCTCTGTCTTGGCGGTGAGCATGAGTATTGGCACGTTCATCTCCTGGCGCAGGATGCGGCAGACTTCAAGGCCATCGAGTTCGGGAAGCATGATATCGAGGACGATCAAATCCGGATTTAGACTTCTAGCCGCTTCCAGAGCCTCCATGCCGTCGGAGGCAGTAATTACCTCATATCCTTCTTTAGAGAGATTGTAACTAAGAACTCCCTGCAGGGTCTGATCGTCTTCAACGATTAGGACTTTGTAGCTTGTCATACCTGGCATCCACCTCCAGTATAACATAGCCGTGAGCGCTTGGTTCGGGTAAGGGACTGTCGGCTGACGCGCGTAATGGGCCACAAACTTAAGAGAGTGTGTTTTCAGACCATCTGCTGGCTATTGCGGGTAAATATTAGGGTGACTCGATTATACGTACTTGCACCGGAGTAGGATGCAGGCGGTTCTAATCCCAGAGAGGGTTCATTACCAGGCCGGCGGGGGTTTTGGGATAGAAATGGGTAGACTTCTGGGGCAGCCTCATGCCTGCGTCGGCACTGTCAAGGATACTGTATACGGAGGCGGGGTTGAGAAAGAAAGCGAGCTGGAATAACCCCGCATCGACCTGAGTTTTTGCCTCCAGTCCATCCCGGGTGTATCCCAGATTTTGGACCTCCTTTTCCGGCGTATCTATCCCCAGCGCTGTTTGCAGGATAATCCTCTGCAACAGGGCCACATCCAGGTCTTTCCACACCTTTAGCTCCTCCTCGCTCATCAGGCTACCGAGGTTGGCATCTCGACGCAGCTTCAGCAGGCAGAATTCCTGCCCGTGCAGGCCATAGAGTCCCAGAACGGCATCACCTCGTTGGCGCATTTCAAGCGCGTGCAGCCAGCTCTGGATAGTATCATAGAAGGTTGCGAGTGACGGCAGTGACTCTTCCACATCGAAGAAGGGTGATATTGCTTCCTCGAGGCGTTTTAGCCTGTGCGGTTCCAGCCCGCGCACCAGACGGTGAGTTGCCAGCATGGTGAGACCCGGGTCCTGCGTGTCCATCAAGCTCATCATAACGAAATTAAAGGGTTCGTCTCTGTCGTGAGAAGGATTGGCAGACTGCTGCTCATTCCGATATCGAAAGGCTGTCTCGTATCTATGGTGTCCATCCGCGATGTATATATCTCTGTAGGCGAAGAAAGCGGAGACCTTGTCTATCATAGCTTCGTCGGTCACTATCCTGAGATGATACCTCACACCGTAGTTGTCAGCGGCGCTCATATCAGGCGCTCTCTCGCTGAGCGTTTGCATCAGTGAACACATTTCGCCCTTCTCAGTGCGAAACAGGCCCATGATCGGGCTTATATTTGCACGGCACGATCTCAGCAAGTTCAGCCGGTCTGCTGCCGGCTGCCTGTAGGTTCTCTCGTGAGGGTGAATGCCGCCTTTCTCAAAATCTTCGAGCCTTACGCGGGCAATAACACCCCAGCGGCTCTTCTCGGTTTCCCGATAGGGAAAACGGTGCTCCAGGATGTAGAGGGCGGGCTTTTTCTCCCTTATTAACACTTCTTCTCGCAACCAATCATGCAATGCGGCGGCGGCGCGTGTGTACCTGTTGTTCCCGGGGAAATCACCGGGCAGTTCCTCTCCGAATTCGAGCCTGATGACGTTGAAAGGGCTTAGGTGGTAGTACAGGGAACGCTCTTCGGATGAGATTACGTCGTATGGCGGGGTGATTATTGTGGAGGGGTCGTCTATCCGCTGCATGTTGTAACGCAGGCCGCAGAATGGACGGACATCACACATGCAGTTTCCTCACTGTCCTAGCCTAACATGGTGCTGATTTACTGTCAACTTACCGCAGGTTCTATTGTCTACGGCCTGCGTACGTTGTTTGTCTGTGGAGTAGGTGATAAAATAGCCTCTAAAGAGAGAAGCTGACATTTCGCGAGACACAGCGAAGGGATGGAGGTCAACATGGATGAGATGAAGAGCGCCTTTGAAAGGGCGATGGAGAGGGCTGAGAGCCTGGGCAAGGCATCGGAGGAAGACCTGAGGAGGTGGAAATACCTTCCTGAAGGGGAGAAGCTGGCTGCCAGGTACCTGAGAGATGAGTGCAATCTTACGGCTGAGATCGGCAAGTATGATGAAGATATGCGGCAGCTTGTCAGTGAAGGTGCTCAAGGAATACTTGTGAAGAACATAGACCTTCCAAGGAATGAGCCTGCAAAGAAAATTAACAGGAAGGTCATGGAAGTGCTCAAGGAACTGAAACGCGATAAGGTCAGCCTCGAAAATGTATATACCAAGCTGAGGCGTATTTTTAATCACTATGAGCAGGAGGGTGAGCAGCAGAGGAAACAGGCCTATGAAGCTGTGAAAAGGGATGTCGAAGCGAAAATGAGGCAGGCGCTGCAGCAACAGCTCGGAACATCGGCGCCGGCGAGGATCGATGTTGAATCTCAGCCGCAGTTTCAACAGCAGTTGCGGCAGACTCTCGCTCAACTGGACTCGCAATACCTTGCACTGCTCGGCGAATACAGGCAGGAGATATTGAGCATCGCCTAGTCCAGGCACGAATCCGATAAGGGTTCCAGTATGTTTTTTTATTGGACTGTACGGGTTTTCTTGAACAAGGGGTGGTGAAATGCCGGCAAACTTACCGCCACAGTATTTTGAAGCTGAAAAAGTTTACAGGCAGGCGAAGACCCCGGAGGAAAAGGTTGAGGCGCTGGAAACCATGCTGGCTATTATGCCCAAGCATAAAGGGACTGATAAGCTACGCGCTGACCTGAGAAGAAAGATAGCCAAATTTACAGAGGAGGCGGAGAGAAGGCCTTCCGGCACTAGAAAAGGAAGTGCATATAACATAAGAAAGGAAGGGGCGGGCCAGGTTGTGCTGGTGGGCCTTCCTAATGTGGGTAAATCGCAACTTGTGTCTGTGCTTACGGATGCATTCCCCGAAGTAGCCGATTATCCGTTTGCCACGAAAGCGCCTCTTCCCGGTATGATGAAGTTCGAAAACATCCAAATCCAGCTCCTGGATATGCCACCGATAACTGATCATGATGCTAAACCCTGGTTCTCCCATCTGCTGCGGAATGCCGATATACTGCTGATTGTGGTCGATTTGGCCGAAGACCCCTTGATGCAGTTGGACGCAATAATCGTTGAGTTGGAGGGCACGAAGATAAGGCTGACTGCGGGGGAGGGGGAAGAGGAGCTGGTACCGGGAATAGCCCGAAAGAGGGCGCTAATTGTGGGGAACAAGAGCGACGCGGAAGGCGCTGAAGATCGACGCGCCATTCTGGAGTCGCAATATGGCGGCAGCTTTCCGGTGATCGCTGTCTCCGCCAGAGAGAACACCGGGCTGGATGAGATGAGGCAGGTGATATACGAGAAGCTGGACATTATTAGAGTATATACCAAGTCACCCGGTAAGAAGGCTGATTCCGAAGATCCGATGATACTCAGGAAGGGTAGTACGGTTGAAGATGCAGCCGAGGATGTGCATAAGGACTTTCGGAACAGGTTCAAGTATGCTCAGGTTTGGGGCTCGGGAAAGTTCAACGGGCAGAGGGTCAAACGGGGACACGTTCTTGAAGATGGCGATATAGTGGAACTGCATGCTTAGGCTGTGCTAGTTTCAATTCGCTGTCTGCTGACAAAGGCGTCGCAGCACTTGTAGTACTGGTATAAGATGCGAGATTGGAATAAAATATGGATAGAAGTAAAAAGCGAGATTTAATGAGATGAACTCTGACGACGAAAGAATTACATATGCGATAAATAATACCGAGGTTTTACGTTCTCCCAGGCAGACGTTAGCGACCTTCGGCACTACCAACATCTATTACTATCTGGTTACGGAACCTTCCTATGGAGAGCTTGTTAAGGAAGAAGATGAAACTGTGGTGAGGGAGGGGAGGGTGCTTGCGGAAAGGCCCAGGGTTGTGACACCGTCATATCTGGTGAACGTGGAAGGTTTCAGTGAGCATGCCAGAAGGTATCTCGAAATGCTGATCCATGAGCATGGACCACATACGCCCGGCCTTTTCTATGGCTATAGGAATGAGCCTAAGGAAATGAATATCGTGTCATCTGACATGGGTTCGGTTATACGTAGAATTGAGGAAGAATTAGATAAAGAGGGCAACCCGCTTACCACTATTATAAAGGGTGTGGACGAGCTGTGGGATGTCTCGTTGCTGAAGTTCATCTCCGATATGACCGGGTATTCTTTGGGGAGCAATGTGTCTGAGTTAGGCAGGAGAGGTCTCCTCGATGTTGACCGTAGCGGTATTCCACTGGATGCAAGGAGGTCGATTGAGCACCTTTTTGCCCTGGTTAAGACAGGTGAGCTCGATCCCTCGGCACTGAAGACGGAATTGGATAGGTGGAGTTTGTTTGAGGAGTACGAGGACAGATTCCTCAGGTTTTTCAGGAAGTGAGAGGCCTTATTGTAACAGTGATTCCACAGTATTAACCGTGACCTTCTCCAGGCTGCCCACTACCTTGTCGGCTTCCCTTAGCCTGTCAGCCGGGTGAGTGTTGGTAACAGCGATACACTTCATACCGGCGTTTTTAGCGGCCCTGACACCGGCAACCGCATCTTCTATTACCACGCAATTACCGGGAGCAGCTGCGAGCCGCTCGGCAGCGAGCAGGAAGCCTTCGGGATCAGGTTTTCCCTGCATCACATCTCTATCAGATACTGTGGTGTCGAAAAGGCCGGTTATCTCGAGGGAATGTACAATTAGCTTAATGTTCTCTGCTGGCGTTGATGATACTAGAGCCATATTCCACCCCGATGACTTTAAGGAGAGCATCAGGTTTAGCACTCCTGGGAATGGCTTGATACTTTGTGCCGCAATCCTGCGGAAAAGCTCCTCTTTCTTCTGGGCGAGGTTATCGATCTCCTGAGGCGGGAAATCCTTACCGAATTTCTCGGCGATGATTTCGGGGTTTCTCTTACCAAATGTGTCTCTGAAGTCGTCTTCGTTAAAGGCTATTCCCCTGTCTTGTGCTACTTTTTGCCAGGCAAGAAAGTGGAATGGCGCAGTATCGGCGATAACGCCGTCCATGTCCCAGATAACTGCTTTAGATGCCATCTTAATCTGCTAGTTTGCCGGGAACCTGTTAGGAATCTGGGGAAGTCGGTGTGCCGGGCTTATCCTTAGACGTTTGCAGCTTTTGGAGTACAGTGTAGAAATTGATAGCCCAGCCGACACCAAAGACATGCTCGGTGAAGATGCGTGGGTCTTCCGGGTTCCATAAACGCTCGCGGAGCCGTTCCCACGTCGGCAGGCGGAATTCGTAAGGGAAAAAGTTGGCGACTTTGCCGTGCCACTCACGTTCGCCGGGTGGCTTTTTTAGCTCCTGGTAGACGGCGGCGGCGACGAGTGCGATGGCAGCAACCTTAAGCAGACTGCTTAGCGTTCTCTGGCTGTTGCTCATTTGGCACCTCCACGGAAGGTGTAAGGTTTGGTGTTGCTGAAACACCAGGGATGAAAGGTGCTCCGTTCATTTGAGCACTTAGGAAATAGTAGCGGTTCTCGCAGTTCGATTATGTTCTGTTGCCGGGGCAGTGTCAAGCATCCTTGAACAGCTAAAGCAGTAACGGTGTGTTTCATATTCTGTTCTGCACGGGAGATTGGTGTTATAATGACCACCGAGTGATTTTCCCTCTATAGGCAGAGAGACAGATTTTCTACCACCGGGGAGGGTGACAGATGACCCAAGAGCAACAGGACATATGTGGCGGTTGCCGGAACTTCAAGCCGAAGCCAGATGATAAGTTCTTTAACTGCACTGAGGCGAAACATGCCGGACTTGGATACGGGATGCAGGTAAGAGCGGATTCGCGCGCGTGCGAGGCATTCGTACCAAAATAGGATAGGGGTTGCCGCCGGGATTTATATAGACCTGTTTGAGTATATATCGTTCCGGAAATTCTGAGAAGTGACTAACGGTACCTTCAACCCTGGTTGTCTCGGGTTATGAAGAAGGGAGGAGACATTGATTTTGGTTTTGGGTATTACTAACCTTTGCCCCAGGGCCTGCGAATACTTTCATGCCGAAAGCAATGAGCACCTTATCGAACATTGCTACTTACCGGACGGAGAGTGGATTTTGAAGGTAAGGGATGGGGAATTATTAGAGTGCCCCCTGGGCAAGTGGAACCTTAAAATCGAAATGGGGTGTGCTCCACCCACTGAGTGAATTGAACACCTTTGCACTCTCCTGAGCATATTTTCACTGTTGGTTGGCTCGGACGTTCTTTTAATGCACGAACCTTCTGCCATTGATGAGCACGCATAGCTTCGCTCGAAAGCCGGTGAGATACTGCGTTGACCTCCATTTCAAAGTAGGCCATTCATGGATCTCATAATCAGTTCTGCCCCTACAACGCAAGAAGAATTATGACTCCAAGCAAGCTGATAAAGCTGTTGAATCTTGAGGATGGTAACGGGCGATACGGCCGGCCATATTCATCGAACTAAAGTGTTGATTAGTGGAGTGACATTGTGAAGCTAAAAAATGGGGACAGGATACTGGTGACAGGAGGTTGTGGCTTCATTGGTTCCGCGCTGCTGAGGGAGGCGAAAGCGCACCATGATAACATCCGAATAAGGGTAATAGATAACCTCTGCAACGGTATCCATGAGAATATAGAAGGACTTGGTGCTGAGTTTATCGAAGGTGATATTCTGGATGTCGAGAAGTCGCAAAGGGCTCTCGATAACGTTGACGTTGTATTCCATCTGGCAGCTCTGCCCTTTATACCAGATTCCTACAAAGACCCGGGCTTATATTTCGGGGTGAACGCTGGCGGCTCAGTGGGATTGTTCTTAGGTGCCCTGGAGGCTAGAGTCGGGCTGGTTGTTTATGTGTCAACATGCGAGGTGTATGGCGCTGCTCAGACGTTTCCTATTGATGAAACACACGCAACGAATCCCGTGAGCGTGTACGCGGCCGCCAAGCTGGCGGCGGAGAAGGTAGCGTATGCGTTGTGTCAGGAGCACAACCTCCCCGTTGTGATATTAAGACCTTTTAATACATACGGGCCCCGGGATTCATTCCCGCGCATAATACCCGAGTTGATAACACAACTTCATAAGGGCATCGAGCTGAGGTTGGGCAATCTGGATGCACGGCGCGATTTCAGCTATGTTGAAGATATCGCCAGGGGCATTCTGCTGGCAGCAAATACCCCCGAAGCTGTGGGGAAGACCATCAATCTGTGCTCGGGTAAGGAGATTTCCGTTCAAGAGCTGGCAGCCCTGGTAGCGAGGTCGATCAGGATTAATGGCTATAATATCGCAGTTGATACGGCAAGGCTGCGACCGTCAGATGTGAATCGCTTCCTGGGAGATGGGACTATGGCTCGCGAGCTGCTTGGTTGGGAACCCGAGACTACTCTGGAGGAGGGAATAGATAGAACGATTGGTTGGTACAGGCAGGCCGGAAGATGGCAGTGGGAGCGATGAGAAAAAATATACCGCTATTTGATACATTTCTCGATGAAACGGAAGCCGCGGCAGCAGACGAGGTAATTAAATCCGGATGGTTATCGCAAGGGCCAAAGGTTGCCGAATTTGAACAGCGCTTTTCTGAATATGTGGGCGCTGAATATGCGGTAGCGGTGAATTCCTGCACTGCTGCCCTGCATCTGGCTCTGGTAGCGGCCGGGGTATCTGACGGTGATGAGGTTATTACTACTCCTTTAACGTTTGTCGCTACTATCAACAGCATTCTCTATCGGAGAGCGAGGCCTGTATTTGCGGACATAGATCCACGTACCTTCAACATAGACTGTGATAGTATCCGGAAGAAAGTCACTGCGAGGACCAGGGCGATTATCCCCGTTCACTACGCTGGCTTGCCTGCTGATATGGAGCAGATAAATGAAATCGCTGAAAAGCATAACCTGGTCGTTGTAGAGGATGCTGCTCATGCAGTAGGCGCGCAATATCGAGGGAAGATGGTGGGCAGCTTGGGTGACTATGTATGCTTTAGTTTCTATGCCAACAAGAATATCACCACTGGTGAAGGAGGCATGATAACGCTCGATGATGAGGATAAAGCGGGAGAATTGCGGGGACTGAGGTCTCATGGAATGACAACTTCGGCATTTCAGCGAGATAGAGATTATCAGTGGGATTACGAGATAAGCGGCATAGGTTACAACTACCGGATGAGCGAGATCGAAGCAGCAATCGGAATAGCGCAGATGTCCAAGCTCGGTTATATAATTGAGAGAAGAAACAGGAATGCCGGTATTCTATCCGATAGGTTGGGGGGCAGAGTTCAGGTAGGTACTCAATTTGTGCCTCCGGACGTAAAGAGCGCTTGCTACTTCTATCCCATTGTGACGAAGGGCGTAAGCAGGGATACCATTTTAGCCCTTTTACGAAAAAGCGGCATAATGGCTGCCGTTCACTACCGTCCTATCTACCTATTCCGGGCGCACGGGAATATGCTGGGCTTGAGTGAGGGACATTGCCCTGTCTGCGAGGACATATACAGCAGGCTTATCTCAATACCGTGCCACCAAGGTTTGGACGAAGACGATATGGCATATATAGCTAACAAGGTTATCGAGAGTACGGAAAACTGTTAAAAAACCGTAGACTTTGGGGCCCTAATCTTGAAAATTTTAATTGTCTCCGATGTTTATCCTCCCGAACCCAGGGGTGGCGCTAAACATACCCGGGTGCTGGCTGAACACCTGAGCCAGCGTGGCCACCGGGTGGTTGTCTGTACTACTGCTTTCCCCGGTTTATCAAGGTGTACAACGGAGGATGAAGGCGTAGTAGTATATCGCCTGCAAGGCTTTTTCTCCCGAATCCCGTTCCTCTATCAGGATAGGGTAGGCAGGTTCCCTCCGCCATTAAAAGACTGGCTGCTGACGAAGCAATTACGGAAGATAATTAAAGAAGAGAATCCGGATATAGTTCACGCAGTGGGCTGGATGTTTTATTCACTCTTGCCTGCCCTGAACGGGCTTGGGGCTCCCCTGGTTATGAGCTTGCTTGACTTGAGGGCCATATGTCCTGCCGCGGGGATGCTTCCGGAAGCAGCTAGTTGCGATATGCATTTGAGCCTTAGATGTGTGGCCTGTGGCCGTGGGCTCTATGGCTCCGGCCCTCTGGGCTCAGCCAAGTCTTTGGGTACATATCTCGCAACGAGAACGAACAAGAAAAAGCTCGGGAGTGTGGATACATTTATTGTACTCAGCTCTTATGCAAAGCAGCTTCACATGACGCATCTGGGTCTTGAGGAACACCGTTTTGCGGTGATTCCCAATTTCTATGACCGGGAACCGGATACGGGGATTGGGCACTCCGGAAAACTTCCTGAGGACTTCATACTGTTTGTTGGGGCGCTGCTACCAGCCAAGGGTGTTGGTGTATTGATAAAAGCATACCGCAGGCTGAATACGGAAACCAAACTGGTCGTGATCGGGTTAAAGCATCCCCGCTACAGCTATAGTGGTGGCAATGGCGTTGTTCTTATTGAGAATGCTCCTCGCAGCCTCGTGTTACAGGCGTTTGACAGTTGCCGCTTCGCTGTATTCCCCTCGGTGTGGCCTGAGTCCAGCTCCACAGTTATGCTGGAGGCGATGGCCGGCGAGAAGGCGGTGGTAGGTTCAAGGATCGGGGGGCTCTCCGAGCTTATAGTGGATGGGGATACGGGTATTCTTGTACCTCCGAAGGATGCGGAGGCTCTTTCGGAGGCAATGTCATACTTGTTGCAGAACCCTCAGGTTGCCGAGCATATGGGGCAAAGAGGTTATGAACGATGGAAACAGTTATTCACTACCGATGCGGTTACGCCGGAGATAGAGAAGCTGTACGAGTCACTTCTTGGAAAGTAACGGTTCATTGAAGGAGTGTTAAAAACCGGCTGCCCCATTAGCTTTCATATATCAATCTATTCCCTTTTTAGGACACATCCCGGGTTCAATATGCCGTTGGGATCGAAAACTTTCTTGATGCCTTTCATTAGCTCCATTTTCTTTTCATCCACGAAAATATCGAGGTCCGGGATTCTAACCCTGCCTACGCCGTGCTCTGCGGTCATGATGCCCCCCAGATCAACGGTCGCCCAGTAGATCGCCCGCTTCACTTCTTTGAGGTTATACTCATCTCCTTCCAGCAGGTCTTTCATCATAGTCGGGTGAAGATTACCATCTCCTGCGTGGCCGACTGTAGGAATAACGGTGCCATGAGCCACTGCGATCTCATCTATTGCGTCCATGAGTCTACCCATACTGGCCGGAGGTACGGCTATGTCTAAGGCATCTGCCAGGTCGCGCTTCAGGGCCAGATATATGTTGCTTCTTATTCTGAGAATCGTCTCCTGCTCTTTCTTGGTCTGCCCTATCACAGGTTCTAATCCGTTGTACCTGTTACAAATCCTGGAGATTCTCTCACATTGTGAACGCAGGTCTTCCTCGCTGCCGCCTTCCACTATTATCATCAGGTAGGATGTCCCGATCTTACACGGCCATTCCATGCCAAGTTGCTCGGCTGAAATCTCAACCGTACTGCGGTCCATGAACTCTATAGCCAGCGGTATAATCCCCCCCTGTAATATTCCGGGAACCGTATTGATTGCGTCGTGGCGGTTGTCATAGGGTATTATCATGGTTGCGCTGGCGGCCACTGGCGGAAACAACCGCAAGACGGCCTTTGTTATCACGGCCAGAGTCCCCTCGCTGCCAATTATTAAGTGCATCAGGGCATAGCCGGTGTTGTCCTTAAGCAGTTTCCCGCCCATATTTAAAATTTCGCCGGTAGGCAGTACTGCTTCGATGCCTTTAATATAGTTTCTCATAACGCCGTATTTTACTGCCCGTGACCCACCTGCGTTGCAGGCGGTAAGACCACCCACCTGAGCGCTTTCGTCACCCGGGTGCGGTGGGAAAAACAAGCCCTCTGCTTCGACCTCTTCCAGCAGCTCCCCGAGTGTAGCGCCAGCTTCTGCGGCTGCCATCAGATTGTCCTTGTCGATGTAAATCCCGTTCATTCTTTCCAGTGACAGAATTAGCCCGTTCTCTGTTGGGATGGCGCCGCCACATAATCCGGTGCCACCGCCTCTGGGAAACACGTAGATACGCTCATCATTTGCCAGCTTGAGGATTCGGCTTACCTCTTGTGAGTTGGCAGGTTTCACGAGTATTAACTCGCTGGCTGACTGGGGTCTTACTGCCGGGCCCGTTTCATCCGTCAGGTAGTCCAACATCCGCTCCTCTTCCGTAATCACCCAGCCGCTTCCAACGATCTCTTCCAGCTTCTCGACAATCATTTGTCACGTTCCTCTCGGACTTTGGTCTATAATCTCAACCGGGAATCGGATAGCCCCTGCGTCCCGTCTCTGCCTGCCTGATGATATGCTGGCGGATACTGTCTGTCAATCTTGACTGTACTGTTTAAATTGAACTCTGACATATCAATTTACACTCAGATCAAATACATATACTCTGCTTCTTTGAATAACCCGTCGCTGAACTTGGGATGGGCGATGCTGATTCTATCCAGCGCCCGTTCACGGGTGGATTACCTCTTAAGGCATACAACGTTGCTGCGTCGTCTGCCTCAGATGTCCTGAAGCTGGGTGGGGTTGCTTCCGTGAGCAGGGGGCTGGTCTTCGGACACGACAGGTAGCTCTACCACGAAAGTTGCGCCCCTGCCAGACTTGCTTTCAGCATATATATGACCGCCATGCTCCTGGACTACACCATAGCAAATGCTGAGACCTAGACCTGTTCCCTTTCCCACGTCTTTTGTGGTGAAGAAAGGATCGAATATTCTCTTGAAAATACCTTCGGCTATGCCAGGCCCATCGTCGGTAAAGGATATTCGGATCGTTTCGCCCAGTTTTTGTGTTTTAACACTGAGGTTTCCTCTGCCGTGGTCTTCCGTCATAGCCTGTTCCGCATTATTGATGAGGTTTACAAAGACCTCCTGTAGTTGGAAGAAGTCTGCCATTGTCGTTGGAAGGTCGGGGGCCAGTTCTTTTGATAATTGTATGTTATTGGCCTTAATTCGGTAGGTGCTCAGTTCCAGGCTTTTCTCGATAACTTCGTTGATCGAGATGAGGCTTTTCTGAGGTTTTTGCCTGCGCGCGAAGGAGAGCAGGCTTCCGGTGATTCTGGTTGCGCGCTGCGCCTCCCTGAGGACTGTTTCCACATCGCTTTTTATGGTTTCATCCAGATCGTCTCTAGAACTTAGAAGCTGCGAATACATTAGTACTGCTGCTAGCGGGTTGTTCAACTCGTGGGCGACACCTGCTGCCAACTCGCCGACTGTAGCCAATCGCCCTGCAAGCTGAAGCTGTTGCTCCATTCTCTTGCGGTAGGTGATGTCGCGGGCGATTCCGATAATTTCAACTTCGCTTCCATGTCCTATCGGATAAGTGGATATTTCAACAAATACACGAGTCCCGTCTTTCCTTACCATTTGAAACTCGTCCGGCTTGGTGGATTCTCCCGCTACACTGAGCTCTAATATCTGGTCCGCTTTTAATAAATATTCCTGAGCAAGGAGATTGAGTTCCCGCAAACTCTTACCCACTAACTCTTCCCTTGTGTATGCTGTAATTTTCTCTGCTGCCCTGTTTCCGTATAAGAAAGTTCCCTGGGAATCAATTGTGAAAATAGCGTCGGGGCTACTTTCTAAATAGCGTCTTAACTTCTCCTCTGATTTTCGTATATCCTCTTCCATCTGCTTATTCTTGCGGCGTATCTCTGCTTCGCGTAGCTCCCGTTCAATTACTGGGACAAGTCGTGCCATATGGCCTTTCATCACATAGTCGTGGGCACCGGCTCTCATAGCTTCCACCGCAGCCTCCTCGCCGATAGCACCGGAAACGATTATGAACGGAAGGTCCAGACTCTTTTCCTTGACCATACTCAGTGCGGCGGGCACGCTGAATCGTGGCATGGCATAGTCGGCGAGGATGATATCCCACATCTGCGTTTCGAGTGCGTCATTCGTAGCTTCGGGCATGTCAACACGTGCAAAGGTTGGGTCATAGCCGCCGCGTTTTAAGGCTCGAAGTATTAATATGGCGTCGTCTTCCGAATCCTCGATTATCAGTACACGAAGTGGTGTGGTCATCGGAAATGTCCCTAACCTTCTGCCATTCTTCCTATCGGCGGGGCAACATTCAGAATAAGCCAGTAGTATCCCAGTCGCTCTACCGCCTGACTGAATTGGGCGAAGCCCACGGGTTTACAAATGAAGCTGTTAGCCCCCAGGGCGTAGCCCTCAATTACATCACGCTCCTCTTTAGAGGTGGTGAGGATAACCACGGGGAGGCATTGAGTGCGCTTGTCGCTACGGATACGACGTAGTATCTCCAGGCCATAGACCTTGGGCAACTTCAGGTCCAGTAAAATAAGCTCTGGCATAATCCTTGTGTCGCGGCCTGTATAGCTACCCTCGCCGAACAAGTAGTCCAGCGCTTCAATGCCGTCATGTGCCACCACGACTTCGCTGGGGATGTTGTTTTTATTGAGCGCGAGTAAGGCCAGCGCTTCATCATCGGGATTATCTTCCACCAACAGTATTGTCTTCTTATCCATCTGTCTTTCCTAAGCCGGTTGTAATGTGAAGTAGAACGTGGCGCCGTGTTCCACTTCGCTTTCGGCCCAGATACTGCCGCCATGGCGCTCAATGACGCGCTTAACCGTGGTTAGGCCAATTCCGGTGCCTTCGTAATCAGCCGGCGAGTGCAAACGCTGGAAACCTCCGAATAGTTTATCGGCATAGGCCATGTCGAAGCCGACACCATTATCGCGCACGAAATAAATGGTTTGCCCGTCTCCTTCCGTGTAGCCGAATTCTATCTTGGTCTGCGGTCGTTTCCTCGTGAACTTCCACGCATTGCCGAGAAGGTTCTCCAGCGCCACTCGCAGGAGGTGCGAGTCACCTTTAGCGACCAAACCCGGCATGATGATGAAATCTGCCTGGCGTTCAGGTTGACTTTGCTGTAGTTCTGCTACGATTTTGTGAGCCAGTGCACTGAGATCGACCCTGTCACGCTGCATCTCGACTCGGGTGACGCGCGAGAAGTTTAAGAGGTCGTCAATAAGTTGTGCCATACGCCGGCTGGCTGAACAGATACGCTGGAGGTAATCCCTGCCCTGTGTATCTAACCAGTGGGCATAGTCTTCTAACAGCACCTGGCTGAAGCCTTCAATGCTGCGTAAGGGAGCGCGCAGGTCGTGTGATACGGAATAGGCAAATGCTTCTAATTCCTTATTGACGGCCTGGAGTTGCCAGGTCCGCTCTGTAACTCTCTGCTCAAGCTCTTCGTCAAGCATACCGATTTCGTTTCCCGCAACATTTCGCTCAGGGCGGGGCCTGAGTGAAACTACGAGTGCCGATTTCCCCTGATAATCCGTTATCCGGAAGGCTGCTTTCATCCAAATACATCTACCGTCTCTGGTCATCGTTCGAAATTCATGGACGTCATGCAGTCTCTTTCCAGACAGTTCTTCCGCAATAATCTTAATAATACGGTCTATATCCTCAGGATGAATCAAACTAAGGGGATTTACCCCGATTGTTTCCCCGGGAGAGTTGAAGCCAAATAAAGTTGCAGCACGCTGGTTGCAGAAGACCAGCTTCGCCGATTCGATATCGATAACAGTCAAACCATCGATTGTACAATCCAACAACAGTTTATATTCTCGCTCACGCTGCTGAAGCGCTTCCCCTGCCTGTTTGCGCTCTGCGACCCTGCCCAATTGTTCGGCAACAGCATCGAGCAACTCTCTCTTTTCACTGAGGAAAGGGCCCTCGTCGGATTCCGGTTTTTCTTTTAGATAGAATACCTCCACCCTACCTGCGTGTTCGCCATTTACTACGATGTCGCTAGCCTGCTTCCACTTCGTCTCAACGAAGTTATCCGTTCTGACCTCCTGCCCTCTTAGTATCACATGTGCGCAGACGATTTCCGGATGCTGCCATGCGGGGGGGATAATAGCAACTACCCCGTTAAGTACTTCTTCCAATGAGATGTCTTGCTTGCTTGTAAGACTGGAGACTCCATACATGCAATTCTGTTCCTTGATCCTCTCCTCAAGTTCGCTTGTCTGGTTGCGGACAGCACCTTGTACCAGCTTGCCCTCAGCTATGCCGTTGGCTGTCGGGCGAAGAATCTCTCGGATGGTCTTACTTGCTCTCATGTCTCTGCTCCTTCATCCAAGATTGAAATGTTAGTATCCGGGTGCTGGCTGCTTGCCGAATCACCGACTCTACTCAATCCTGGTATCACGTACGGTTATCCTGAAGGTTAATTATCCTTCCTGTCATCGGGCTTTATTGTCTCATCGTAGGAAGCATATATATCTTGCTCAAGCATTAAAATATCTACTACGACGCTAGCATGCCTGCACTTGCCACTCAATAGCTCTTTAGGGTTTTATTAAAGTGAAAATAGTACTGCGGATATGTGAGTTGTATTACACAAGCTTGCGTGAACTTGCTTCCTGGCGATACGGTTCTATCTGTAAGGAACACTTTCCGGGAAAATGTTTCTTCTTGAAAAGTCCTATCATGTCATTGCTTTGAAAATATGATCTAAACCGTTCGCCCTGAGCTTGTCGAAGGGCTCACCACGAACGGTGTCTTGAATGTCGGTTATTCCAGAAACAGCATTTTCATCCTTCGTGGTAAGTACTGCAAATGATCGTAACAGATTCCTGTGGAAGCAGGTATCCATATTACTTCAGAACCTGACCTGCCCATTTTCGTTTCGCTCTGTATGGCAGTAGAAACTAGAAACGCCCCTACGGGTGAAACATCTAGCTCCCCGCTAGTGGTGGGTTCGTTACACTTTAGCTACCTTATCTGCTGCGACCGAAGTCCTTCTTGAATTGCCTCTCGTCCGCCGCTATACTTTAATGACTGTGAAATACTGCGTTGTGATAATCGATGGTGCCTCGGACTGGCCGCTCCCTGAGCGGGGGGGGAAGACCTGCCTGGAACTGGCGCGTGCCCCGAATTTAGACCGATTAACAAAGGAGGGCACCCTCGGCCTGGTGAGGACGGTGCCCAGCGGGATGGAGCCCTCCAGCGCATGCGCCTGCATGTCCATAATTGGCTACGATCCAAAGGTCTACTACCAGGGCAGGAGCGCAATCGAGGCCATAAGCATGGGCATCCCCATCAGTGAAGGGGAGGTTGGATTTCGCTGTAATCTGGTGTCTGTTCAAGAAGGGAAAATGAAAGACTACAGCGCGGGCCATATCAGTGATAGCGAGGCCCATGCTCTGGTGGCTGCGCTGGAGGAGAGGCTGGGCAGTGAGGCGATACATTTCTACCCCGGCGTGAGCTACAGACACATATGCAAGATAAAGGGGCAGGACGATACGCTGCTTGCGACCTGCACTCCGCCTCATGATATTCCGGGGAAGCCCATTGATGAATTCCTGCCCCGGGGTCAGGGAAGCGACCTGTTACGGGATCTCATGGCGCGCTCTGTGGACGTGATTCGAGACCATCCGGTGAACAAGGCCCGGGAGTCCCGGGGAGCGGTCTCCGCTAACATGATATGGCTCTTCTGGGGGAGTAGAAAAGCCCCTGAACTGCCGTCGTTTAAACAGGTCTATGGGCTGGATGCTGCCCTTACCTCGGGCGTCGACCTTCTGAGGGGGCTGGCTAAAATGACCGGGATAATGAATCTGGACATTGCCGGCGTGACAGCCGGTCCGGACAATGACTATGCCGGGCAGGCATCTGGCGCTCTTGAAGCGTTGCAGGAGCATGACATGGTGTTCATTCATGTTGAGGCACCTGATGAGGCCGGCCATGCCGGCAGCATAGATGAAAAGATCGAGGCTATCGAGCGGGTAGACCGGGAGGTAATAGGCCAGATTATCGCTGTCGCAGGGGATAGTATCCGCATACTGGCCATGCCTGACCATCCCACGCCTATTGAAGTCCGGACCCATGTTCCGGACCCGGTTCCGTTCGTTCTCTGGGGTCCGGGTTTTCAGACCACGGGCGCAAAGGCATTCAGTGAGACGCAGGCAGGCGAAACTGGCATTTTCGTGAATGATGGCTATACTATTATGAGAAAGTTGATACTGGCTGACTAGGGGAAGAGGACGATGGCAGTAGTTGTGCAGAAGTACGGCGGCAGTTCGGTGGCTGACGCTGAAAAGATCAAGAACGTCGCCCGAAGGGCCGTTGCAGTTCAAGAGAAGGGCAACCATGTGGTGGTGGTGGTCTCGGCCATGGGAAAGACCACAGACGGGTTGATCAAGCTCGCCAATCAGGTTACAGATCATCCCGATGACAGGGAGCTCGATGTCCTCCTCTCAACCGGTGAGATAGTGTCCAGCACTCTACTTGCGATGTCCTTGAAGTCTATGGGGGCAA
>CAYVQT010000012.1:0-60835 GCA_964453665.1 uncultured Dehalococcoidia bacterium | reverse complement strand
ACAGGGTGGCCGGTTTGCTCCGTGAAGGCGGCCGATTTGGTCCGAAATACGCACTTGCCATAGACGAACGTCCTCCCGACTCCTCCAGCCTCACGCGGTTTCGGGAACGACTTGGCGAGGAGCGATTTGCCAGTATCTTCAACAGGATTGTGGAGTTGGCCAGAGATAAGGGGCTTATATCGGACCGTCTCTCCATAGTGGACAGCACCCATGTAAAGGCGAAGGTGGACACATTCAAGATGAATAGTAATCCGGATGGATCACCGGATAAGGATGCCCGTTACGGCTATAAGAGCAGGAATAAGCCGTTCTTCGGTTACAAAGCTAATGCCAGCCTGGACTCCGACAGCGAGCTTATCACCAGAGTGGAGACCACGCCTGGAAATACCTTTGATGGTAAGGAATTCCCCAGATTAATAGAAGGCAAGGCAAAGATGACCACTGCTGACAAGGGATACGACAGCAAGAAGAACCATTGCCTGTTAAAGAGGAAAAACATTACCTCCGCTATTATCCCCAAAAAGAATAGAAAGAGTCGGCGGCTGAAGAAACAACAGATGAAGGCTGAGATACTGGCTGCGCAAAGGGAGAGGCCTAAGGTTGAGAGGAAATTTGCTGAGCTCAAAAGGTTTCACGGCCTGGAGAAAACTCGCTATTGGGGTCTGGGAAAGATGGCCATCCAGGTTCTTATGACTGCCATTACCTGCAATGTGAAGAGAATGGTTAAGCTCCTGTTTCAGCGGGATAACCTTGGTAAACCATTGCCCTGGAATCCCGTTCAGGGGAGTAGTGTGCCCGTTTCAACCTGATAATGGATAAAGGTAGGGCCAGATAAGGAAAAACAGAGCGAAGATGGGATAACCTTAGGTAAAATATTGCTTCAATATTGGCTATAAGGGCGGTGAAAAAGTAAAACTTGTCGCCTGATAGGAGTAAATTCTTAAAAGATGTCTTTTTCAGCGCTCTCATATAATGAGAATGCTGAAAAAGTCATTTTATCGGCAATTTTTGATTGAGGCTTTGCTCATTTCTCATTTGAATAGCTTCAGCAGATTATGCAAATGAACCCTTTATCGTCAAAATTTGCCATCTTTTTATACTTTTTCAGCGCTCTCTATATATCGAAACAGTTGACATCAAGCGTAATGTAGGCTTATAATTTATGTAAGAATGAGAATCATTATTACATAAAATGAAGACAAAATTCAAAACGGCACATCGACAATTGCTTCTTGACATACTTCGTGAGGCTAAAACACATATGAATGCCAAGGAGCTTTTTAAAGAGGCTGCCAAGAGGGACCCACATATCAGCCTGGCTACTGTTTATCGTAACCTTCGGCTCTTTGGGGAGCTGGGTTTGGTGGATGAAAGGCGTTTGGACAAGAGCCGTTGTTCCTATGAAATGAAAACGTCAAGTGAACATTATCATCTGGTGTGCACAACCTGTGGGCAGGTCAAAGAATTTGTGAGCCCTGCGGTTGGCCAGCTAGTGGATGAAGTGCAGCGAAACAGCGGCTTCGTTGTAACCAGAGCTATTCTGCACATGGAAGGTTATTGTCCAGAATGTAAAGACAAAGTACAAGTAGAATAATTTTTTTTAGCGATTTAATTGCGAATGAGAAACATTATCATAAATTGATAAAGGTTAGATATCATGACGATAAACAGATACCAGTCTACTAGTAGCGCTGATGATACCATTTGCTACTCGCTCGGACCGCGGCAGGTCACTGTGCTAATGCCGAAATTAGACTCTCCAGAACTAATTGCCGGTTTAAATGGCTTTGGATACGACTTCGGTACAGCCTTTAGCACTGATATCTGGTTTGAGTGCGAGCAGGAGGTTTTGCGCTTAAATTCATTGTCCTGCTGGAGCGCCGTAGTTTTGACTAACTTTCATGAGAAACAATGCAGATGAACGATAGGCCAAGCAAGCTAAACATTGAAGTAACTACGAGGTGCAATTTGAATTGCGCCATGTGTATGAGAAAGGTCTGGAGGGAAGATTCGGGCGATATGACCATGGATACCTATGAGGCTCTCCTACCAGTGTTCCCAGAAATAGAGATAATCAATATCATCGGGATTGGTGAGCCTCTGCTCAATGAGAGCATATTTGAAATGATCCGTCTTGGCAAAGAGCACTTGCCTGCCAATGGAGTCTTCAGCTTCACAACGAACGGAACACTAATAGATGAGAAGGCGGCTAAAAAGCTAGTGTCCTCAGGGCTAGATTATCTCGTTGTCTCAATAGATGGTGCTTCTCCAGAGACATTTGCCCAGATCAGGAAAGGCGCCAGACTTGAGGACGTGCTTAACGGCGTTGATTTGCTTAACCGAGCCCGTAACGAATACGGAAGCCGTACTCTGCGTCTTGGACTCGAGTTTGTCGCCATGAAGAGGAACGTCGAGGAGTTACCGCAGCTTGTAGAACTCGCAGCTGAGCACGGCATAAGCTTCATCATCGTTTCCAACCTGCTGCCGCACACCGAGGACATGAAAGATGAGGTCTTATACGATTTCAATTCCGACGTAGCCATAGAGCTGTTCGAGGAGGCCAAAGCCGAAGCCGAACGGCGCAGTATTGATCTCGCCTTTGATTCGCTGGATGTCGAAAGCTACGCAAATGCGCTCTTCGGCATCCCGCCGCTGAAGGACAAACTTCGCTCCAGCAAGCCGGATTGGACCAGGGTGCCTGGATATGACAGTGAGATGGGGCGGAAGTTCCAGCTACTCGATGAGATAGTCAACAAGGCTCGGGAAAATGACGTGTGTATGAGCTTCAAAAATCTTATCCCCAGGGATGGTAGCTACATAACTCACGTTCAGGAAATTTTTGCACAGGCGAGAGCTAGGGCTGAGGAACTGAACGTTGAACTTGATCTCCCTCCCCTTATACCAGAGGCAAAGAGAGAATGCGGTTTTATCAGAGATCGTATCGCGTTTATAAGCTGGGATGGCTATGTACGGCCGTGCCATAACCTCTATCACTCGTATATGTGCTATGTCAATGGTAGGGAGAAGAGCATCACCGCCGTAACTTTCGGCAACGTAGGAGACCGTGATTTCCGGGATATATGGAACTCGAGGGAATACCGCAGTTTTCGCAGGCAGGTGGATAGGTTCGACTTCGCTCCCTGTGGTGATTGTCCCCATGCCGAAGGATGCTTTGCTTTACTTGCCCCTGTTTTTCGCAAAGATTGCTACGGATATACCTTGCCGTGTGGGGACTGTCCCTGGGCTAGAGGTGTGCTCCAATGCATGTAGTACCATATATCTGCAACATAGATGATCTAAGGCCAAGGAGCTGAGCCCTGCCTTAAACAGGGGATACCTGGGTATGATGGAAGGAGGCCTTGCGGATGGCTCGGGGCAAACGGGGTGAAACTGTAGCACAGATTTCAGACAGAATCGGGCGCAGCTACCTGCAATCAGGGATTTGGCGTTGCGCTTGTTCACCTTCCGGAGCCCATCACTGGTTAGTTGGTGACAAGGGAGTGGGAAAGTGCAAATACTGTGGCGAGGAGCGGCGGTTCGCTACATCCATGATTTCTAGCTATGAGGGGTTTAGTGACATACAGTCGGGACCAGACTCGTCGTCCGGGGAAGGTTCAGGGAGTGCTGATCAACAGGCTGGGGCGAGCAGAAAGACTGGTTCAATAGTTTAAGGAGGAATCATGACAAGCAGCGAGATCGACAGGCTTTGCACGGACTGGCTAAACGATAACTACGGGGAGGAACTAGCCAGCAAATACATGCCCTATACCTTGGTGATCCCTATGTGGAACTCGCCTGATCTCAATGATGCTCTGGAGACTTTTATGCAGGTTTTGTGTATAGCGTTCGGTACTGACCAGTCATTTGGAACCACGGACTATCATGAGGCTCGGAGGAAGCTTCGGCTGCTGGATAACAGGGTTGAGATTCCAGAGGTTTTCATCAGGGCTTTCGCAGGATCCCCGGCTTGAAGGCGAGGAGCCGATAATTGCTGGGAGACAATTAAAGGGGTGCTGCTCCAGTTTGGTTTTGTGGAGTATAGATAGGTCGGAGAAACAAGAATAAGGAGGGATGCAAATGATTACCCTAAGTGTAATCAAGGCTGACGTCGGGGGTTATGTTGGACATTCCAGTTCACATCCCGAGGTCCTGGAAAAGGCCCAGGAGTATCTTGAGAAGGCGAAGAGGAGTGGGCTTCTGGTCGATTTTCATGTTACCAGATGTGGGGACGACCTCCAGCTAATCATGACCCATGAGCAAGGGGAAGAGAACAAGCAGATTCACGGGCTTGCCTGGGATACCTTCGTTGCCGCCACCGAAGTAGCTAAGAAGCTGAAGCTGCATGGTGCTGGGCAGGATCTCCTCAGCGATGCCTTTTCGGGCAATGTGAAGGGGATGGGGCCCGGAGTGGCGGAGATGGAGTTTGAGGAACGCGCTGCGGAGACGGTAATTGTCTTCATGGCAGACAAGACTTCGTCAGGTGCCTGGAATATGCCGCTTTACAAGATGTTCGCCGACCCGTTCAACACCATTGGGTTGGTGATTGCCGATGACATGCATTCCGGCTTCTCCTTTGAGGTGCACGATGTAAAGGAGAGCAAAAAGATCACCTTCGATGCCCCTGAGGAGATCTACGATCTCCTAGTATTTATTGGAGCGCCATCACGGTTTATGATAAAAGCGGTGCGCCACTGTGCCAGCGGTGACATAGCTGCGGTTTCCTCCACTCAGCGCCTCGCCCTCATCGCCGGAAGATACGTTGGCAAAGATGACCCGGTCTGCATCGTTCGCTCACAGGGCCATTTTCCTGCGGTAGGGGAGGTGCTCGAGCCATTTGCGATGCCCGGGCTGGTAGAGGGTTGGATGCGCGGCTCTCACCATGGGCCGCTTATGCCGGTCGCCCTGAGTGATTCCAATCCCACTCGGTTCGATGGGCCTCCACGCGTGATCGCGGCCGGCTTCCAGATAGCCAACGGGGTGCTGGTGGGACCTCGAGATATGTTCGATGATCCCAGTTTCGATGACGCCCGTCATGTGGCCAATGTAGCTGCCGAGTACCTGCGCCGCCATGGGCCGTTTGAGCCACATCGCCTGCCCCTAGAGGAGATGGAATATACCACAATGCCCACAGTGAGGAAAAAGCTCGAGGTAAGGTTTAGTGACATCTAGAATCAGGGAACTTGAAGAACTCGAGGAGCAGATGGACAAAACCAAGGAGGATGAGAAGCAAGGCTGATGCCCAAAAGGGTAGCGATGGTGGACTATGAGAGGTGCCACCCTGAGAGGTGTGATCACGGAGTATGCCTTGCCGCGCTTGAATGCGAGTACGGAAATCTAATACAAAAAAGTGCCTATGAAGCACCAGAAATCAACCCGGCCAAATGGTGTCATGGATGCGCCAAGTGCGCTCAGGCCTGTACTCTGAAGGCAATCAGGATGCTTTAAGTCACGTTTAGCTACTGGGATTGATCAAAGCGGTGTGAAAGGAGGCAACAATGATAGTAGAGATTAATGGTGATGATTTCGAGGAAGAGGTACTGAAATCTGACCTCCCGGTATTTACCTGTTTCCGCGCTTCCCGCTGCGGGGCATGCTTCGCCCTTTGTATAGTCGTGGAGGATTTGGCTGAGGATTATGATGGAAGGATTAAGTTCGCCATGATAGATGTAGAAAATGAGCCGCAACTGGCGGAAATGTACCATATCATTCCCCTACCGGCTGTGCTCCTTTTTCATCACGGCGAACCCCTGAAAGAGTTGGGGGGATTCCACGACAAATCCCATCTCAGAAACGCGCTGAATGCGCTGATAGCAGAGACCCAACCCTCTTCATAGATATCCATAAAAAGGAGGCCACAGGTAGAATCGAGCCTGCACCCGCGAGTGAGAGCTAGACGTTGCAACCCGAGAAAGGGCATGTTGATCGGGCGTGAACCGCACACAGGGTTATGTATATTCCCAGCACGACTTATGAGCTAGTTGCTGATGGAACGGAAGGGGGTAAATTATAATGGATATTTCCGAATGGGCAGCAAACCTTAAGAGTCAGCGTGAAGAGAAGGACCGGTTTTTCACGACACACTGGCATTCGCCGGTACCTCCTCAGGAGCGTGAGAAACTTAAGGGACTGGCGTACTACCCTGCCGACCCAGCATACAGGTTTGAGCTGGAGATGCATGAGCATGAGGAAAAGAAGATATTAAGGATGGCCTATACCAAGGGCAACGAGCGGGATTTTCTGCGCTGGGGAGAATTCCATTTCACTATTGGCGGCCAAAAACAGGTGCTTCAGGCTTATAAAAGTGATCGCAATGAGGAGAGGCTGTTCATTCTTTTCAAGGATTCAACCTCTGGTAAAGAGACATACGGCGGCGGCCGGTATATCGACCTCGAGCCCAATAGGGATCTCAGTACTGATGGTAAGTGGATTCTCGATTTCAACAAAGCGTACAATCCGTGGTGCGTTTATAGTGAGGACTACACCTGCCCGCTTGTTCCGCAAGAGAACTGCCTCGAGGTGGCAATCCCCGCCGGTGAAAAGGTTTATCCGCTGGAGAAAGGAGATTAACATTGGGGAAATGAGATGTATTAATCATCGGAGGAAGTATGGCCGGCCGGACTGCTGCTATCGCGGCAGGCAATCATTACAAAGACGCTAAGGTCGCCATAATCCGACCACAGGAATCAGGAGAACTGGAAAAATCTGCCGTGAATAATAAGATGATAGGCAGTAAGCCCGAGCACAGGGCCAAACCGAACAAAAAGGAAGGAGTTTAAAGAGATGCCCATCTATGAGTACCAGTGTGCGCAGTGTGGCGAGAAGTTCGAAGCTCGCCAATCTATTGGAGAGGACGGCTCCCGTCTGAATTGCCCCAAGTGCCAAGCTCCTAACCCCCAGAAGCTCCTGTCCACCTTCGCTTTTAGCATGGGTTCAGACAGAGGGGCTACTCCGTCATGGGATAGCTGTCCTACCTGTAGCTCTGGCACATGCAATCTTCCCCCAATGTAGCAATCGGAAGAACCACTAAGGAGGATAGAAAATGGCGTACAAAATCACAGATGATTGCATAAGTTGTGGTGCCTGTGAGGACGAGTGCGGCAACGAGGCAATATCAGAAGGAGAAAGCATCTACGTAATCGATCCCGACAGGTGCACGGAGTGTGTAGGCAATTTCGAATCACCCATGTGTGCCGAGGTATGCCCGGTTGATGCCTGTGTTCCCGATCCTGAGTATAAAGAAAGCCGTGAGGAACTCCTTACCAAGTGGAAAAGGATGCACCCAGGTGAAACGCCCAGTGCGACCTAGATGGCATATTTGTCCAAGGGACAGGAATGCAACTGAATAACGAGCGATCGAGAGGGGTCATTTTGGATAATTCGGATGTGGCTTATGGCGCTATAGCTGGTGCGTTGAATATAGGCCTCCTAATCGGCACATCATACATGGTGATAAGGTGTTTCACTTACAGGTGGTTATAAAAATCGTTGCAGTTACGATGTGAGGTGAAGCGATGAACAGCCGTTTGTCTTTTCGAGATTATGCGATAGTGTCTTGTGGGACGCTGAGTCCGGAAATCAACTATTTACAGAGGAATGGTTTTTTGGACGCCAGTAAGATTTTATATACCAAGCCGGGCCGGCACGAAATTCCCAGGGAACTCGAAGAGCAGTTGGTCAGGCAAATAGGCAACGCGAGGAAATACGCTGAGAGAATCATCGTAGTATACGGCGGCAAGTTCTGTTACATCAATGCTGATGATCCATACAGGACGATAGACAGGATAATCGAGGAACAGGGACCGGGAATCACCAGGATCAAAGCTTCGCATTGTATGGACATGCTGGCCAGCGCCGAGGAAAGGGAGAAAATAAGCGAAGGAAGGGATGTCTACTGGCTAACTCCGGGATGGCTGAAGTACCGACGATATGTATTTCAGGACTGGGATAAGGGTCTTGCCAATGAGAACTTCCCCAAGCATACGGGGGGAGCTATTATGCTTGATGGCATAGGCTTCTGGGATGAATACGAACTGAACCATCCCGAGGAAATCTTGGACTTTTCCGATTGGATGGGGATTCCGCTGGAACCTTGCAAGATATCCCTGGAACGGTTTAAAAAGTTGCTCCTTGACGAAATCCGAACATGAGCCAAGAGACCGGTTGAAAAAGCCAATGAATTATAGCTTATTGATGCAAGTCTGCTCGGGAATCAGGAGGTAAAGTGGCTCGACAATCTCGGTGGAAACTCTTTATTTACACTTGCTTTGGCGGGTGTGCAACAGGTGTCTCAGCATCCAAAGCTTGCATTAGGTTATGGGAGGAGAACCCAGTCGATGTGAAAATCGCGTGCCTTCCAGCTGTGGTTATACCGTGGAAGATCAAAGAAATGCTGAGGTCATCGGAGAAGCGCATACTAGTGGATGCCTGCGGTTTACGATGTGGTGCCAAGCTCTTTGAAGAAGCAAAGATGCCAGTAGACCGTTACATAGAGCTCACCTCAGAACTTGGAGTGAGGAAGGCAAAGCAACTGCCTTCAAGGGATTTGGATGATAAAGTCTATAGGTTTATTCAGAATGAAGTATTCGCTCTTTTAGGCAAAGTGCCTCAGAATTAGGAATGAAGCAAGGCGGAACTGAAGCAGAAGGGGAATTAGCAGCAACCAATGGGAATCTAATACAGAATAGGAGAGAATGAAATGAGAACTCCTGCGCAGTACAAGGCCGATTTGGAGAAGATGAAAGACAATATCTATATTGGCGGCCACAAAGTTGGTCGCGATGATCCGAGACTCGGTCCCGGTGTAAACGTCATTTCTGTCACCTTTGATCTAGCACAAAATCCCGATTGGGAAGATGTAATGACAGCGACTTCTTCCCTGACAGGCGAGAGGATCAATCGGTTTACACACCTTCCGCAAAGCCCGTATGACCTCATGCAAAAACAGAAGATGATTCGCCTGACTGCCCAAAGGGTTGGTGGATGCATTCAAAGGTGCATGGGGCACGACGCTCTGACCGCACTGTCAATTTGCACTAAAGAAATGGACGAAAAGAATGACACAGATTACCATCGTCGATTTACAGACTATTTGAGGGTTTATCAGCAGCACGACCTGGCGGCTGCTTGTGCCCAGACAGATATGAAGGGTGATAGAACGAAGAGGCCCGCAGAGCAAGCGAATCCTGACGCCTATGTTCGGATTGTCGAGCGAAGGCCAGATGGAATTGTAGTCAGAGGGGCGAAAATCTCAATAACCATGGCAGCCAATGCTGACGAAATCATAGTTATTCCGACCAGGGCACTCCGGGAAGATGACAAAGATTATGCCGTTGCCTTCGCCATTCCGGCTGACTGGGACCGAATGCGCCTGATTACCCGACCAGTCTGGCTGCGAGAGAGAAAGGAGATAAAGTCGCCCTTCTGTGACTATGGGGTTGCAGACTCCTTCGTCGTTTTCGACGATACCTTCATTCCCAATGAAAGGGTATTCATGTGCGGGGAGTGGGACTTTGGCAGAAGGATCGCCCTCCTCTTTGCCGATTCACACCGTCACAGTTACACCGGCTGCAAGCCTGCGGTATCCGATATACTGTGCGGAGCGACAGCTTTGGTTGCCCAGGCCAATAACATCGAGAGGGTAACCCATGTAAGAGAGAAGTTGTCCGAGTTTGCAGGGGGCGCGGAGTTGGCCTACGCGGCTGGGATAGCCAGCGCGCTTTATGGAGAGAAAACGTCTTCCGGAACATTTTTCCCTGAGGCTATATACGCTAACGTAGGCAGGCGACTCATGGGCGAGACCATTTATCATGAGTTCAACCTGCTGACAGAAATTGCGGGCGGTTTGTCGGTCACATTACCTTTCGAGGAAGACTTTTATGGTGATCAAACAAGAAAAGACCTAGATAAATACATAGTGAGAAACCCGGAAATAACTCCCGAGGATTCGCATCGTATATGGAGGTTTATTGAGAACCTGAGTGCGTCGCCTATGGCCCACTGGTACGCCATCGCTGGCGTTCATGGTGGTGGCTCTCCAATCATGGAGACAATTACACTGAATGCTGAATATGATTATGAGTCAAAAAAGGATATAGCTAAATACCTTGCTGGCATTACCCGGGACCTGGACCAGTCAAAGCTGTTGAAGGAGAAGCCTAATACATTATAGACGTCCGCGCGTTAGTACAACGTCCACGAACTGCCGTGAATCAAGTCGCTGGTAAATAGAACCACCCGGTCACCCTTTAGTCAGCGAATTAGAAGGGTTGCAGAGATGACACATAGACCGAATAAAACGGAGGAGACAGAGGGAATTAGGAACGAACTGAAGGAAAGCGGCTACTCAAAGGCAGTAATCGACCACTACTTGAATCCGAGAAATCTGGGGCGGATGAAATACTATGAAGGTTACGGTCACATCACCAGTACCTGCGGTGATTCGATGTGGATCTGGTTGAGGGTTAGAGGCGGTAAAATCATAGATATCAAGTTCGTCAGTGATGTATGCCTTGGCGCTATATCTGCTGGCAGTGCATTGACCGAGATGGCTAAAGGGAGGGATGTGAAGGAGGCATTAAGTATCGGGAGGGATAACGTTCTTAGAGAGCTTGGAGGATTGCCCGATGAGTTTGTGCATTGTGCTTCCCTCGCGGCGGATACGTTAAAGGCAGCGGTTAAAGATTACCTGAGATTTGCCAGGGAGCCGTGGAAAAGGGCGTACCAACGTGAGCGGCCCGATTCCAGCAACTGAGATAGGCGATATCAGCGAAGAAATCGAGTTGCCAGTTATGACCTGTGATGGAATGCGAGACAGTTGCGTTGGCAACCGAAGGGCAGTATAAGACAAAAAGAGTCGTGAATTAAGATGGGGTAATGCTGATCGAGTGATGGAGGAACATTACAAGATACTAAGGAGCAGAGGTTGACCATGTCAAAAAACGGGCTTGATAACGGGGGAACAGAGATATTTCTTCAAAATCCGGCTGCTTTCGAATCCTTTCTAAAGAACCACGACCATGAAGCTGCGGAGGTCGCATTCCTGGAATCGATCCTGGAACCAGGAATGAAGGTGATTGATGTTGGAGCTAACATAGGCGTTACATGCATAGCGATAGCAAAACAGGTTGGAGAGAAAGGCAAGGTGTATGCATTTGAGCCACATCCCCGGTATTTCGCGATCCTGAAGGAGAACCTGTCCTCCAATCGATTGAGTAACGTGAGTGCGTTCGAAGTCGCTCTAACAGACAGCGCTGGGAAGGTAGATTTCTACCAAAAAGAGCTCTCCAGTGGAATCGTTTCCGCTGAAGGCGCACAGAAGATTGAAGCGCCTTGCACTTCCATCGACAGGTTCTTGAATGAACAGAAATCGCATGGCGTAGATATAATTAACATGGATTGTGAGGGCAGCGAGCTGCTGGTTCTCAGAGGAGCTGAAAGGACGCTCAGGATGAATAAAGTTAAGATATTCTGCGAGATTCACCACGATTTCCTGCGCCAACTAGGCCAATCGGTCGCGGATATCATTATATGCCTTCAAAAACTCGGCTACGAGGTGCATAGTTTTTCTCCAGACAAACTGCAGATTGGGGACGATTTCGACAGACCTGAGTATATATATGGCCACAACTGAGAACATGAAACTGACTGAGAGCGAAAGGGCTTTGAAACTTAAAGGTATGGTAGCAAATTGTCCGCTGAAGACCATCCAGCCGAAGTCCCGGTAGCCCGCTGCGAAATATCTCATTGCGTGAATAATTCTACCTATGATGAAAGATGCACCAGTTTGATAGCAAAGAAGATAGTCGCAACTTGGTTGATTCTATAAGCAACTGGTATTGTTAGCTATAATGGAGGTGAAAAGATGGGAATCAGCATTACCACTATAACTGAGAACACCGCTAATTTGGGTTTACTGGCCGAATGGGGGCTTAGCATCTTTGTAGAAGTGGATGGGGTAAAGATCCTTTTCGATACCGGGCTTGGCATTTCAGCAGCGCATAATGCTCATATTCTGGGGGTAGACCTCAGTTCGGTGGATAAGATTGTATTAAGTCATGGTCACAGCGACCACACCGGGGGACTGCGTGACATACTAAGGGAAACAGGTAAAGTGGAGGTGATCGCACACCCAGATATCTGGGAACCCAAGTACGCCGGGACTGCTGCTGCAAATAGCTTCATTGGTATCCCTTTTCAGCGAGAAGAGTTGGAAAGTCTGGGAGCTAGTTTTAACTTAACCAGAGAGGCCCTTTCGATCACTGACAAAGTTTTGACCACCGGTGAGATCCCGATGGTAACTGAATATGAAGAGGTCGATTCGATCCTCCTGGTTAGGGAAGACGATCATATGATTCCTGATACTGTTGCAGACGATTTAGCACTGGCTATCAAGACTGAGGAAGGTCTGGTAGTTATTTTTGGCTGCGGCCACCGTGGGGTTATTAACACTCTAATTCACGTCCGGAATCTGACTGGTGAAGAGAGAATTAATACCGTGATTGGTGGTATCCACCTCTTCAACGCTTCGGAGGAAAGACTTGTGAGAACCGCTACCGGTCTGAGGGAAATGGGAGTCCAGAGGTTGGGAGTTTCCCACTGTACGGGATTCTATGCCTCGGCGTGGTTGTCTCAAGAGCTTGGAGATGTTTTCTTCCTTAACAACGCTGGTACCAGGGTGAACCTGTAGCCTCTGCCAAATAAAGGTTCCGGTGATGCCCCTGAGCTTTTTGTGGACTGTTCGCCAGTTACTGTCTATGCTATCATCTCTCTCACAGTACTGCGACGGCAAAAATTCAGCGCAAATTGAATTGAAGGGGTTTGGAGAGATTGCCATGAGGTGTTCTAAGTGCAACCGGGATGCCCCTGAGGATCAGACATATGTCCATCTGGGCGAAACGCTCTGCGAAGACTGCTATCTGGAGGCAATTAGCAGGGTCAAAGCCTGCGACCCCTGGGCAGTTTACCATGCCACACGCGCATGTGAGAATATGGGGCTCGAGGGCACTGAGGGGCTCACTGAGTTGCAGAAAGCGATCTATAATTTCATCAAAAGCCGGGGCAGGGTCACAGGGGAAGAGGTCATGGAGAATTTCAGGCTGTCCCGGCAGGATATGGAGACTAATTTTGCTATCCTGAGGCACTGCAACCTGGTCAGGGGCTACAAGGAAAACGGCAATATTTATCTGACGATATTTGAGAACGGGCAATGAAGGGGCTGAATAATGGCATTCTTTGAAATGTTGGCTGGGGTGCTTAGCAAAGAGTAAGTAGTGGAGATAGAGATAATCGGGGCTGAATCCTTAGGCGTTCGCAGCCTGTGTGTAGCGGTTGGGACAAAAGACTGCAGGGTGGTTATTGACCCGGGGGTCGCACTGGGGTTCAGGCGGCACGGCTTACTTCCACATCCAATTCAAGTAATAGCCTCTGTAAGAACCAGGAGACTTATCGCAAATGCTTTGCGGTATGCCACCGACGTAGTGATTAGCCACTACCACGGGGACCATCAGCCGCTGGTCGATGCCAATCCATACCAGCTTCCGGTACGGGAAGTGGCCGGATTCTGCGTCCGCCCCAGATTTTGGACCAAAGGAACAGACGACCTCCCTCATAATCAGGCGCACCGGGCTAGGACTCTGGCTGATAGCCTAGGCCGAATTCTGCCGACTGCTGAAGGAATAAGCGATAGCCCGCTGACCTTTTCCCTCTCTGTTCCCCATGGTGAAATATATGGACGTAACGGCACTGTTATGATGACCCAGGTCGAAGAGGGCGGAGAGGTTTTTGTGCATGCCTCAGATATACAAATGCTCAATGATGAGTCAATCGAGCAGATCCTTGCCTGGCAGCCAGATATAGTGCTTGCCTCCGGGCCGCCTATCTATTTGCCAGCCCTCACCGCTGAAATGCGTGAAGGTGCTTTAAGAAGAACTTTGCGACTGGCGGATGAGGTCAAAACCCTGATTCTTGATCATCATCTGATGCGCTCCAGGAAAGGGGAGGAGTGGCTGGACTACATCTCTTCTCTTACCGCGCACAAGGTCGTCTGTGCCGCCGACTTCATGGGGCGACGGCGTAACCTGCTTGAGGCCGAGCGGGTTTCTTGGTATAGGAGGCTACCCGTTCCTCAGGGTTGGCATGAAGCTTACGCCCTTGGTGAAGTCGATGTTTTATCCGAATGGACTGACAGTATTGCAGGGGTTGGAATGCGATGAGGCTTATCAGCGCCTGCCTGCTTGGAATAAGGTGCTCTCATAGAGGGGACGACAAGTATAGGAATGGCCGGGCCGTTAAACTTTCGGGGATTGAGCCTCTGATCCCTGTCTGTCCTGAGCAACTAGGAGGGCTGCCGACTCCCAGGCCGCCTCAGGAAATTCAGGATGGCGAAGGAGAGGATGTGCTCAATGGTACGTGTAGGGTATTAAACAAGAACGGAGAGGATGTTACCGGAGAGTTTATCAGAGGAGCGGAAGAAACACTAAAGGTTGCAAAGCAGCTCAGGGTGGAGGCATTCATAGGCAAGTCGGGGAGCCCGTCATGCGGTTGCGGCCAGATATATGATGGCTCATTCCAGCGCAGGCTGATACCGGGTGACGGAGTTACTGCGGCGCTGTTGAGAAGGAACGGAATCAGGATAATAGGAGAAGAAGACCTGTAGCGATGGAGATGGAAAAACAATTATTACTGGCTGCCAAGCGCGACTACGAATTAAGCTCAGCATTTAACTCCGGTGTAGAGGAGTAAGCAGGAGTTAGCTGGCTTATAGAAGCGCACCAGCTCTTTCTTTTACAAGGGCTCCTACTAAATATCCTACGTCGATTGAAGCGATTATCGTAAAGACCGTTAAGGTGACGACGTAAATCCAGCCGAAGTACGCAATCATGATGGGGAGAAGGAATGGCTACACTGCCCGGTTGTACAAGAAAATAGCCAGGAGGGAATTAGCTGCCCCCTTCTCTTTCAGGTCCTTGAGAAGCGGGTACCATGCATAGATCGGTCCCGCGGAGATAAGGCCTGCGGCTACTGCTAACAATAACCCTTTGACACCAGCGCCTGTACCCAGGAACCGCACTATCTGTGCCGGTTTGACGAAGAGATTTAGAAGTAACATAACAGCAAAAACCAGGCAGAGTGGTAAAATCAAAGAACGCAAGATGTTCCCACAACTCTTGAATGCCAGGATGGCTTTATCAGGCATCAGAGTTAGCAGTATCAAATATATTACCAGTACAATGGCAGGAAAGGCTAAAAAACGTATAGTGGATTTCCAGTTCTTGCCGTTTTTATGCCCCTTTTTTAACACTTGTATCACTCTACAAATAGGTTGAAAATTATCGCCGTGGGAATAGCGACCAAGATAGCGAACACGAAGCAGACCGAATTTCTCACTATAGCGAACTTTCTCCCCAGAGCCGCTATCTCGGCGGGCATCTGAACCAGGCCCACTGTTACCCAGGCGACGATTAGCGCAGTCACAGCGAACATAGAGACCCCCAGGCCCAGTAATTCCCCGCCGATGATATAGCTGTTTATGGGATTCCCAGCCAGGATGCTGCCAAAACAGGCTCCCCATAATGTATCCAGCCCGACACTACCCGAGAAAATGGAGTCCAGAGCTTCTTTGGATATGAAGGAATTGAAGAGGCCGATAAGCAGCACCACGCCTATCAGTATGGGCAACAAATTGGCAAATTGCCTGGCAGAGCTCCGAAGGGCGTTGAGGAGAGCCAATCTGCTTATCCCACTACGTGCAGCCGTGAATTGTTGTTCGCCTCCCACTAGCTGTTCGAATTCGCCTTGCTTATAGCGCTCGACAACCTGCTTCACCGTACCGCTGAGGCCGCTGATCAAGCTTATACCTGCATCTGAAAGATGTTTCTGTACAGCCGGGCTGGCATAGGCAGTTAAGACAACATCGACCTCCTTGCCAATGGCAAGAACCGCCGCCTGCAATCCAGCGCCCCGTCGCTCTGAAGCCCCCGGGTTGGGAATAGTCTCGAACTCAAAGGTTTCGGGGTCAACTATAATCAGGTACGCTGATGTGCCGAATTTATGCACCAACTGCGCGTTAAGATCTGTCCCTTCCGATGCAACAGCGATTTTCAAACTTAACCCCACAAGTCAATTAGCGGCCATTTGTCCATATTATTACATCTTTTTATACCTACTACCATATATCGTTGCCCCCACAAGCACGAGAGATCTACGAAAAAATATGAAGGCCCCCTTCGTTACAAAGCCAGATTTTGGTATCAGCGGGCTTCGGGGGTTATCTAAAACGAAAGCTGGGAGGTCAAGGAGGAGATAAGGAGATAAAGTCTTCCATTTTCAGATAATACTGTAAAGTAATTATCAGTTACCAATTGAAAAAAGGCCCGCACATAATCTCGTGTGGGCCTTAGCTTCGGGAATTATCTCGTAAAACAGAGTCCTTCGCACGTTTCTTCATGCATCCGAAGGACTATCTGGGCGTCCATATCACATAGATATCACATTTACATCACGTCTACATCACTAATATTGCAGGATTTAATATTAAGGGGTACAATTGGGGTTGTCGAGGGCTTGAAAAGTGACACCCAGACTCTTCTAAAAAGTCAGCGGTCGTCAGGTTCAAAAACGAGCTCTTGAGCCGAAAAACGTTACCCAACCTTTTAATCATGATGTCGCTGGTTAGTCCATCCCCCGCCGAGACCACACATTTTTGCAAAATGTGCAGTAGTTCATGCAATGGGTAGAGATCATGGTAGGATTGACTCACTCTTTGAGCGTCACGAGTCTCCCCTGAATTGAACGATACATCGGAATGTGCAATCTGCGGCACAACAAAGAAGCATACACAACAGAGATTTCTATAGCTGACACGGCGCAAATTAACTGGGACTTTACCAAATACAAAATGAGTCACGTTTTAGGTTTAGTTTAGCTTACTAATCGGAAGTTTGACCTCGGTAAATCTCCTATCACCAGCTCCAGCCTATACAGGACATCATCGAGATTTCCTAACGCTTCTCCCAGCAAAGCCTTTTCCCTCAACTCGCCCATTGCCAATTTCAAATTCTCCCATGGAAACCACTTTCCATCCAGATGAGTGCTCTCGCTTGCTGTGACTATTATTCGTTCCCCCAATAACACAATCCATCTGGCATAGCCAAATCCTTGAAGTGTCCCATCAAGGCCGGATAAACCCGCATTCAGAGCGGCCCACTTATCCTTGGTCAGTAAGCCTCCCAGAATAAATCCGCTAGCAGCAACTAACACGCTATTCCGCAATCGCTTCCTATCTTTCATTACTGACACTACTCCTCTCTGACGAGCTTCAGATTCTATCCTCTGCTCAAGGAGCCTCTGCAACAATTCTACTTTTGACACCTCCACCTCCCCTTGAAGGCACTGGAACCGTCGAGAGATCCACTCGGCATGGGCTTCAATTAGGGTGAGCTCCTGTCTCATTTTAGCCAGGGTTTCCTTATATTCATTCATCAACATTGACGTGCCTCCACTCTGTTCCGAGCTTCTTCGAGAAATGTCTTTAAGCTTTTTTGCGATTCTTCGCTCTTTATGACCATCTCCGACATCCGGCCCACCGCTTCGCCGGCTTTCAGGGCATCAGAAAATAAATCAGTCAGCTGTTTGCGAATATCGATAACCTGGTTCTCTATCTGCTGGGCGGCTTCTTGACCGATTACCTGTATTTTCTGTAAGGCAGAGGAAACGCCGGTGTCGATCTCTCCTTCCAGAGTGTTTTTCGCCTTCTCTAACTCTTTGATCTTACCCCTTAAAACAGATTTCTCTTTGGTCAATGCCTTCACCTGTTCCGCTACCACTTCTCTACTCTTCTCCAAGGCCGAGATGTCGCCAAACAGACTCAGCGCCAGAAAGAACCTATCCTTAATCTCCTCCAGCTTGATACCTTCTTTTTCGCTTATCCTTTCTAGGAAACCTCTAAGCCTAAGGAGATCCTCATCCGCCAAACCAATTTCATTGAGCTTTACCAACGATTCTTCCTTACCATCAACCTCGGCGGAAATCTCGGTTTTCCTTCTTCTCAGATCCTTGACATGCTTATCTAACCGAATCTTCTCTTCCTTAAATTCTTTCACTTTTGATTTGAGCTCCTCTACCGTCGTAGTTTGTATCTCGGTTTGCGCCTCAAGCCTTTCCTTATTCCGCCTTAAAGCTTCGATCTGCTTGCTCAAAGGCTCTATTGCTCCAGAAAGCTCTGACTTTCTCTCGAGGAGTGTACCGACTTCTTTGCTCAACTTTTCTACACCCTCTTCCTGCTTCTTGTACTCCTCCAATAAACCTTCAAACGGTATGCCTTCGGCCTCTTCCAGTTCGTGGAGTCTCATGGCTGCCCCGAAGAACTCACCTGCCGGAAAATCAACAGGCATGAACCTCTTCGTGAACTCAGACCACTTGTCCAGCAATTCCAGGCTTATCTCCAAATCTCGAAACCTTTCAAACAGCAATAGACCTAGCGAGGCATGGGAGGGTTCAAGATTTTTCTTCCTCAGGTCAAGCGCTAATTGTCGAAGGTCATTAACCTGGTCAAACGGACTTCCCGGGATAGCCAGTTGACCATCTTCGACTTCCCTGATAATGTTGGCTATACTACCATGTGACACGCCAGATTTCATCACTATTTCTTCGTAGGAAAAACCAAGAAGATAGTATCGAACAACTTCCTGCCTTTTTGTTGTCGATATCTCCTTCATATCATACCTCCAATACACTATGATTTGTCTTTTATTAAAACAATTTGACTATTTGACTGACCATTTGACTAATGATTTGACGATGTGACTGACATGCTGCCCAACTTGACCTTCATCTGGTTTCTGACTATGATTATTAAGGAGGAAGGGTGAAAGTAAGCTTAAAAGTTCTGGCTGCTGCAGCCCAAGCTCCACCAGAAATGATCACACTTGATCAGGATCGCAACGGGCCTCATACCATCACGACCTCAGAGTGCCGAACGGGTGCTGCCTATTCCGGGATATATACCTGCAGTTATTAAGTAGGAGGTGCTACGACAGGTGAGACTGAAAGATAAAGTCGCAATAGTAACCGGGTCAACCAGCGGAATCGGCCGAGCTATTGCGACGGGCTATGCAGATGAGGGCGCTGCTGTTGTTATTTGTGGACGAAGAGAGCAGTTAGCCGGGGAAATTGCTGATGAACTAACAGGTAAGGGGCTTAAAGCGCTCGCAATAAGGTTGGATGTTACCAGCAGTGAGAGCATAAATAAACTGGTTGAGCAAGTTGTAAATAATTTTGGACGAATCGATATACTGGTGAACAATTCAGGTATCAGCCCTGTATGGAAGCGTGCGGATGATACGAGCGAAGAGGTCTGGAACCAGATTATAGCTACTAATCTTACAGGCACTTTTCTTTGCGCCCAGGCTGTAGGGCGGGTGATGATTAATCAGCAGAGCGGAAAGATTATCAACATGACATCGGTTGGCGGTGAAGTTGCATTACCCAGGTTGGTGGCTTATTGTGCCAGTAAGGCGGGCATAGTAATGCTGACTAAAGTGCTGGCCACTGACTGGGCGCGGCACAATATCCTTGTCAATGGCATAGGGCCTTCATTCGTTGAGACAGATTTCACAGCGGGTCTCAGGGATAATGAGGCGATATACAACGATCTGAAGTCAAAGAATCTATTGAAGAGGTTTGCCAGGCCGGAAGAGATCGTGGGTGCCGCAATTTTTTTGGCTTCCGATGAATCTAACTATATCACGGGCCAAACTATATTCATCGACGGGGGCTGGCTAGCCACTTAGAACATTTATAAAATTCGTATACAATATTAAGGAGGTCTTGCCAAAATGGAAGTAGCTAGAGTAGGCGTACTTGGTGCGGGAATTATGGGCAGCGGTATTGTACAGGTAGCAGCACATTCCGGGCTGGAAGTGAAAATGAGGGATGTAGAAGACAAATTCCTTGAAAACGGAATGAATAATATAAAACAGAGCCTGGGGCGCATGGTCAAAAAGGAGAGGATAACTCAGGTTGACGCCGATGCTGCTGTTGCTAGAATAAAGTGCACAACGGATTTGATTGAGGCAGTTAAGGATGTGGACGTTGTTATTGAGGCAGTTCCCGAGATAATGGCGCTGAAGGTGGAGACATACAAGGCTATAGATAAGGCGTGTTCTGATACTGTCATCTTCGCCTCTAATACCTCGGGACTTAGCATTACGGAGTTGGCATCCGCCACTGGCAGGGCGGACAGGTTTATCGGCATGCATTTCTTTAATCCGGTACCTGTGATGCAGCTTGTAGAGATTGTTCGTGGTTATAGCACCAGCGACGAAACAATAAAAGTCATACAGGATTTGTCTACGAGGATGGGCAAAATGTCGATTCTTGTACATGATACGCCGGGTTTTGCCACAACCCGCCTTATTGGCGTGCTGCAAAACGAGGCGATACATGCCTTTGCAGAAGGAATAGCCAGCGCCGAGGATATCGACAGGGGTATGAAAATGGGAATGAATCACCCGATGGGGCCATTGGAGTTAGCAGACTTTGTTGGGTTGGATACTCTACTGTACTGTATGGACAATCTATATAAGGAGTATGGCGATCCGAAGTATCGCCCTCCGCTCTTGCTGAGGCAAATGGTTCGGGCAGGACATTTAGGAAGAAAGACAGGCAAAGGTTTTTACGACTATACTAACAAGTAATACTCGTAAACAGAGCATTTTATGGGTGCAATTTATACGTGTAAGTGGGATTTCTGAAAAGGGAGGACGGGAAAATGGCAATCAAGTCGGGCAAAGAGTATATCGAAAGTCTAAGGAAGCTGAAACCAAAAGTGTATGCTTTCGGGGAGAGAGTAGAGAATGTAGTGGATTATCCTTTGTTCCAGCCGCATATAAATGCAGCCGCTATGACCTATGAACTGGCCAATGACCCCCAATATGAACAGGAGATGACAGCTACATCAAACCTCAGTGGTGAGAAGGTAAACAGATTCACCCACATTCATCACAGCATCGACGACCTCGTAAACAAGGTAAAGATGATGCGCCTCCTGGGGCAAAAGACCGGCACCTGTTTTCAAAGGTGTGTGGGCCTTGACGGTCTTAATGCCGTCTATATTACAAGTTACGACATTGATCAGAAATACGGGACAAACTACCACGAGACTTTTAAAAAGTATCTGAGATACGTACAGGATAATGATCTGATGCTGGCAGGTGCCATGTCCGATCCCAAGGGAGACAGGAGCTTGAGGCCGCATCAGCAGTCAGACCCCGACATGTATGTGCATGTTGTAGAGAAGAGAGATGACGGCATAGTGGTCAGGGGAGCGAAGGCTCATATAACAGGTACCGTGAACGCTCACGAAATACTGGCTATGCCCACGAGGAACATGGGGGAGGATGATAAAGACTACGCGGTCTGCTTCGCTGTTCCTGTTGACAACGAGGGCGTTACCTTGATATTCGGTCGCCAGACCAATGATACCAGGAGGCTGGACGGCGAGATCGACGCCGGTAATGCCAAATACGGTATAGTCGGTGGTGAGTGTCTCATAGTTTTCGATGATGTATTCGTGCCCTGGGACCGGGTGTTCATGTGCGGGGAGTATGATTTCTCAGTCCAGCTGGTAGAGGTATTCGCAGGATTCCATAGAAGTAATTATGGTGGCTGCAAAGTTGGCCTGGCTGACGTTGTAACGGGCGCATCTTACTGGATTGCGGAGAACAACGGCGTTGAAAAGTCCCCCTATCTCAGGGATTTAATGGCTGAGATGGTCTGTATGGCTGAAACATGCTGGTCGTGTTCACTGGCATGTTCGTACCAGGGCAGCAAAACAAAGTCTGGAGCATATACCATCAATCCGCTACTGGCAAACGTGGTAAAACTTAACATAACACGCATGACCTACGAGTGGATGCGCCTTGCGCAGGATATCGCAGGTGGGTTGATAATAACCCTGCCCTCGGAGAAAGACTACAGGAGCCCGGAGGTAGGAAAGTACCTGGAAAAGTATCTCGGTGGTAAGGCAGGGACTTCAACCAGGGACAGGATACATATGCTGAGGCTTATTGAGAATATGGCTGTAGGAGCGGGCTTGCCCGAGGCTCTGCACGGTGCAGGTTCACCGATGGCCCAGAAGATGATGATACAGAGGCGGGGTAACATCGATTTAAAGAAGGAGATAGCCGAGACTATTGTCGGAATAAAGCCTGACAAGTACTTCGAGAAGATAACGGGAAAGAGCGAGGACGAGTACTTCGAAGAATATAGAGAGCCGCTGCCTGAATAAGGATTGGTAGATTTATATAACCTGAAAAGAAGCAGGGCAGCAACTTGCTGCCCTGCTTCTTTTAATCTCGATGATTATACTTCTGTCTGTTGCCTACACTCAGCTTTTCTTGTTAAGAAAGAATGGATTGACAGTTTAGATTGGGTAGGTTGGCCGACGTCGGCCAACCTACCCAATTAATTTCAGTTGCTACTTTAACTCTGATGGTCTACTATTTCCCCTTGAACTCCGGCCTTCGCTTTTCCAGAAACGCTTTTGCCCCTTCTTCCGCGTCCTCAGTTTTAAAAATGGCGGAGAACAGTTTTCCTTCGTTCTCGACAGCCTCATTAAGTCCCATTTCCAAAGTGGCGTAGATGCTCTTCTTGGTGGAGTCCAGGGCGACAGCCCCCTTGTATATCAAACGCTTAACCATCTTGTTTGTAGCTTCTTCCAGTTCGGCAGCGGGCACTACCTGATTCACCAGTCCAATACGATATGCTTCCTGGGCATCAATAGGGTCTCCGGTCAGACACATCTCCAATGCCTTGCCGCTTCCTACAAGTCGCGTCAGCCTCACGCTGCCTCCACCACCGCACATGATGCCCAGCCTTATTTCAGGCTGACCGAACTGTGCTGTATCGGCAGCTATCCTTATATCGCATCCCAGCGCTATCTCACAACCCATGCCCATGGCGAAACCGTTGATAGACGCTATAACGGGCTGAGGCAGTTCTTCAAGCATGGTGGGTGAAAAATACACCTTATGATCATCAAGTACACTCCCTCCCTTCTTCGTCATCTCCACCCATGCCAGGATTGTCTTATCGATATCAGCACCTGACATGAAGGCACGGTCACCTGAGCCAGTGATGATTACTACCTTGATATCCTTATCAGCGGCTATATCCTTGGCAGCGTCCTTTAGCTCATCTGACATTTTAGGGCTGAATGCGTTTAAAACCTCCGGCCTGTTAAACGTTATGCGTGCAACCCCGTCCTTTTTCTCCAGTATTATGGTCTCATACGCCATGGCTTCCCCCTTTATTCGCTGATTCTGTCTACAAACTTCTTCCGTGCCGCCTATTTCTTGACCTCTGTCTTGATCAGTTCTATGAACTGGTTTACATCCGATCCTGCACCATATATCTCTCTTACACCCTGATTCCTGAGCATATCATGGTCCTCATCGGGAATTACCCCACCGAGTACTACCATCACATGGCCCATGTTATTCTCTTTCAAACCTTTAACGACCTTTGGCAGGTGAGCCTCATATGCGCTGGTGAAAAAGCTCATGCCGACGACGTCCACGTCTTCCTGGACAGCCATTTTCACCACCTCTTCCGGCTGACTGTAGCTCGAGTACACCACCTCGAAACCCGCATCCTTGCAGCGGGACGCAATCAATCTGAGCCCCCTGTCGTGAATATCAATCCAATGCTTTACCAGCAGTACTCTTGCTTTCCCATTCTTGGACAATTCTCCATACCCCCTTTACGGTATTTCGTTGAGCTGGCCGCTCCTAGAACTTCAGCATCACGTTGTATTCCGGCCCCCATCTCATGACTTTTCTCAGCGCCTTCGATATCTCTCCGGCGGTAGCCTGGGCTTTCGCTGCTTCAATGCATGCCGGCATAACGTGCCCCCACTCACCTTTTTTCAACCTCTCACAGGCTGCCACTACTGCATTGAGGGCTGCGTCTGTCTTTGCCTGGTCTCTTCTTGCTTTATAATCTTTAATTCGCTCCATAGAAACCCTGGCGACCTCCGGGTCAGGCCTGAAGGCCTTAACCTTCAAGTCCTCCTCAGTTGCGTACTTATTCCACCCGACAACTATTCTCTTACCCTCTTCGATTTCTTCTCTCCACTGATCGCAACCCTTCCGCAGGACGCGGGCAAGCATGCCTTCCTTATGGGCTTTGACGAATCCACCGGCGTCTTCTATCTCCTTCAGGACCTTCTTTCCCTCCTCCACCATTCTGTGTGTCAGCCATTCCACATAGTATGACCCCGCCAATGGGTCGCTGACTCTTGTTACACCTGACTCGTGGAGCAGAATCTGCTGCGTCCTGAGTGTCAAGATCGCTGATTCTTCGGTGGGAATGCCGATTGGTTCGTCATATGCAGGGATTTGCATTGCGGTCGTCCCGGATAGGGCTGCCCCGAGCGCGTGATAGGCGCTGCGGATGACGTTATTCAAAGGCTGCTGCTTGATTAATTCAAAACATGATGTATTGGTGTGAGTCCTGAGATGCATGGCGGCTGGCCTGGTAGCGCCATACCGCTCGCGTGCAATGGATGCCCACAGCTTGCGCCATGCCCTGAACATGCAGATGTATTCGAAGAAATCGTTACACTGAGCTATCTGAAAACCTATGCCTGTCATGAATTTATCAGGCTCCAGACCGGCAGCCTTGCAGGAGTCGGCGACGGCGATAGCAGTAGCCAAGCAAAACGACATCTGGTGAATAGCGTCAGCACCTGTCTCGGAAATGGCGTGCCCCTGGATATTGGTGTGGTTCCACCTGGGGATCTCGTTAACGCAGAAATATATATTATCCGTAGCAAGCTTTAAAGCATCCTCGGTTTCCCACATGAAGTTGGGTGCATACCAGGCCGTGAATACCCAGTTCATAGTATTGCCGCGGAGGTCAGCTCGAGGAACACCCTGGCTCTCAGCATAGGCGATATAAATAGCAAACATGGGAAGAGTATCGCCATTTATGAGAACAATATTATTCTTCGCCAGGTCCATGCCTTCGAGCATACGGCCAATATCCTCGACTGTATTGCAGGAAACACCGTCTTTCCCGATGTAACCCTCAGCATCTGGTTCATCAGGGTCAATGCCAAAATATCCCGGATAATCCCACACCAGGTTATAGGACCTACCTCCGAAGTAGCCTTCCATACCGGCTTTGGTCAGCGCATCCATTCGTTCCCTGGTATCTTCGGGCAGACCATAGCCATGCACTGGCTGGTTTATCCACGGCTGAAACTGGTAATGGAGAGGATAATTACTTCTCATGTATGGATAGGCTCCCGGCATGCCGATGTCATTCTCATAATCGATATCCTTGATATCGAGTGGAGTATACACTGGTTTTATTTGTATACCCGAGTTTGTCCTCGAAGAGAAATCTCTTTCGTATTTTGCTACGGCCTGGTCCCACTGCTCCTGTAATTTTTTAGCTTCTTCTAGAGTTTTCTCATCAAACATTCCTACCTCCTTAGTCCTGATAACTATCTACCTTTAAACTCCGGCTTTCGCTTCTCCTTAAATGCTTTCATACTCTCCGCGACATCCTCGCTGGAGAAGATAGCTGGCATCATAAGAACCGTCCAATCCCAGTCCTCGTGGCACTTACGGTTGAGAACCTTTTTTATCATCTTTTGCGCCAGCGGCGCGCCCTTCTTCATCCCCTCAGCTAACTTCATGACTTCTTCCATTAACTGGTCATGGGGAACAACCTTATTAATTAGGCCAACAGCCTTTGCCTCTTCCGCTGTGAATGTAGCCCCGGTAAGCGCCATATATGCGATAGTGCGCTTACCCACATGTTCAGCGCCGCGGAGCAGCGTCTCGATCGGAATCTGGCCCCAGTTAACTTCCTTTGTGCCGAACTTCGCCTTATCCGAGGCGATAACCACATCACAAGCGAGGGTAATGCCTGTGCCAAATCCAAAGGCATACCCGTTAACAGCTGCAATAACGGGTTTGGGGAGGTACTCAAAGTGTAAGAAAGGTCGTGCTACATTCTCTATGAACTCAACACCCTTTATTATCTTATCAAACTCGAACTTCCCTACATCAGCCCCTGCGCTGAAGGCTTCGCCTTTTCCGGTCAGAATCACTACCCTTATGTCATCGTCTTTCTCAATGTCCGTAAGAGCTGCATCAAGGTCACTGAACACAGTAGGGCTTGCGGCATTCATCTTGTCCGGGCGGTTGAAAGTAATAGTGGCTATCCGGTCCTTCTTATCGAGCAAGATAGTCTCGAATTCCATATATTGCCTTCCTTTCTAATTGGTTTAGCGTCGAGTATGGCAGGTTACTGACGACCAGGCGGCCCTACTCTAAAAAACAGGGCATTAAGCGTAGCCGATAGCTTCAAGTTCCTTCTGCAAGATCTCGTTCAAGTATCCCAGCCTCTCCCTTCCGGGCTTAAAGTCGAATTCGAGCGTTCTGTAGGGATCAACCTCTTCCCTCAACAGCCTGACATGTTCCTCTGCAGGTTTCTCGGTTTCCGGAATATCACCGGGCACTTCCAGTTCAAAGCCGGTGTTCTCAACTACCTGCTCAGCGCTAACGCCCGGGTGCAAAGAGTCTATCTTGAATGGTTTATCCTTCTCCTCCTTACTGATAACAGCCAGGTTTGTAATATACCTTATCGGCCCGGGCCTGTAGCCCGACTTGATTCGCTCCTCTGCCCCGATGACATACCTTGTACCGGTTATAACATCGACTTTCGGAACGAATGTCATCTTGGAGTGATTAGGGAAGTATCCGATCATTTTACGGTGCATCTTAATCACTTCAGGTGCACCTGCCCCCCCGGGCCCTCTTAGCTTCGGGCTGTTGTAATCTCCAACCACTGAGAGGTTAATGTTTCCATATCCGTCCGCCTGAATGCTCGATATAGCCTCAACGTCACCCCTGCCTTTCAAATGGACTGAGTTGAGGTCCTCGAGCATGGTCCAAATGCAAGCTGCTCCTCTAGTTGCTGCTGTTTCTGCCCTAATAAACGACAACTGAAAGGGTCTGAAATCAACCGCAGCGTAGGCCAACAACGTGCTGTTAGGAGCATGGGTAATTTTCGCCAGTATGTAACTCGCATATGCCAGAGGAGTAAAAGACCCCAGGACTATAACATCACCATCATCTATCTCCCTGGCCAGAGAGACGCACATAAGCTCGCCAACAGAATAGTCTTTTGCGTACTTTGTCATAGGTACTTTACCTCCCGTGCTAGTCTCTTAAGTATAGCGGCCTGCTTCATTCCCCCTATTGCGTCCAGATAATCGAATTCCGGTTTCATAACGTACTCGTCAATATATTGCTGGAAAGTCTCGGGACTCATTGCTGCCTGCATATATTTCATGATATGCCACGGGTCAAAAACATAATCAGGCGCACAGGAACAAGGGTGAGCTCCCAAAGGAGCTTCTATAACCATATCCACCTGGAACTTGGGTATTTTAGTTTTAGCCGGATTTTTCCGTATCTCATCGGGGCTCACTATCTCCTCTGCCGACACGATTCTCTTCTTGGCCGCCCTCATCATTTCTACGTCTGTCCCCGAGGTCCCCTCTATCTGCACGTTACCCGTATAGTCAGCACGCGTGGCATGGATAATTGTTACGTCAGGTACTATAGCTGCTGCCGCTATTAAGTCCTCCCCGGTGAAGGGGCACTTCATCTCCTTATAGAATTCCGGCCTGTATTTAACTAAATCCGAACCGAATGGACCACGGTACGGAAGAAACGGGATATTCCTGCCACCGGCTTCCAGACCGATAATTACGGCGAGCCCGGTAATCTCATCGTAGGGCAGGCCCTCTTTCTCAATCGCCCTGCGGAAGTTGGGCGCAAGTCCGAAAGCCTCCATGCTTACGAATGAGAACATAAGCCTGCTCAGACAACCAGCTCCTATGAGCATGTCGATGTCTATACTTCCCACAACGGTAACAGCTGTCAGGTTTTTTATCTTCTGCCGGATGATCTCCCGGATTATTGCCATCGGATGGCTACCTAGCCAAGAACCACCGATAGCTACTTTATCCCCATCTTTTATGATATTGCCAATATCGCTCAGCTTGGCAACTTTGCTTTCAGTGGGCATACACTACTCCTTTCTTCCGATTATCGCTTTAGTGGGGTTAGTTAGTCAGGTCCTGTGTTAGAAATATTGAGGAGGTAAATTGAAGCAACGATGTTTGTACGACTTGTTCAGCTTTATAGTCGAACATCTCTGTGTTTTTTAGAAGGAGGCTAGATTGTTAGAATTGTAACAAAGGCATGATTAACTGTCAACAATATCTGAAGATGATGTCAAATAATTACTATATCAGGAAGTCAAAAAATCATGATATCGGGGAAATGGAATCATTGACAGTACAGGTCTATATAATGTACGATTTTTTACGCATAAATATTAACTGCTTATTCATGGATCTGTAGAAGAGTATTTTTTAGCTTCCTCTTTTTTTCACTGCAGAGCCATTAATCTTTTTAGACAAAAGTAGAGAAACAATGAATTGTACCAGAAGCTGCTTCTAGAGAGGATTATATACAATGATAGGGATTACTTCTTTTGGCGCATACATACCCCTATTGAGGATAAACCGCAAGACCATTGCCAGCGCAACAGGATGGTTGGGTACTGCAGCAACACTGCCCGGTGAAAAGGCGGTGGCTAATTACGACGAGGATAGTATTACTATGGCAGTAGCTGCTGCGACAGACTGTCTTCGTGGTATTGACCGTGAAGAGGTAGACAACTTTTATCTTGCTACCACTACTTCTCCTTATAGGGAAAGACAGAGTGCGGGTATAGTCGCCACAGCGCTTGACCTGCGTCCTGATATCAGAACGGCTGATTTCAGCAACTCTATTAAGTCGGGAACTACAGCTCTCCTCTCTGCGTTTGATGCTGTAAAGGCAGGCTCGGCGAAAAGCGTACTCGTATGTGCTTCCGATTGCCGGCAGGGAAAGGCCGGGAGTTCACAGGAACAATCTTGCGGCGACGGCGCCGCTGCATTAGTGATAGGCGATGGCGAAGCGGTTGCCACGCTGGAAGGTTACTACTCACTGTCCTATGATTTTGTCGATTACTGGAGGACGGAGGGGGATAAATATGACAGGAGTTGGGAGGATAGATGGATAAGAGATATAGGCTACAGCAAGTTCATTCCCGAGGCCATTGAGGGGTTGTTGAAAAAATACGACCTGGGAATCAAAGATTTCACCAAGGTAGTGTATCCAAGCCTCTATCCCAGAGAGCACGCTGCCATAGGTAAGAAACTGGGTGCCGAGCCTGACCAGATACAGGAGCAGTTATTCAGCTCAGCAGGTGATACAGGCACAGCCTATGCTTTGATGATGCTCGTGGCGGCACTTGAGGAATCAAAGCCGGGTGACAATATTATGGTTGTCAGTTATGGGAATGGATGTGACGCATTGTTCATCAAGGTCACCGGCGAAATTGAGAAGATGGGAGATATTATAGGGATTAAAAAGCATCTAGCCTCGAAGAAGGAGCTTGACAGCTACGAAAAATATGCTTCATTCCGTGACATACTATCGGTGGATACCGGACGACGTGGAGAAGAAATAGGCGCCACTCAATTATCAACACTGTGGAGAGAACGCAGGATGGTTTTGGGCCTCTGCGGTTCCAAATGCAAGCGTTGTGGAACTCCGCAGTATCCACGTCAGGTGATATGTGCGAACCCGAGTTGTGGCGCTGTTGATGAGATGGAGGTTTATCGCTTCTCAGACAAGAAAGGACAATTGATTACGTATACAGGTGACAACCTGGCGCCTAGCCCCAACCCGCCGGCAATATATGGCGTGGTGGCCTTCGAGGGTGGGGGCAGATACAATTTTGATATAACAGACTGCGGGCTTGAATCGCTTGAGGTTGGCATGCCTGTAGAGATGAGCTTCCGCAGGAAATACCGCGATGAAGTGCGGGGAATTCACGGCTATTTCTGGAAAGCGACAACGGGAAGAAATTAAGAGTATACCCAAAAGGGGGCACTATGGCCGAAGGAATAAAGGACAGGGTTGCTATTATAGGGATGGGATGCACGAGGTTTGGAGAGCGATGGGACAAGAGCCCTGAAGAATTAATGGTTGAAGCCTTCACCGAAGCTATTGAGGATGCAGGCATAGAGAAAAAAGATATCGGTGCGGCCTGGTCGGGCACGTGCTATGAAGAAACTAACATAGGTAAATCCTCAATAGCTCTGTCAGTGGCCCTTAAACTGCCGTTCATCGCATCAACGAGGGTTGAGAACTGGTGCGCCACCGGCTCAGAGGCGCTGAGGGGAGCATGCTATGCGGTAGCAGCAGGGGCTTATGATATCTGTCTCGCGCTTGGTATCGAGAAATTGAAGGATACCGGATATGGAGGTCTTCCTCAAAACGAGGTTCAATGGGGAACGATACGCAGACTCGTTGACTCAAACCAGACTGCACCGGGGATGTTCGCCATGTTGGCTACCAGATACTTCAGCAGATATGGCATCCAGCCTGAAGATGGAAAGAGAATGCTGGCAATGGTGTCGGCCAAGAGCCATCGGAATGGCGCTCTCAACCCTAAAGCGCATTTGCGCCGTGAGGTGACGGTTGAGCAGATAATAAATGCTCCCATAATCGCCTGGCCTCTAGGGTTATTCGATTGCTGTGGGGTGAGCGATGGTTCTGCGGCGGCGATAGTAACCCGAGCCGATATGGCCACGCAGTTCAGGCCTGACCCAGTATACGTCAAGGCGCTGCAGATTTCGGCGAGTTCAGGCCAGGAGATGCTGTACGACGACGACTGGACTCACGTGGAGTCAACATTGCACGCTTCAAGGCGGGCCTACCAGGAAGCAGGAATCAAGAACCCACGGGAAGAGATAAGCATGGCTGAGGTTCACGACTGCTTTTCCATAACTGAGGCTGTTACGATGGAGGACCTCGAATTCAGTCCTCGTGGAAAGGTGAAGGAAGACATCGAGGCCGGATTTTTCGAGCTTACCGGAGGACTGCCCGTGCAGCCAGACGGAGGATTGAAATCTTTTGGACATCCGGTTGGCGCATCGGGTTTGCGGATGGTGTATGAGATGTATAAGCAGCTTCAAGGGAAGGCTGAAGCGCGGCAGCTAAAGGAACCGAGGTATGGCCTTACCCACAATCTTGGGGGCGTTCCTTCAGTAAATGTCGCCAGCATAATAATTGTAGGTCTTTAGAATAAGAGCAATGCAATTACGCATTCAAGCTTCCTGACTTATCATGCACCTGCTGCGTCCGGATTAGGGTACGGTAACTGTGCACCTACGCTGGGCCTCCGCTTACCACAGGGATAACACACAATGAAAATATAGATAGCCAGCGTATGTCATTCCTGCGAAGGCAGGAATCCAGTCGGGTATCTTTGCTACTCATGTTGTAACAATTTATACGTCGTGACAGGAGTCACGACGCTACATAGTAAAGCCTTTCGAGAACAGAGGATGTTGAGGTAGGGAAGATATACGTGCAGCGATGTAGATTCAATAAACTACCAGGCCGTTGTCCCTCCATCAACGCAGATAACCTGGCCTGTTATATAGCTGGATGCCTCAGAGGCTAAGAAGACGACCGCACCTCTGATCTCATCGGGTCTGCCTATCCTTCCCATAGGTATCCACCGTATCATATTCTCTCCCGTACGCTCGATCAACGCATTAGTCAACCTGGTGGATAGAAAAGACGGGGCGACGGCGTTGACGCGAATGTTATGAACAGCCCATTCAACAGCCAGTTGCTTGGTCATAATAATCACGCCGGCTTTGCTCGCCTGGTATCCTATGAACTGTCCGGATTTAGGGTCTATCGCGGAAACTCCAACAGCGGACGATACATTGATTATATTACCGCTCTTCTGCTTTATCATCTCCCTCCCTACTTCCTGACAACAAATAAAAGTGCCCCTGGCGTTAATATTCATTACATAGTCCCATTTATCAAGGGCCATCTCGTCGGGCGGGGCTGCCCAGACAACGCCTGCGTTGTTTACCAGGATGTCTATTTTCCCCCACTTTTCTATCGTTTGAGCCACCACATTCTTAACACCGGTAACCTCGCTAACATCTACCACCATGGACAGACATTCAATCCCCGCGCTCTCCAACTCTTGTTTAGTCGAGATCAAACCCTCTTCACGTCGCGCTGTTATCAACACATTGGCGCCGGATTCACCCAGACCGAGGGCCATCTCTTTTCCCAGCCCCCTAGACCCTCCGGTAACAACCGCTACCTTACCCGTAAGATCAAACATCTCTCTTATATGCATAACATGCCCCCATAATCCAGTTACTGCTTATACTCAGCCTATCCATAGATGCCGCAGTCCATTATTCTTAAGGCAAGCGCCTGCCGAGGTATAATCCATGCGTAACTAATAAAATAACAGAACAGTCTGTAGCTAATCCTTAATACCCGCCAGATGTTTTACTATCCGTTTCCTTTCGTCGAAATCATAGTTATTCAGTATTGCGATTGTCTCCATAACAGGTGAGCCCCCACCATGCACATCAGCAACCTGCCAAACCCCGGCCCAGGATGATGACAGATAGTCTGAAAGTGTGCGCTGGAGACGATGCATGTTCTCGGCTGATATTTTGGGATTTCTTACTGTGTACTTGTTAATTAAAGGGCCGATTTCCGATGCGAAGTAGTCCTCTTCGAAGGGCATTGTAACCGGGAATCCACCTGCAATATCGGCGACCATACCCCAGGAGTCGTATGTGTTTTCTCCTGCAAGACGACGTCCGACGTTGGCATAGATAGCCCCGGGGAACTGAGTGCCTGAAGATGACTTTTTTGATTCTACCGCAGCGGCTATGCCGGCGGCATAGATTAACTCTGCTATGCCGGCCAGATGGGCGAGTTTCTCACGAATGTGGTGCTTTCCTTCAACACCATAGTACTCGGCAGTTAGAGCAATCAAACCCATGATAATGTCCTCTACTGCCGGCTTACAGCCGCAGTAGCTATGGCGGTGTGAAGTAGCAAAAGTCAGGGCCATTCTACCGCCAAACTCATACTCACCACACATGAATACTCTATCCCAGGGGATAAAGGTATCATCGAAAATTACTATTGCGTCGGAGCTACCGTGTGTATTCAATGGTGCCTTGAGAAATTTCCTTTCCCGGGGGGCACTCGCCCTGTTAACGATGTAGACATTATCCCAATCAGCGGGGATGGCAAATGTTACCGCCCACTGTTTTTCATCCTTAGTAAGGGTTCGCGTGGGAAATACCACGAGTTCATCACAATAGGATGCCATAGTTATATCTTCTTTAGCCCCTCGTACTATGATCCCTTCGTTGTTCTGACTGACTACCCTTACATGCATGTCAGGGTCAATTTGTTCATGTGGTCGCTTGCTTCTATCACCTTTAACATCGGTCTGAACTGCGGCCGCTATCTGATCTTTCGCCTGGTAATTCTTTATGAATTCAAGGAAACGCTGATAATACTCGGTCCCATGAGAGTCATCTATGTCCTTGGTCACTATTGAAAGAGCATTTATAGTATCCATCCCCATGCAACGCTGTATACAGAAACCTGACAGACGAGTGCCTGTGCGAATCATTTTCTGTTTAGTCAGGAGGTCATCGATGCTGCATGAAACATGGCAGAAGCGGTTTATCTTTTCCCCGCTATATTGGGATGTAGCCGTAAACAGTTCCGCATTTTCGGGGTCTCCGGCCATGTCAAACGTTATCTTCATTACGTTAATGCCGGGAATGATACGAGTATCATCACGTTTGACAATCTCGCCCCCCATAAAGACGTTTGGCTTCATAGCGCGCAGGTTCTCAAGGTACTCTTCAGAATTCCTCATGTTTAACCTCCCCGTTGCTCCATAGCACAATGCGTTAATCGTTCATCTATACAGCAAATATCCTTTGGACCCGGAATTAACTCATAAGTATGACAGCTATAATTACCGGACGAGGACAGGCCTTACTATAATCATGTCACGAGAACATTGTCAAATGGAAAAGAACAACAGACAAAAACCGGGGGTAACTTTTTTATACCACACTTGATCTACAATCAGAAAATCTCCATAAAGGTACATAGGGGCTACATCAGTCACTTTCTAGAATTACATAGGGGGCATATGCCGAAATCTTGACATATATCTGAGTGGTAAGCTATACTATCGCTCGAGAGTCGTCAAGTGCCGATGCTCGTGGTAAGAATGTGGGTAGATGTCACATATATGGCAGATACCCATATTTTTTAGGGAAAGGAGGTGAATGATGCAAAGAAGGGATCACTTCAAGATACTCATTACTGATACCATACCACTTCTTACAGGGATGGTTGATCAGGCTAAGAAGAGATTTCCAGAGTATGCGTCTAAGATAGACTGGGTATTAGTTGATGAAGGCAATGAAAAAGAGCTTATGGAAAAGGTTACCGGTGTCGATATTCTGGTAGGCGCCAGGAATAGAATAAGCAAAAACGTGATTGAAAAGGCGGATAAGGCCTTCTTCATTCAGCAGTGCAGCGCAGGGTACGACAACGTAGACTTGAAAGCGGCCAAAGAAAAAGGCATAAAGGTTTCCAATGCCGGTGGTGCCGGGGTTATCCCTGTGGCTGAGCACACTCTCATGCTTATGCTGGCCATATCTAAGAATCTGGCTAAAGCCGATAGAACCATGAAGGCGGGAGAGTGGATATTTGGTGAATGCGTGGGAAAGGTATATGAGTTAAGAGACAAGATGCTGGGAATCGTCGGATTGGGCAAGATCGGAGTCCAGGTTGCCAGGCTTGGCCACGGTTTCGGTATGAGATTGCAGTTTTACGACCCCTATAGAACTGACGCCAGTGACCTGAACCTCCCGGTTAACAGTGTAACTCTGGAAGAGCTGTTAAAGACCTCTGATTTCGTAAATATACATGCACTGCTGACACCGGAGACAAGAGGCATCATAGGGAGAAAACAGCTGGAGATGATGAAGGATACAGCCTATCTGATAAATACTTCAAGGGGTGCGATAGTTGATGAGGAAGCACTTGCCGAACTCCTGGAGACCAGGCGGATTCGTGGTGCCGGGATAGATGTCTATGGCGAACATGGCGACCCCCCTGATAAGTCCAGCAGGTTGCTGAAGCTGGATAATGTTGTACTTACTCCCCATATAGGTGGAGTTACCGCTGAGGATATATTCCGTAACTTCTATGTTGCTTCTCTTGGTAACATAATGGACGTGATAAAGGGTGAAGAGCCCAAGTATGTCGTAAATTAGGATAATCCCCAGTATCATATATGTCCGCATTAACAAAGTGCCGAAAGGGGATACAATCGTCTTAGACTGGAGTGTTTTGTTAGTTCGAATAGTTGCAGGTGTTGCAATTATGAGTGGCAAAACGGGTGATATTTCATGATAAAGATACGTATTCATGGGAGGGGAGGAGAGGGGGCAGTAACATTTGCACATATTCTATGTGCATCTGCTACTTATGACGGCAAGTTTGGTCAATCATGTATGGGGGCTGCGTTCGAGAGACGGGGAGCACCTGTAGAGGCATACGGGAGGATAGGAGATAAACCTGTAGCAGAACGGGGCGTAATCCTGGCTCCCGACATTGTGGTTATATTGAATCCAACACTTGTGCAAACTGTAAACGTTGAGGCTGGAATGAGTGACGGCGGTAAGCTGTTGGTCAATGCCACCGAAAACCTCGAACTTACCCATGAAGCGACATACATTGACGCTACGGCTATTGCTTTGAGAATATTGAAGGTTCCAATAATAAATACTGTAATGCTCGGAGCATTTGCTGCTGCCACGGACCTTGTTTCACCTGAGTCCCTGGTAAAAGGAGCGCAACTTATTTTGTCCAGATTCACGGACGAGAAGTTAAAGGCCAATTACGAGGCAATTAGAGCTGGATATGAAGAGGTAAAGAGTGGGAAAACATTACATTAGAGGGGCAGGAATGCATGCAGCGGGCACTATTGCTTTGGTCAATAAGACAGGAAGCTGGAGGACCCATGAGCCAGTAGTGGATCATCTAAAATGTATAGGGTGCAAAATATGCTCGGAGTACTGCCCCGATGATTGTATCGAAAGGCTGGTTGTCGAAAAATCCGCACCGCCTTCAACTCCTCGAATAAGGATAGATATGGAATACTGCAAGGGGTGTGGCATTTGCGCCCAAGAATGTCCCAAGGCGGCGATCCAGATGGTAGCATGTGAGGCCTGAAATGCAAATGTTTCTTTCCGGTAATCAATGTATAGCCCATGGCGCAAAATTATCCAGAGTAGAGGTGGTAAGTGCCTATCCTATCACCCCTGCCACTCCGGCTTCGGAAGAAATTTGCGAAATGGTTTTGAGGGGCGAATTGGATGCGGACATTGTGAATGCCGAGTCGGAACTGGGGGCTATGGGTATCTGTGTTGGGGCTACTGCGGCAGGATGCAGATCTTTTAACTGTACTTGCTCTCAGGGACTTGCCCTAATGCGAGAGATGTTATGGGCGGCCTCCGGGATGGCTTTACCGGTAGTATTGGCTATCGATAGTAGAGAGATCGGGATACCACAGGGGCTTCTAAGTGACTTGTCTGACTGCCTCTCGGAGAGGGACGCCAGTTTCCTGCAATACATATGTGAGAACGGGCAGGAGATTATAGACTGGTTGATAATGGCCTACAGAATTGGTGAGAGTGAGAAGGTGTTGCTGCCTTCATTTGTAGTGTCCGAAGGGCACAGGATGAGTCATAGCTTTGAGTCGGTAGATGTACCTGAGCAGAGAGAGGTGGACAATTTTCTGCCAAAATATTCCCCCAAGCATGTGTTCGTGGACCCCGATTATCCCATTAGTCAGGGTTCGGGGGTCATGGCCCAGTATCCGAGCTTTAAGATGCAGCAATATCAGGCGATGCAGGAAGCAAAGACAGTAATTAAGGACGTTTGCAAAGAATTCGCCGAGCAGTTTGGCAGGAAATACGACTTGATAGAGGCATACAGGACCGAGGATGCAGAGTCAATCGTGGTGGGGATGGGTTCTGTAGCTGGTGTCCTCCGAGAGAAGGTGGACGAATATAGAGAAAAAGATGTTAAGATCGGCCTGCTGAAGTTGAGAGTATTCAGGCCGTTCCCGGATGAGGAAGTCACGCAGGCTTTATCAGGCGCTAAGAAAGTACTGGTAATCGACAGGGCATGTTCCCCGGGTAACAGGTACGGTGTATCCTGTATTGAGATACGGTCAGCAATTCATAAATCACAAGCAACTGTATCAAATATGATTATTAGCGGCAAGGATATCGCTGAAAGTGACATCGATGAAATATTTGCGACCTGGTTTGAAAGAGACGATGAGTTTGTAGAATGGTACAAAGCGGACTTCGATGAACGGGTAGCCACTATGAGCGGCTTCGATAGCTATCAGAAGCTGGCAGCAGGAGAGAAGGTGGAAAGGGATGTAATCAAGGAGGGCGAAGGCTGTTTAAGCAAGGGCACTGCTTCGTGTGCTGGTTGCCTGAGCCTTCAGGCCATCAGAATGGTTCTGAGTGTTTTCGACAAGAACGTGGTAGTTGTAAACAACGCCGGCTGTCTTTCAGCGGTTGGCGCTTTCTTCCCGATAACGGCATGGAAGGTTCCTTTCTTCTTCTTCTCATACAGCAATGCCGGTGCCGCCAGCAGTGGCATGGAAGTGGCGATGAAAAGAAAAGGCATCGATAGCGATATAGTGCTGGTCGCTGGCGATGGGGCAATATTTGACATCGGCCTGCAGACATTCTCGGCTGCCCTGGAGAGAGGGCATCGAGTAATATATCTTTGTTACGATAATCAGGCCTATATGAATACCGGAGTTCAAAGGAGCGGGTCCACGCCACATATGGCCAAGACAAAAACTACGTTGAGTGGAAGGTTAGGGCGGGTTAAGAATATAGAGCAGATTGTAGCCGCTCATGGTGATGTTTATATTGCTACCGCCTGTTCAGCTTATCCCAAAGATTTGTTAAGAAAGGCAAACAAAGCAAAGTCTTTGAACAAACCTTCTTTCCTTCATATAGTATGTCCTTGTCCTCCCGGATGGGAATACGCCCCTGAACTGGGTATAGAAATCGCACGCCTTGGTGTGGAAACCGGTATAGTTGTGCTATATGAATACGAAAACGGTAAGATAACGGTAAATTATGTACCCAAAGAGAAAAAACCAGTGGAGGAATACCTTCTGAAACAGGGTAGATTTTCCCATCTCAGCAAGGCCGACATCGTGGAGATTCAAAAAGAAACAGATAGAAATTACTATCAGCTTATGGAGAGTAAATCATAACAGGGAGGCGGTAAAAATGGACTTAAAACCTGGTGATACTCTTGCGGCCGTGATAAACAGGATTGCTGCACAATATCCGCAAAATGAGGCCATAGTTTCAGGCACACAGCGCATAAACTTCGAATTATTAATGGATAGAGTAAATTCGGTTGCCAATGCCTTACTTAAAATGGGCGTCAAGAAGGGTGACAAAGTGGCTATCTGGATGAGCAACATACCCGAGTGGGTTTATGCCCATTTTGCTTGCATCAAGATAGGCGCACCGCTAATTCCACTAAACACTCGATACAGGTCTCATGAACTGGAGTATATCCTCAGGCAGTCCGATACTACGACCCTTTTTATGATGGATCGTTTCATCAAGATAGACTTTATTCCCATGATTTATGAGGTATGCCCGGAGTTAAATGATTGCGAACCCGGTAAACTGCAGTGCGCTAAACTGCCGTTGCTGAGAAGAGTGATTATGCTCAGCGAGCAAAAGCATCCAGGAATGCTTGATTATAATGAGGTTCTGGAATCCGGAAAAGACTATGCCAGCAGTGATACAGTAAAGAAGGCCCAGGAGGCAGTTAGACCGGAGGATGTTTACGTTATCCCCTTTACTTCGGGTACGACCGGTTTCCCCAAAGGGGTGGTCACCACAAATTACCAATATAGCAGGATAATGGAAGCCGTTAGCAACAGGTTCCAGATGATAGACAAGGACAGGATTCTGGTTGTATCCCCCTTCAGTCATAACATGGGAAATATGACAGGAATGCTTCTGGGTGCGTGTAACGGGGCCTGTATCCTGCCTATGGAGCAGTTTGACCCCGGTGAAGGCCTGCGCTTGATAGACGAGGAAAAGGTAAGCAAATTTACTGGCTCGCCTACCATGTATATCATGATGCTGGACCACCCTGATTTCCCTAAACGTGATACTACGTCTATAAAGGCCTCTGTCATCGGGGGCGCCGATGTTTCGCCGGATTTGGTAAGGACTGTCATAGCGAAGATGGGCATTAAGGATTTGATATCTGCCTATGGACTGACGGAGAATACGGGTGTTAGTACTATGAGCCAGCCTGGAGATTCTCCAGAAGTTATTGCTAATACTGCCGGGAAGCTTATATTCCCGGACTGCGAGTTAGCAGTGCTTGACCCGGAAACGGGTAAGGAATTACCAAGAGGTGCTCAGGGAGAACTCTGCAGTCGTGGCTTCTATGTCATGAAGGAGTACTACAAGCAGCCCGAGGAGACAAAGAACGCCTTCAACAAGGAAGGCTGGTTCCGCACAGGTGACCTCGGCACAATGGATGAGAAGGGTTACATAAAGATAACAGGCAGACTGAAGGATATGTTCATCACCGGTGGGGTGAACGCTTATCCGGCGGAGGTAGAAAGCTTCTTAATGACGAATCCCAAGGTAAGCATGGTTGCGGTAACCGGTGTGCCAGACAGAAGAATGGGCGAAGTAGCTATGGCCTTCATAAAGCTCAAGGAGGGTGCCACAGCTACTGAAGAGGAGATAATAAAATTTTCCAGAGAAAAGATGGCGAACTACAAAGCGCCTAAGTATGTAAAATTTGTAGATGATTTCCCCATGACGCCAACAGGCAAGATCCAGAAATTTGTGTTGAAGGAAGAAGCCACAAAAGAACTGGGGCTAGATTAGCAGTGATGGAATCAGAGTTCTACGAGTCGTATAGCAAACGACATGAATTGGCGGAAGGGTGGAAAAAAGCAGGCAAAGGGATAATAGGTTACTTCTGTAACTATACTCCGGAGGAGCTTATATATGCGTCGGGCATGATCCCTGTGCGAATTAGGGGAACCGCCGAAAATATCGCTCTCGCCGATGCGCATCTGCCAACATTCTGCTGTTCCTTTATCAGAAGTTGCCTCGATCAAGCACTAAGAGGTAGGTACAGCTATCTTGACGGAGTAGTTTTCCCCAAGACTTGCGACATGACACGATGCCTACCCGGCATCTGGAAGAGGAACATGAAGCCTCCTTACTTCTGGTTTCTCCCGGTGCCAGGTAAGAGCAATGACGACGCTGTAGATTTCTTCACCGGAGAGTTGGCGCTTTTTAAAGAATCTCTCGCAGGTTACACAGGCAACAAGATTGACAACGAATCTCTAAACAAGGCAATCAAGGTCTACAACGAAAACCGTTCGCTTATGCAAGAGATAAATAAGCTGGCACTCGACGACACACCGCCGCTTACTGGCAGTGAAGTATACGCCATAATGTTGTCCGGTTTAATCTTACCCAAAGACGAGCACAGTGCTATGCTCAGGAAGCTGCTCGATAATCTGCCTTCTTCCCAAAAGACGGTGAACGGCGGCGTGCGCCTTATGATTGCAGGGAATACGTTTGAGAATATTGAGCTAATGCAGGCAATCGAGGAGTGCGGCGGTACTGTTGTGATAGACGACCTTGATATTGGTACCCGCTACTACTGGAATCATATCGAGGAAAGCGACGAGCCTCTTAAATCACTGGCTGACGGTTACCTGCGCAGAATTCCTTGCCCCTGTAAGCATCTGACACAGCCAAGGATTGAGAACATATTGAAATTGGCGAATGACTATCGTGTAAAGGGCGTCATACTGATAAATCAGAAATACTGTGATACTCACCTGTATGATCGTCCCATGATTGAAAACAGCCTTCAGCAGGCAGGTTTCCCTGTACTGCTTGTCGAACATTCAGATATAGGCTGGGCTGGCGGCAAGTTCAAGACGATGGTTCGCGCGTTTATCGAAATGCTGGAGTAATTACTATTGGAAAAAGAAAAAGCGACAGTTCCCTTTAAACCGGTCAGGCTGGCGACGTCAGCAGCACTGGGCACCCTCAACGAGAATTACTACAGGGATCTGGCTAATGCAAAAGCAGACGGCAAGCCTGTGATCTGGATCACCTCAATGACACCCATCGAACTGATATACGCATTCGATGGCATCCCGTTTCTACCCGAGAATTACTCAGCGCTATGTTCTTCAAGAAAAGTAGCGGCTGAATTCTGCGAGTCTGCGGAAGGCAGGGGCATGCCGCAGGGCCTTTGTTCCTACGCCTTATGCATGTTTGGCTCAATCTTTGAGCAGCGTGGCGCATTAGGAGATGAAGGAGCCGGCAAGCCGGACATTCTGCTCGCTACCGAGGGCGCGTGTGCTACACATCCCAAGTGGTGGGAGGCTATGCAGAGGCAGTTCAATTGCCCCCTAATTATAATAGATGCAGCTTATACCGTGGATGGCGATATGCTGCCCGAGCATCATAAATCCTATCTGGAAGCAGAAATCAAGAAAGCGGCCTACGAGCTTGAAGAGTACACCGGCAGGAAGTTCGACATAGACCGGTTGAGAGAAGTAGTGACCCTATCAGACCGTGCAAGCGAGCTCTGGGACGAGATCGACGAAATGCGGGCGGCTGTACCAACTCCTGTAACGCAAATAGATGTGTTCACCTGCCTATTCGCTCTGGTAACACTGAGAGGAACCAGAGAGGCCGTAGAGTTCTACGAACAGCTGCGTGATGAAGTTAAGGAACGGTTGGACAATGGCGTGGGTGCAATTCCCAACGAGAAGTTCCGGCTCATCTGGGACCTTTTCCCCGTGTACCATAACATGCGCCTGCTAAACTACTTTGCGGAATTCGGCGCTGCGTTTGTTACCGACCTGTACGGCAATGCATTCAGCGGTCGTGTGGACGCATCTGACCCGTTTGGAAGTCTGGCTGAGAGATATCTGAGTTTCTTCATGCGTTCTGCGTCATTAGGGAAGTCTGAACTATACAAGCAGCGCATAGAGAAATATCATGTAGACGGCATTGTTTTCCATTCTAACAGGTGCTGCAGATGTTTCTCCGCCGAACAGCCCGAGACAGGTCAAATTCTTCGAGAGGAACTGGGTCTTCCAAGCATGACGTTTGAGGCTGACATGGTGGACCCAAGAATCTTTGACGATGCCCAGGTAAAAGCCAGGGTAGAGACGTTTATAGAGATGCTTGAGGCGCGTAAATATCCAAAATAATTAGGAGGATAGGAATAGTGGATTTCAACCTAACACAACAGCAGGAAATGTTCCAGAAGTCGGTCAGAAAGTTCACCGAGGTGGAACTAACACCCCTCGTGGAAATAATGGACGGACAGAACAATTTCCCCCACGAGATACGGCCAAAACTGGCTGAGATGAATCTTTACGGGATTCCATTCGATCCGAAATATGGTGGGGCTGGTGCCGACCACACCAGTCTCGTACTGGCGTTGGAGGAAATGGCCAAAGTGTTAGCCTCTATGGCAATACACCTTCAGTTGCAGCATGTAGTACTTGACAGATTCAACAAACTAGCCACCGAAGAACAAAAGCTGCAGTGGATGCCCGCGATCTGTGAGGCCAAGAAGGTCGGATGCTTTGGCTTCACAGAGCCAGATACTGGTTCAAACCCGAAGATGATAAAGACCGTAGCTGTTGAAGAGGCTGACGGTTATGTTCTTAATGGAACGAAAAGGTTTATTACCAACGCCCCCTGGGCAGACGTAATGTGCGTTTTCGCCAAGCTGGAAGGTGATATCAGCCTGTTTTTCGTGGAAACAGACAGGCCGGGATTCTCCACCTCGGAGAAGATGGACAAGCTGGGTTTGAGAGGTACCGACCTCTCTGACGTTATTCTGGACGATGTGCGCGTACCAAAAGACCACCTTCTAGGAGGCAAAGGCGGTAAGTTCGACGCACTCAAAGATGCGATGACAATAGGCAAGCTTTGTCTCAGTTCACAGTGCGTTGGGCTGATGCAGGCAGCACTTGAAGAAGCCATTAAGTATGCCATGACCAGAATGCACTTCGATGAGCCAATCTTTGAATTGCAGGCAATTCACTGGCTGCTCGCTGAGATGGCAGCGGGTCTAGAGGCATCGCGATGGCTCACCTATCGAGCTGCTTTCTTGAAAGACCAGGGGCTCGATACCATCAAGGATATGGCTATTACGAAGCTGTTCGTAACTTCTACAGCGGTCGATGTTTGTAGATGGGGCATGCAGGTGCACGGTGCCTACGGAATAAGCAAGGAGTACAAGATCGAGCGCCTGTTCAGAGACGCCAAGATGTACGAGCTACTCGAAGGAACATCCGAGATTCAGCGAGAATTGATAGTTAAGCGTTTACCCAGGTAAAAGGTTTACATAACATAGATATTGCATCAATCTGGGTGCAAGGAGGTCCGAAAATGGATTTCAAGTTAACTGATGAGCAGGTTAATCTGAGGAAAGCATTTTTCAATGTTTGTGAAGGCCTGGCAAAGAAAAGGCCAGTAGGCTTCACCGGCTTAGAAGGATGTTACGATACCGATGAAGGCTGGGCCTATCATCTTGATTGTGCCAAAGTGTTCGCCAAGAAAGGCTGGCTATCTCTAGGATGGCCTGAAGAGTACGGGGGGCAGGGGACCATTATGGACAAGGTCTTTCTGTCTGAGGCCACTGGGTATTACGACGTGCCAGGAGTCGATATCTTTGGCGTTGACATGCTTGCCCCTACGCTTCATGCCGCAGCAAGCGATGATATCAAGAGAGAGTATCTGCCTTCAATAGCGTCAGGTGAAAGAATGTGGTGCGAGCTATGGAGCGAGCCTAATGCGGGATCAGACCTGGCGGCTCTGTCTACTTCCGCGGTCAGACAGGGCGACGACTATGTGATAAACGGTCAAAAGATATGGAGTACGGGCGCTCATCGAGCCCATTGGGCATTTGCGCTGGTGAGAACTGACCCTCATGCCGACCGTAAGCAAAAGGGCATAACTTTCCTGTTGTTCGATATGAAAACCCCTGGCATCGTCGTAAACCCTATTCTATACATGGATGGAGGCCATCTGTATAACGAAGTATTTCTTGATGACGTAAGGGTTCCCGTAAAGAACGTCGTGGGTGAAGAGAATCAGGGCTGGGGAGTTACTCAAACACTGGCGAGCTTTGAAAGGTCCAATCTCGGGGCTATAATGGGAATGCACCGACAGCTAGAGGAGCTGGTAAATTATTGTAATGAGACGAAGGTCAAAGGCGAACCTCTGGCAAAGAATCCGCTTATCCGCAACAGGCTAGCCCATGTAGCCTGCGATCTGTGGTCGGCTCACGCCCTCGCCTATAAAATTGCGGATGCACAGAGCAAAAATGAAATGGCTGCCTTTGACGCCTCGGCGGTGAAAGTGTTCTCTGGCGAGCTGCAGGCGCGTATGGCTCAACTCGGTACCGAGATACTGGGACCCTATGGGCAAATCAAGCATTCTAAATGGTCGGTTTTCGAGGGATTCTTTGAGAAATGGTATCAGCAATCCTTCATATTGAACGTTGCTATGGGTACAAACGAGATCCAAAGGAACATCATTGGTTGGTATGGCCTGGGATTACCTAGAATGAAATAGTTCGATTTCGACCAAAAGGAGCACTGCAATGGATATCACTTTCAACGAAGAACAAGAAATGCTGAGGAAATCGGCGAGCGACTTCCTCATCGCAGAGTGTCCCAAGACCAAGTCAAGGGAACTCGAAGAAGATGAAAAGGGATATTCCCCGGAAATCTGGAGGAAGATGGCCGGTTTGGGGTGGATGGGACTGGCTATTCCAGAGGAATATGAGGGAATGGGGATGACGTTTCAGGATTTGACCGTACTCCTGGAAGAGATGGGTAAGAATGTGCTGCCAGGCCCTTTCAGTTGCACTGTAATCGGGGGGGCGTTTGCTATTTTAGAAGCCGGAACAGAGGAACAGAAGAAGGAGTTCCTGCCAAAGATTGCGAATGGAGAGTTAATCTTAACGACGGCCTTACTCGAACCGGGTGGCGCATATTATGAAGCTTCCGGAGTGAATCTTAAGGCAACGGCACAGGGTGACAACTTTGTGCTCAATGGGACAAAGGTCTTCGTGGAGATGGCTAATGTTGCCGATTATTTAATATGCGCTACGAGGACAAAAGACGGTTCTGCGGACGAAGATGGTATCAGTCTTTTTATCGTTGATGCCAAGGCAAAAGGTATTAGTGTCGAAGTCATGCCAACGATAGCCTTTGACAAGCTGTGTGAGGTGCGCTTTGAAAATGTGTCTATCCCCACAGAGAATATGTTGGGGGAGAGAAACAAAGGATGGCCAGTTGTTCAGAAGGTTATGCAAAAAGGAGCTATCGCCAAATGCGCCGAGTCCGTTGGTGGTATGCAGGCATCAGTTGATATGACAGTTGCATATTGCAAAGATAGAGTACAATATGATAGGCCTATTGGCGCATTTCAGGCGCTTCAGCATATTATGGCGGACATGTGGATCGTTACACAAACCAGCAAGTACCTCGTATATCAAGCAGCATGGATGGAATCCGTAGGGCAGCCCTGCGCCATGGAGGTTGCCATGGCCAAAGCCTACGTTAATGAGTACTACAAATGGGTTACAGAGAGAACAGTCTCCCTGCACGGCGGCATTGGTACAAGCAGGGAACATGACGCTGGGCTCTATTACAGGAGAGCTAAAGCTGCTGATGTTGCATTTGGTGATACCGATTTTCAAAGGGAGTTAGTAGCTCAAAAGATTGGACTGATTTCCTGAGAACGGTTCGACTAAAGCTAGAGGATGTAGTTAGTTGTTCTGCTCGGTAGATTAGCAGAAGAGATAGCATCCAAAAGCTTTTCGGGATTCAAGTGCTGACTGCAGGAGGGGGGTCCCCACATAGGTGGAGCGGGAGACGGGACTCGAACCCGTGACAACCTGCTTGGAAGGCAGGGGCTCTTCCACTGAGCTACTCCCGCAAAATCAAAGCCATTTTACCGCTAAATACCTCATACTGTCAAAGGAAGCTGTAAAAAAAACAACGCCGCTAAATAAGGGGGTTAGTCAATCAGAGGTTAATACGTATACAAAACCTCGCGATTATACAGTTGTCCTGGAAATTTGATAGTCGACGGTTTTGAGAATTGACTGTTTCAAACTTGCCCTAGATATCGAGAGAAAACGATGAAGATATGCTTGCTAACCTACAGGGGTAACATGTACTGCGGCGGCCAGGGCATTTACGTCTATTATCTGGCTAAAGCCCTCAATACCCTTGGGCACGAAGTTCACGTGATGTCAGGGCCTCCTTACCCATCAGTTCCAGATGGGGTAAGGTTGCATAAGATCGATGGTCTTAATTTATACGAAACAGATGGTCTGTCCTCGCTTAAAAACCCGCTTCAACTATTCCAGCCTCTTAATTTCTATGAGGTGGTGGCCACACATCTCGGTATGTTCCCCGAGATATGCACGTTCAGTATGAGAGCATATATGAGACTGCGCAGCCTTGTCTCACAGGAACGATTCGACGTTATTCACGATAACCAGACTTTGGGTTACGGTATGCTTATGGCCAGAGGATTGGGTATACCTGTCGTTGCCACCATACACCATCCGATATTCATAGACATGAAAGCGGACCTCGCTCAAGCAAAAAGGCTATGGAGCAAGTTCAGGCGCACAATGTTTTATTCATTCCTTATTATGCAGCATTTCGTGGCGAAAAGGATGGACAGGGTAATCACGGTGTCACAAATCTCCGCTAAGGATACGATGCGAGTGTTAAAATTGCCCGAATATAAAGTAAGGGTAGTGCCTAATGGCATTGATATTAATGTTTTTAAAAATTCTAACCATACCCCTAAGGAACCCAATAGCATTGTCATGGTAGGCAACACCGAGGATAGGAAGAAAGGCGTTGTCTTTTTACTGAAAGCAATAAAATTGCTGCAAGAAAACGTTGATGTGAAACTCAGTATCGTTGACAGGCATGGAGACTATACTAAGTATGCTCCCAAGCTGGTAGCCGAACACGGACTGGGGGATAGAGTCACCTTTACTGGTCGGCTAAGCGTTGATGAGTTAGTAAAACGCTATTCAGTTTCAGAGATTGCGGTCACTGCCTCAGTCTATGAGGGGTTTGGACTCCCCTGCGCAGAAGCAATGTCTTGTGGCACCCCCGTTATAGCTACCAGGGCAGGAGCGCTTCCAGAGATAGTGGGAAGTGATGGCGCAGGAATACTTGTGCCGCCAGAAGACCCTGTTGCGCTGTCAGAGGCGATAAAACGCCTCTTTGGAGATGAGTCACTAAGACAAAGAATGGGGAAAGCAGCCAGAAAAAGAATCGAGGAGTCCTTTAGCTGGGAAGTTGCGGCCAGGAAGACGCTAAAGGTCTATGAAGAGGTCGTTTAGTTGCTAACTGTAGATTTCGGCCTCATGCCGGTAAGAGGTGGGGAACGGGTACTGGATCTGGGATGCGGCCCCGGAAGACATACATGGTACGTTTGCAAGTTGGATCATTGTTCGGTATATGCGGTGGACTATGACCTTGAGTCTCTGCAAAAGGCAAAGTACATGCTGGGCATGATGGACTCCGACAATGAGACCAAAGGGAAATGGAGCGTACTACTTGGAAACGCTATGACATTGCCTTTCGGCGATAAATCATTTGATAAGATCGTCTGTTCAGAAGTGCTGGAACACGTGCTGGATGACAATCAAGCGGTTCGAGAGTTATTCAGGGTGTTGAAAGACGACGGTGAACTCGCTGTTAGTGTGCCGGCTTATCTTCCTGAGACTATCTACTGGAAATTATCGGAGGCTTACCACACCAATCCCGGTGGACATATAAGAATATACAAGGAACGTAATCTAATTGACATGCTGATGAGCAATAACCTGACTGTATATGCAGTCCGACACAAACATGCGTTTCATTCAATCTACTGGCTGCTGCGCTGTATTTTTGGAGTAAGGAAGGAGAATGCACTTATTCCGGCGATTTACCACAAATTCCTGGCCTGGCAGATAGACAGCAAGTCAGGCTTCTGGAATCATCTTGAAGGTTTCTTCGACCACCTTTTCCCCAAGAGTGTTGTTGTTTATCTACGTAAATCCCCAGAGTCTGATTTAGAGTCTTAGACTAAGCCCACCTCCAGACCAATTGCCCGTCCTTCATGTCATATTTTAGAAGTCCTTTGTCAACCCAACTCGTTATGTTTTCGTGGATCTGCTGTGGTGGATACGGAATGAGCTTGGTTATCCTGTCTGCCAGATCTTCAACCGGCCCATCTGTTTGTATAATTCCACCAAGGCTTTCAATTACATCTCCGCTGACCAAGGACCATGCCAGAGGGCTTCGCCGCTGTGACTTTGCCAGCTCAACCCGGTCCACCTCGCTTTTTTCAGGTCCGTCAGGGACAATCCTCAGCCCTTTATAGTATTTATGCAGCGCTGCGGTAATATCCTCCGGACTGGCTCCCTCTGTACGGCTGACCGGCCTGTTGGCGTCATATTTCGCCCAATCATTTGTCAGTATCTCAAGACCGTATTCATCGGCCTTCTCGCGCACTTCAGTTCCAGGGAAAGGAGCCAGAACATGGAATCCATAATAGGTGTCCAGTTCCCGGGCAAATTCCATTGTTTGAAGCAGTGTTTCCTTAGTCTCACCAGGCAGACCCAGAATAAAAGAGGCTAAGACATTGACTCCGGCGTCCTTTGCCATTTTCACACTTTCTCTAATCTTGTCTAACGTGATCTTCTTCTTTACTATGTCTAAAATCTGCTGGTTCCCACTTTCTATCCCGTAGCAGAGCCAATCGCATCCTGCCTGTTTCAACTTTTCGAGCACTACCGGATTCACAGTATCAACTCGGGCGAAAACGCTCCACTTAAACTTCAGCTCTCTTGCTATAATCTCGTCACAGATAGCATGAAGATGCTTATGGTTAAGCGTAAACAGGTCATCTTCCAAGTTCACTTGATCAAATCCCAGAGACAGACCATGCTCAATCTCATCAACTACCAGCTTTGGGTCTCGAAATCTGGCTCTCCTACCGCCCATCTTAGAACCCACGCAAAAGATGCAGTTAAAAGGACAACCCCTGCCTGTGATAAGACTACAGTGAGATGCAAGCGCATGGTAACGTGAAGTAGGAAATAGATGTCTTGCCGGCAACGGCAACGCATCAAGGTTTTCTATCAAAGAGCGCTGAGCCGTAACTTTCACGCCGTCCGACCTGAAAGCTATTCCATCTACATAATTGAGATTCTTGCCGCTTACGATGTCCACTAAGGTGTATTCACCCTCTCCCATCACCACAATGTCTATCCAGGGTGCTTCGTTGAGTGTCTCCACCGGAGCAAAGGTGACATGCGGACCACCTATGACCGTGATAATATCCGGATTCACAGACTTGCAGTATTTGAGAATGTCTGACGCAGTAGGATAGTTCATCGTCACGCAAGTTACGCCGACGATATCGGGCTCATATTGTTCCAGTTTGCTCCTTATCTTATCCTTTGTATATCTGGATACCAGAAGATCCAAAACATCCACTTCGTACTCATTCTGCTCCAGCACAGCAGCTAGATATAGCAGACCCATTGGGACGATCGGGAATTCCAGGAAAGGATATGGGGGATTTATCAGTAAAGTCTTCATGCTTTATTCTTTAGGATTGCGCAGGTTTCCGGCAGCACTTGACTAACACGACATCGCTTACACTGGGGAACCGGCGAGCCACTTTATCAAGGGCACCCATAACAAAGAAGGACATGCCTCTGGGCATAGCAGAGGTAATTCTGTCCCACATTGGGGCTCCCCACAGCAGGCAAATGCCCGAAACTTCCTCGATATCCAGATGGGAGCTTACTACTTGTTTAATTAGATGGTAGTCGAATCTGTAGGTATGATCAGGGGGAGTTTCCCATGCCTGTCTCTTATCCGGGTCCTTCCGTGGGATAAACCTGGTCAGGTAGTGTACCCTTCTCCCCAGCCTATGGCCCAGGCTCTCGAAATTGGCAATAGAGATAACTGCTTTGCCATCCGATTTTAGGACGCGGGATATCTCCTGCATGGTCTTGTACGGGTCAGGAAAGTGGTCCAGTGCACCCTTGCACATAACCCAATCAAAACCACCCGACCTGAAAGGCAGGTACTCTGCTATTCCCTGGACCAAGTCGACGCAACCGCCATTATCCGCTACGCACTTTTTGCTGTGACCAAGCATTGTCTTTGATGGTTCCAGGCCAACAGGTTTCCCTCCTTTTTTAGCTATTTGTATGGCATCGACAGCCCGGCCACATCCGATATCAAGTATTCTGTCACCGTTCGTAGAATTAATTTTATCTATAGTAGCCTCGATCATCCTGTCAAACAGGAATGCGAGGTCTGGAGTCACTTTTGGAGGTACAACATCATCGTCGTTCCAATCCAGATCAACCATGCTCTCGGCCTCTTTGGCTAAACTCATTAGCTAACCGTATTTAGCTGAATCTCGTATTTTACTTTGCCTTCCTGATACAGGTCGCCGCCATACATGTCGTTTATAACTACAGCAGGAAAATCCTTTACCTCAAGCCGCAAGATGGCTTCGGGGCCAAGCTCTTCGTAAGCAATGATCTCTGACTTGGTGACGCTCTTTGCTATAAGCGCCGCTGCTCCGCCTACTGTAGCGAAATAGACAGCTTTGAATTCCTTTATCGCTTCTTTTACTGCGTCCGACCGCAAACCTTTGCCAATCATCGCTTTAAGTCCAACTGATAGCAGACGCGGCGTATAGGCATCCATCCTGCCACTAGTCGTTGGCCCGGCAGAGCCGATTACGTGTCCCGGTTTCGTCGGCGAGGGGCCCATATAGTAAACAGTCTGCCCTTTGATATCAAAGGGCAGCTTATCTCCTCTATCGAGAGCTTCAACCAAACGCTTGTGTGCGGCATCCCTGCCCACGTATATAACACCGCTGATAAGGACCTGGTCTCCAGCCCTGAGATTCTCTATAACATCATCGCTTATTGGTGAAGTTATCTTCTTCATTACACCCTCCAGATCAAAATGACTTCTTCTATACTTCTCAATAGACAGCTATTTTACAGTAAACTCTGGCACTTCTATTCTCGGCTTTTTCTCAACTGGAGGCTGAACTAAAGAAGCTGGATGTCTCTTCTTAGCAAACCTCAAGGTATCGAAAACCATGGCCCGCTTAAGGAGCTGTATAGCAAGCGCAGGGTCAACACCCTTGGGGCATGCCTCAGAGCAGGCCCCCGCGAGATGACAAAGCCATATACCATGAGGCGAATCCACTTTGTGGAATCTTTCCTTGGCTCCCGAATCCCTGAGGTCCGTGCAATATCTGTATGCCTGCCCCAGCGGCTGAGGGCCCAGAAATAGAGCGTCCGTAGCCACAGTGGGACAAGCTGCCATGCATAGACCACACTTAACGCAGTATGCAAATTGCATATACGCATCCAGTTCTTCGCATGATTGCAAGTATTCAGCCGTTGGTTCTTCTTCCTCTTTTATATCTGAACCCATTATGTATGGGTTTATTGACTTGTGCTTTTCGAAGAGAGGATCCAGGCTGGCCACAAGGTCCCTGATTATCGGGAAGTTAGGCAGTGACCTGACGTCGATACTATCCGTCTGCAACTCCTCGACAGGCGTATGACAGGCGAGCATGGGGAAATCATTGACGAGCATACCACAAGAACCGCAAATGCCCATACGACACGATCTACGGAAAGTGAGTGTGTTGTCTATGTTCTCTTTTATATAGATCAGGCTATCCAGAACTGTCATACCCTGGGTGAAGGGAATGGTAAATTCTTCCATACGAGGTGCCTCATCTTGACCCGGGGTATACCTCTGAACCTTTACGTTTAACTGTTCCATATTTTGCTCCTTAGCACCCGCTGTCCATATCTATTTAAAAAGCACTTATGGGAATATACGCCGCATATCCAAAAATAGCTATTCCGATGGCAAGCAAAGACCAGTCCAATACCTTTACTGCTGAGTCCGGTATTGAGAATTCAAGTATGATCGTCCTCAATCCGTGGAGTCCGTGGTAAAGGCCAAAGATTAGAATGAACAGATAAAGTGTTAGCCAACCGGCGCTTGTCGCTCTCTGAGAAACCGATTCCCACGTAGTAGGCTCGCCACTGCCAAGATGTGACACGATTAAATGCGTGCCCACGAAGAAGAAAATCCCAATACCGGTTAAATACTGTAAAATCTTTAGACGTGTCTCTTTCATACCAGGCTCCTACGTTACAAAATCGACCAGAACATATATTGCAAGAGCGACTATCACGGCCAGCATAACCCATGTCAACGGACGTCTGCGCCGCATGGAATCAACGTAGGGATATATGGGGGGTTTGGGCTTCCCCAGGGTGAATCCCAGGTGCTGCAATATAAGCCGCCCTCCATTCAAAGCATGGAAAGCAAAGGCCGCCATCACCAGATATTCAACCAATCTGCCGAAAGGATTAGTAAGAAAGTCTATGGCGCTAGTCCAGCTTTCTTCACCTCCTAAACGAAATCCATTGGCTCCCAGATGCAAAATTACATACAATAGCAAGCCAAGCCCGGTCAATCTGTGCAGTGTATAGAGGTATCTCTCCAGAGTGTAATGTCCTGCCCACACCCAGCCTTTGATGCCCAGACGGTTAGGCAAGTGGGGCTTTTCGCTGCTTGCGACCTCGGTCTCCATCAGTATTTCCTCTCTACCGGCTGCCACATAGTGATATTTGCCGGGATATATTCCAAACGGGGCTCCTCGCCCGGGGTACAGTAAGCCAACGTGTGTTTCCCCCAGTTCACATCGTCACGATTGGGAAAGTCGGTCCTCGAATGAGCCCCCCTGGATTCAGTGCGATTTAATGCACCGAGCACTATGATCTCCGCAAGATCGACCAGGTTGTTCATTTCGAGTACGGCAATAAGGTTTGTATTGTATATACGGCTGGTATCAACAACCTTTACATGTTTGAGTCTTTTTTTAACTTCCCTGATCTTATCCAGGGCTATTTTCATATCCGAGCCATTGCGGTAAACAGCTACGTTTTTATCCATGGTTCGCTGCAATTCTGTTCGAATGGCAAAGACGTCTTCGCTTCCATCCCCATGTCCAACCTGCTCGAACAAGCGGTTTTCTTCCTCCCGTACTTTCTGCTCAGGGATGGGGTCCAAAGACTTACGTCCCTTAGCGTATTCGGCTGCCTTCTCACCGGTAATCTTACCCCAGACAAGACACTCCGCTGTAGAATTCGAACCCAGCCGGTTTGCGCCGTGCAAAGATACACAGGCTGCTTCTCCTGCAGCCCATATACCCTCCACCTGCGTCGCACCTGAGATATCCGTATGTATTCCTCCCATAAAGTAGTGTGCGGCCGGGCGACACGGTATCGGTTGTTCTATTGGCTCGATGAAGGCGAACTTAATAGTCACCTCTCTGATAAGAGGTAATCGCTCGTTTATTTTATCTGCTCCCAGGTGCCGCAAATCGAGGTGCACATAGTCCAATCCATCAGGCCTGGAGAAGCCCCTACCCTCCAGAATTTCCGTTATCTCCGAACGTGAGACGATGTCTCTGGGCGCAGTTTCCATCTTGGTGGGCGCGTATTTCTCCATAAACCGCTCGCCCTTGTTGTTTATAAGGTATCCACCCTCTCCTCTCGCCCCCTCAGTTATCAAGATGCCAGATGGGATCAACCCGGTGGGATGAAATTGTACAAACTCCATATCCTTAAGTGGTATTCCTGCCCTGTAAGCCATCGCTGAACCATCGCCCGTGCAGCCATAAGAATAAGTAGTAAATCCAAACATCCGGCAGGCCCCACCAGTTGCTATGACCAAAGCTTTGCCTCTAATTAAGAAGAACTCACCGTTAGTGAGGTTCCAGACCGTTAAACCTTGAAACACCCCGTTTTCCGCAAGGATTGAAGAAACATAACACTCGTCATACCGGGTAACGCGGGCATATTTCTGGAGTCTATCGTACAGTGTGTGCATTTCGAAGAATCCGGTCTTATCCTCCGCAAAGGTAGCCCTGTCGAAGCTATGCCCACCAAACGGCCTCTGATTTATTCGGCCATCTTGACGCCTCGACCAGGGAATACCCCAGTGGTCAAGCTGGAGGAGTTCCTTTGGAGACTCCTCAACGAAGCGCATAACTACGTCCTGGTCAGCCAGGAAATCGCTCCCTCTCACTGTATCCCAGGCATGAAGTTCCAGGCTGTCGCCCTCTTCAGGGTTCATTACTGCCGCAGTACCACCTTCGGCACAGACAGAATGAGAACGCATTAGCTGAACTCTTGACACTATAGCTACATCGAGCTCATCTTTACTTACACGGGCCGCTTCTACCGCCGCTCGTAAACCCGCCAGACCGGAACCCAGGATTACTACATCATGAACGGCTTCCATAGAACCATTCTCCAATCGATATATCGTTAACTATAGAGGCACCAAGTTTCAAAGCACAGCTTCTTTGTGACGAGCACTATGGCACTGAAGATTAACCGCTACCGGCAGGCTGGCTATATGGGCCGGGAAGGTTTCGACATGGACTGCCAGCGAGGTAATCCTACCCCCCACCCCTCCGGATCCCACACCAGTCGCGTTAATTCGCTGCAGCAGCTCCTTCTCCAGTTCAGCCACCTCAGGGTCTGGAGATGACTCGCCAACTTTGCGGAGTAGCGCTCTCTTGGCTAAAATCATCGCCTTCTCAGCACTACCGCCTATACCGACGCCTACAATTGTCGGCGGACAGGGATTGCTACCCGCCTCTTCAACAGCACTCACCACAAAGTCGACCACTCCCTGACGCCCCTGTGCAGGCTTCAGTACAACGAAACGGCTCATATTCTCGCTGCCACCGCCCTTAGGAGCGACAGTGATTTTCAATTTATCACCGGGGACAACCTCAGTATGAATAATAGCAGGCGTATTATCCTTGGTATTGACCCTGGCTGAAAACGGCTGTCTGACTGCGGATTTGCGTAAGTATCCTTCGTCATAGCCCTGCCTTACACCTTCGTCTATAGCCTGGTAGAGATCGCCACCGGAAATATGAACCTCCTGTCCCATTTCTACAAAGACGATGGCAAGCCCGCAATCCTGGCATAGAGGCATCTCCTCTTTTGCTGCGATAGCAGCATTTTCAAGAATCTGGTCCAGAATTTGACTGGCCACGGGAGACTCCTCTTCTTCCCGTGCTTTTTTCAGGGCCGCAAGCACGTCATCTCCAAGAAAAAAGTTGGCCTCTTTGCATAGCCGAGCCACAGTGCTGGAAACATCTTTCGCTTTGATTTCTTTCATAACTTTACTCGCTATATTTTCATGATATCGATAAGCTCTCTTACTGCATCCGCCGACTTCTTTAATGCCGCTTCCTCCTCAGCCGTTAGCTTAACCTCGATGATCTGCTCCATTCCATTCTTGCCCAGCTTCGCCGGAACGCCCACAAAGACACCTTTTACTCCATACTCACCATCGAGATAGGCGGCACAGGGCAGGATCTGCTTTTTATCCAGGACTATTGCGTCCACCATCTGGGCAACCCCTGCTGACGGGGCATAGAACGCACTCCCGGTTTTAAGCAATGCAACTATCTCGCCGCCGCCCTTTACAGTGCGCTCCACTATTTTAGAGACAGTCGCCTCCGGTAAAACCTGCGTTACCGGTACACCGCCAACTGTAGCCATCCTGGTTAAGGGTATCATCGTGTCTCCATGTCCACCCAGTACATAAGCGGCAACATCATTAACTGAAACACCGAGCTCCTGGGCCAGAAAAGTCCTGAATCTGGCGGTATCAAGGATACCCGACATGCCTATAACGCGATTTCTAGGGAACCCGCTTACCTTGAACGCAAGCTGTGCCATGGCATCCAGAGGATTGGCGACCACGATAATTATGCAGTTCGGCGAGGCCTTTACCAGCTCCTCAGTTACCCCTTTGACTATTTTCATATTTGTGAGCACAAGATCGTCTCGGCTCATGCCTGGCTTTCTGGGTACCCCCGATGTGATGATTGCAATGTCTGAGCCTGCTGTCTCATCATAGCTATTAGTGCCGATAACATTGGAGTCGAAGCCAACAACAGGACCGCTTTCGAGTAGATCCAGTGCTTTACCTTGTGGCATACCCTCAATGATGTCAACAAGGACGATGTCAGCGTAGCCACGCTCCGCCAGCCTTTGGGCGCATGTTGCTCCGACGTTTCCAGCACCGACTACGGTAATCTTGTTACGCATGATATATCGCCTCCTTTAACTTATTACAAACAACAGCCGCTACTTTTAGAATTGTAGTATTGCGGTCAAATAAGTGCTACTTGGCTATTATGGCCAGCACATCGCCTTTTTTTACTGATGCACCAGGGCCGAAGTTGACAGTCTTGATCACACCGTCAGCGGGAGCGGGGATGGCATTTTCCATTTTCATCGCTTCCAGCATAACCACGATGTCTCCCGATTTTACTTTGTCCCCTACATCCACCTGGTAACGAATTACTGTCCCCGGCATGGGAACGGCCACGGCAACTTCACCCTCTCCAACAGCCGCAGGCGCCTTGCTACTTGCCTTTACAGGCTGCGACGCAACTGGTGCCGCCGGAGCAGGCTGTGCTACTTGAGGGGCCTGGCTCGCTATCGGCCCCGTTATAGCAGCCGCTCCGCTTGGTTCCACTTCTACTTTATAGAATTCATCTTCGACAAAGACGTTAAAGGTTCTAATGCCCGGCCCTTTGGCTGGAACCTCTTTCTCTACTTTCTCTACAAGCTTGCCTGCTCTAGCTTTCTCTATCAACTCGTCCTCTCTCTTAATATCTTCGAGTGTTTTGGGCTTAACAGTATCAGGTACTGGCTCCAGACCGTACTTCCATCGCAGGTACCTCATCCCGGTCTGAGGGTATAGAGCGTAGATTAGTACGTCCCCGATATCCTTGGCAATATCCTTCGTAGCCTCCTTAGCTTTCTCCATCTCAGGCTCCAGTAAGTCAGCAGCACGGCAAGTGATCGGCTTTTCACCCTTCTCGTATCCTTTGAGTACGAGCTTTTGTACCTTGGGGTCGATTGGGGCTGGAGACCTGCCATACATACCATACACGTAATCTTTCACCTGCCCCGATATCATCTTGTATCTGCCAAAAAGGACATTCTGAACAGCCTGTATACCTACGATCTGGCTTGTCGGTGTTACCAGTGGGGGATAGCCCAGCTCCTTACGGGTATGCGGGAGCTCTTCATGTACCTCATGAAGTCTGTCAAGAGCATCAGCCTCCTTAAGCTGCGCAACCAGGTTCGTGGTCATACCACCAGGGACCTGATGCATTAAGACACCCGTATCTATGATTGCCATCCTGCTTGTGTCGACATGACTGCGATACCTTGGCGCTATGGACTCGAAATACTCCCCCAGTTTAAGAAGAAGACCCAAATCCAGGCCACTATCCCTCGGCGTCCCCTGGAGAGTGGCTACAATAGGCTCAACGGCCGGCTGTGAGGAACGCAGTGCGAACGGCGCCAGGGCGGTATCAATTATATCAACACCAGCCTCTATAGCCTTTATACAAGTCATTGATGCCATGCCACTGGTATAGTGGTTGTGCAGCTCCACAGGTACTCGAAGAACATTCTTGAGGGCCGATATTAGGTCATAAGCGTCGTATGGTGAAAGCAATCCCGCCATGTCTTTGATGCAAATGCTGTCAGCACCCATATCCTGAAAGATGAGGGCTTTTTTAACAAAGTAGTCAATTGTGTATACAGGCCCCCCCAGTTTGTTCTCGGTGAGCGAGAAGCTCAAGCAGGCCTGGATGTGTTTACCGGTCTCTTTAATTGCTGCAAAGGAAGCTTGAAAGTTGCGCTCATCGTTTAAAGCGTCGAAGACACGGAATATATCGATGCCGACCTCCGCAGCCTGATGTACAAATGCTTTAACCACGTCGTCAGCGTAGTTGCGATATCCTACCAGGTTCTGCCCCCGGAGCAGCATCTGCAACGGCGTATCAGGCATCAATCTCTTGAGAATACGCACCCTTTCCCACGGGTCCTCGTTTAGAAATCGCGTGCAGACATCGAATGTTGCTCCACCCCAGACCTCCATTGAGTGGAACCCGACTTTATTCATTTCGGGTGCGATGGGTTCCATATCTACAGTACGCAACCGTGTCGCAAAAGACGACTGGTGTGCATCTCGAAAGGTCGTGTCGCAAATCCTGACCGGGTTTTTTGCCTTCTGGCCTGTTTCAGCTTTCTTTGTTTTAGTAGCAGAACTCCTTTTCTCTGCAGACATGGCTCGGGCCTCCTTCAGATTTACATAGAGTTTGTTTCTGGTTTATTTATTATCAGGCTATCCTTCGCTGCCATAAAGTTCTCATTCTCATTATCTCTTCACGACCAAATACACTCCACAGGCTTACAGCCATGGCTGGCCTGCGTCTGGTCGCTGCCGCTGCTTTCGCCCTCTCTTCTTCCTCGATGCATGCAGATATACCGGCAGTAATAGCTGCGATAACCTTTTGTCTATCCTTGCGCGCGCTGTTCGTCATGTTCATAACTTTGCACCGTTTTACATTGGTATATTGCCATGTTTCTTTGGCGGCCTGGTCTCCCGTTTAGTGGACAGGAACTCCAGAGCAGCAACTATCTTGGGACGGGATTCACTGGGCATGATAACTTCATCCACCAATCCTCGCGATGCAGCAATATATGGGGTGTAGAAGAGACCGCGATATTCGTTAATCTTCTCCTGCTGCTTAGCCTTGGGGTCATCGGCTTCGGAGATCTCACGGCGATGTATGATCTTTGCAGCTCCCTCGGCACCCATGACTGCAATCTCGGCAGTAGGCCAGGCGAATACCATATCGGCACCAAGCTCTTTGGCACACATGGCCAAATAAGCACCGCCGTAAGCCTTACGTACGATCATGGTTATCTTGGGAACCGTAGCCTCGGAATAACACCATAGAAGTTTGGCGCCGTGCCTGATGATTCCTGACCATTCCTGATCGGTGCCCGGAAGATAGCCAGGCACATCGACAAGGGTTAGCAATGGTATATTGAAAGAATCGCAAAACCTTATGAAACGGGTGGCCTTATCGGAGGCATTTACGTCCAGACTGCCTGCAATAAACAGTGGTTGGTTAGCTATTATGCCCACAGTCCTCCCATTTATACGAGCGAAACAAACGATTATATTTTCAGCAAAGAGCGAATGCGGTTCCAATATTATGCCATTATCAACTATTGAGCGGATGACGTCTTTCATGTCAAAGCTCTGCCGTTCACTGTCGGGCACTATAGAATCAAGAGCACTATCGGCACGGTTTGGGTCATCATTAACATCGACGATTGGAGGGTCTTCCATGTTGTTTGAAGGCAAATAGGTAAGGAGTTCCTTGATCCTCTCTATTGCCTGAGCATCGGTCTCGCAGATAAAATGGGCTACTCCACTCTTAGTATTATGCACTGTGGCCCCACCCAGGTTCTCGAAATCAATCTCTTCTCCGGATACTGTCTTTATAACATCCGGGCCCGTTATGAACATATAGCTGGTCTTATCAACCATGAAAACCCAATCGGTCATGGCAGGGGAATAAACCGCCCCGCCGGCGGTAGGCCCCATAATCGCTGATATCTGAGGAATAACACCTGAAGCACACGAGTTGCGGAAGAATATACCCCCGTATCCGGAAAGGGCATCAACACCTTCCTGAATGCGAGCGCCACCGGAGTCATTGAGGCCTATAAAAGGAACCCCCATGCGCACTGCTAGGTCCATTACCTTCCATATTTTCTTCGCATGCATTTCACCCAGACTACCTCCCCTTGCGGTGAAATCCTGCGAGAAGGCACAAACTGTCCGACCATTTACAGTGCCATAGCCAGTGACCACCCCTTCGGCAGCTATGAAGGTTTTTGACATATCGAAGTCGCTGCAGCGATGTCGTATAAACATATCGGTTTCGCAGAAGCTTCCGGGGTCAAAAAGGAGTTGAAGCCTTTCCCGTGCAGTCAGCTTTCCAGCTTGATGCTGTTTCTCAATCTGTTTAGGGCCACCTGCTGCTTTTTCCTTTTCTTCCCTATCTCTTAACTCACGAAGGCGATCGAAAACCGTTCCCATCAGGCCGCTCCTTTCTTTGCCTGACTTTTAATAAGCCCTATCTGAAGAGCCCTATTTGTGAAATTCTACGCAAGAGCAGACAAACCTGAAGCCATATCCGCTCTGAGCCTACTGTAATAATGAGTGGGATTTATCATCGGGTTACCGCTGAAGTTAACATAACAGCACCCCCTGGCTTTGCCAGGCAACGCATCCGGGACCGAGCTCTGTGGTTCTAGAAATGTGCCGCCGAGGTGAAATAAGCTAGGGGAATATTCGTGGATATCACTTGTCCTTTGACCACGGACAAAAAATAACGCTTGCAGCGGTTTCACTATCCCTCTTAACCTTGAAAGCCAACAAACAAGAAAAGCCTACTAAACTTCAGTATGCCAGTTAGCACTCTCTTTGTCAAGATTGCGCCACAGGTTTCCAACTAAAGTCAGCTCCAATATCATAGTACTTTAGTTGTCATTTATGCTTTATATGACGACTTTAGTCTAAATTGGTGGTAACCCAATACGAATACCCTGTTGTCATTAGTAAAATGCCAGGGTCATGTACTATAAATTGCTGAAAATGAATTTGGGATGTACCCTTTCTGTAG
>CAYVQT010000011.1:0-61067 GCA_964453665.1 uncultured Dehalococcoidia bacterium | reverse complement strand
GAAGATGGCCGGTTTGGAGCGAAACCGGTGTCCGATTTCACCGAAATACGCAATCCGAGAATAATGGAATTCAAAGATGAAATATACTATTCGACGCTTCTGCGGGAAGCATTTCCAGATGATGAAGAAGAACTGGAGTCTAACAGAAGAATCGATTTTCTGTGCACAAGCCTGGCAAATAGCAGATTTGTGCTTGAACTCAAAAGACCACAGCATAAAATAAGATTAAAAGATCTTCTCCAAGCAGATGATTATAGAACCTTTGTTGAGAGCAAACAGGGTAACGAACCCTAAGAAGAAAAAACTGTCGTTGCCTATGTAATATGCGGTGAGCGAAATTATGAGCGTAGAGTAGCAAGTATAGAAGAATCTCTCCGAGGAAAAGTCTATGTGAAAACGTATCACGATCTGCTTATGAGGGCACAGCAGTATCATCAGGAATTCATCGACAAATACGATAGTATTATTGACGCAAAGACCAGAGAAACCTGACCATGACAGATAAATATAACAAGCAGAAGAGAAGCCAAATAATGTCAAAGATCTCCGGTAAAGATAGTAAAATGGAGATCTTGGTTAGGAGAAGTTTATTTTCGCAAGGATTACGTTTCAGGAAAAATGTGAAGTCGTTGCCTGGGAAACCAGACATCTTACTACCCAAATATAAAACCATTATTTTTCTTCACGGGTGTTTCTGGCATGGACACGAAGAATGTAAGGCTTCCAAACTGCCGGAATCACGAAGAGACTTTTGGGAAAAGAAGATAAAGGACAATATTGAACGAGACAAGCGAAACAGTAACTTGCTTCAACGGAACGGATGGAAAGTGATAACTCTTTGGCAATGCGAACTCAATACTGAACGGAAACGCCAAGCGAGGCTTAATACACTCGTCGATGAAATAAGAAATCAATAGAAGAACACTTGTTAAAAACAAAGGAGGAACGTCACCGCTCTCCCCAATTACTACCAACTATCATCTTATTTTTTATCGAATCCACTGGTCAGTTGAGGATTGCCTGAAGCTATTGGTGGCAGCGACAGGATTCGAACCTGTGACCAAGGGCTTATGAGTCCCCCGCTCTGGCCTCTGAGCTACGCTGCCACAAAAATATCTTATCAGCCCGCTTCTACGCCGTCAATCTTCCGGCGAAGAGAGCAGCGCCGCCACTCTATCCAGAATGTGATGGGCGACCTCGTATTTATCCATCAGGGGAAGCTCCTCGACCTTCCCCCGGCGGTCTATCAGTGTCACCCGGTTGGTATCCGTGCCGAAACCGCTGTCCTCTGCGGTGATATCATTGGCCACAATAAGGTCAAGCTGCTTCTTCCTGAGCTTCTCAGTCGCTCTATCCACCAGTTCGCCGCTCTCGGCGGCGAAGCCGACCTTAACGATATCGCCCGTAACCTCGCTCAGAATGTCCGCCGTCTTCACCAGCTCCAGGGTCAGGGTCTCCGATTCCCTCTTTATCTTGCCCTCGGCCACCTGAACCGACTTATAATCGGCCACCGCGGCAGCCATTATCAGCACGTCGGCCGCGGCCGACGCCTTGAGCACGGCGTCCCGCATCTCGCTTGCGGTCTCCACCGGCATCATCTCAACCCCGGACGGCGGCGGCAGCTCGGTAACGCTGCTCACCAGGGTAACTACCGCACCCCTGTCCCGCGCCGCCACGGCCACCGCATATCCCATCTTCCCCGAGGAGCGATTGCCAATGTAGCGCACCGGGTCTACGGGCTCACGTGTGCCTCCGGCGCTTACAACGACCTGTTTTTCCACAAGGTCGCCCTTCCTGCCCAGTACCTGAAATACCGCGGCCAGTATCTCGTCGGTGTCCGCCAACCGTCCCAATCCAACCAGCCCCGAAGCCAGCCTGCCATAGTCCGGCCCTACGATAGTGAAACCGCGTGAGCGCAGCTTCGCCAGATTTTCCTGCGTAACAGCGTTATTGAACATCCCCGCATCCATCGCGGGGGCCAGTATTACCGGCGACCTGGTCGCAAGCACGGTGCAGGTCAGCATCTCGTCGGCGATTCCCGCCGCCAGCTTCGCAATGGTATTGGCTGTAGCGGGCGCTATAACCAGTACATCGGCGCGCTCCGCAAGAGCAACATGCTCCACACTGAACTCGGAGGACGGCTCCCACATGTCCGTTACCACAGGCCTGTGTGTGACGCTGCGGAAGGACAAGGCTGTCACGAATTCCAGAGCCGCCCCGGTCATCACCACGTCAACAGACAGCCCCTTTTGAGTCAGCTTGCTGGCGATATCGACGGCCTTGTAAGCAGCAATGCTGCCGGTTACTCCTAAAACTACGTTCTTTCCTTCAAACACGCTGCCCCCGTTAATGTTTCTACCGTCCGCAGTTCAGCTCGTTTATCAGCTTCAACCCCACGAGAGTCAAATCCGGCTCTACGGCGTCCACTACTCCGGTCTCGCCGGCAATTATATCAGCAAGTCCTCCGGTTGCTATCACCTTCGCTTCGCCGCCCAGCTCCTTCTGCATTCGGGCGACAATTCCCTCTATCAACCCCACGTAGCCGAAGATAATGCCCGACTGCATCGCGGATACGCTGTTCTTACCTATAGCCTTCTGAGGCCGGACCAGCTCCACACGCGGCAGCTTGGCCGCGTGTTCGAAAAGGGCCTCACTGGAAATCACTATTCCGGGGGCTATTGCCCCGCCAAGATAGTCCCCCTCGTCCGAAACCGCATCCAGTGTGGTGGCTGTGCCAAAGTCTATAACTATCAAAGGGCCGCTATATAGCCTGTGCGCCGCCGCCGTATTTACTATCCGGTCAGCCCCGACCTCACGCGGATTCTCCAGAGAGATACGGACACCGGTCTTTATACCCGGGCCCACTATCATCGGTGTGACGTTGAAATAACGCCGGCAAAGCTCCTCGAAAACCGTCACCAGCGGTGGGACCGAACTTGCAATAATAGCATTATCGACATCGGTAAAAGCCAGATTCTTCATCGACAACAGGTCAAAAAACATAGCTGCGTATTCGTCCTCAAGCTTGTGAACATCAGTTCCCAGCCTCCAGGTGGCTTTCAGATTCTCACCATCGAATATGCCGGCAACTATATTTGTGTTGCCTATGTCCACTGCCAGCAGCATGTTACCTTCACTCACCACGCCGGACTACCGGGTAAGTCTCTTCAGTCTGCCGAACGGCCTGCTAACTCCGGCGTGGGGGTTATTATAGCGGAGTGCGCCCGGTGTTACAACACGTTTTTCAGCCCGGGCACCCATTGCCTAGATATCCGGCTCGATAGAGCGGGAAGCATTCCTCTGAGGGATAGCAAGCCCCATCGTTAAACTATAGCGCTTGAGATAGTCAACTCCCTTCCTGGTATCACTGGCTACACGCGCCTTATCACAAGTTCTTAACCGGTACTTGAACAGCCAGTATGTGAACTCCCGCAGCTCACCGAGGTCAATTTCCCCTCCCTGAGAATGGCACTTCTCATCCCTGAAGCGATGGAGAAGGGATTGCTGACTGTCACCGTAGACCCGTTGATAGACGTCATCCATGCCCCCGTCCCTGCCCGAGAAAACGTGCGACTGTCGCTCTTTGCAAATCTCTTCCTCTATCGCCATCAGCACAAACTTCTCTACAGTGACACCATATAGATAATTGAGATAAGCATGATACTTGGCACTGCCGATAAGCTTCTTGAACTCCTCATCCGAGAGCTCTTCCGGCAGCCTTCCCATGAAAAGCAGCTCAACCATCTCCTGTTCAGGAACAGCGTCCGCTATTTCCCCGCAAAGACGTTCCGCAAGAAGCAGCCAATCGAAGGCTTCACCATCAAGCAGATAGCAATAGCGGTGTCCGTTATGGTCTTCCTCAGGCAGGGTCCACAGCGCTATAGCTTCAAGCAGCGCTATGTGCCAGGGCTTACCCAGGGCAACAGCCTGCTTAAGATGCAGTATTGCCTCGTTTCCTTCGAACGAGTTCACACCTTTGAAATTATAATCTTCCCCCTGCATCCTCTAACCCCTAAGCGGTGGGGGCTACTCCTCTCTTCGAAGTTTGGTCATCTCCCTCTCGATCTCACTTCGGCGCCATCGCTCAAATCTTTCCCCTCTAAAAATAAATACGCTGATGAAATGGACAAGCAGCAGGATCCCCCAGCCTCCGAGGGGAAATAAGAACCATAAGAAATCGCTGGAGGTTACCATATTAATAATTATCAGCAGGACATTCACCATTATGTATATCATCAAATGGCGGAGAAATCCGATTTTTTCCGCTACCAACCTCTCCGCCCGAGCATACGCCTGCCTTGTTTCCCGGTACTGATTATCGTCCATGCCTGTATTCATGTTTTAATTCCGTACACCTTCCCTATGAGTCTGCCTAAGGAATTTCCCCAACTCCTCCACCGACCTCGTGTTAAGTATATGCTCCGGCTGACACCAGCCCCGCCGTGCCACCCCGACGCCAAAGCGCATAAGTCCCAGGCTGTCCGCGCTGTGAGCGTCCGTGCCAATCGTCAGCTTCACTCCCAGCTCCCTGGCCCGAAGAACATGAATATCCTTGAGGTCAAGCCTGTCGGGCATTGCATTTATCTCCAGCGCCGTGTTTGTCCTTACCGCGGCCCGGAATATCTCTTCGATATCAACATCTATAGGCTCGCGAACCCCGATGAGCCTGCACGTAGGATGAGCCAGAATATGGACACCGGGATTCTCCAGTGCACGGATGATCCTCCCCGTCATCTTCTCCGAGTCCTGTCCCATTGCGGAGTGCACCGCGGCCACCACGACATCAATCTCCTGTAGAACCTCATCCGGGTAGTCAAGCGTGCCGTCAGCGCGTATGTCAATTTCTATCCCCGCGAACAAGCGTATATCATCCAGTCTTTTATCTAATGCCCTTATCTCGGCTATCTGCTGTCTCAGCCGCTCAACGCTGAGGCCGTGTGCGATACCCCTTCCTGCCGAATGGTCCGCAATCACCAGATACTGATAGCCTCTGTCTCTGGCGGCATTCGCCATTGCCTCAATCGAATCATGGCCGTCGCTCCACTCGGTATGTACGTGGAAGTCACCTTTGATGTCCGAGACTTCGACCAGATCGGGCAGGTCATTCTTCTCCGCTGCCTCAATCTCATTACGCCCTTCGCGCAGCTCGGGCGGTATGTACTGAAGGCCGAGTCTTCCGTAGAAAGCTTCCTCCGAGGTAAATTTCTCCAGCTTCCCTGTACGCACCGGGGTTATGCCGTACTCACTCAGGCTCAGTCCCTGGCGTACCGCCCTGTCCCTGAGAGCAACGTTGTGTTCCTTGCTGCCGGTGAAATGCTGAAGCAGCGAGCCGTAGCTATCGTGCTCCACCATCCGCAGGTCTACCTGAAGGCCATCCCCGACAATCACACTGGCCTTTGTTGCCCCTTTCGCCAGGACCTCCTCAACCTGCGGAAGCCTTGCGAATGCCTTTATCACGCTTTCCGGGTCGTCAGCCGTTCCCATGATGTCGATATCCCCGATGGTCTCCTTGAAGCGGCGCATGCTGCCTGCCGGCGTCAGATTGTGCACACCGGCGATGCTGCCGAGCTCTGATATAATCTCCTCGGCCACGGGGAGAGCCCGGCCAAGCGGAACACGCGCGTCCTTGCGCCTCAGGGTCTGGATATGGCGCAGTATATTTTCGGCAGTCTTTTCCCCCAGTCGGTACAGGCCAGCCACCTGCCCGTCCCGGATCGCTTTCTCCAGATCATCGACGTTGGATATACCCAGTTCATTGTAGAGACGTACCGCAGTCTTAGGACCTATGCCCTGAACAGCCAGCAGTTCGTTAATACCCTCGGGGAATTCAGAGCGGAGCTTCTCGTATGCTTCCAGTCGTCCGGTGGTTAAGAGTTCGGTTATCTTCCTGGCAATAGCCTCGCCTATACCGTGTATCTCGCGAAGCCTGCCCTCATCCATCACCTGCTCAAGCTCCACGGGCAAGTCATCTATGGTATGAGAGGCGCGCTGGTACGCCCTGATCTTAAAGGGGTTGTCCTCCTTGAGTTCGAGCAGGTCGGCCATATCCCGGAATACCTGAGCAATGGCCGCGTTTTTCATCGTTATTCACCTGCGATGCTGTCCTGCCAACGTTCTCCTAAATCCCTCTCGATTTTTTATCTGTAAATTTGGTGCAGGTTGGAGCATCCGCTCCATCAGATGAGCTTACCTAAAGATGATGGTGAAGCCCATTTCCTCTAATATATATAAGCTACGATAACCCAAATCCCTCTCTGAAAGGTAGGCAGCTAAAGCCTAAATCCCACTCCTTTGAAGTGAGAGATTAGAGCCTGTCCTGAGCTTGTCGAAGGGCGATTTACCGAACTTTTAGAATACTCTACTAATCTTGTCCAATCTCCTGCAATTAATGATTCCTTTTTTCTGCGCGACCACCCCTTTATTTGCCTCTCTCTAGCAAACGCATCATCCCGAGTTTCAAATTCAGAAGCATATACCAGCCTTATCGGAAGTCTTTTGGATGTATAGCAGTTAAATATGTTTTGTTCATGCTCATACATGCGCTTTTCCAGGTTATCAATATGACCAGTGTAATAGCTTTTATCTGCACACTCCAGTATGTATACCCAAAAACCCATCGCTAATCAATCCGCTCACCCTGAGCCTGTCGAAAGGCCGTTCATGGTTCGACGAGCTCACCACGAACGGTCATTAGCTATTCTATTACTCCCCTTCTACCTCTACTTCTCTATCGTCCGCAGCATTTCTTGTACTTCTTGCCGCTGCCGCAGGGGCAAGGGTCGTTCCGGCCAATCCGCGCGCCCACAGGCGCCTTCTCTCTCTCCTGCGGCTTCTCCTGTTTCACTATGCCCACTCGATAAATAGTGTGAACTATGTCCTGGCGAACACCGTCCATCATGTCCTGAAACATCTCGTGCCCCTGCCGCTTATAGGTCACCAGTGGATCCCTCTGAGCCAGGGCCTGGAGCCCGACACCCTGCCGCATGTTCTCCATCGCGGTAAGATGCTCAACCCAGCGGCTGTCGATGGCCCGCAGCATTACCAGCCTCTCGACAACCCTCATCTTCTGTGGTTCCAGCTCCTGCTCACGCTCTTCGTACAGGGAGTCAGCACATTCCAGAAGGCTCCGCTCGACCTCACTGCGGCTCATTCGGGAGAGGGCATCCCTGCTCAGGTGTGAAGGCAGAGGGAAGATAGTACTTATACCGGCGACGAGGCCATCAAGGCCCCAGTCATCGCCATGCTCATCACGGAGATGGTCACTGACAAGGTCTTTAGTCGCGTCTCTAACCATTTCCTGAATGTTCGCTTTAAGGTCTGCTCCGCTCAGCAGTTTCTTCCTCTCCGCATAGATAACCTCCCGGTGCTTGTTGACCACATCGTCATAATCAACCAGATGTTTGCGGATATCGAAATGATATGCCTCCACCTTTACCTGTGAGTTCTCAATCACCTTACCTACCAGTCCATGTTCCAGAGGCATGTCTTCATCAAATCCGGCCCACTCCATGACACTCTTGACCCGATCGCCGCCGAACCTGCGCATCAGGTCGTCCTCCAGCGATACATAAAAACGAGAGCTTCCCGGATCACCCTGACGCCCGGCACGCCCCCTTAGCTGATTATCAATTCGCCTTGCTTCGTGGCGCTCAGTGCCGATAATGTGCAGCCCACTAGCCTCAATCACCTTGTTGTGCTCAGCCTGCCAGTCGTCAGTTTCACGGCCATCAGGCCTGCCACCCAGTATAATATCGACACCGCGTCCCGCCATGTTTGTTGCTATGGTAACAGCCCCCTCCCTTCCCGCCTGAGCGACAACTCCCGCCTCCTTCTCATGCTGCTTGGCGTTGAGCACCTGATGGGGAATGCCCTTCTTCTGCAGGAGCCCGCTCAGGTATTCCGATTTCTCGATGGATACCGTACCCACCAGCACAGGCCGGCCATGATTATGAAATTCCTCTATCTCCCTTACCACCGCCCGGTACTTGGCCTCCTCGTTTTTATAGATTTGATCCCGGTACTCTTCGCGAATCAATGGCCTGTTCGTAGGAATGACAACGACATCAAGCTTGTATATCTTGTCAAACTCCTCCGCCTCCGTAACTGCGGTGCCTGTCATCCCTGCGAGCGTCTCATACATTCGGAAGTAGTTCTGAAAGGTGATGGTGGCCATGGTCCTGCTTTCCTGCCTGACCCTCACGCCCTCCTTAGCCTCAATGGCCTGGTGCAGCCCATCGGAATATCTCCTACCGGGCATCTTCCGTCCGGTGAACTCATCGACAATGATTACCCCGGGTGCGCCATCCTCAACCACATCGACAACATAATCTCTGTCCCTCTCGTAGAAAAGGCGCGCCTCAAGAGCCTTGCGGATTCGACGTTTCATATGGTAGATATCTTCACTCTCCGTATCCTCACTGGCGAATAGCCCCGGCATATTTAGCCACCGCTCAATCTTGGACATCCCCGAATCGGTCAGAAACGTCACGCGGTCCTTCTCGTCTCTCTCATAATCATCGTTCTCTTTAAGCCTGGCAACCAGCGACGCCGATGTATAATACTCCTTGGTCACTCCGCCAGCGGCCCCGCTGATGATGAGCGGGGTACGCGCCTCATCGATGAGTATGTTATCCACCTCGTCAACGATGGCATAGTTAAGCTCCCTCTGTACACACTGAGAGAGATCAACCACCATATTGTCCCTGAGGTAATCGAAGCCAAACTCATTGTTTGTGCCGTAGGTCACATCGGCTTCGTACGCCTGGCGGCGGGTAATCGGGCGCATGTTATCCAGACCTGGGTCTTCTGACTCCTGCTCGGGGTCGAAAAGAAACGCGCCTTCATGCTGGATACAGGCCACACTTATACCCAGAGCGTGGTAAACAGGCCCCATCCATTGAGTATCGCGCTTGGCCAGATAATCATTTACGGTGATGACATGTACACCATCTCCTGTAAGCGCGTTAAGAGTAACGGGCAGGGTAGCAACCAGCGTCTTGCCCTCGCCGGTCTTCATCTCCGCTATCATGCCCCGGTGGAGGACTATCCCTCCAATTAGCTGAACATCGAAATGGCGCTGCCCTATTTTGCGCCTGGCGGCCTCACGAACGGCTGCGAATACTTCAGGCAGGAGATCGTCAAGAGATTCACCCTTTTCCAGCCGGTCTTTGAATTCCGATGTTTTTTCTCGCAGCTCATCATCGTTTAGCCGCTCGAAGTCAGGCTCAAGAGCGTTTATTTTATCGACCAGGGGTTGGAGCCGCTTCAACTCGCGCTCGTTTGAATCACCTAGAATGCTTGTCAGACGCTTGAACATACTTCTTTCCGTCCTTGTCCTCTACTTCCTCCAGAGTGCTACTTACAACCCTTAAGTACCTCATGAAGAATTTTGCTGGCGAGTCGATTGGGACCTATTCCTTCTTCCTGGGCTTTATCCATCAATACCTCCGCTGTCCTTTTATCCAACTCGATAACGTAATGTCTCAGCGGAAGGTCTACGGCTATATCCACAGCTTCTAGAATATCTTCGTATTCAGCACTATCATGTTCATCCCAGTAATCTGATGCCTCTTCGTAGCTTTTGAATCCCTCTGTTATCGGCTCAGCTTTTCTTCTTGTGGGCATTGTAATATCTCCTCTCTCGTTGAGTCATGATGCGGGCACTAATCACCATGACAGCATCCTCACGTTTCCACACGAAAACGATGAATAAATATCTACCCGCATTGGTTCTCCCATACGCAAAATATATGTCCTCTCCCTTAACACGACCCTTTCGTATCCGCCTAAATAAGGGATTTGAAAGCAGTGCATCCTCAACTTCCTCAACAGTAATTCCATGCTTCTGCCATATTTTCTGAACAAATTTACCAACCCAAATAACTCTCTTTATTCGCAATGCGATATTCCTATCACCTTTACTGGAACATTGCGCCCACCGAGAGGCCGGCGTGGATGCGGTGAATCGCCTCACCAATCAGAGACGCCATCGAAAGCACTGTCATCTTTTCTATCTTTTTCTCGCCGGGTACAGGCACTGTGTCTGTAACCACTATTTCCTTAAGCAGGCTTGAGGCTACACGCTCCACCCCCGAGATGGAAAGAATAGGATGAGTGCAGCAGGCATAAATCTCGGTTGCGCCATGCTCGGCCAATGTATCAGCAGCGTTTGAAAGCGAGCCTCCGGTATCCACCTCATCGTCCACAAGAACAGCCCGCCTGCCCTTGACATCGCCGATCACAGTCAGGGTCTCAGACTTGTCGGCATTTCCCACCCTGCGCTTCTCAATAATAGCAAGGGGGACGTCAAGCTTCGCTGCAATATCCCGGGCACGCTTGGTAATCCCTACATCGGTCGCAACCACCGCAAAATCGCCCAGTTCCTTCTCAGCAATATAGTCACTCAGGATATAGAGAGCAGTCAACTCGTCAACAGGTATATTAAAAAAGCCTTGAATTTGCCCGGCATGCAGGTCCACTGTGAGCACACGATTAGCTCCGGCAACAGTGATCAAATCAGCCACCAGCCTCGCCGTTATCGGAACCCTCGGCTGGTCTTTTTTATCGGTGCGGCTATATCCATAGTAGGGCATCACTGCCGTGATTCTACCTGCCGACGCACGTTTCATGGCATCGATTATTATCAGCAATTCCATCAGGTTTTTGTTCACCGGCGAGCAAATGGGTTGAACCACGAATACATCCCGCTGCCGCACATTCTCCAACACCTGAACGAAGATGTTCTCATTACTGAACTCGAATACCTTCATTTCACCCAAAGGTATGCCCAGATATTCGCAAATCTCTCGCGCTAACTCAGGATGAGCATTGCCACTGAAAACCTTCAACTCTTCGAACAATTCCGTCCCCCTTAAACGTAATACTGGCCTTTTTCATAACTATAGCACAGAAGAAACAGAGGGGCAATCAAATTCGCAACGAGGGGTAAGTACTTATACTATGCATGCATTGCGGTAAGGTAATTCCGGACGATTCTTCATCGCCTGGCTGCGCGTACTATTTTATCGATTGCCGGCGCAATATCTCTTGAGGTATCGACAACGAAGTGGTTACGGCGAATCCTTTCTGCCTTAGCCCTCATTCCATAATAAACACGCGAGTCAGCGTCAGAGTTGTCCTCGGTATCAATGCCTTGGGAACGACTCTTCAATCGTTGAAGTGTAACATCCCTGGGGGCTTCCACACTGACAATTATCAGCTTCACATTCAGGCGCTGAGAAATACGGTACAGCCTCTCACGATGTTGCTCAACCAGGTTCGTGGCGTCAAAAATAACTGAAATACCTTTTCTCAGTAGTTCTTCAATAAGACTATGGCACGTATTAAAAAGGCGATGACTTTCCCGTGCGCTGTAAGTTACAGTGTGGCACAGCCTCTTGCGAAGTGCGTCGCTCTCCAGGATAACACTTGCCAGTTGCTGCGCTAACCCGCGGCTGAGATAGGACTTACCTGTCCCTGGCAAACCGCTGATAATAATTAATACGGGATTCGCAACGGGTTCAGGGAGATCCTCTAGCCCTCGCTTCAGCTTCTCAACATCGAGGGCAACCGTTTCTGCGCCCATGATCCAATGATATCTCCCCTCTTCGGGTACGAAAAGGGTATTTGGCGGTGAATATCTCCGCCTAGAGCTCGCTCCTGTCATATAGGATACGATTTAACAGCATAACCTTTTTACCCGACGGCTTTCGCAGTTCTTCGCTAAGACCGGCAGTTGCCCTTCTCACTATGATAAGGACGAAAAGGCCTACTAAGGCTATAATCACCTCCCAGGGCTGCCCCACACCCCAGGCAGCCAGAGGCAATACTGCAAAGCCTGCAGCCATACCTACCGGCAGACTATTGCTCGGAGGACCACCAAATTTCAGCCTTTCGTTAACCGACTGCTCCTTCCTCCTGAACCTGGGTATTGTCCTTATTAAAAAACCTGCCGCCATCGGCACCATGGCGAAAAGCGCTGCTTTTGTAGCCAGCGTAGCGGACATAGCTATACCCGTACTATTGCCCTTCTCCCCATCGAATTTCATAAAAACAGGCCACATCTGTCCCGCCACCGTTGCTACCCCGGCGAAGGCAACCCATCCGGGTTCAAAGCCCGCCTCCCTTGCAGCAATTACGACTACTACTCCCTTGGCGAAATCAAGCATCACCCCTAAAAAACCCTGTACACGCCCCACATTCCGCCAAAGTGCGATATGCATGTCCTCATACTCTCTAAGGTCTACTCCCTTAAGTCTTCCCATGATGAACATAAAGGGCATAGAGCCCAGTAGATAAGCCCCCAGAATCAATACAAACTCATTCCACATAACTACCTCACTCGCTGTAAAATGCTAGAGCGATAACACCGGGCCCGGCCTGAACGCCCATCGTAGGAGCAAAGTCTGTTATGTATAGTTCTGCGCACTCGAATCTTGATTCTATCTGCTCCTTCAGTCTTTCTGCCTCCTCAGGCACGTTGGCGTGCATCAGATTAACATGTACCGGATTCCCTTTCGTTCGCTCCTCCATTATCTCTAACAAACGCTGCACTGCTCTTGGTTTTGTCCTAGACCTCTCCAGCATCCTTATCCCGTCTTTAGAAAAGGTCAATATAGGTTTAATTTTCAGCATCGAGCTGCCCCAGGCGGCTATCTTTGGAATACGACCGGCCTTCGCTAGATACTCCAGGGTTTCAAGCACAGCTATCATGTTAACCTTTGTCTTCACCTGTTCCGCCTCTTCAGTAACCTGCGCCAGGTTCTTTCCCTCGGCTGCAGCTCTGGCTGCCGCCAGGGCTATGAATCCCTCTGCCCCGCCAGCAGTCTTAGAGTCGAGTATGTTTATCGCAACTTCAGGTATTTCCTCTTCAGCCATCCGTTTCGCCTGCATCGCCGAATCATACATCATGCTTATATCCGAGCAGATGGTGACGCAAATTATCTCATTGAAATTTATGCTGAGCTCCCGATATGCCTCGAGGAAATCTCCCGGGGCCGGTGATGTCGTGGTAGGCAAATCCTTGTTATTAGCTACAAACTCATAAACCTCTGAAGGGGTAATATCAATACTATCTCGATAGGCCCTGCCATTCATAACAATACTGATCGGTACTATTTTGATAGCGTATTTCTCCACTAAATGTTTTGGTAGACACGATACACTATCAGTTACAACAGCAACCGTACCCATATCCTACGCTTCAGCTTATCCGATAAAAATTCACATTTACCAATTGCGCACAATTCTAACAACAAAGCATTAACGGCGCAAGCACACGATATTATCGTAGCAGCTTACTTCACATTCGGGTATTGGCACAGCTAGAACTTTATGCTAAAATTCACATGGCTGTCAAAGGAGGAACTATGCACGAAATTGCACATCGCGAGATATTCTTCGACATACAGTACGGCTGGATAATCTACATTCTGGCCGTTCTTTCTGTAGCGTTCCTTATTTTCAGTTTCTACCGTCGTTCACGCCTCTGGAAACTGGGGCTGCCAGACGGTACATTCACCGACCTTTGGCAGAAAACAAAGGCCTTTATATATGCCGCCACTGTCGATGGCATTATCCATAGAAAGATCATCTTCAAGGATCTATACCCCGGGATAATACACGCACTGATCTTCTACGGCGCTCTGCTTCTGCTGCTTGGAACGGCAATGGATGTCATCAGTCACTATATCGTCGAATTCCTGCACGGTAATACCTACCTGGCTATTTCCTTCCTGGCTGATCTTGGTGGCGTCATGCTCATTATCGGCGTAATTATGGTGGCCATCAGAAGATATATTCAGAAACCTGATCGTCTGGATAACATTCCCGCCGACGGTATTGCACTGGCTTTAATCTTCATTATTGTGCTCACCGGTTTCATTCTGGAGGGGCTTCGTATCGTGGTTACAGATGCCCCAACCGAATGGGCACAGTGGTCATTTCTTGGTTTTGGCTTTGCCAAAGCCTTCGAAGGCGGTAGCCACCTTGTCGGCTGGTATCAGTTCCTCTGGTGGTTCCACTCACTGCTTATCGTCGGCACCATTTTTTACATAGCCCTTTATTTCCCGAAGTTAACACATATCGTCGTCGCTCCTGTTAACGCATTTTTCAGATCGACCATGCCCAAGGGAGCTCTCAGACCAATAGAACTGGAAGAAGCCGAAACCTTCGGTGCCGCCAATATTCAGGACTTCACCTTCAAAGACCTGCTTGACATGGACTCTTGCACGCGCTGTGGTCGCTGCCAGGACAATTGCCCCGCTTACCTCAGCGGAAAGCCTCTCTCACCGAAGAAAATTGTACAGGACCTGAAATCACTCCTGACAGAACGGCAAGGCAGTCTATTCAGCGCAACAGCTATAAAAGAACCACCCGACAATGGCCGGCAGATGATCGGCGACGTTATTACAGAGGACGAGATCTGGGCCTGTACCACTTGCCGCGCCTGTCAGGAACAGTGCCCGGTATTTATCGAACCAATTAATAAACTAATCGAGATGCGGCGTAATCTTGTGCTCGAGCAAACCCAATTCCCCGAGACAGCGATGGGAGCTCTGAGAAGCATGGAGCAGAGAGGCCATCCCTGGCGGGGCACTATGTCTTCGAGGACAGACTGGTCTGACGGGATGGATATTAAAATACTGTCAGACGACAGCAATGTAGACGTGCTTTACTGGGTGGGCTGCACGGCAGCTCTTGAAGAAAGGAACATGAAGGTTTCTAAAGCTTTCGCCAAGGTTCTCAAAGCGGCAGGTGTCAACTTCGGCATACTGGGAACCGAGGAAAGCTGCTGTGGCGAGCCAGCTCGCAGAATCGGTAATGAATATCTCTTCCAGACGCTCGCCCAGCAGAACATCGAAACTTTTAAAAACTATGGCGTAAAGAAGATCGTTACCGCTTGCCCCCATTGCTACAATACAATCAAGAACGAGTATCCCCAATTCGGCGGGTATTTTGAGGTCCAGCACCACACCGAATTTATCGCTGACCTGCTCAAGCAGGGTAAAATTACCCTCACCAGGAGCCTGGATAAAAGAGCCACCTATCATGATTCCTGCTATCTCGGCAGGTATAATGATATATATGATGCACCGCGTGAAATCCTCCAGTGCGTAACAGGGGCAACACCAATAGAAATGGAACACCGAAAGAGTCAGGGTTTCTGCTGCGGTGGCGGCGGCGGCAGGATGTGGATGGAAGAACAGATCGGAAAGCGCATGAATCAAATGCGTACCGAGGAGGCTATTAAAGTAAATGTCGAGGTGCTAGCTTCAGCTTGTCCCTTCTGTATTCAGATGTTCGAGGACGCTATTAAAGCACTCGAAGTGGAATCATCACTTAAAGCCCTGGACCTAGCCGAGATAATAGCTGAGGCAATCGAATAGAGGTATTTCACTTGAGCTTCTCAGCTTTTAGATTTCAGATATGATTGCAAGGCCATAATGGCCTTGCAATCTCTCTACACTTAGACCGCAAGAACCAAAATATAGCCCACAGCATATACACCGGGGCCTTCTTCTGGTCAGTTATGCGAGAGTAATCTCGAACAATACTGGGAAACCTAAGAGCGAAATGCAGCCCGGAGCTAACTAACTGCTTTTTAGTGAAATGCTTATCCATAAATATGAAATGTCCCCTCGTCGCATAATACAAAGGCCGACCCTTTAGCCTCTCCCTCTTGTCAACTCCCCAACCTTTATGCCAGATGCTTGATCCAGGAACCTGTACAACTTTATAGCCGCCTCTGGCAGCCCTGACACAAAGGTCCGCATCCTCCCATCCAAAGAAAAATCTCTCATCAAGCAGACCCACGTCCTCCAGCACGTCGCGACGTACAAACATGAAACAGGAACAGACCCAGTCAACCTCCGCTATTTCGTCAAACTGACCTCTATCCACCTCCCCACTCCCTCTAATTGGAGTACGACCGGTTTTATAGTCCAAGGTGCCGCCAGCAAACCAAATTAATTCAGGGAATTCATAGCAGTATATCTTACCGCCCGCAATCCCTATCCTTTCATCACTCTGGGCTATATTAACCATTTCATCGAGGAAATCGGGGGTAACCACAGTATCATTGTTCAACAATACGACATAGTCAGCTCCGCGACCCAGGGCGTCATTTATCCCTATGTTGCATCCTTTGGCAAACCCCCAGTTTTTTTCATTCTCGATTAACCGTACACTGTCACCAAACCTCTCCCCGAGGAGTTCAGCATCATTGCCATCCGAACCATTGTCAACCACCGTAACTTCAAAATTAGGATAGTGGCATTTAGCGAGGGACTCCAGGCATTCAGCACAGTCACTGAAGTTATTCCAGTTTACTAGTACAATTGAGACCTTGGGCGATGACATCTAAATACGACCCTTGACTCTCTTTCTAGCCACAGCAATTATGTATCCCGATGATACGTGCTCATCATCTCTAAACTCGTGCACCCCGTTGTGCCGCTCCACATAATTATCTGAAAGGTTTACATCACACTGTCCGTAGAAGTCGATGTCGTCATAAAACCTGCGGAGCAAACTGTAGTATTCCTCCGGCCAGAATTCTTTGACGTGAAAGGGATTCGGTGGCCTTGCCACATCGGGAGAAAAAATTCTTCTATTTGGTGTCGAGCAAATCAGTATACCGCCGTCCTTTAACACCCTCTTGCACTCGGCCATAAACTTCCGATACGCCCTGATGTGTTCCAATGTCTCGAAAGAGACAACGACATCAAAGGAACGATCAGCGAAAGGCAACCTGATGCCATCAGCACACACGAAGTTTGCTCTTCCGCTATCGCCAAACCAACTACGTCCATAGTTAACTGCCTTCATAGATACATCAGCCCCTGTCACCATGCCCGCCCCCCCATCTACCATATAACCCACTCCATAGCCTGTACCGCATGCCACGTCCAGAACATCCCTATCCACAGTCATCCTCGCTGCAAAAACGTACCTATCGATATGCTCCTTGTATATTTCCGGAGGTGTTCTACCCGGCACCACACGCTCTCCGGTGAATTCCATGTCATCCTTATCCATTTATCAAAACCTGGTCATCGAACTTATCAGCAGGTTAAGCATATTAAAAAAAGGCATCCAAGGGACATACACTACCTAAGTTCATATACTTCATCAATATAATAAGCACAATCCGTGGTGCAATAGACTTCTGGCAAAGCTTGTTAATATTCTATCACACCAGTAATTCAGATAGCGACATCAGCTTCAAGAATAAAGAATTAGCACATGTTTAGTCGCATACAAGCAGCACCGGAAAGGTTTTATCAAAAAAGGTGAGTTTCCGGAAGGTTAAGAGGCCTGACTATCCGTACTATACGCTAAGGCTATGTCCTTCAATCCAACTGATACCCCTTCTCAGTGAAAAGGCTCATACAGGCATTTACAGCATCACAATCGTATAGTATACCTTTTTTCTGCGTTATTTCGAGAAGAGCCGTATCCACCGGGAAACCGGGTCGGTAGGGTCGGTGAGAAGACATGGCTTCAACTACATCTGCTATAGCCAGAATCCTTGCTTCCAGCAGAATATTTTCACCACTTAGACCGCATGGGTATCCGGAACCATCCATCCGTTCGTGATGTTGCAGCACTATCTCATCAACCGGCCAGGGTGCTTCGGCCGCTTTCAATATATCGTGCCCAGCCTGGGGATGAACCTTGATCAGGCTGAATTCAGCGTCAGTAAGCTGACCCGGTTTGCTGAGGATCTCAGATGGTACATACATTTTCCCCACATCGTGAATAGAGCCAGCCATATGGAGGCCTTCGATCCTCTCCTTCGAAATGCCCATCTCGACAGCGATAGCGCATGCAAGCTTTGTCACCCGTCGCTGATGACCTGAGGTGTAGGGGTCTCTCATTTCGGTAGCCAACTCGAAAGCAAGGGTAGTTCCTTCCATAGCTCGTTGCAACTTTTGGTAACTGCGTTCAAGCTCCTCCTGCCCCCGCTTTCGTTCTGTGATGTCTCTGGCGACGCTGAGGACAAGTTTTTCACCGTTTGATTTTACAATTCGTGATTTTATTTCCACGGGCATTAATGACTTATCTTTACAAACGTGCGCCGATTCGAAAATTGTTACGCCTCTTTTTATCAATTCCCTATTCCGCTTGCGAACCATCTTCTTATATGCTGGAGACTCCAGGTCATAAATGTTCATCCCCATTAATTCATCCCTGCTATATCCCCGCGAACTATATGCCGCCATATTCAGATAGTGGAACTTCCCCTCAAGATCATACATAAAGATGGAATCGGTAGCACTATCCAGAAGCTGCGCCTCCAATTCCAGTTGTCTCTCCACTCGCCTGCGCTCAGTGAACTGTCTTATAAGCGATGTAAAACGCCCCAGATCAAACGGCTTCGTCTCATAGGCTATTATCCTCTCTTTGCCCACGGCTGCAACAGCGGTTTCCAGCGAAGGATGGCCAGTAACGACGATATACTCGGTTGAGGGTGATATTCCGTTTAACTTCTCTATCAGTTCTATACCCTGTACATCCGGCAGCTTTATATCTATAAGAGCCAGGTCAACCTTTTTACCCGAACACAGCGTAACGGCAGTTTGTCCATTGCCAGCAATCTCAACGCTATATCCCTGCTCCTCCAGAGTGTCCCTCAAGTTTAGAGCCAGATTCTCATCATCTTCTACAACGAGTATGGTGCACCTTCGTTCTATTAGCCCCTTCTCCTTTTTCACCACCCTCTGGTTACTAATCATGCTTCTAGACAATTTCCCCTGCCTTTTTTTCCGTAATTTTCTCCACCAGTACAACTAACTCTTCCATATCTATAGGCTTTTCCAAACAGGTAAATTTGCGGCCTTCAATCACGTTTTTCACCGGCCTGTTTAAATCATTCCCTGATTCATTAAGAATTATTATTACTATTTCAGGTCGGATATCTTGTATCGTCTGGCAAGCATCGAGGCGATTAACATCAGTTGACTCAGTATCAACTAGCACTACGTCAAAGGCACTCTCCCACACACTGTCTATCGCTTCATATTCGTCACTTGCTACTACTACCTTATGTCCCCTACATCCAAGCGCCTGTTCTAAGCTGGTGCATAGCTCCCGCTCGCCGTCCACTACCAGCACCAACGTGCCTTTATAAACGGCATTCTCAAAAATCCCAAAAAGCCGCTCGAAGTCCAGTGGCTTCTTAAGAAAACCAAATGCCCCTTCCCTCAGAACCTCCCCGACTAACTGCTCCATGGCATACGCTGTTACCATTACCACCGGGATCTGCGGCGCAATCTGTTTGATCTTCCCGAAGGTTGTCACCCCGTCCATCACAGGCATCCTCACATCCATCAGCACCACATCAAACCCATTATTCTCCACCATTTCAAGCGCCTGGTATCCATCGTACGCTATCGATACCTCGTAGCTCCTCAGTTCCACAATATCCCTAACGTTCTGACAGAACTCTTCGTTATCATCAACAACCAATATTTTCATCTTTTCCGACATCGCTTACTCCTCATTGCCTTCGCCTACATGCACCGGAAGCCAGACTACGATGGCAGTCCCCCCACCTGACTTTGATTCAGCCTTGATTGTCCCACCATGCCTCTCAACAACCATTTTTGCTATCGACAGGCCAAGGCCAATCCCCCCAGATTTAGCGCTATACAGCGGCTCAAAAACCCTTCCCAAATTCTCATGAGCGATTCCAGGCCCGTTATCAATAAAATATAAATTAGCCCCTCCATCAGCAACTACAGTAATTATCACCGTCAATGTCCCTCTACTCCCCATAGCCTCCACAGCATTTCTCACTATATTCCCAAACGCCATCCGGAGTTGCTCTGAGTCACCCTTTATCCCCACTACCTGCTCTGGAAATTCCTTTTTTATACTGATTCTCGTCGGCGCTTCCACCCCAGCAATCGCCCCTGATACAATGTCCCTGAGATCAAGCCCAGTCATCTGTGGTAACTGCATTCGAGTAAGGTTAAGCAGGCTCTCAATTATGTTTGTAGCACCGTCTACAGCAGACTTTATCCGCTCCAAGTGCTGCTGCACCTTACCATTTGTATCTTTTAGCTTTGTCTCGAGGTAGTACACCGAACTGCCTATTATGGCAAGAGAGTTTCTTAGCTCGTGGGAGACATTTCCTGAGAACTGCCCCAGGGAAGCCAGCCGCTCAGCCACAGATACCCTTTCCTGCATCACCTCCTCTGCTATCTTGCGCTCGGTAATGTCAACCCAGCTTGCCAGATAGTACTTTAACTTGCCATTGCTTCTTGCCGGTAAAGAGGTAATCTCAACCCAAAAACGCTCCCCACTCTTTTTATGAAAGGTTTCTCTCATTCTGCTGGCACCGTGTCGCATAGCTTGCTTCAAATTATTATAAGTTTGCACCTTGTCTTCCTCAGTCCACCAAGGATAGGGGGCTTTAGTTCCAATAATCTCCGCTGAGGAGAAACCAGTTAATCTTTCCAGAGCAGTATTAACATACCTTATTGACGTATCGGGATTGATAACAAGTACTGAGATAGGCGAATTTTTCAGCAGATTATAACCGAACTCCTCGCTTTCTCGCAGCGCCTTCTCCGTCCGCTTTCGCTCGGTGATGTCACTTGCTATTATCCCCAGTCCATTTCCCGCCTTGAAAGCCTTGATACTAAGGTGTGTATCCCCTAACTTTGTATGGGTAACAATGTCATCGGTCATGAAGGGCTCACCCGATTTAATAACATTCAGATATTTATCGTATCTGCCTGTCTCTTTAATGCCGGGTATGAGCTCCTGTATGTTCCGACCTATACCGTCCCTCGCTGTTTCTTTCGACAATCCAACCAGTCTCTTCGCTGCCGGATTCATCGCTACCAGGTCCAGGCTCTTGTCAAATAAAATGAAGCCGTCTATAGAGGCCTCCATGAAGTTTTTTAATACAGCTTGCCATTCTTGCACTGAACAGGCAGGAGCAAGGTTAAATCTGGCCCCTTTATCTTTGCATTCCCTTGTTTCTTCTACCACCTAAGGTGCCTCCATGTTATTAGACGCACAGGCATAAACAGTACGCCGAAGTTATTGGAGGGAATCTTCGCCCAGGGCTGCGGGGACGTCCCCGTTTATCGCACAATAGTCTGTGGCTGTACTCGTCTGTGACTTTTATCTTGTTCTTAGCAGCGTTTATCCTGTCACGGTTGACTACCGCATCCTCTCGCGTATCGACCGCTATTTGTCCAACAAAACCTCTAGGCAATCGCGAGTCTTCCTGATACAAGGGGCAACCCCCGCTTTCATTATCCGATGAACCGCACTCTCCGCTTCCGACATACCTGTCCCCACTCCTGAGCTAATGCAATAATACCTCCTCAGGATTAAAGACCGATTACAGACAAGCCAGTATGAATTACATCAAGGTTACAAAGAGGTTACAACTCGTATAAGGATTGTTGATAAAAGTAGTAGTGCCGGTATATATACTATCCGATTTGAATCACATTCGGCTGGGCTTTGCTAGATAGTATCCTATACCGGATTTGGTGAGTATAAGCTCCGGATGGCTGGGGTCTTCTTCAATCTTGCCGCGTAGTCTTCTGACATGAACCCTTAGACTATCTACAGATCCGATATAATCATCTCCCCATACATCCTCAGCGAGCCTGGAGTACGTCGCCACACGGTCAGCATTTTTCATCAGGTGATGAATTATATGACTTTCTATAGCTGTCAGTTTCACCTGTTTTTTCCCCTTTTTAAAGATGCGGATGAGAGGGTCGAAGCTTATCGCGCCTATGGTTATAGGCTCGTCTTTGCCTGTATAGTCCGCGTCTCGTATCCTGGCCTTTATCCGGGCCAGAAGTTCGAACTGTCCGCATGGTTTCACTATATAATCATCCGCTCCCCACTCCAGACCTTTAACTACGCTCGCCTCTTCCTTCTTCACAGTGAGGATTATAATCGGCACCGATGAAACAGAACGAATCCTTTTCAGCACTTCGAAGCCGCTTATATCGGGCAGCCCCAGGTCCAGTATAATTATGTCTGGACTCTGGCTCTCAGCCATTCTAATTCCTTTCTTGCCTAAATGTGCAGACAGCAACTGAGCCTCGGGCCAGCCCATTCGGAAAGCTATGGAAACTGACTCTACGATCTCTATATCATCTTCGATAATCAGTGCTTTCATATTTGGGAAGCGATTATAAGCCATTGGTTAAAAGTATGCAATCACTTCATAGTCCTCCTTCTCTTCCGACTCAAACGATACTAAAGTGAGTGAATGGGAAAACAATTCAAATTTACTACTAAACTCCACCTTTAGCATGTGGACAATATCGATGAAAAAGTTTATACTTCGAACCTTAGAGATGTTAATTACACCTTCCTAAAGTGCTCTAAAGGAGGGGTTATGGGAAACAACAAGGTAAAGCAGTTGTGGGGACAAGATTTCAAGATAGTTAAAGAAGGCCTGGACGAATCCCAGGTTGTGGCCTTTATTAATCATATAACAAAGCAAAAAGAGGCAGGACTTAAGGACGAAGCCAAGAGAAAGGCCCAGGAGGAGGCCGGCAGGATTGTCGCCAAGTCCGAACACGAAGGACGCCAGATTATTGAAGAGGCAAGAAAGCGCGGCGAGAGCGAAGCAAAGCGCTTGATAAACGAAGCCGAAATGAAAAGTCGCCAGATCATCGAGGAGTCAAAGAAAAAAGCCAGACCCGAGGCTAACAAGGTAGTTGCCGAAGCAGAGAGTAAGGCCAGGCAGTTAATTGAGGAGGCTAAAAAGAACTCCCAACCTGAGGTAAGAAGGATTCTCGCTGAAGCTGAGCAGCAAGGTCGCCGGATCATCGAGGAATCAAAGAATAAAGCCGATACTGATGCCAGGGGAATAATTGCCGAAGCCAGGCAGAAAAGTGACGGGATAATCGAAGAGGCTAGGATAAAGGGCGAGGCTGAAGCAAATAGGCTAATTGCTGAAGGTGATCATAAAGTTCAAAAGACTATAGAGCAGGCGACGAAGAATGCGGAACCACAGGTAAATAAGATCATCGCCGAATCTGAACAAAGGGCACGCCGCATCATCGAGGAGGCAAAGAAAAAAGCCAGGCCTGAGGCTAATAAGATCATCGCCGAGGCTGAGCAGAGGGCCAGTCAAATTATTGAGGATGCTAAAAAGAACGCCCAGCCCGAGGTAAGAAAGGTTATTACCGAAGCTGAACAAACCGGACGTCATATCATAGAGGAAGCTGCAAATAGAGCCCGGTCTGACTCAAGTGCCCTAGTCGCTCAAGGAGAAGAGAGAAGTCAACAGATTATTGAGGAAGCAAGGTTAAAAGCCGAAGACCACGCTAACAGGATAGTGGCCGAAGCTGACCGCAGAGGTCGCCAGATTATCGAGGAGGCACGAAAGAGCGCAGAGCCTGAGGCTAATAAGGTCCTCGCCGAGGCTGAGCAACAGGGACGCCAGATTATAGAAGGTGCAACAAAGAAGGCAGAACCCGAGGTAAACAGATTAATCGCCGTAGCTGAACAAAGGGCACGCCAGACTATCGAGGAGGCAAAGAAAAAGGCAGTCCCCGAATCTAACAAGATAATCGCCGAAGCCGAGCAGAGAGCCAGTCAAATTATTGAGGATGCTAAAAAGAACGCCCAGCCCGAGGCAAGAAAGGTTATTACCGAAGCTGAGCAAAAAGCCACTCAGATCATCGAGGGGGCTACTAAAAAAGCCGGTATCGAGGCAAGCAATATCTACTCCGCCGCTGAACAGACCGGCAACAAGATCATCGAGGATGCAAAAAAGAGCGCTGAGCCTGAGGCTAACAGGATAATCGCTGAAGCCGAACAGCAAGGACGTCGTATCATCGAAGAAGCGACAAAGAAGGCAGAACCTGAGGTAAACAGAGTAATCGCCGAAGCTGAACAAAGAGCGCGCCAGATTATCGAGGAAGCAAAGAAAAAAGCCAGACCTGAAGCTAACAAGGTAGTCGCCGAAGCTGAGCAGAAAGCCGCTCAAATAATTGAGAAGGCCAGGAAGGAGGCTCAGCCCGAGGCAAGAAAGATACTCGCCGATTCCGAGCAAAAAGCCACTCAGATCATCGAGGAGGCCACAAAAAAAGCCGAGGCCGAGGCAAGCAATGTCTACTCCGCCGCTGAACAGACCGGCAACAAGATCATCGAGGATGCAAGAAAGAGCGCTGAGCCTGAGGTTAACAGGTTAATTGCTGAAGCCGAACAGCAAGGACGTCTGATCATCGAAGAAGCGACAAAGAAGGCAGAACCTGAGGCTAACAGGTTAATCGCCGAAGCCGAACAAAAGGCACGTCAGATTGCCGAGGAGGCAAAGAAAAAGGCCAGGCCAGAGGCTAATAAGATCATCGCCGAGTCCGAGCAGAAAGCCGCTCAAATAATTGAGAAGGCCAGGAAGGAGGCTCAGCCCGAGGCAAGAAAGATACTCGCTGAAGCTGAACAGCAGGGCCGCCGGATCATCGAGGAAGCGACAAAGAAAGCTGAGGAGAATGCCGGTAACCTGGTCTCAGAAGCCGAACAGCAAGGACGCCAGATCGTGGAATCCGCTACTAAGAGGGCTGATGATGATGCGGCTATGATTGCCTCCGAAAGTGATCAGAAAGGCAAACAGATTATTCAAGAGGCAACGGAAAAAGCTGAGGTCGAAGCAAGAAATGTGCTCGCAGAGGCCGAACAGAAAGGCCGTCAGATTATCGAAGAGTCAACAAGGAAGGCTGATGATGATGCGGCCAATATCCTTGCCCAGGCTGAGCAGAAGATCACCCAGGCAGTCGAAGATGCAGGCAGGATAATCAACGAGGCTGAACAGAAGGCCAGCGAAATCATACAGCATGCAACAACGAAGGCTGAAGATGAAACGAGCAAAATGCTCGCTGAGGCCGAACAGAAAGGCCGCCAGATCGTCGAGGAAGCATCGAGGAAGTCGGCGGATGATGCAAATAGCGCTGTTACCCAGGCACAGCAAACCGGTCGCCAGATTATAGACGACGCAACGAATAAAGCAGAGGATGAGGCAAACAGCATACTCGCCGCTGCCGAAGATAAAAGTCGTCAGTTAATCGAAGAGGCTTCCAGGAAGGCAGAGGTCGATGCTGAGAAAGTCGTCGCTTTATCAGAACAAACCGGCCAGCAGCTCATAGAAGAGGCAAAGCGAAAGGCTGAGGTTGAGGCAGAGAGCGTTATTGCCGATGCCGGAGAGAAAAGTCGCCAGTTAATTGACGAAGCAACAGCGAAAGCCCGGGATGACGCAGGGGAAATTGTTGCCCAGGCCGAACAAATGGGGCATCAAATCATTTCCGACGCAACCATAAAAGCCGGTGATGACGCTAGTAAGGTTATTTCCGAGGCCGAAGATAGAGCACAACGTATTATACAGGAGGCTCATAAAAAGGCCGAACCTGAAATAAGAAGTATAACTGCTCAAGCCGAGGAGAAAGGCCGCCAGACCATAGAGGAAGCGACCAGACAGGCCAGAGAGAAGAGCATCGGTATTATTGAGGAGGCAACCAGAAAGGCTGAGTCCGATGCGGCCAATATAATTTCCAGCGCCGAAGAGAAAGCCAGCCAGATTATGAATGAGGCCAGAGAGAAGGCAGAACCCGAGGCTAATAAGGCTATTGCTGACTCGGTCCAGAGGGGCTATGAAATTATAGATGAGGCAAAGACCAACGCCGAGGCTGAAGGAGCTAAAATTATCGGTGAGGCTCAGCAGACCGGCAGCAAAATTATTGAAGAGGCCACCGAGAGCGCAGGGGTCGATGCCGCCAAGATCATTGCGGACGCGAGGGAGAGGGCTAACCAGATTATCGAGGAGGCCACGGCGAAGGCTGAACCCGAAGCAAGCAGGATTCTCTCCGACGCCGAGCAGAGGGTCAGCCAGCTAATAGAGGATGCAACTAAAGAGGTTGAAATCGACGCAGGCAGGATAATCGCTGAAGCTGAAGATAAAGGACGCCAGATAATAGAGGAGGCAAAAAATAAGGCACAGAGTGACGCCAGCTCTATGATTTCTGCTGCACAGGAGAAGAGCAATCAGATTATGCAGGAGGCAAAGGGTAAGGCCGCCGCTGAAACAAAAAGACTTGCCAGTGAATACGAGCATAAAGCTCGTCAGATTCTAGCACAGGCGGAGAAAATAGCAGCCTCACCTGCTCCCGAGAGGCCCGGGCATTTAATACGCGCCCTGGCTGAAAGAGCAGCCCAACAATCCAAAGCCAAAGAGGAAGCTAAGAAAGCCGCTCAACAGAAACGAGTGGAGCTTGTAGTCATACCACCGATCAATTTCGCCCAGCTTACGAACCTGCGGACAGCGCTCCAGCAGTTCCGGGGTTTACGCGTCTTGGCTACCGGTGGCTCCCTTGAGGGCGGTGCTACTATTTCCATCTTCATGGAGCAACCGACCTCGCTGGCCGATGAATTAAAAAGGATTGGCGCTGTAGAGGAAGCTATATTAGAGGATACGCTTGACTCTCATCCGTTGGGCGATTTCTTGAAAAAGGCTCTGCCTCCATCTTCTTCAAAAAAGCGGGATGGTCAGAGGATACTGGTGGTGCTTAAGAGAGGTTAGCCTTAGCTCCTCAAGTCGCTGCGTTTAATCCTCCTGCCAGCCCTCCTGCTTCTCTTTTACGTAATTCACCATATCCCCCCTGCGGAAACCCATCGATTTGAAGAATCCCTTTAACAGCTCATCACTGTCCCGTATCACCACTTCGGAACTGACCCCGTTCTGCTGGCACACCTCGCAGAACTTTCCCACCAGCTTTTTCCCTACTCCCATATGCTGACAACGTGGAGCGACTCCCACCATGTCTATCCACCCCGTCAAATCCTTTCCATACTCCGCTCCCCTTATGTCCCCCAGTATAAAGCCAACGATCTCTCCATCCACCTCTGCCACAAAGCTTAGCGCTGGACGGTACACTGCCACCTCTATCTCAGCCCCCACTTCCCACGATAGTGCTCTCTCCGAACCTTTCAGTGACTCGTCTATCGCCTTTACCGTGGATATGTCTTCCTCTGTCATACGCCTGATCAGGATTTCCTTCTCATTGTCTGCCATTAGGATTCTCCCACGCTTTCATCTTCGGCAATACATAAATTGTTATATAGCAATTCAGCAGTATTTGCAACATGTAGAGGCACGGCATGCCGTGCCTCTACATGCCTCTGCTAAATCTGGATCCCCGCTTTCGCGGGGATGACATCGTTTCTGCACTCCACGCCTCCCGTCTGTCATTCCTGCGGAAGCAGGAATCCACAAAGAGCAGGGGCGTTTCGCGAAACGCCCCTACCATTTTTTTATTTTGATGTATAAATAATTCAGGGGCACGGCATGCCGTGCCCCTACTATTGAATTCTAAACCTTGCTGAAAAAATCAGGACTTCAGAGCGGACTCACCTATGTCTATCCACCCCTGCCGCAATGCCAGTACCACAGCGTGCGTCCGGTCGTTTGCATCGAGTTTATCCAGAATAGAGGTAATATGGTTCTTGATAGTCTGTTCGCTGATACCGAGAACATGGGCAATCTGCTTGTTGGAATAACCCTCTGCCACGTATTTCAGCGTTTCCGTCTCTCTCGGGGTGAGAGGCGTAGCCAGGGTCTCCATAGCTTTGCCCATTAACGTGAGGTCCTGGAATTGCCGCAATACCTGCTCTGCTACCCTGGGCCTGCCCAGAACTGTATCGTTTATGGGGCGCTCGCCCTTGTGAATTCTCTTAATAGCCCCCGCCAGCTCCTCCGCAGATATCTCTTTGCTTAAATAAGCCGCCACACCGGACCTTATAGCCTGGAACAACTGGTCGTCGTCCCAGCACGACGTCAGTGCCACCACCGAAGCCCCGGGACACCGCGTAGTTATCTGTCGCGCTATGTCCAGACCTCTCAGCAACGGAAGGTCAACATCCAGCAGCACAATATTGGGTGCAAAAGCTTCTACCAGAGTCAGCGCTTCCGCCCCCGGCGGACAGTCACCAACAACGCTTAGAGCCTCATCGGCTGATAGCGCCTGCCGCACCCCCTGCCGGTAAAGTGTCTGTCTGTCTACTATAAAAACAGTGATATTATCCACCGTATTACCCCCTGCAAGCTATGTAAACTGAAAATAACATACGTTTTTCAGTCTGTCCATAGTACTTTTCTCCTATTTCTACCCGGGACTTACCCTAACTTATCTTATCCCACCTTATTATAAAGCTGGAGCATCTATATAACATAAAAATCATGATTTGTAAAGCCCCTCAATTCACTTTTTACATTCATAGCTTCAAAAATACCGAATTTAAGCTACTCTTTTTATGTTTAGCGATGAAAGGGCACGGTAACCGTGCCCCTACAAAATTATTATTTTGCCCTTTACAATTTTCATTTTTCTATTTACTCAACTCGGTGTGGGTTGTGCAACTGGTATCGCTAACCTTGGGATGGTCGTTTTGATCATACCTACGACATGTCCGTGGTGAGCTTAATTAAAACCGTTCGTTGTGAGCCCTTCGACAGGCTCCCTTCGATAGGCTCCCTTCGACAAGCTCAGGGCGAACGGAAGAAGGATTAAACCAGTAGGGGCACGGCATGCCGTGCCCCTACCAAATTTGCATCTTGTACCTTTTAATTTTCAATTTGCATTTTTCTATCCACTCTTCTCATCACGGATACCTGCCTCCGAAGCCCGCATACCATACGCCTTCCTCCTCATATACACCGTAGACCCTTCCATAGTCGCCCACTATCCATGTTATGCTCCCATCGCCCTGCGTAGAATTCATGTTGCTGCAGGACTCAGGCAGTTCATTCAGGTAGGGGCCATACTCATCCGCCAGCGGGGAGTTAGCATCCCCCGGAGCAACATCAGGCCCGGCCGTCCCGTAATCCGGTTCATTTTTCAGAAGGCCCATCCATATAGCTGCGTTCCTCACATCAGCATCGGTAGCCCTGGTATCAGGAGCGCTCCAGATTTCGTACACATCGTAGTCACCCAGAGCAACCTCAACCCCCCTGTACAGGTCTGAATCAAGACCATTGTAAGTAGGATAGGTATGGACCGCGGTGTAACCACCCGCCTCGTTCCACCCGTCCCCACTATCCCCGGCAAATGCGTGCGCGTCAGCGTAAAAAGTCGATACCGCCATCTGTATATTACGCTCGTCGACATCGTAGGCCTCCTCCTCCCCATGCCCCAGCAATCCTACAAGGCTTATGGCAGCAACCGCCACCAGCACACCCAGAATCGCCAGGATCAGCAGCAGTTCCACCAGGGTAAAACCACTCTCTTTGCACCTGAGACGCTCTATTTCCCACCTCGCTTTCCCTACCCGGTATGACAATGCCGCCATCATGCCATACCTTCTCTATATTCGAATCATGCCGCCCGCCCGGGCATTTAGCATATATGATACCAGACACGGGCAACTTCGCAACCCTCGTTCTGCGGTTGCGTTTGCGCCCGTCGACAAGCTCGGGGTGACTTGAGCCTGTCGAAAGTCGCAACCCAAAGAGGATTGACCATGTAACCGCGAGCGCCTTTCTTTAATGGGGTAGGTTGGCCGACGTCGGCCAACCTATCAAATCCTTGACTCGAAATAACATTTAAAAGTATTAGTAGTAGGGTGGGTGAAGCGCAGCATAACCCACCGCCTCTATTATTCAGGTGGGTTCCATTCCATTCCACCCACCCTACCGAGGCTTCGACACGCTCCCGTCGACAGGCTCAGGGCAAACGGAAGGAGGCCAAAACCAGCAGCGCAACCGACTGACGCCACACGAAACCGGCACTCCGTGCTTCTCGACTACATTTCTCTTATCCACCCACGAGAAGAGCCCCCTTTCGGGGGCTCTTCTCAACAGTTCTATAACTCAGCATACGGTTCTAAACAACCGTCTTAGCCAATACCGATCATGGATAAGCTCCGCTAAAGCCGGCATACCACTCGTCATCTGCAACCTTGTATGCGCCATATACACTACCGTTCTTGCCGACAACCCAGCAGTAGCCGCCGCCAGGCTCTTCTGCTCCGTTACGGCTGTTTGTGGCCATCGCCGACTCGGGCATTTCCTGTAGATAGAGTCCAGTCTCACCATCAAGCACCGATATGTCGCCGCGAGTCTGGAGACCAAGGTCAGTTTGAGCTGCTGCTACATAATCACCAGGAGCATTCACCAGCAGCCCCATCCAGATAGCGTGCTGCCCTATTTGAGCGTCGGTTGCTGCTACACCACTAGCACCATCTATACGCGCATTATTGATGTTGTCCGGATCTACTACAGTAGTACTTAAAGTCAATACGTGATCCCCGACGTAGGCCAGCGCTGTGGGATAGTAATGCCCGGCATCTTGAAGCTCTGCTACGTAACTGGACCCGTTACCTGCGTCGTAATTCTGCCCCGTACAGCCCCAGTAATAAGCTGCCGGAGGACCAGGGTCAACACTGTAACCGCCGTGTACATCGGAGTAGAAGGTAGCCGCCGCGAGCTGTATGACCTCCTCGTCAGTCTCGTAGGCCTGGGCGCCTCCTCTGCCCATCAGGCCGACTACGTTAGGAATGACAACTGCAGCCAGAACACCGAGAATGGCGACCACGATCAGCAGCTCAACCAGTGTAAATCCTTTCTCGCCTCTCTTAAAACGCTTCATAATTCACCTCCTTTCTATTCTTTTTATTCTTCCGAGTTATCTTCATTTCCTCTGCCAAATACGGTTCCTCCCTTCTCCACGTTCTTTTACACCTTAGAAGTTACCACATGCCGGAATCTGTGTCTATAGTAGAATCGGCCAATCTTTCCTGTACTTTAGTACTCTTCCAGGTCCATATCTATGGACACCCGCGACGCGCTGTCGATTACCCATACATCTTCGTCCCAGTGCTTTGGAAGCTGCTTGATAAAATTCGGGTAGAACGTCAATGTCTCCGCGTCCCTGGTGAAGCTGGCGTCGAAATCTATCAGGGCGTATTCCCCCGACAGCGGCAGATCGCCGTCAGCCGTTGGTGCCTCGAACGACTGTATCATGTAGGCATCTACAGCCGTGTTCATGATGCGCAAATCCGCCTCCCAGGCCCTCTCGCGTGCTTTTCCGAAAAATCCCTGGGAGGCGAGGATAACAACAGCCACCAGTATCATTATTACAAACATCGCCACCACCAGCTCGAAAAAGCTGAAACCAAGCTGCCCATCCTTTTTGGTCACCGCTTTCTTAAGATCAGAGCCAAGAGTGTTAAACATAACCTTATCCAATGATTAATGAGAAATTCGCAATCCTAATTTCTGAATCTTCAATTTTTTAACTTTCTTTACTTTGTTCATTTGAATTTCGTATTTGTTTATGATTTAGCGTTTAGAATTTAGGATTTAACCGGTCCTCGAATTCTGTTCATTACTCTACAACCACAGCTTCAATCAAGTCAAGACCTACTTTCGTACTACTTGCCTATCCCCCCAGCGCCCACCACCACTGAAATATGTTATCCCCCCATATCAGGGCTACCGCTGCTCCCGCCACCAGGAAAGGCCCGTAGGGTACCGCTGTTTTTCTGCTCTCCACAAGCCGGAACAGCAGCATGAATACGGCGGCAAGCCCCCCTAGTATGATGCCAACCATCAACGCCACTGTCACCAGGGGAAACCCGCATACCAGCCCGATCAGGGCTGCCAGCTTCACATCACCATAACCCATGCCGGCGCCGCGCGTAAGCATATACGGCAGTAGAATAAGAACGAAGCCAACCACCCCGCCGAACAGCGCGCTGAGAGTGATACCGGGCCCGATTTCAGGCCAGAACTCCTCGTATCCCCCACAGAAAAACGAGAATATTATGGCGATGGCCATCGCAGGGAAGGTCACTACGTCCAGAATATGCTTGTGCTCCAGGTCTATGACAAAGATAACGATGAAAATGCTCGCGTAGACCAGACCGAACGCAAGCTCTACGTTCAGGCCGTAGTGCCACGACATCAATCCGTATACAGCGCCTGTCGCAACCTCCACAAGAAGGACCCGCAGAGGAATTCCGGAGCCGCAGTAGCGGCAGCGGCCCCGTAGCCACAGATAGCTGATCACCGGCACAAGGTCAACTGCTCTGAGGCCCTTACCGCAGCTATCGCAATGCGAACCGGGCCTGATGATTGAACCACCACGGGGAAGACGGTCGCTGCACAGATTGAGGAAACTGCCTACCGAAAGGCCGAGGAGAACAAATATTACCGATATATAAGCGTCCATCAACGTAAAATCTAAGTCCTAAATTCTAAACTCTAAACAAATTATAAATTCAAATATTCTAAATTCGACCACAGTCCTTGAATAGTCAACATCATTTACGATTCAGTGCTCTTTCGGGCTTTGGGGCCCCCGGGCAGTTCAAAGTCTATCTCAGAAGAGCAGTGGAGCTGCCTTATAGATTTACTGGCTTTTGGTTATAATAGAACCAAATATTCTCATCAACTCTATAGATTCTTTGATTAGTGCATCTTGTTCATTTTCTAAATCGCGGTCATTCACCTCAATAAGCCTCAACCAGTACCCGCTCTCCTTGGCCTCTTTGCGGCATATTTTAATTCTCATTAAAAAATCTTTTTTACTTAATGCTTCATTTGCCTCAATATAATTCGCTCCTACAGAAGTTGTCGATCGAACTAATTGCTTGGCGATTTCCCCTTCAATAATTGTCCTTGGCAACTGTTTGCAAAACCTTACAGCGCGCTTTGCAAATCCGAACGTTCTCTCCTCAAGATCATACTGTTTTGCATTTTGGTTTTCTGACATTGAAATTTGTTTAGAATTTCGTTTTTAGATTTTAGGATTTTCAATCAAGACTTATCACCAGTTATCTCTCATCATCAGGCCAACGTTAGTCAGGAACTGGGCCAGAGGGAAATTCGGCGGGCATTCAACCTTGGGCTCAACCCCGATTACCTCACGTCCGGTCGTCTCCGTTACATCCATGGCCAGCTTCGGGTCCAGAGCGAGTTCACCGCTGAGGTACACAGGGACCTCCGGAGTCAGCTTGGCATCCCGATAGCTTCGGTTGTAATAGTCGATAGTGAAGGGCAGCTCACGCAGAAGGTTCTGGGCAGCCTCCTCAGCGCTGGGTGAAGCATCTTTCACCGGTATACAGCGGAACAGTGCGGGGAAGGATTTCTCAACAATTACCACCTCAACGCTATCCACTTCGCCGTGAACAATGATTCCTTCCGTGCAGTCCACAGCTCTGACCATGGCAAACGGCTTCAGCTCTATACCTCTCAGAGTAACGCCGCAGGCACGGCAGGCGTCTACAACGCCAACCACGTTACTTCGGGGAACAGCGAGAGCATAAACCTGCTGCCGCTTTCCCCCGCCGTTCTCAGGCAGCACCTGCCAGTAAACGAAATCCACATCCTGCGAACCCGGCATGGCCCTCTTTATTTCGCGGCTAATCATATCTTTTAAACCGCCTTTCTTCACCCCGGGCAGATTGATTGTCTGCGTTGCACTGCCGGAGCTGGGCACAGCGGTAATCACCCCCCTCTTGGGAATATCGTTCTCCCGAATCGCTTCCTCCATGATGCTACCCACCGCCTCAGGCGTTACGACCAGACCCTCTCTGACCATATTGCCGGGCAGCGGAACACTATACCAGCTCTCGATCTTCTTTCCTGAATATATGAGCATCCTCAACGTCATGCTCTCTATAGTAAAAGACATCGCGCTTCGATCAAACAATTTCATCTTCATCTACCCCCTTACTAAGTATGATGCTTAAATTACAGACCATATCGTCTTCAGCCTTAATCGTCAATAGTCATTCGGTTACGCTGCTCGTTTCGTCTTCCGTCACCCGGTTGCGCTGCTCCTTACGCTCGCTGAACTTTGACCAAGCAAGTGACAAGTTATATAACTGACGGCTAGCCTTATCATCGGTATCGATCAGGTCGTTACATACACCAATATCAACATAAAGGGCATAAAGGTCTCTAACCTGACTTAGAGATACTATAGTCTCATTTGATTCTGCCATTGCCTCATCAAGGTATCTCTGAAACCCTTTCTTCTGGTGCCTTTTAGAGTGCCCTTCAGCTATTAATCTCGGAATCGCTTTGCCTGAGCGACGGAGTTGATCTTTAAGATCATATTCCTCTTCCTTCGGTAACTTTGGTAAAACGTATTTGAACAACTCAAGCATAGCGCCATAGGTGTTTTGATAAACTTCTAGATCGTGAAAACTCTTTATCGTTCTTTTAACTTCACCCATAAACGCTCACCGAACTCCGAGACTAGCTGCGCAACCGCAACCATTCAAATCAACCATAGTTTCATACTATGATTTCCTATCATCTCTGGCTGATGACTACCACCGAAAACTTACCCTCCCACACGGCGCCATCGGAAGTGCAGGTCAGGCCATCAATCTTAAGGCTGGTGAAGGCGCTCCCTTCCATATACTTGAGAAACGATACGATGTTGGTCAGGCTGCCGTTTACAGTTATCTTCGTCTCGTAGGCAGGATAGTCCTTGCCGCCGATCTTCACAGTGCCTACCCGCGCAGGAGGCTCAACCTTATCGATAGTAATATGAAAGTGTGACGCCCCATCCGCAAGGAAAATGCTCAGGTCGACAATAGGAAACGCTGCCGGGAACTCGGGGCTGCTTAACAGCTCTGCCTCCTCCGCCCGCAGCTCCTCCAGATCATACTGCGCACGGGTTATCCCCAGGTTAACCTCAGCCGTCCTTTGCTCTGTCTCCAGCGCTGCCTTATCGTCCTCTACAGATTGCCATTGCATCAGAAAAATCACATTCAAAGCCACTAATACAACCACAACAACAATAAGGGCAACTATACGGATATTGCTTTTCAGATTTTCAATCATCCCGCACCTCCCGGCGCGACTTTAACAACCAGCGAATACTTCGTGCCTGTAAGTGACGGCATTCCCGCAAGGTCCAGCTTCGAGTCCCTGTCCAGCGCTCTGCCGTAGCTGGCTACCGCGCTGTAACCCGAAGCGGTCCCATTCACCACCAGTGTACTTCCGCTCTGAGTGATTTCCCTGATGTCCACGCCCGTGGGAACGTGAGCCATCACCCTCTCCAGAGCATCTCCCCAGCTTATCCTCGAGGAGGCGAAAGATGCGAAAGCAGCCTTCACTTCCTTAAGATTCTGGATAGACCGGGTCAACGCCACAGCCTCAGGGTCGCTCGATACGCTTTCAATCTCCTGATTGATAGCCGCTATGCGCTTCTCAATATCATCTATCGCGGAATTTGTACTTCCCTTTGCCTGCACAAGTAAAGCGCAACCGGCAACCAGGGCCACGACGAGGACTACTATCAACAGTGTCCTCGTCTCTACAGGAGGTCGGGGACGCAGCTCTTCAGGTAGCAGATTGATCTCAATGTTCATTCTACCTTTTCTCCTCCGATCTCATAATCGCATTGATACTAAATCCTTTCCTTCTGCTTTGCAACCCCCTAAATCCCCCAATTTGGGGGGGGATTTTAGTACTGGTTCATTTTTCATTTAATTGCCAGTTACGGTTAATGTATGCGGTATGACGTTTTCGTATGACTTCGTTGGGTTGCTCTTCTTGTTTTATACCCCTACATAAACTGGGTAGGCTGACCGACGTCGGCCAACCTTATCACTTTCCCCGGGTGGATTGGAGCATCCGCTCCAATCTTAAAAAAGTATATTGGCCAGTGTTCAGCGAAACCCACCACCATACGGGAAATACCAGGGCGACCACACAGGGTCGCCCCTACTGTCATTCTCCATGTCAAGCATGGGGCAGTCTATGCGGAAGCATGAACCCAAATTAATCTGAAAGCTTAACGCTCAACCCTTCCCCGTGTGGATTGGAGCATCCGCTCCAATCTTATCCGGAGCAGATGCTCCGGCCTACCCTATATGTAGGGGCGCGGCATGCCGTGCCCCTACGTCCTGATTTAAGGCGCTCGCAATGACATGGAGGATCGTCGTCCGATTGCGCTGCTGGTTTCATACCCCTACCGTTCGCCCTGAGCTTGTCGAAGGGAGCTTGTCGAAGGGGTATTTTAATTGCGTAGAGGCTTGGTAACCAAGCCCCTACCATTGATTAAAGGCGCACACAGTGATAGACAATATGTAAATGTCATTTCGATTCTTCCATGGAAGCAGAAGCAATATTGCGGGTATTGTATAATAACTGGGTAGGCTGGCCGACGTCGGCCAGCCTACCCAATAATCGCACTTTGCGGCTGCCACATGCCCGCTAAATCATTCAACCGTTCCCAGCTCATAGCTGTAGGTAACAGCGGCCACGTTGAAGAAGTAGTCCTGCTTCGGCACCATCTCGGTTTTAAAGGAGAGGATAACGTACACCAGCGACCACCCATCATCTCCCGTGTGGAATCGAATATTTGCTTCCGTATCATCGCCGACATCGTCTAAAATGTCGAAGGTATCTATATCCACTCCCCTCTCACCATTCGTAGACCTCGCATTTATTACGTTATCCCATTCACCATTTGGTTGCCAAGTATATTCGTCATGCAGCGTTGTGCTGGAGCTTGGAGACGGAAAGCTGGACTGTGACGCCCCTTTGAATTGAAGGTAATCAGCATCACTGGGCCAATCACCCCCTAATGCCTGGTCACCCTCGCCGACGAAGTACGTCATCCTGCCCTCGACCGAGCCCTCGGGAGGATAGAAACCGGTAAGCGTAAAATTTATATCGCGGTTTTGCCCGGAGAAGAACGGGCACCCATCGGGATGGGTACCAGGATCATACGGATGGTGAACAGGGTCATAGAGATAGAACTGGTGCGCCGTTTCAGTCGGGCTCTCGTAGAGCACGATCAGCGACCAGCCGGAGTATCCCGCCTGTCCAGGTGGATTTATATGATCATATACCGTCGTAGCATCTATCTCGCGAACAGCATACTCACCGTTGCCAATCGGAACCGCGTAGTCTTCTATAATAGGGGTCCACCCCTGAGCCCCGGTTACTTCGCTGGTCACATCCGCAAAACAGCCATAGAACCAGCCCCAGGAGGAGTAATATTTCACTGCGGGGTCTAATTCCGTTCCATACCTGTCCACAGCGTTGTGTATTATAGCCGTATCCCAGTGCTGCGCCCAGTAGAACACGGTGACGTTACCCACCAGATACTCATTGGTCATTGTAATCTTACCGTTGTCATAATCTACGCTGTAATCGCTCCCCTTGTTCAACTCACCCAGTTCGGATACGCTGTAATCTATGTATACATTCCCCGCCAGAGACTCGTTGATAATAGTGACCTCGCCCGTGTCGTAGTTTATGGTATAGTCGTCTCCTTCAAAGATAGGCGTTATACCCAGGAAAACGTCAGGCTCCGGCGAGGCCAGAACCGGCATGTCCTCCGTAGTGAAGGTCTCATTTCCGTTGTCATCGTACGCCGTGCCCAGAAACTCGTTAACATACCTTTTCGGCGTCAGGTACGCAAGTACATCCCTGGGTTCCAATACAATAGGCTCACCATCGTCGGTATACGCATCGACGGTATAGACCTCGTCCCCATCGAGCACCTCGAAAGTCTCAGGGCCATACACCCTGGGGTACATGAACTCCACCGCTGTATCCGGATCCCCGCTCGCGTGTCCCTGCTCCGGCGGTGGATCCCACCAGTCGCCACCGCTATACTCTCCACCATCCAGGAACGCAGACCAGTACAGCCAGGCTGCCACCACCTCGGCATCTTCGGGGATGCCGTTGCCAGTCCCCTCATTTATTGTAGCCCTGCCTGTATAGGTAACCTCATCACCGCCGCCGTAATCCACCGTGGTCCACGTGTCCGGGTCAGCAGGGTCGACCCGAGTCTCTTTGATCTGGCCGCTATCCAAAGTAGTATCTATCAGGAGGGGTGAGCCGGTTGCCTGGTAGTTTCCGTATGCTATCAGCCCCCTCTTGTCTATCTCGCCCTGCGCCGTATAGGCTACCACCTCGGTATTGCTGCCCCATATCTCGTGGCTCGCCGAGGAAACGGCCCTGTATATCTCGTAGCCGGTATCCCACGACAGAAATTCACTACCGAGACCACCCGACTCGGAGGTTGCCTTTATCCATGTGAATATGCCCTCGTTTTCCTGCCCACCGGTGAAGGTAAACGTCAGGCTGCGCACAACAGGCCTCGGCCCCAGGGGCTGCTGCAGGTCGATGCCATCTCCAGAGAAGTCCCACTGAAGTACGGTACCGCCAGCGAATGATGATTCTATTACATCGGGCCCTCTATCGGGCAGCCCGTCAACCTCGATTACATCCTCATACTGCCATCCCGGCGGCAGCCATGCCCCAAGTGTGTCCAGCCAGGCATGACCCAGGGTATCCGTTGTATATGCTATCTCAATTGTATAAGCGTCGACGTCATCACCGATCCACAACTCGTCTACATAGAAGTAGTCATCATCGACAATCTCAACGTCATCTACATAGAACTGGTCATAGTCACTTGACATATCTGCGTCGAAAGCAATCCAGAACTGGCTCGACCCCTCAACATACGAGGACAGATCGATATCAACAAAGTGATAGCCCTGACTGTTATCCCATGTCCGTACGGTAGTCCAGTTGGTGCCGTCAGCGCTCACCCTGCAATATGCTTTATCGCCTGACTCGAAAGAGCTCGCTTGGGCCCAGAACTGGAGGCGCGGCTCGGTATAGCCGGAGAGGTCTACCGCACGCGCCGCGTAGCCGCTGTAATCCCTCAGCCTGAGGTGACGGCTGCCGCTGTGCGGTGAACCATAGGTAGTGATTGAGGCATCACCCGAGTCGAGCCAATCGCCGAACCAGCCCGTCCCCCCGGACCAGCTCCCGCTCTCGAAATCATCCTCCGCTATCACCACGCCGGACAGGCCGGCATCGAAGCTAACCCAGAAATCACTCGAATTGCCATATGACGATAAGTCTAAATCAACAAACTGATATACGCCCGTTTCATCTCCATTCCCCCAGGTGACCAGTGTGTCCCAGTCACCCGCGCCGGGGCTTTCCTCAGTGCTTACCATGCACGCGGCGCTGTCACCATCCTCAAATGAGCCCGCATTGGCATAGAACTGCAAACGAGGCTGGTAGAAGCCGCTCAGGGAGGTTGCGCGTTCGGCCGAGCCCCCGGAGAACGCAAACCGCAGGTATCGGTCTCCGTCATAAGGGACGTCGGTCCCCTTGCTGGCGCTGCCGGAGGCATCCCAGTCGGCATCCCAGCCCGTCCCCCCATCCCATCCGCTGTTCTCAAAACCATCCTCCGCTGCAACTCTCTCCACAAAGGTGTAAAGGCCGACCATCTTCAGCACATCGGAGCGGTCATTATCTTCGTCCCACTCTACCCTCAGTCCACCTGGCAGTTCCCCGGGGATCCATACCTTCTCGATGCTCACATCCATGTCCCTGTCATTCCATCCGTCAGGTGTGCCGGGGTCGTATGTCTCTCCAAAATTGAGCCCGCTCAGCTCTGCTATGTCATCCTCGTTCTGTATCTGGTACATGGCATCCTCGATGCCGGCATCGGCGGCATATATCTCCAGCATCCTCTCTTCACGTATACGCACGCTCCGGTGTCCGGTGTAGGTGAACCTCAGCATAGGGGCTATGATAAGCGCGGCCAGCGCCACTATGATCGTTACATAGACCAGGGTCTGCCCGACCTCGCTCTTTTTCAATTTAGTCCTGTTCTCCATCGCCCACCTCCTGCCATACATCGCTCCTCACACCATATCAGCCGCTATTTCAGAGCCCTGGGGTTTATCTGATAGGTGCTGCTCACCTCATTGCCCTCAAATATTGCGGTCACCTGCAATACAATTACACTATCCAGGTCTCCATGCCAAACCCACATAGTCGAACCTGGGTCCAGGTATTCTCCTACTATTGTCTTTCCCTGACTCACATCATCTACAAAAAGCTCGCGATAGAGCCGCCAGAGCTCGCCGTCCATCATCCCCTCAACCTCGTATATCACCTTTTTCTCAACGCCGTCCCACTCTGTCCAGCCTATCTCCATATCATCAGGAAACCCTTCGCCATCAATATACTGGGCCTGCACAACGTCCTCGTTTATCCAGAAGCCCACGTACTGCACCTGAAGCACGGCCATCGTCTCGTCCCTGTTCTCAGCGCTCACGGTGAGCATGTAGTGCATAAGAATAAAGCTGCCGACCAGGATAATAGACCCGACCGCTATGGCCACCATCAATTCAGCCAGAGTAAAACCCAGCTGTCGAATAGTCCTTCTTCTTCCAGCCATAACAGATTTCACCTTACAGCTCAATACAACCCGGTATATACGTTTACCCATCTGTCTTTATTGAAATACTGCCATCAGGGACAGTCGTACTTCATGTAGGTCACGGTAGCCGATGTAGTCGTCACCGTACTACTACACCACCAGTTCATATCAATTACCGAGAATCGCACCATATAGTCGCCCGCAGGCTGACTGCCGGCGCTTACGTTAAGCGTATTCGAGCCCATTCTCTCATAAGTATCAGTCGCAATTGCTGAAAAGCCAGCCCCTGTTCCAGTACCTATGGATAACTGTGCTTCTAATAAACACCACGAACCAGCCCCGTATGACCACTCTGCGCTTATTATCCCTGTTCCCTCAGTAGTGAATGTGAAATCGTAATCCTCCCCCTCATGCAGACCGGGCACGCTTACCGGCACTGAGCAAGGCTGCGCCGAAGGCGGAGGGGTAGGCGTAGGGGTTGGTGTGGGCGTCGGCGTTGGTGTCGGTGTGGGCGTCGGCTCGGGTGTAGGCGTAGGCTCAGGCGTAGGTGTCGGTTCCGGTGTAGGCGTAGGCTCGGGCGTGGGTGTACTCGAGGTCGTCGGCGCTGGCGAGGGCGTCGCAGTAGAAGCGACCGGAATCAAACGGTCGACCTTGTAGTTCCTTGCTACAAGCACCGGCGTATCCACCCCCACTTCCATATTAACGTGATATATCTCCACCGTTATCTCTTGAATGCCTTCATCTTCACCCGGTTCCAGGTATGAATGCTCCTTATCCTCTTCATAATCCACGCTGACTGGCCGCACTACTACATTGATTAAGTAGCTATTGTTGGGAGCGGGCACTATTTCGTATTCGGGCACTGGCTGCCCGATAGTCGCTTGCTCATACGGGGCGCTCTTGATATACTCCATCTGCATTCGGACCAGGCTCTCGGCAATTCGCTGCTCATCACGCCTGAACTCGGCCTTTGTGAGCAGCACCATTACGGGGGGAACAGAGGCAGTAATCAGCCCCAGTACGACAACCGCTATCGTTACCTCAATAAGGGCAACTCCAACCGTGCGGCCAAAAATAGCCTTTCGCAGAAGCTGCCTTACTCGCGTTAACATCCTCAACCACCCCTTTTTGCCCTTTTATTCAATATTATTCCCAGCCGCTCCTATCGTCGCAACTCCCGTCACGACGAAATTTCCATTGTAACTTGTAAATGCACACTCCGGTAGCGTGGTGACTCCCGTCACGACGAAGTTTCCGTTACTACTCCGGCAGCACATCCACCATAGAATAGATCGAGCTGAATATGGTTACGGCAATCAGACCGATTATCAATCCCACGCCAATTGTAAGCATAGGAGTAAGTGTCGATGTTACCTGAGATATGGCCCTTTCCGCCTCTTCATCATAGAAACCGGCGACTTTAGACAACTGACCCTCCAGGCTCCCCGCCTCCTCACCTACGGCTATCATCTCACCCATCAGTGTTGGGAAAAGGGGGTCTACCTGCACCGCCTGAGAGAACAGTTGACCGTCGCCTACCCTAGAGCGAACGTTAGCCACAGACTCTCGTATCACACTATTGTCGGTCGTTTCGCAGGTCAGTTTCAGCGCGTCAAACAAGGATACGCCGGCTCCCACCAGCATGCTCATGTTACGGCAAAACCTGGCCAAGCCCCCCTTTAATACAGCCTGCCCAATTACGGGGATTTTTAATATAATCGCATCCTTTCGCCTTCTCCCATCCTCTGTCCTGCCATAAAAATAGCCTCCAAAACCCAACACTATCACTATCAGAAGCATATACAGGAAATTAGCCTCGAAGAAATCGCTCACAGCGATCAGCCCCCTCGTCATTGCCGGCAGGTCGCTTCCGAATTCCTCGAACATAGACGTCAGCGCAGGAACAACAAACGTCATCATCACAACTATAGCGCCAACTGCAAGTACTAAGACAAAAGACGGGTAAGCCAGACTGCGCTTGACTTTTGATGCCGTAGCTTCGTCTCTCTCCATATGAGTAGCAGTATCCTTCAATACCTGTGACAGGTTACCTACTTCCTCACCAGTACGCATCAGGTATACGTAGAAAGGCGGGAAAACAGATGGATGCTTGCTACAGGCCTCTGAAAGTCGGCTCCCCTTTTCAAGGTCGCTAATCACCTCTTTTAGCACAGCCCTGAAAGCCCGCTTGCCAAAACGAGTTTGTATAGTCAAGGCTCTCAATATGGGTATGCCAGCTTCGAGAAGGCTGGCCATATTCCTGCTGAATTGAATTACGTCCCGCCTCTTCACACCGAAAACTGAGGGCAGTGCCTCATGCAGCGCAGGCATCTTAACCTGCTTCTTCAAATCAACGATCGTAAGCCCGGAGTCCCATAGTATCTGCTCCGCATTAGCCTCATTCTCAGCAGCCAGGACCCCGCTTACTGCGCTCCCTTCAGCCGTGGCTGCAACGTATTTGAACTCCATAGTCACACCCCCCGTGAGTATGTAAAGAGTATATTACCCCTAAATTTATACTAATACTACAAGACAGCCCACTGAATGTCCATAGTACTTTCGGCCCAGGTGATTAGCTTCAAATAGGAGGGTTAATAGCGATTGGGGTAACTGCGGGCAATTAGGGTCAGTTAGAGGATGGTAAATACATTACGTATTATTTCGCCAGGGGTAGTCACACCGTCTTTGACCTTTTCCATGCCATCACGACGCATGGGGATCATTGCCTTCTGAACTGCTACTTCTTTTAGTTCACTCGAGGATGCCCCCCTCACTATCATCTTTCTTAGCTCGTCGCTTAGTGAGAGCAGCTCGTATACCCCAACGCGACCCAAATAACCGCTTCGTGAGCAGAAGTTACACCCCCGTCCAACCGAGAATTTTTCCCTTGTTTCTTCCATCTCAGCCTCGTAAGCTGCGGCATCCGATGGAGACACTTTGGCCACTTGCTGGCAATAGGGACAGACACGTCTCACCAATCTCTGGGAAATGCTGCCAATTACCGCTGAGGTCACCAGAAACGGCTCCACACCCATATCGATCAAGCGAATTAATGCGCTAACAGAATCGTTAGCATGGATTGAACTCAGAACCAGATGGCCTGTTATAGCCGCTTGAACGGCGGTAGTGGCCGTTTCAGTATCCCTTATCTCACCGACAAGTATGATATCAGGGTCAAGACGCATGATCGCTCTCAACCCCACGGGAAAAGTTATGTTAGCCACCCGGTTTACCTGAATCTGGTTTATTCCTTTAAAGCTGTACTCAATTGGGTCTTCGATAGTCATTATGTTACGCTCCTGGGCATCGAGCTGCTGCAAAGCTGCATACAGGCTAGTGGTCTTGCCCGAACCCGTAGGGCCACTCACCAGAATCATACCGAACGGCGCAGCCAACAGGTTCTCAAATGGATTCATAACGGCGGGGCTCATACCCAGATCCGGGAGTCTGATCAACAGCATGGATTTATCCAGCACCCTGAGCACCGCCATCTCTCCGAAACCAGTTTCAACCGTGGCTACCCTGAAATCAACCTTCTTGTTGGCTACGTTAGCGCTAAACTGGCCGTCCTGGGGACGACGCCTCTCAGCAATATTCAAGTTGGCCAAGACTTTAATCCTTGTCAGGATAGCCGTATGAACCCCCAGCGGTAAACGAACTGCGTCGTGTAATACACCATCGATTCTATTCCGCACAAGCAGACAATCCTCTTGAGGCTCAATGTGAATATCCGAGGCCCGGTCTCGTACCGCCTGTGTCAGCATCATATCCACAGCCTGGACAATGGGAGCCTGCTTAAGTGCATCGACTGCCATGCCCTCTGCTATCTCCGCGTTCACATCCAAATTGAGCCCCGCGATCTGACTTACCTGTTGCTCAATCTGTGACCTCAGGGTATAGTTGCTATCTATGGCCTCATCGAGGCTCATACCAACGGGGATCACCGTCTCAATTCTTTTTCGCGTCAACGCCGCGATGCTGTTCACAGTGCGAAAGTCGTGTGGCTCATTGGTGGCTATAGTCAGCGTGTCGCCATCCACCGAAACCGGTAAGATGTGGTGTTTTCTGGCAACCTCCTCAGACACCAGAGTTGTGGCTTCGGGCTGTATCTCCATGCGAGCTAGATTCACCACAGGAACACCATACTTCAAGCTTAGCACAGAACCCAGCACCTCAGAGTCTATCAGCCCTTGCTCCACTAGAACCTCACTCAGCTTCCTTTTTTCTTGAGCAGCGAGTTCCTCAGCGGTCGCAAGCTCCGAATCACTGATGAACGAACCGTTCACCAGCGCAATGCCCAGCTCTCTATTTTCCTGTGAGGAATCCCAATCAGCCATCTATTCTTCTCCTGCTAATCTCCTCATCATATCGGTCATACTCTAACTTAAAACGGCTTATTATACCACAGCCTGCTCCATACTAACTAAACCCTATCCGGTTATGACTATTAAAAAGGATCATTTGATCTACATTTATCCTGTTTATCCGACTCAAGCCTTTAAAAACACTATTAAATTGGGAACATCTCTGTGTCAACCCAACCTGTCAAGACGCTTTATAAGTAGCGCTGGCGTTACTCCCAGCTTCCGCTTTTTGCCTTTGCCTATGTAAGTAAGGCAATAAATCCTTCTCCATCTGCTCCGGCCTCTGCGCCCGGAGCAAAGCCTCCTCTATATCGATGATGCCCTTTTTCACCAAATCTTCCAGAGCATGGTCAAGCGTTTGCATTCCGTTCTGACTGCTCGTCTCAATTACAGTTTCAATCTGGTGGAACTTCCTTTCACGAATCAGATTCCGTATCGCATAGCTGGCCAGCATTATCTCAACTGCAGCCGCCCTCCCTTTGCCATCAATCCTTGGTACCAGAATTTGCGAAAGCACCGCCTCAAGCGTAATCGCCAGCTGTACTCTTACTTGCTCGTGCTGTGAAGGAGGGAAATCGCTGACGAGTCGATCTATAACATTGGCAGCGCCCTGAGTATGAGCCGTTGCCAGAACAAGGTGACCGGTCTCAGCAGCGTTTATGGCTGCCGCCGTGGTAGCGACATCACGCATTTCTCCTACGAGAATGACATCGGCATTCTGACGCAAAGCATGTCTCATCGCTGCGGCAAACGACAGCGTGTCGTCTCCAAGGTCTCTCTGCAATATTAAGCTTCTCCTGTTTGCGTGCAGGTACTCTATAGGGTCCTCAACTGTGACTATTTTTTTACTCTCCCTTTCATTGAGATAATCAATCATTGCTGCCTGCGTAGTTGACTTTCCGCTGCTTGTGGGACCAGTTACCAGAACCAGTCCTTTTCGCTTAAGGATTAACGACTTGCAGATGTCGGGAAGTCCTAACTCATCAATAGAAGGAATTCTTACCGGCAGACAACGGATCGCGAGCGCTATACTTCCCCTCTGCATGGAAGCATTTACCCTGAATCGGCCGACACCTGATATGCTATAGGCAAAGTCAAGCTCCACTTCCTTATAGAAAACCTCACGCTGCTTTTCCGTTGTGATAACCTCGAAAACCTCCTTTATTGCCAAAGGAGTTAGCGGTTCATCGCCGAAAGGTATGAGCTCATGACAAAGGCGTAGCATAGGACATGCCGGAACTCCAAGATGAACGTCTGATGCGCCCCACTGCATAGCTACTTCAAGGAGTCCGTTTATATCCATGAATCACCCCGGCGTATGTGTTTCTACCTTACCTCGCTTGTCCCCGTTAACTTGTGACAGTTGACTTTTTTTCAGGGAAACAAAGACATCTGCAATCTTGGGATCGAATTGCGTCCCCGAGCAGCGCTTTACCTCCTCTAGAGCCTCCTCAGGAGACATCTTGCCCTCACGGTAAGGGCGCAGCGAGGTCATAGCATCATAGGAATCCGCTACATTTAAAATCCTGGCATCAAGTGGTATATTTTCGCCTTTCAGCCCAGCCGGATAGCCAGTACCGTCATATCGCTCATGGTGATACTGTATAGCAGCCAAACACCCGCTCAAGCCTTCGACATGTTTTAATATCGCTACTCCCAATTTTGGATGAGCGCGTATCGACTCCCAGTCATCAGCATTCAAAGCGCCTGTCTTTAAAAGCACCCCATCGGAGACTCCGATCTTGCCAATATCGTGCAGCAATGCAGCCGCTCGTATTGTGGCTATCTTATCTCCAGAGTATCCTAGCGCCTCCGCGATTTCAGTAGCATACTTGCTGACCTTTTTGGAATGACCGTAAGTATAATGGTCCTTCGCGTCTACCGTAGCCGCCAAGGCATATATTGTGCTCAGCACGCCTGGTTCTCCCTCAGGCCTGACTCCCAGTGCCAATGCGCGCGAGCGCGTAACCTCAGAGGCCAAGCTTATTCGATTCCTTCCTGCTTCCTTGCTGTAGTACAACGCAGTATCCGCCGCCTGTAGAAGCTCCTCTCGCATAACTCCATCCGTAGGCCATGAAGCTATGCCTACACTGCAAGTCAATGCAACTCCTTTGGAATCCATTTCACTTTCTATCCTCTTACGTATCCTCTCTGCTACCATATATGCGTCGTCAAGGGATGCCTGCGGCAGAACAACCGTAAATTCGTCTCCGCCATAGCGGAAAGCCATGTCTATCCCTCTGATTGAGCCCACCAGATATCTTCCTACCTGTGTGAGTATTGCATCGCCTTCAAGATGGCCATAGACATCGTTGTAAGTTTTAAAAAGGTCCATGTCCAGGAAAAGTAAGGAGAATATATCGCCAAAGCGAGAACATCTCGATATCTCCTCATCAAGCCGTTCGTGGAAATAACGATGGTTGTACAGCCCGGTCAGCTCATCAATATGAGCCCTCTCCTTTGCTTGCGAGTAAAGCTGAGCATTCTCTATAGCTACCGATGCTTCATGTGCCAGAGTTGTGACTAAATCTACGTCGTCGCCAGCGTAATAACCGCCCGACTCTTTCTTGCTTAGTGCCAGGATCGCGATTAATTTTCCCTTGCTCTTCATCGGCACAAGCAACTCTAATTCAACTCCCTCGATAATATTTCTCTCAACCTCCCATAAACCCTTAAACTCCGGTTTTATATCTATCTCTTCTCTGGATAGAGGCTTATCTTCTTCGGCAAGCCAGCTTATGATCGGGCTCCCTTCGCCTAATTTTATAGGCATAGTGGTCTCACCTTCGATTAACCTCTCCGCATATTCGGAGCTGTAATCTCCGTTGCTCGATAGTAAAAGGCTCGCCTGTGTCGCATTCACAGCCTTGGTTATAGGTTTCAACATGGCCTCTGCCAACTCTCCCAGATCGAGTACATTGCTCATTCTCTGCGCAAAACTCAGCACTAGCTGACGGTATTCATAGGTTTCCCGGTAAAAGAGTCTGTCCACACCCTTCTGTATTAGCATCCTTAGTGGATTGAACATCCACGCCATAAGAAATGCCACCACAAATATAGCGGCAAGACCAGCGGAGCTGGTCCAAGTTTGAATAAAGTGTTGCAAGCTTAAAAGGACAAGAAGGTATGAGCATGTTATGAAGACACTAATAGATGAGTATGCAAGACCTTTTCTAGCGACCAGCTTGATATCAAGCAGCCTATATTTCGTGATGGCATACGTAATCAGTAATGCGTTGCCCAGATGACCTATATGCTCTATAGGGTAGCTAGGTAGCGGGGGAATACTGCTCCTGATTGAGAACGCCATCAAGATACCCAGACCACCCAAAAGGTATATCACCCTGTTTCGACTCTGCGGGTCTTTCAAAGCCCTATACCTGCGCACCATAACAGTCACTGACAATGCATAGAATACTAAACCTACGGCAACAAGCAGAATCAGAAGTGGGCCATAATGAACATCGATAGCTCCATTTGATACTTCGACTCTCTGAGGAATATAGCCCAGAGCCGCCAGTGGCAACAGGATTAATGCCACCGCCCCATACCCAAGCTTTACCGCTATATCGCCAGTCTTCTTATGAGTAAAAGCGCAAACGAAGTCGTAGTAGGCTATCATCATGCTCGCACCGCATAACACTGTAATGCTGGCCCACAAGCGTGTAAGCCCCCATATATCGAAGAACAACAAGAGTGCGCCCAAGCTCCACACTGTGGCTATTATCAAATACGCACTGAATCGCCGACGTATCCTTGTCCGCCTATCACGCAACATAACCACAAGCAAGCTGGAGTAAGTAAAGACGCTAAACAAGAGGATCAATGCATATATACTCACCGGTTAATCAACCTCCTTAGCAGTCGAATACTGACTTGCTTATCGACAATTCCCATTATGCATCGGATAGAACTGTGGTCAATCCTACAAAGGTAACAGAGATGGAAGTACTTTTGACTTTTCGAAACTACAAGCATCTACAACAGAGTATAGTATTACTTAGTGCACCTATTCTAATTTGACATAGATACCCTTGACTTAACCAAATCTACCAAAACAGTAAAGCTGCTGCTTAGTAGAAGTCCGTACGGTATATCGAATTAATCGAGATATACGAAGCTACTAAAGCGAAGCAGATATATTGACAGGTAGTGATACTGTCCTATAACTGAACCTTCCACAGGCACATTGTGGATTACATTAAGGCTGTTGAGGCATATGTCAGGTTGACATCAAGTGTTCAGGCATGCTGAGGATAAAATATACAATAGTTCAAGGACGTTGAATCAAACAGAAGACCTGCTCAGTGGACCAGAAGAATAACTTACTACAGCTTTACATGCGGACTAATAGCCATTTGCAAGCTATCTGCGAAAAACCAAATACCACCTCGACACTCACTCACTTATCCAGCTTATGTCACTAAATTTAGTATTGTTCATTAGTGGCAGCTACTTTATTGCAGAATTCAAGACCGCCTGGCCGGAATATATCAACTTAGTCTGTGAGACTTGCCGAAAGCCCATATCTTCAAGCAAATCTCTCTGCTCCTCATAATCATAAAAGCAGTGTTGATTATCAGTTCGAAGTTTCCTGTTGTAGTAAGCCATCATGATCATCACAGGCATCGACGCAACCATCTTTCTGGCTGTAGTCCCAAAACCCTCGGCTCTAATATTGTCACTAATTACATTCATACTGACCCTTAAGAAATTTAATCTACGTCTGGGGTTTGCTATTACTATTTTCCCACCAGTTTTCAGAACCCGTCTTAACTCCTTCAGTGCGCTCTTTTGATGCATAGCAGACATTGCGTACAGCGTGTTATTCGACGCTATCTTATCAAAGCAATTATCCTTGAACGGCAATCCTCTTTCCAGGTCCGCCAAGACCGGGCTACAGTGAATATCTTTACTTCTATGGCTCTCCAATGCTTCACGACAGTAATCTATCGCAACTACCTTACCCCCACTCCCCCTTATCCTGAGAGCCAGGTTGCCTGTGCCCGACCCTGCATCCATTATTAGCTCATTCTCTCTTACGCCCAGCTCCTCGCACACATCAGCGAGTAACTGTCGATATGTAGGCAAGCTGTTGAGCACATCGTAAACCCTAAGGTATCTTCGCCAGAATTCAGGACCAATCATGCTCGAACTAAATCAGATGACTGTTCCTCAGTAATCACTGACTCAGGAATGGGATTAAGCAGGTAATCGAGTATATCATCTGAGGGATTCATATGAGGAGGTTTAATATGAGCCAGATCAGCGCCAGCCGCCCGCTGCTTTAGAATATATGACTGAAATGCTCCGGAGGGCAGTAATGTCAACTCCAATGTCACACCACGCATGTCTTCCAATACTCCATAGAACGGGTCCATTTTTCTTAGCTGCCCGCTTATAATGGTGATTGCATCACTAACTTCTATCTCGGCACCGCTCTTAGCCTCAATGTAAAAATGTATCTTCGGTTTCTCTGCATCCTCCTGTCTTACCACCCAGTCTTGATAGGGTATCCCGGAATCCTCCAAGGCCTTCCAAATAGCGCCCTCTGTCATATGCATACAGCCTTCTATATCGATGATACCATCGACCCTGGAATGGAAGAGCATCTGAGGAATTTCTATACCAAGCTTCTCATTACGTAGCGATGTGATATTGACGACATCACCAAGCAAGAATCGGATATAGGCGCCGCCATAGAAATTAGTAATTACAATCAGGTACCTCTCATCCGGCCTTACTTCATCTAACGTAAGCACAACTGGTCTATAATCTGGATCCGCCTTCCATTTTCGATATTCGTCTTCAGGTATGAACTCCAAGAAATTAATATGTGGGATGAAGGTCATGCTTCCATAGTCCCAGGTCTGCATCGCCATCATGACAGTCTCAGTAGAACCATAAACGTCCAGGGGGTACCTCCCCCACATTTCCTTTAGTTTCTCCCTATAGACCGCCGTATCAGTGCCAAACCCCACCAACATCTTAAGCGACCATATATCACGCGGCATCAACGCCCTTCCGGCAATTTTGCTCTTCAGCACTGCTTTTATTAGTCGAATCAACGCCCAGGGTTTGCTCAATAGAGGTATCGCTCTCCCCAGACCCCCGCCCTGGCTGAATTGATCTCCTATCATCACCAGAAGGCCTGTTAATGCAAAAAGCAGATCCATCCCGTCAAACAAGGCTAGCTTAAAGCCCTGTGTTAGTCTTTCCTCAAATTCCATCGTCTCTGCTTCATCCAATGGAGGTAAAAAATCAAAGATGTTTTCCTCTGCCGCCCGGTGTGCCCAGCAACCACTCGCGTATGGCGGCGGGGCCATAGCGTAGAGGAACTTGTCATGCTCCTCAAGTACAATGTCACCTCTTTCTTTACAAGAAGCAAATATCAAAACACAGAGGAAAATCTCTCCCAATTCATCATATATCCGCCTCGTTACCGGAACCCACTTGAAGGGTTGACCCTCAGACCGGCCCGAAGTGCGTTGCCAGAACATAGGTGGCTCAGGCAGTGTTTCCTCCATGCATTCTGGAAGATAAGGTGCGTAATCCGCATAGGTAGTTATCGGTACTTGCTCCCTGAATTCCTCCACAGTACGCGGCTTTGCTCCCCTCATCACCTTATTCCCCAGTTCGCACTTATTCAGCAATTGTATCTGCTCCATTAAGAGCCGCCGCTGTATAGACATAAATTCATCCATGGAGAGGTCAATGAAACCGCAGCATTTCTGCCATAACTCTTCAGTTCTACCTTCTCTGAGCAACTCAAGCGCACTTGGCATTAGATTGAACCCCTAACCTTCAAAGTGAAAGTTAATTTTCGTGAGCAGTCGCCCCATATCACCCACAAAGTCAATTTACGTCGTCCCTTTTCTAAAATAACCCTGTGCCAATAATTGAATGTAAAATGTTACTGTAGAACAGTTCCTTATGTAAACCGTTCATTTTCTTAAATAACCTGAATTTCCAATCAAATATGAAATTAAAGAGACCCGGGTCTGCGACATTTTAATACATCCGAGGAGGAAAAAGCAGATTAAGAGCAGAGTAAAAGTAAACTAAAGTAAGCATAAATACAGTCTCGTTTTACTACGTCTGTATAAATATGTCAAGTATCGTGCACGATCTCAGCTACAACTGGCAGATTTCAAGCCTCCCGAATCATTTGATAAGTATAACTATTCTAACATATCGATAAGCCCATTTTTGACAGGAACATTCCTACCTGCTATCTTATAAACATAACTTCACAGGTGCGCCGGAACACTTTCAAGCCTACTCGTATATTCTATTTGAGGCAAGAGGGTTCTGCTGCGAAAATCAGAACCAGTTAACTTATTGCCAAACCTATCGTTGCGGATTGTAATACATTCATAACTCATTTATCATGATTTATTGAATTAAAATGATCAATCTATATCATACTAAAGTCCTAGTCAGAACAAGTACTAAAATCTCATTGTCACAGTACAAAAGTCCTTTTACAATCCCAACACGGGCGAGCCACGAAAGGATGGGACCGTCATGGATACGAGCAATGACAACGTAAGCGACTTCTTGAAAAAGAAGTTCAAGATAGTAAAGGAAGGACTCGACCAGGAAGAGGTATTTTCCTTCATCAGCAATCTTATAGACCAGAACAACGAACTCACAGCCAAACTGGAACATATAGATACCCTCAAGAAGCTTGCGGAGAAAACTGTTATCGAAGCCGATAAACAGGCAGAGACCATCAAACTTGAAATACAGGAGAAATCAAACGCCGAAGCTGCTGATACTATCGCCAGGGCCGAAGAAAAGGCCAGGGCCCAAGCTGAGGAAATAATCGCCGAAGCCCAACAACGTAAAGCCGAATCAGACAGGATGATCGCCGAGGCCGATGAGAAAGCTAAGGCTGAAGCGGCTACTATCCTTGCCGAGGCCGAAGAAAAGGCCAGGGCCCAAGCCGAGGAAATAATCGCCGAATCCCAGCAACGTAAGGCCGATTCCGACAGGATGATCGCCGAGGCCGATGAGAAAGCTAAGGCTGAAGCAGCTACTATCCTCGCCGATGCCGAAGAAAAGGCCAGGGCCCAAGCCGAGGAAATAATCGCCGAAGCCCAGCAACGTAAGGCCGAATTAGACAGTATGATCGCCGAGGCTGAAGAAAAGGCCAGTACCCAAGCTGAGGAAATAATCGCTGATGCTGAGCAGAAAGCACAAGAGCGCGCAGAAGAAAAAATCTCACTGGCCGAACAACAGGTCCAGGACAAGATAAAGACGGCAGAAGAAAACGCCGAGGCCATCAGTAAGACTGCCGAAGGGGAAGCCAATAGAATTATTGACGAGGCGAAACAGAAGATCGAAGCAGTCGAACTGCAGGGGCAGGAAATATTACTAGAAGCAGAGAATAAGGCAGAGTCACTACGAGCAATCGCCGAAGAGGAATCCAGCAGAATAGTCGCCGAAGCGAAACAGAAGGCCGAATATCTGCTCGAGGCAAGGACAACACAAGCTGAGGAAGAAGCACAGAATATCATCACTAAGGCTCTGCAAAAGGCTGAGGAAGAGGCACAGCGCATAAGACAAGAAGCCGAATTACTTTTGCAGAAAAGCAGGCAGATAGGCGAGGAACAAATAAAGGAGAAATTTAAAAAAGTTTACGAAGGATTGCTTCTGGACCTAAGCGAGATCGAAAAGATAGCCGCCGTATCGACGGAAGAGCAAGCCGTAGAACCTGAAATCTCTGAACCTGAGCCTGCTCCCCTTGAGCAAGCAGTTGAGGAAGCAATTGAGATAACAGCAGAACCTAAGGAAGAACCTGTACCAGTCCTGGAAGAAGCTGCATCAGAGGAACCCTCAGTAGAGCCCGCAGAGGCGATTGTTGAAGAGACCCCGGAGCAGCAGGTTGAAGAACTAAGCTCTACCCTTTACCAAGGCACTATTGAGCTGGCGATACCGCCTCCGGTAGGTCTGGACCGAATGCTGCAGTTGCACAAAAACCTGAGGCACATTCCTCAGATAGAAGTAATGAACCTTGGGGTCTCCCGTGACAAAGGCATTACGATCAGGCTTTTTTTGGACAGTCCCATACCGCTTCTCAAGATTCTTGGCGATCTACCCGAAGTTGAGCAGGTATCAGATCCGCAAAAAGAATCCGGTAAATCAGCTACTACTCAGCAGGCAGGGGACAAACCACGAGTCAAGAGAATAGTGGTAACTACCCAAAAATAGATTCGACACGCTGTCAATACCGGTGCGCCGAAAGACCTTCACAAGTGCTGCCAACCCAAGCCAAACCAAATCCAATACAGTAACAATCTTAGTTTCCCACACGATTTATACCCACCTCCCAGACGCTAATAAACTCAACAAACCAACTCTAAAGTAACCTAACCATATTACTAGCACTCCAAGTACTAAAATCTCATTGCCAACTAGAGCAAACTCCATCACAATCAAAGTAGCACGGCCATGCAGGATGTTGATGATATGGAGAGGGAAAAGGAGCTTTGGGGACGCAAGTTCAAGATTGTCGATAATGGTCTGGATGAAGCTGAGGTATATTCCTTTGTAGATAGTTTGACAAACCAATATGGTAACTTCACCAAGAGGTTTGAGCAAATAGACAATCTGGTTACCAGGCTAGCAGAACAATACGGCAATCTGGTGCAGAAACTTGATCACTTCGATCAGTCCCCCGAAAAAGATCTGATGCATAGTCATACCGCCGATGCCGACCTGAGTAGGTCGACACATCCGGATTCACTTACCACTCCCACAAATGGGAATTCACCCGAATTTGATGTAGACAAGCTGGAGAATATTGATTCTCTAACAAGGTTTGCCGAAAGAACCGTGATTGAGGCCGCCAAGCAGGCAAAGATCATGAAGGCCGAGATAGAGGAAAAGGCCATCGCCAAAGCCAACAGCATTATCGCACATGCTGAAGAAAAAGCCAGGATTGAAGCAGATAAAATAATGGCTGATGCTGAACTCAGGGCTCGTGAAAGAGGGGATGAAATAGTCGCCGTGTTGCAACAGGAAGCGCATCGTCAAACTAACACGGTGCATAGTGATATCAGACGGATTATGGCAGACGCTGAGCGTTCAGCTGAGGAAAAGGTTCAGGAGATATTAAGTAACGTAAAAGAAAAGATAGAGGAAAGCGCACAAATAATACAACAGGATACCGAACAGATACTCTCAAAGAAAATTAGCGATGTGAAAAAAGAGGATTTAAAATCCGTACTTGGGAATATAAATCAAAAATTTATATATCTCTCTGAACTCTTAGAAAGTCCATCAAATTTATCAACGGCAGAAGACGCCACCTTAGTCAATAACGTTAATATAGAAGCTAGCGGACACGTGCCGATTGAAACTACAATCAAAGAAACACAGGAGACTGACGATCTTGGCCCAGCAGAAACAACGGAAAATTATACCGATCTTTTCGAAGGCACTATTGAGCTAGCACTACCTCCTCCCGTGGCTTTAGACCAAATGTTGCAGCTTCATAAACACTTGAAAGAGGCTCCTCACGTAGAGGTTCTCAATCTGGGAGGCTCGGTAGAAAAGGGCATCACGATTAGAATCCTTATGGACAATCCTACACCAATCCTAAATATCATCGGAGACCTACCTGAGGTAGAGACAGTATTAGAAGAACACCCCGATGCTGATAAAACTGTCCCCGGTCGAGAGTCAAAAGAAGACCCTCCCATCCGGCGAATTATAATAACCACCAAGCATTGAGATTCCCGGCGTTCCACATACCTTTTTGGGCCCGCTCGGCGGACAGCCCGGCTTTATAAGGATTTCGTTCTCTACTGACAAGGGCTTATTGGACGAAGGTTCAATCTCCATGTTCTGCATATTGTGAAGCCTCTCCCTGAGAACCACCGCTTGATTATACGCTTCCATAGCTCTACGAAGAGCCAGTCGAAATCTCAATTGGACTTCAAGTGAAGTTCTCTCGACCATTCTTGCCAACATCATCCGCTGCTCATCAGTCAACCTTACCAGTTTAGCGATAGTCTCTGTGCTAAACGACCCATCATGATTCGCTAGCGCTATCGCCCTGTCAGTTTCGACATTCATCGTATTAATGACCGACGCAGGAATACTACGTTCCCTGTCGGCTAATGCTTCAATTTCTGCGATTCTACGTTCAGCTAATGTAATATGCAGGTTTGCCTTAGCCTCCTTACCGAATGTGAAAAATGCCTGCACCCTCTCAGTCGTCGTTTTAACCGGGTAGAGTAGATCCCCGGGCAAGCTATTTGTCGCCGCTGCTACCGTACCTCCACTCATTATAACAAGCGCCAGAACTACCGATAAGGCCACAGCCCAACGTCGCTGCCAGCTCCAAAAGGGTAAACGACGCCCTCTCTCCTTCTCCTTCTTCTCCGCAACAGCTGATAGCAATCGAGCCCTGGCCATCCGCTGAAACTCTGGACGCGGCTCAACAGTAGACGCCTCTTTCATGAAAATGGCTGCTCTGAGAAGCGGCTCAAGTTCATCTGCCTGGTCTGGATAGCTTTCCAGGCACTGCTCAATGCTATCGCCTCTCTGCGTTATACGATCAAGACAGGCATCCAGAATATCATTAAAATCCCTGCTCATAATTGCCCCCACTTAGCGAGCGTCTTTCGCAGCTCTGACATGGCACTGTGCTGCAGCGCTTTTACCGCCCCCTGGCTCTTCCCCACTACCTTAGCCGTCTCAACAATCGATAGCCCTCCCGCAAATCTCAACTCTATTACCGCCCTCTGCGCCTGCGTAAGCTGACCCACCGCTTCAATTACCAGTTGTATATCAGAACTCCGTCCCGCAGCTTCCTCTGGCTCAATTGCATCGCTCACCAGTGACTCATCCACCGGCAACATTCTCTTCGACTTATCCATCCGCCGGAAATCAATAACCTGATTACGCGCTATGCGGAATAGCCAGGCTGCCACCGGTGCCCCCCGCCACCTGAAAGATGGGCTAGATTCGAGAGCTTTAAGAAATACCTGTTCTGTCAAGTCCTCTGCATCCGCTCTGTTTTGCACTCTTACGGCAATGTACCGATATATCTTCGGGAAGTACTCATCATAGAGCTCAGCCCAAGCATCAGAGTTACGTTTCTTTATGCCTTCGGCAAATACTTCTTCGTCTCTCACCTGCGACTCCTTCCCTAAAGTCGCTGGCTGCCAGTATAACCCAGGGAAGGAGTACAGGTAAACCATGATCGATTAAAAATTCCTCGTTCAATAAGACCTATCTATCCCTGCCAAACTGCCATACTCCTGCGTTAAATCGCTCGCTCAATTGCCCCTGTTGCGGCAATATATCTTTCAATCCAAGACCCTCGCCAAATTGGCCAAACCTTGGCAATATCTGTCTCAAGCCATCGAACAGCCCCACCGCTACAAAGGTTACATCAGGCACATACCCATCCTTGATACCTACAATTAGATATATACCCTCTTCCGCAAATTGACACTTCAATTCTCCGGACGCATTTGTTGCCCCCAGATACTCACCGTTTTCAACTACCATTTCACTTAGAGAGAATCTACCGGCGTCATTCTGTGGTAAATTCAATACAAGTGGGCCGATGGAACCTACCGACAGGGCATACAGTTCCACGCCTTCAACAGGAGTGCCAGTACCTCTTGTAGTCGCCGTAAAGGTTATGTCCTCACCTACGTCAGCCCTTCTAGGTTCTGCCTTAACCACCAGGGCTTCATCGGCAACTGTGACTATCTTTGCGAATCCGGGCACATATCCGCTCTTGGTCGATACCAACAGGTATATACCCACCTCACTAAAAGCGTGCTCCAACTCGCCAGAACCGTTGGTTTGTCCCAGGTATTGACCACAAGCGTCTAAAATTTCGGTCACATTTCCAACATATGTACCTCTCAGTTCTTCAAACAACGCCCTGGCATCATCAATAGACGGAGTCATATCTCTGATTGACATTCGTAGTCGCAGGTTAATCGCCCAGACATCCGCTTCAGCCACAGCGTCCCCACTGCTCTTCTCGAAAACCTTTATCGTCACAGGCTCATCCACTTTCACCCGCTCCGGTGCATCTATCGCAAGCCTTTCCTCTATATCGGGCTTCACGGTCAACCACGCTATTCCCGGTCCATAGCCCTCCTTGGTAGCAACGATAAGCAGCATTCCTGCTCTATCGAAAATATGACCTACTTGACCATCACTATTAGTCTTGCCCAAAAAATCGCAAATGTATCCCTGCGCAGTAACCATGTTTACCGTGCCGGTTATCCCAGGTCTGGGCAAACTTAATGCATACACGCTAGCTCCCTCAACCACCGCATCGCTCGATCTTTCCGTAACCGTAATGGTTACTGATTCATCGACCTGAACAACTTTTTGCAATCCAACCACGAGAACCGGCACCTCAGTGCCGTCTTGCCCTTCCTGGGCTACAGCTATACCCAGACCAGATATAGCTATCACAATGGCCATTACCGTCACCGCCACTCTTAACACCACCTTTTTCATGACTTTCTACCTCCTGATTTTGTTTTCGCTACCTATTTACTAAAACGAAAAAGTCACTGAAAAGTTAGCCCCGGGGAATTTACACTTCGCCATATTCCCAATCGAATACCGTGGTATATCCTGCGTATTGCACAATGCTCGTTCTCCTGCTATAGTAGTCGCCACCATGAATCGCCTGAACCCAGGTTGATCGCCGACATAATAATGTCATCTGATGTTGAGCCATCCCGAATTAATAAGGCATTTGTTAATATGTCTCCTGTAAACCCGATGGTTTACATCCTGGCGAGCATCGACAAATCGATTCTGGCATTCAATAACCTCAGGGAGGCAAACCATGTCTGAGCAAGCCCTGTCAGATGTCAAGGTATTAGATTTGACCTGGCATATCTCCGGCCCTTACTGCACTAAACTTCTTGCTGACTATGGAGCTGAAGTAATAAAAATCGAGAGGCCCGGCGAAGGAGACCCCGCCAGAAGAATGGGCCCATTTTTTAAGGATGACCCACACCCCGAGAAGAGCGGCCTGTTCCTGCATCTAAATACCAATAAGAAAGGGATCACTCTCAACCTTAAAAGCGCCAAAGGGAAGAAGATACTCAAGGAACTGATAAAAGATGTTGACATCCTCGTGGAGAGCTTCAGACCCCACGTCATGCCCAGCCTTGGACTGGACTATGAAACCCTGGAACAGATAAACCCAAAGCTTTTAATGACCTCGATATCGAGCTTTGGTCAGACTGGCCCGTACAGCGAGTTTAAGGCGTCTGAAATCGTTGAATATGCTATGGGTGGCGAAATGTATTCAACGGGCACAGCTGGTAGGGAACCATTGAAACTCGGAGGAAACGTCACACAATACCAGGCAGGAACAGTTGCGGCTGTTGCCACTATGGGCGGATTGTTCTCTGCTTATTCTCAAGGTGTCGGACAGCATGTAGATGTTTCGATCATGGAAACTCAGGCAGGAAGCGCCGATAGACGTATCATCTATCTTCTTGGCTATGCCTGCGCAGGTGTAATTACCACCCGATGGCCGCCGCCACGTGAGGCAGTCAGGATGGTAATCCTTCCCCAGGGCGTATATCCATGCAAAGACGGCTTCGTCAACACTCTAAGTCTGCCTCAGTGGTGGCCGAGATACCTCGAGGCAATGGATATGCCAGAATTAAAAGACGACCCCAGATTCCAGAACATCTTCAGTGCCGAGGCTGGAATGGAATTCGACGCGATCTGGTACTCCTGGCTTGCCGATCATAACAAGGATGAACTCTTCGATATCTTCCTCAGAGCTAAAATCGCCAGCGCTCCAGTGAACAGCCCCGAAGACCTGCTCAGGAATCCTCACCTCAAGGAAAGGGGATACTTTACCGAAATAGATCATCCAGAGACGGGCAAAGTTACTTACCCGGGCCCGCCTTTTCACATGACGGAAAGCCCTTCACAGGTGCGATACCCCGCGCCACTTTTAGGGCAACACAACAAGGAGATCTACTGCGACCAACTCGGCTACACACCTGAAGATTTAGTTAAGCTCCGGGAGAGCGGAATTATCTGAGATGGTATTTGTAAGGAGGTAAGAGTCATGGCTAAGCTTCCGTTGGAAGGAGTAAGAATTGTTGCCATGCCGGTGGTATTCGCCGGACCTTTCGCTACCATGCTCCTGGCAGACCTGGGAGCCGAAGTCATCCTTTTAGAGTCAATTCAGCACTTCCCTTCAATCACCAGGGGGTATCTCCCCAGACCGCCACAGGCGCTTGTCCCCACTACCGGTGCAACATTCGGGGGCACGGGCGGAATCCAGACCTATGTAGACCACTGGGCTGGAGACAGGCCCTGGGACCGCTTCGTCATGTTTCTTGCCCTGGGCCGAAATAAGCGTAGCTGCTGCGTAGACATTACGAGACCGGAAGGCGTTGAAGTCTTTAAAAGATTAATTAAGGTAAGCGATGTTTTCTTCGAGAGCAATGCCCCCGCAACCATGGAGAAATTGGACCTGACCTACGATGTGCTCAAGCAGGTAAAGGAAGACATTATCTATTTGAGCATGCCCGGACTCGGTTGCAGGGGGCCTCACACGTACTGCTCCCTTTTTGGTGCCCAGCTTCAGGCATTGGCTTCCCACACCTGGCTGACGCGCTATCCTGACCTCGACTACACTACCACACAGTCGCTCCTATTTCATTGCGATGCCTCATCAGGAGCCTCCGCTGCCTTCGCCATCCTCTGTGCCCTGCATTACCGCAACCGCACAGGAAAAGGGCAGTTCATTGACCTTGCACAAATCGAAACCGTGATTCCACATCTCGGCGAGGCAATCATGGACTATACCATGAACGGCAGAGTTCAAGAACCCATGGGCAATCGCCATCCATCGATGGCCCCGCATGGCGTCTACCGCTGCCGCGGCGAGGATAAGTGGGCGGTAATCGCTGTGTCCTCAGACAAAGAATGGAATGGGCTATGCCACGCCCTGGGCAACCCGCCGTGGGCAAATGACGAGAAGTTCTCCACTGTTACAGGCCGTCTCAATAATCAGGATGAGCTCGATAAATACATCGAGGAATGGACCTGTCGTCATGACAACTACGAGGTTATGTACATCCTTCAAAAAGAAGGGGTTGCAGCGGGACCGGTGCTGGATCAGAGAGATGCCTATCATGATGCACAGCTTCAGTGCCGTGGGTTCTTCGAAGCAGTCAGCCACCGCGAAGCAGGCACCCACCTTTATCCCGGGATGCTATTTAACATGAACAAAACGCCCCTTAGTATAAGAGAGCCAGCGCCTTGCCTCGGCGAACATAATGATTATGTGTTTAAAGAAATAATCGGTATGACAGATGATGAAATCGCTAAGCTGGAAAAGGACCAGATAATAGGAGGTGACGAATATATAGTCGAATCCATCTTCTAAATTAACCATTTACAGTCCCAGAGTCGCCCGTATTGCGTCAAATAAAACTGTTACCGAACTGGGGTCGTTGCCTCAAATACA
>CAYVQT010000010.1:44979-64219 GCA_964453665.1 uncultured Dehalococcoidia bacterium | reverse complement strand
GAAGATGGCCGGTTTGGAGCGAAACCGGTGTCCGATTTCACCGAAATACGCAATCAGGTCGGACCGGGTTAGGCAAGTCACAGCTCAGCCCTGTCAGCGATTGAAATACAACTACCAGTGACGTGGGATTATATCTATGATATGCAAAATATAAAAAACAGGTGGAACTACGTATTGACAAAGCAGCAAGACGAATGAATAATTACGTCTACCCTGCAGTGCTGGCAGGTCTAATTAACACACAAAAGGAGGACAACATGCCGGAGAGTGTCTACAAAATCATCACATTGGTAGGTACAAGCACCGAGTCGTGGGAGAAAGCAGCCGCCGCTGCGGTAGATCAAGCCAGTAAGTCTTTGCGTGACCTCCGAATAGCCGAGGTCGATGAACTCGATATGCAACTTGAGAGTGGAAAGGTAATTGCCTACCGCGCCAAGGTCAGGATCTCCTTTAAATATGAGGGAAAATAAACAGAGGCCAAGTCCTCAGAACGACTACTGAATAGACTCTGCATTTCACTCAACCCTGAAGTGAGTGAGAGATAGAATACCTGTGTTATCTGTTAATTCAGTCTGAACTGCACTTATGCGGCAATTCATACCCTCCTTGCAACCCTGCGAAGTATTCCTGTTCTATATCACCTGCTGCCCCTGTAATCACCCCGATTCCTATTGACAGAAGCTTTTGAGTCGATTACGATTGGCGCACTGAGTAAACCCGCAGCTCCTTTAATACCTTCTATAAAACAAACTGTTACCGGCTATATCGAAGAATACGCCGCTATAATCAGGAAAAATTTTTCGTGGATACAAGTATCAGTCTATGTAGCCAGTTTTACAAATCCAATTAAGCTTAGTCACAGGGCGGTTGTTCCAAGGGTGAAAGGAGGACCCAGATGGTACAAAGAACGGATGCGCAGGCCAAGAAATCAAAGTTGGAGGCCTGGTTGCGAAATAAATTACCTTCGGCAGATAAAGTCTCGGTTAGCAATCTTAAAAAAGCCGCCGGGGGCTATGGTAGTGAGATTCACTTTTTTGATCTTCTTTTGCGGGAGGGAGGACAGGAAAAGACAGAGAGACTGGTAATTCGAGAGGAGCCGATGGTGTTCAGGGTCTTCCCCGAATATCATATAGCCAGGGAGTTCGACACGATGAAATCGCTGCAAGACAGCGATGTCCCGGTGCCCAAGATGTACTGGCTTGAGACTGACGCAAGTGTGCTGGGCGCCCCGTTCTACATCATGGGAGAAGTCGACGCTGAGGTGCTCGACCCCCAGCAGTTCGGCGATGAGCCTCACGGCCCCCTTTACCAAGCCAGGCCCGAGGGAAGGCTTAATATCTACCGTCAGGTACTCGAAGCCATGGCCAGGATCCACAGCGTCGATTGTACTAGACTTGCGCAATTTTCGCATGAAGATTTGCCTGGGAGTAGCGTCGATGCTCTCGATGAGCAGATGGACTTCTACCAGGGTATGGCACAGTGGGCGGAGGTCGAACCCCGCTCGCTGGTCGACTCCGCCTTCGACTGGTTGCGGAAGAACAGGCCTGAGCCGGGGCATATGTCCATCTGCTGGGGTGATGCCAGACTAGGCAACCTCATGTATCGCGACGGCGAGATAGCGTCCGTTCTAGACTGGGACATGACCCATATCGGAGTCCCGGAAACGGACCTGGCATGGTTTCTTGCCGTAGACTGGCTTACCGGTGAAAGCGGCTTGCGGGGCGCTCGCTGGGAGGGGGTGCCAGGTAGAGAGGAGAAGATACAGCTATATGAAAAAGCGCTGGGCAGGAAACTTGAGGACTTCTTTTATCACGAAGTGTTCGCATTCCTTAAACTGGGCATAATCTTCTGGAGAGTAGTCAAGAACATACCCGGGGTACCGCCGGAGTATATCCCCGAAAACCCGGCTATGTCCAAACTAGCGAGTATGCTGCGTCTGGAATACAGCACCTGATGCGTGCTACCCTTTTATAGACCGCCACCAGACCAGAAGCTCGAAGATCTGAGCGGCGCAGTGGATGACACCCTGTACGAGTTTAAGTGCGGCGAAGGTATTGGATACGGCATCCTTGAGTCCTGCGTGATAGTAGCTTAGGTGATGCTATGAGACCTTCCTCCGCCATTAAAATAGAGCAGCGAAAGAGGGACTAATGACTACTTCAGTAGTGACAGGGTCAGCTTCAGGCATGGGAGCCGCGCTCCGCAGGCATTTCGAGCAGTCCGGAGATACGGTTATTGGTATCGATATAAGAGATGCCGAAATTATAGCAGACCTTTCCGACCATAACGACAGGGAGAAGGCTATCCTGGATATAAAGCAGCAATGCGACGCGCTCGACCGTTTTGTGGCCTGTGCCGGTCTCGCTACATATGCGCGCCCACCGTCCCTTATCGCCTCTGTCAATTACTTCGGAGCGCTCGTTCTACTTGATGGGCTCTTCGAACTACTGCAACAAGGAGATAATCCAGCTGCGGTAGTAGTTCTGTCGAACTCAGCTCAATGGGTGCCTATGGACGACTCCCCCTACATGCAGGCCTTGCTGGATAATAACGAGGCTAATGCCACGAGAATCATCGATGACATGGAAAACGTCCTTATGGCAGCCTCCCACGCTTACGTCGGATCAAAACTGGCTCTGGGTAGAGCGATAAGAAGTCGAGCGACAAAGTGGGGCAAGTCCGGTGTGAGGCTTAATGCTGTAGCACCGGGGAATACAAATACGCCAATGTTAAGCCGTGTCCTCGAGGACCCGAATATCGGTGACAGCGTCAGGGATATGGAAATCCCTCTGGAACGTCTGGCTGAACCCGATGAAATAGCAGTCCTGATTGCCTTCCTGTGCAGCTCGCAGGCCTCTTATGTACACGGGAGCATCTTCTATATCGATGGTGGGTTAGACGCTCAGATTCGCCCGGACCGCTTCTAACCCTTAATTCCACGCGTCTGAAAGAAACCCTTGATTCTCTGAGTAGAACACTGGTCCCCTCTAATCCCCCCCACAAAATGACTGTCAAGTACTCAGGCAGGTGGTAATCCCTGGCAATGGTGCAGAGCTATACAAGCTCAGTTACCTTTTAAGACAGTATGAAGCGCCGTTGTCGTAAGGCCTGTAAATAGAACCTTATTTGCTATTCAGACTAGCTTCGTGTATAATGCAATTAACCTAGGTGTTGGGAGAATATGCTGGGAAGCAGTATATCTCCCTTATGCTGGGGATTGTAGGTGACAGTGAGGGGGGAGGTAGTGGGTTACCTACAAGAAACCATGCCCCCTTCGGGGTAGCATAGTAGAACGAGCCCTAGATTCATGTTCTAGGGTTTTTCTATTTCTGCCGCCTTTGAGGACAGCAGGAAGCGATACAAGCGGGCTTTAGTTTAGCCTCGCGTTCCAAGTTTGAGGACGTCACACCCGCCCCGCTTATGGCATAACGTTTATAAAGTAAAAAATTGCCACTATTAGAAATATACCTAAAACCGCTGCCATGCCAATCCACTCCCCTTTTTATTCCATAGCATGTAGGGAGTGTAGCCATAAAAGGGGAATTAACCAACCACCTAATAGTACCTATTTATACCTTACTTTAGTACCTAGAAATTAATTGAACCCCACAAAAGCTCCGATTCTGCGGGATTCTCACTCCGCGGGCAGGGCATCAAAAAGGGAGGCTTGCTTCGGCCTCCCTTCGATTGCTGGTGGAGACGGGGGAGAGTCGAACTCCCCGTCCAGAAGAATTCCATCCAGAGCATCTACAGGCTTAGTCAGCCGTTTGCTCTCGCTCAACCGTTCTCCGCTGACCGATTGCGGTCGAGCCAGCCGATTTATCTTGGGCAATCCCTACCGGCATCGGGATCGCTGCACCTCGACTTTTCGGCGCCCAGTACTCACCCTTCGAGGAGAGGTTGAGATGGACGTGGCTGCCTTTATTTAGGCTGCCAGTGCGTATTCGCGTTCGTCGGTTACTTTTTTTGCCACCTGATTTACGAGGGTGACGGCACCTCGGCCTGCAACTCTGAAACGCCACTCCCCTGTCGAACCTCACGTCCCCAAGAATACGCAAACACTGAATCCTAATCTCTAAATAAGTCATTCTTAGGATTTGTTCAGGATTTCGAGTCCAGTGCTCAGGACTTACGCTTCGGGGTGCGCTGGCTTAATGCGCGTTCCATATCTCGCTGAGCATCGCGCTGAGCTATAGCCTCACGTTTGTCGTAGACTTTCTTGCCCCTGGCGACTCCCAGCTCCACCTTCGCTATTCCATTTTTAAGGTACAACTTCAGGGGCACTATTGTAAGCCCCCCCTTCATCACCGCACCGCTCAACTCAGATATTTGCCTGTGGTGCAGTAGTAATTTCCTCGGCCTTTTCGGTTCGTGGTTGTATCTATTTCCCCCGGGATACTGGGCGATATGAGCGCCTATCAGCCACAGCTCGCCGTTTTCCGATCTGGCGTAAGCGTCGCGCAGATTAACCCTGCCCGCACGTATTGACTTTATCTCTGTGCCGGTGAGGACCAACCCCGCCTCAACGGTCTCCTCAATATGATAATCGTGATAAGCCTTGCGGTTGACAGTTACGGTTTTTGGAGACATGCTCTAGTCTAGCACATGTGAAGCGTTATGTCAAGTACTACTATGTATTTCCCCCTAATACCACAAGCCTTTTAGCCGAAAAAACGCCTTATTTCGCAGCTAATCCCTGGCTCCTATGATAGCCACACCCGAGACACCGCCGCCAGGAAGACCACCGTAATTCTGCGCTAAGCCTATCCGCGGGTTCTTCACCTGGCGTGGCCCCGCCTTGCCCTGAAGCTGGAGGTATGATTCGAAGATCATCCTCAGCCCGCTGGCACCTATAGGATGTCCAAAGCATTTTAAACCACCATCGGGGTTAATCGCCACTTCTCCACCGATTTCGAAGGCAGCCGCCTCCTGGTCCTCCTTGTATTTGCCTCTCGCAGCGTAACCCAGGTCCTCGGTTATTAGAACCTCCGTGATGGTGAAGCAATCATGTATCTCGGCGATGTCGACTTCCTTACGGGGGTCTGTTATACCAGCCTCGGCATAGGCAGCCTGACCCGAACGTACAATCTCGTCAATGTGCAGATAATCGTAATCGGACGCAATAACCCCCTGTGGTCCTGCTCCTGCGGATATGGCAAATCCCTTGACCATAACATAATCGTCTCTGATCCTTCTGGCGATTTCGGGCGTTGTGACAATCACTGCTGCCGAGCCATCGCTCACCCCACAGCAATCGTAAAGCCCCAGCGGCCATGCGATCATCGGAGCATTTAACGCCTGCTCCAGTGTTATCTCGCGCTGGAAGTGCGCCCTGTGATTAAGGCTGCCGTTATGGTGATTCTTAACAGCGATACGTGCCAGCATCTCCTTACCCTCTTGAGAGCTCAAGCCATAGGCGTGGAAATACCTTGTGGCGGAGAGAGCAAACCTGGCCGGCGCTACGACTGGCGCCCATACCCAGCTACTGAATTGAGGCTCGCCCCCCATCTGGGTAAGCCCGCTGGCTCCCGTGTCCTTCAACTTCTCCGCGCCACAGGCCAGCGCAATATCGTAGATACCGGCGGCCACAGCATAGGCAGCTCCCCTGAAAGCCTCGATCCCTGTGGCGCAATAGTTTTCAACCCTGGTGACAGGTATATAATCTGTTTTTAGAGCCCGGGCCAGCCTGCACCCGGCGCTGCCAGTTTCCGCGCCCTGTATGCCCAACCAGGCTGCCTGAATATCCTTCAGATCGAGCTTCGCATCTGCTAAAGCCTCGTGACATGATTCTACCATCAGGTCCTGATCGTTCTTATCCCAGAGCTCACCAAACCTCGTACATCCCATCCCAACCACTGCAACCCTATCCTTAATGCCTGGCATTACTCTTTTCTCCTCCTTATGCTATCGGTCTAATCCCTGAGCGGTATAGACTTCCAGAAGTAGTTGTGAATCCCATCCTGGGATGCTAATTTCCTGAAGCTCATCTCCACCTTCTGTCCCACTTCCAACTCCTCAAGTACCCTGTCAGTCATCGTGGTTGCCATCCGGCCCCCACCTTCAAAATCGATAATTGCTGTTACCCTGGGGGCCTCGCGCCTGGGACACAGATTATCCGCACTGAAGGTAAATATATTGCCTTTCTTGTCCGACAGCCTCACCTCGTCGAACTGGTCTTGAGTTCGGCACTTCGGACAAACCCTCTGCGGCGGGAAGTGGATTTCTTCGCAGGACCGGCATTTCAGGCCATGCAGGGGGAAAATCTGGCTGCGATCCCTCATCTGCGCCGATGAAGATATATGCCCCCCGGGTGGGGTCGGCTGGGCCTCAAAAACAAGTAATTCTCGCCATTGCAGGTATATCCTGTAGTCATCAACAATTCTCTTCGATGCCAGATGCCCTTTCATGCCCCGTCGATTCTCGACCTTCTTCCCTATCTGCCCGGTAACATTCATAACAATGGCATCGCTGCCGTTGCCATAGCTGTTGACGAGCAAACGGTCACCCGGCTTCGCCTCTTCCAGCGCCGCCACCAGCAACATCAATGGATAGGCAGCGCCCGTGTTTCCCATAATGTCAAAAAAGTGATGTTGGACCTGAGATTTGGGCTCAAATCCCAGCTTTCTCACTATGTCGCCGTGCACCCTCGCATTGGGAGCGGCGAAAATAGCTTTAGCGAAATCAGAGGGGTTGAGATTGCATTCTTGCAGCAGCGCAGATACCGTCTGCATCACCGTGTTAACATAGACTACGGAGTAGATAAACCTATCTTCCCAAGCGCGGATGAACTCGTCATCATCCCTACGCCAGATATCATTAACCTCGTTAGACACAGAATGCCAGGCCTCAATGCTGACAGCGACATCCGAGTCACCGACAAGCAATGCCGCAGCGCCATCACCGCAATTCTGCTCGAATTCAGTCCCGGGAGCCCCCATGCGGCAATCGGACGCCACCACTAGCACCTGCTTCGCTGAGCCCGCCTTCACAGCGTCCAGCGCTGCCCTCAAGGCAGCGGTCCCGGCCCTTAAAGAATTGGAGAAGTCAGCGGTGATGATATCCGGCCTCAGATCAGCAGCCGCGGCTATTGTAGTCGCAATCTGCTTTTCCCTATATGGAGCGGTGGTCGAGGCGAAGAACAAGCCGTCTATTGCTGCCCTATCCTGTCCCTTCAGGCAATCGACAGTAGCTGCCACCGCCATTGTAGTGCTATCCTCATCGAAATTGCGGATAGCCTTCTCGCCACGCAGCCCTTTCATTATGGCCTCCCGACCAAGTCTCCAAAGAGGTACATAGGCTCCATAAGACGTGATACCGGCCATCTATATTATTCCTCCTTGTCCGTAAGCTTCGAATAGCCTTAATTAGAATAACAGCCCACACGGGCGACTGTCAATTTAAATTGCCTGTCTGAGTAAAAGCTGCTAATATCAACATAATCATCGCTGAAAGAGACAGGAAGGTATAATTTGATTAGAACACCGGTGCTATTGCTTCTGTTTACGGCCCTTGCCATTGCCCTGGTTCTGGTAAGCTACGGCCCGTCTTGGTTTGGTCCATACAGCACACAACCAGAGTTCGATGTCGTGGAAGAAGCATGGCAAGTAATAGTAAATGACTTCGTAGACGGTGACGATATCGATCTGGACAGGCTGAGCCAGGGAGCGATAGAAGGCATGATCGAGTCCCTCGATGACCCTTATTCCGCCTACTTCAACGCCGAGCAGTATGAGATACGTCAGTACAGCCTGGGAGGGTCATTCGGAGGAGTGGGAATCGAGGTTACTGTTGATGAAAAAGGGAATCTTATTGTAATTGCCCCTATCGCTGGTACTCCGGCACAACGAGAAGGCATTATGCCCGGGGATAAGATTCTGGAGATCAATGGCGAGCCAACCAAGGATTTAGATTTCATTGAGGCCGTGCTCAAGATAAGAGGAGAACCAGGCACCCAGATTACACTGCGCATATTGCATGAGGGAGATGATGTTCCACAGGATTACACAATTACACGTGAAGAAATAGATACGGCCAGCGTTATAACGAAGATGCTCCCTGACAACATAGCCTATATCGAGATTAGCCACTTCACGAGTCGTACTGACTCCGAGATGACCTCCGCACTTGAGGATATTACCGCTGACAATGTGAGCGGCATTATCCTTGACCTCCGCGACAACCCCGGTGGTATCCTCAAGACAGCAGTAGCCGTAGCAAGCCAGTTCCTTGAAGAGGGCGTTGTAGTCTATGTGATAGACGGAGAGGGGAACAAAGATGAATGGAAGAATGAAAAAGAAGGGCTGGCCACCGAATTGCCACTGGCGGTCTTGGTGAACGGAAACAGCGCCAGTGCTAGCGAAGTCGTCGCAGGTGCTCTCCAAGACCACGACAGGGGTATAATCATCGGCACCCAGACCCTGGGCAAGGGGGCGGTCAATCACTTTAGTGAGCTAAGCGATGGCTCTGCTATCTACATCACCAGCGCCCGCTGGTACACGCCGAACATGCGGCAGATAGAAGGACAGGGGATTACTCCGGATGAGATAATTGAAATCACGGATGACGACATTGCACATGACTATGACCCTCAGCTTGAGCGAGCTATCGAGTATATCGAAAGCCTGTTATAAACATGTACATGACACAAATCGCAGTAATAATGAGCAGCGGGCTGATGGAACAACTCAGTCTCCAAGCATAGCACTATCGAATAAGCCAATCCCCTCTAACGTACTGTTGCCGTTCCTAGATTATCGTAGTATATTAGTTGCAGAAATAAAACTCGTGGGGGAGGTAACGCCTCATGCTTGAACAGTTTCGCGATATAATGATCATCATATCCGCCTTTTTAGTAATCGGTGCCGCCCTTACATTCGCTATCCTGACAATTATCGTCTTCCGCAAGGTATCCCCTACCCTGGATGCAGCACGTGATTTCTTCACCGACCTCCGGAGCGTTTCTTCTCTCGTAACTGGCAAAGTGTTCAAACCACTCACTAAGGGCGCTATTTTCGCTGCAGGTCTACGAAAGGCTGCAACAACCCTATCGGAACGCTCTCATAGAAAGGAGAAAAAAGATGGCAAAGGACAATAATGGCCCGAACTTCTTCACTGGCTTACTCCTTGGCGGCATCATAGGTGCAGTTCTGGGTTTGCTGTTTGCGCCGCAGCCCGGAGAGCAGACGCGCGAGCAATTGCGGGGCAAAGTAGACGAATTCGTTTCTCTGGGCAAGTCAGCATGGGAAGAGGGAAAAGAGGCCGCTACTCAGAAGGGTGAGGAACTAAAAACCAAATTCGATCAGGCGAGGCATAAAGCTTGACTTATCTGCCCTAGAGCAAGTCTTTTATGAAGATACTACGCTTTTCGGGTAGGACCCAAGAATCTTCAAAAACGTAGTTTTATCCCGAAGGTCTGCCAAAGCTTGACTGCAAATGCTGTCCTCCATATGCGCCTCTAAATCGACATAGAAAACGTACTCCCAAGGTTTATCCTTGCTTGGCCGCGATTCAAGTTTAGTCAGGTTTATGCCCCTGGTGGCAAAAGCACCCAAGCACTCGTATAAGGCTCCGGGGGCATTTTTCGTGGCAAAAACCAGCGACGTCTTATTAACATCAGCGTATTTGGCCTTATCCTTTGATACCACAAAGAACTTGGTGTAATTACCGGGTATCGTCTGAATATCCTCGGCCAGTATCTGCATCTGGTAGATTTCGGCTACTCTCCTGCTTGCCACAGCGGCACAGCTTGACAGAGCCTTTTCCCTTATTAGCTTGGCACTGCCAGCGGTATCATAAGTAGGCACGATTTCGACATTGAGCTTCCTCAGGAATTCCTCACATTGCGCCAAGGCTTGAGGGTGAGAGTAAACCGTCTTTATACTTGACAAACTCTCGCTCTCTGGCGCCATGAGACAATGGTTAACTTCTAACGCAATCTCGCCTAAGATATTCAGGTCACACTTCAACAGCAAATCATAGGTTTCATTTATACTGCCTGCCTGGGAGTTCTCCACGGGAACAACACCAAAATCAGCCCCACTCTCACTCACAAATCCAAAAACATCTGCTAAAGACCGGCATGGATGAAGCTCAACATCGCCAAAAAAATTCAGTACTGCGTCTTCGCTGAATGCGCCTCTTTCCCCCTGGAATGCAACCTTAGTCATTCTTCACTTATAAATAGCGGGTAAATATTATTTTCCACTTAGTATTGCCCGCATTACCTCCTCATTTGCAGCAGTCGTAATCGCCACCACCTCATCCTCAGCTTCAAGAATTGTGTTATCTGTCGGGATGAAAGGCCCTTTCTCCTTGCCGATCACAAGTAAAACGACGCTGCCCTCGGGCATACTGAAGGAACCGATTTTCTTGCCCACTACCTTTGAATCGGGAGGGACCTTTACCTCAACAACCTCAAACGTCCCGCTCTTAAACTTAAGCAAAGGTATCAATGGATGCGAAGGGAGCTCCTGCTCGATATGTGCCAGTATAAGGTTAGTGCTACTTACAGTTGCATCAATCCCTAATATCTTGAAAATCGTCTCATTATTAGGGTTAGTAATGCGAGCGATGGTGCGCGGGACATTGAACTTATGTTTGGCCACCTGGCAAGCCACCAGATTGTCTTCGTCCCCATCGGTAACAGCAACCAGCATATCCGCTCTGCCAGTTCCAACAGAATCAAGAGTGGCTGCCTCGCAACCGTCACCGCGATGTACTACGCCGCCTAGTTCCTCTGTCAGCCTTTCACATCTTATTGCGTCCTGCTCCAGAATCAGGACCTCATGGCCATCATTGAGCAATATCTTCGAGAGATGATAACCAACCTCGCCGCCACCAACTACTATGATATACATGTCTACCTAACCTTCAATTTTTTCTTTCAGAAGGCCCGCTACCACCTTGGTAGGGCTAACAGTATCCAACCCTAGATTTCTATACATTTCCTCGCGAATCGGGTCGTATATACGGGAAACCGCCTTAGGCACATGGTAGATATGTTTCGCTATCTGACAAGCCATTACATTACGGTTGTCTCCCTGTGTCGTAGTTACAAAGACATCCGCTTCCTCTATGCCCGCCTTCTTGAGCGACTCTTCCTCCAACCCATTTCCCACCAATGCCACACCACTGAAAGTTGGAGGAAGCTTCCTGAAACTATAAGGCTCGACATCCATAATGGTAACCTTGTGCCCCTCGGCATCCAACATACCGGCCAATTGAGCGCCAACGCGACCGCATCCCATTATGATAACGTTCATAGCGTATCAGTGCTCCTCCTCAGGAATCGGCTCTCTACAAATCAGCACCCAGCATGGAGCATTCTTGAGCACATATGGCGTAGTATCCCCCATGCTAAATTCACCAAACTTTTTCTCGTAACTGAGCCCGATCATTATCAGGTCCACTCCACGCTCTATCGCTTCGTCAACTATCGCCGGGCCTATCTCGCGTGATTGCAGGAGGTCGGTCTCAACATTGTAGTCCTGCTCCTCAGCGATGGTTTCCGCTTGATCAAGGACCTGCTCAGCCCTTTCTATTTCAGCTTTGACCTCAGCATCTAACGGCAATGTGCGATCCACCTGGATAACATAGGTAACGTAAATCTTACCTCCCGTCTTCTTAGCCAGCCGGCAAGACAGCCTAATTGCCTCCTCATCAGCCTTGCTGCCACTAACAGGGACTAGAACTTTCTTTGGTCGCATCACTTCTCCATTTTAAGACGGTAATCAACGCATTATAAAAATTGCCAAGCACATATTATAGTTCCTTTTGTAAAGCCTTGCAAAAGGTTAATCGATTAGAATCGGTTTATCCACTTGTCAAATCTTTCAGGAGAATGCTAGAATGTGGAAAGGTAAATTTCATTAAGTCCCTGTAGCTCAGTAGGATAGAGCAACTGCCTTCTAAGCAGTGGGTCGTGGGTTCGAGTCCCTCCAGGGACGCCAGCTAATTTTGAATCTGGCTTAACCTTGCTAGTTCGCACTGGCTTCCCCTTTCTTAGTTTTGCCCAGGCTAACCAGTGAGCTTAACCTAGCTTACCACCAGGTGGCAAACAATAATATGTATAATTGGGTAAATATCAATCACTATTTTTCATCAAGCATCTCAGCATGTGCTGCTCCTCTAACTCCCTCTCGAATAGATAGTTATTCTGCGTTGACGTAAACCGAGCAAATGGGCTAAAATCACCCGAAAATACCTTTGCGGATATAACTGAACCGAATATGCATTAAAGAAGACATTTCCCAGAGAAAGAAGGTAAATCAATGATAGAAGGCGCCTTAGATGGCTTACAAGTATTGGAATTATCCCAGTTTATCTCTGGACCGTATTGCTGTAAATTGCTGGCTGACCTGGGTGCGGAGGTAATAAAGATAGAGGAACCGGAAACTGGAGACGAATCACGACAAAGAGGGCCATTTCCTAATGATAGTAATCATATAGAAAAAAGCGGGTTATTTCTATATCTGAATACAAACAAATACGGTATTACCTTGAATATAAAAACGCCTAAAGGTAGAGAAATTTTTAAAGAGTTGGTCAGGGAAACCGATGTCCTGATCGAGAATAATCCTCCTTTGATGATGAAGGAATTAGAACTAAACTACAGTACACTCAAGCAGGTAAATCCCAGACTTATAATGACCTCCATTACTCCGTTTGGCCAGACAGGACCGTATCAAAATTATAAATCCTATTATCTGAATACATTTCATGGTGGTGGTGAGGGGTATTTATTACCTGCGGGCCTCGGTTATGTGCTCTATCCTGATCGTGAACCCATAAAAGCCGGTGGTTATATAGGAGAATATGATATTGGTCTGGCAGCTGCTATAGCAACTCTGGGGTCTTACTACATGGCTCAGACTGTAAATGAGGGACAATATGCAGATGTGTCCGGGCTGGAAGTAATAGCAGGGCTGATGAGATATGAGCATGCTCCCTATAATGACGGTTGGGTGGTGAACAGGGCTAGTTGGGCATTACCCATCGGTGGACTTGCGCAGTGTAAGGATGGATTCGTAGAGTTAATGCCTCTGATGGAACATATGTATGAAGGACTTTTAGAATTGATTAATCCTGAGTTAGCACAGGATGAGAAATACCAATACAAAAACGTTATGCTTAGTTACGCACGTCCCGTCGGAGGTGAGGACGATGATGTAAGGCAGAGCTTAAAGGACCTCATAGAGGAATGGGCTCTTAAACATACCAAGGAGGAGATATATCATCAAGTTCAGGCCAAAGGTTGTGCTGCAGGCATTATTGCCACACCGGAGGATGTGTTGGATTCTGCGCAGCTAAAAGCTCGTAATTTATTTGTTGAGGTTGAACATCCGGAAGCCGGTACATTGAAATTTCCCTCGACGCCATGTCTATTCTCAAGGACTCCCTGGCAATTACGCAGATATGCTCCACATCTAGGGGAACATAATGAGGCGATTTTTTGTAACCGGATGGGTATTTCGAAGCAGGAAGTACTGGAGTTAAAGCAAAAGGGGGTGGTTTAGTTAAATCATGTCTACTTATCGTGGTCCGCTTGATGGTATAAGGATAGCTGATTTTACAACCGGTTTAGCTGGTCCCTTCAGTACCCAAATATTAACCTGGCTCGGCGCAGAAGTTATTAAAATCGAAAGCATGGAGCATTCGAGCCTGCTCAGACAAACAGCAGAAGCAAGATTTATTAATACGAATTTAGCTAAATTAAGTACGACGATTAATCTCACCAGACCGGAGGGATTAGACCTCGCAAGGAGGCTAATAACTGTAAGTGACGTACTAGCCGAAAGTTTCCGCCCCGGAGTAATGACAAACTTGGGACTGGATTATGAAGCAGTAAGAAAAATAAAGCCAGATATTATCATGATCTCGTTATCTGGTTTCGGACAAACGCCTCCCGAGGGTCATTATCGTACCTGGGCAAGTATTTTTGGAGGAATGGGTGGACTGACACACTTGACAGGTTATCCCGATGGCATACCTTGCAATGAAAGAGGCGCCAATGATACCAGGGGAGGCCAGTATGCTGCCTTTGCTGTGCTGACGGCGCTATGTTATAGAATGAGGACCGGACAGGGTCAATACCTGGATCTAGCTGTTCGAGATGTGATTTGTTGCCACATTGGAGACGTTTTACTGGATTATACCATGAACCTCAGAGACCAGGGGCGCCGGGGTAACCGGGATGATAAAATGTCGCCCCACAATTGCTATCGCTGTAAAGGTGACGATAAGTGGATCAGTATAGCTGTGGCGACAGACGACGAATGGAGGTCGCTTTGTAAAGCTACGGGCATTGCTGAGCTACCTGATGATAAGAGATTTGCAGATGCCCGGGATAGGTGGCAGAACCAGGATGAACTCGACGGAATCATTACAGCATGGACACTGAACCATACCCACTATGAAATAATGGAGATATTACAGGCGTCCAGTGTAGCAGCCGTACCTTCGCTAAACTGTGAGGAGATTTACACTGATCGCCATTTCAAATCAAGGGGGTTTGTGAAGGAGGTCGAACACCCTGAGCGCGGAAAACAAGTTGTAACCGGACCACCCTGGATACTATCGGCAACCGAGACCAGCTTAGATACAGCCCCGCTAATGGGACAACATAATGATTATATTTTTGGTGAGCTGCTTGGATTATCAAGCAGTGATATCGCCAGACTCCGTGAAGACCAAGTAATATATTGACTATTCCGCAATAACCAGAGTAATACGGCTATCATGTCATCAATTCCAAACGAACGAATATCATACCCCCAGGTAAGCTTTCCTGACATAATCGCTATCTATTAATTCAACTGTATCACCTTCAAGTATGATCTCGCCCAACTCCAGTACATATGCTTTTTTAGCAACAGCGAATGCCAGTCGAACATTCTGTTCTACCAGAAGTACAGTTGTATCGAGTCGGTTAATCCGAACGATAATATCAGCAATTTCATTACACATCAAAGGTGACAGGCCAAGTGTCGGCTCATCCATTAGAAGCAGTTTTGGTTTTGACATCAGAGCCCTTCCTATCGCTAACATCTGCTGCTCTCCACCGCTTAATGCTCCTGCTAATTGTTTGCTCCGTTCTTTAAGTACCGGGAAATAATAAAAGATGTCTTCCAGGTCTTTATTTATTTCCTTCTTAGACTTTCTCAGATAGGCACCCATTTTAAGGTTCTCCATGACAGTCATATGTGGAAAGAGTCTCCTGCCCTCCGGTACAAGAGCAATACCTTTATCAACTATTTGTCTGGCCGGTATTCCATTTATTTTCTCACCTCCAAACAATATCTCTCCCAGAGTTGGTTTATTCAATCCACATATAGTTCTCAAGGTCGTGCTTTTCCCGGCGCCATTAGCCCCTACGAGACTTACAATATGACCCTGGTCCACATGGATTGAAATATCTTTCAATACCTCAACCTTGCCAAAATGAACTTTTATCTTTCGAATCTCAAGCAACATTGATATCTACACCAAGATATGCTTTAATCACATCTTCATTCTTACTTATTAAGTCAGGGCTGCCTTCGGCTATTTTCTTGCCATAGTTCAATACTACTATGCGATCACAAGTATTCATAACGGCCTTCATATTATGTTCCACAAGTAAAATCGTTAAGCCGTTATCACGCAATTTTACAATATAATTCATGAAGGCAGATGTTTCTTCTGGAGTCAACCCTGTTACAGGCTCATCAAGTAGAAGTATTGTCGGATTTGCAGCTAGAGCCAAACATACTCCCAACAACCTTTGATAACCGTGTGGTAAATTTACAGCATATTCATTTTGTACCGTTGAAAGACCAATTGAATCTATTAGCTCTAACGCCTGATTCTTAATATTATTTTCCTCAGCCCCTATAGAAGGAGTGTTGATAAAGGTTCGTAATAATCCTGATCGATATTTTAGGTGGGATGCAATCAGTACATTCTCCCAAACCATCCTCTGTTGAAATAAAGTGTTGGAAGCCTGGAAGGTACGTACTATCCCTTTTGCAGCGACTTCGTTTGCTTTAAGTCCTGTTATATCCTCACCTCGAAATTTTATCCTACCTTTGTTTGGACGGATAAAACCTGTAATAAGATTGAAAAGGGTTGTTTTACCAGCACCATTAGGGCCAATCAAGCCCAATATCTCTCCTCTAATTAGTTCCATACTCACTTGATCGACTGCGTTTAACCCTCCAAAAGATTTGGATAAATCTATAATTTCAAGCAGTTTCATGCTTAATATTCCTCTCCAGGAGTCTAAGCAGTCTTAAACGCCACGCTAAAATACGCTGGGGTAACGATATAAGACCATTACGAAGGAAGAAGATAATTAAGATCAATATTGCCGCATAAACCAAAGGTTGAGCTTTTATGGGGATATCGAGAAACTCTGTTAGTAGTATTAGAGAAAAAGCGCCGACAATGGGCCCCCCTATAACGGAAACCATACCACCAACAATTGCATATATTTGTATATAAAGCGATTGCCATGTGGTAAAAAGTTCAGCCCCCGCGAAGTTCAGATAATGAACTAAAAAGCTACCAGTAATACCGGCAAAAAAACATCCAATGGAAAATGCTATTAATTTGTACCTAATTACATCAATGCCTATACTTCTAGCAAGATCCTCATCTTCACCTATAGACGTGAATATTCGGCCGATCCTCGAAGTGTATATCCTGTATAAGGTAATAACGGTAACTGCCGCTAGAAAAAGAATAAGATAGTAATAATGTACTTTAGATGAGAAATCTATCGCTCCAATAGCGTTCGGCCTGGGAACACCAATAAGCCCCACATATCCGCCAAGAAATTTCCAATTTCTGATAATAATTACAAATAGTTCATTGAAAGCGAAAGTAATGATAAGGAAATATATACCCTTCACTCTGAGCAGGGGGAAACCTAATATTAGGGCTATAATCGCCGTTATTAGACCTGATAATGGTAGAGCCAGCCAGAAAGAAATCCCGGCTTTCGTTACAATTAAAGCTGAAGCAATACCGCCGACGCCCATGAAAGCAGCATGTGCCAGACTTAAATGCCCGATTTTCAATATAAGCAGCCAGCTCATTGCCAGTATACTGCTATAAATACATATAATTACAACGTGCATCCAGTAAGGCTGGTTACTTAGCAACGGCCCCAGGACTAATAAAATAAGACAAAATATTATGAAAGTTAATTTTCTTTGCATGATGAGAATTATGTGAACTATTTAATGCCTCATAATATATTCCTTGCCCAATATGCCTCTCGGTCTGATGAGAAGCACTATAATTACAAGACCGAACAACATCGCAGTAACCCAGTGCTCGACATACCAGAATCCAAAGCTTTCCACAAATCCTATGATAAGAGCCGCAGTAAAGGCTCCAGGTACACTTCCAAAACCGCCAACGGTTATTACTAAAATGGCTTTGAACATTATTGTTTGTCCCATATAAGGATCCACAACACCAAAAACAGGAGCCAGTAATGCCCCGGCAAATCCAGCGAGGCCAGCTCCGATACCCATAGCTAATGCACTTGTATAGTTGAAATTGACACCCTGTAGGGTTGCAGCTTCACTATCCTGAGCCACAGCTCTCATTGCCGCTCCCTGTTTTGTATGATTAATAAACCAAAACAAAGCCAACATGACAAACGCACCGGCAAATATTACTATAATTCTTTCTACAGATAATGTAGCTCCGAATATATCAACGTTGCCTGAGACAAAAGGAGCGATTGATCTTTCTTGCTCACTAAAGATAAGCGCTCCCCCACCCTCTACAAAAAAAACAAGACCCAGCGATACAATCACGGCTGCGAAGAATTGACCGGCTAGCCTTCGGAAGAGCAGCTTATCAATTAGAATTCCAAATAAACCAACACTTAAAACAGATAACGCCAAAGCAAGTGGAAAGGGCAAACCGGCTTCCTGGAACACATAATAGGCTACATATGCCCCCAGCATATATAGAGCACCGTGTGCAAAATTTACTATTCTGGCAATTCCTAATACCAAGGTAAGTCCTGATGACACCAGAGCATATAACATAGTGAGAAGGAGAGCATTGAAGATGATCTGCGCAACTGGCATTAGAAACTACCTCCGGAGGTTGCAACTAAACAGTTGGGAAGATCAAAGGGCTTACAGATAAAAAATTTAGGCCTGCTGAGTTGAAGGGGTACAACTATGACAGGCCTATGATTGATTATAAGTCTCTTGATAAATTCAGGCATATATCATTTGTTGAAATATATCAAGTATTTGAAAAGAGTTAATCTACGCTATGGACATGGTACAATTTCATCAGCCGGAGGCGGAGGCAATATTTCTAATAATTGCGGCACCCCATCCTGTATATCCATCAGGTGTATTGGCATTACAAGTTGATGGTTTAACCCTCCATACCTCTTTTCGCCGGACCAGTAAGCGTCGCCGATAGGCAGGTGTATTGGCTCACTATCTGCGGCCATCTGGTCGAAAGCAATCATGACATCTGTGGGGTCCGTGCTTTCCGCTTTCTCTATACCCTGTATAATAGCTTCTATTAATCCGACAAAGGAAAGCGCTTGATCATCATATTCACCATACTTGGCTACGTAATCATCGTGAAACTGCGTGGACTCGGGAGTAACTCTCCAGTCCAAATTCTGAGATATAAAATACCCCTCTGAGTATTCAATACCGGCCGTTCCAACCACGACATCAACATTTGTTGAAGTAAGCATACCCGTAGCCATACCTGTATAACCAAGTTGGCGGGCTTGTTTCAAAGGCTCCGGCCCAACAAATAGAAGGTCCGGGTCGTCAGCAAGCAGTGTGGTAAGCATAGTATGGTAATCCATTGTAAGCGGCGGGTAATATATTACAGAGGTTTCAACGCCTAGCTCTCCGCATACTTTTTCGTAACATTCTGCAATTTCAATCGAACTCATGGTCTCGTATGTAAGCATGGCAAAATTCTGTATATCATAATTATCGATCAGCCACCCCATAATGCTGTATGCTCCAACTGTTGCTCCCATATACGGCCTGAAAACGTAAGGCCTTTCGGGGCTTATTATTTCTTGGCCACCAGAAGATGTCGTTGTTACCAGTACCTGGTTATCGGCAAGTAATGATGACGATGCGCTAAATGTTGATCCGAACAGACCGACTATGTAATCAACATTATCTTCGTTGATTAGCTTTTCGACATTTGTTCGTCCCCTTACAGGATCGTAGGCATCGTCATACCAAGTCATATC
>CAYVQT010000010.1:0-44879 GCA_964453665.1 uncultured Dehalococcoidia bacterium | reverse complement strand
CGACATTTGTTCGTCCCCTTACAGGATCGTAGGCATCGTCATACCAAGTCATATCGATTAAATATTTGACACCATCAATAACGATACCACCGTTCTCGTTGAAATCATCTATAATTAAATCAACTGTTCGTTGGACTGGGGTACCCAGATAAGCCCCAATACCAGTAAGAGGAAGCGTACCCCCCATATCTATATATGCTTCTTGAACCGGTGTTTCTGTTACAGTAGCGGAAGGTTCTTCCCCCCCTCCACAACTTATAAGCGCGGGAGTGACAATTATTGAAAATAAAACAACTAATACGATCGGTAAAAGCTTCTTCATGTTGTGTTCCTTCACTAAATTTCTCGTTGATTAAGATTGGTTAACTTTTGCTCGATTTTACATCTGCGATTATATTGTGTCAACATACAGTTACATTTGAAGACGAAAGTCTCAGGAGTAGTATATTCATATAAAGACTGGCGTTGTGTTTAAAATAAGCTCTAAACCGTTCGCCCTGAGCTTGTCGAAGGGAGCTTGTCGAAGGGAGTCTGCCGAAGGGCCGTTTATAGTTCGATAAGCCTATACTGAGCAGAGCCGAAGTGCTCACCACGAACGGCGTCCTTAATATCGGCTGTTCTAAAATTTATTTTCATTCTTCGTGTTGTTGATTGCAATCAGCATGACATATTCCTGCAAAAAGGTTAAAAGCAGGTGTTCAGTGCCTTCTCCTAAAGCTAACCTTGCCTGCAAATTAGCCCGAGATTCACTTTTTGTAATGCCGCCAACTATCTCCATATAGTAGAAGCAGTGTCCATAACTTGTACAGACACTGCTTCTATCTAAGGTGTTACTGGAATTACGATGTTTCCGGCGCGGCTTCCGCAATTTCGGAAAGCATCCAGACCTGCATGTCAGCCATCATAGCCATTGCACCCGGGAGGTCAGTGGCAAAGGTGGATACAATATTATTCCAGCGCTGTATCAGCTCTGCATCTCCTGATGCGTTGACTGCATCGGTCATTTGACCAAGCAGAGCTATGTCTAGCGCTGCCACCAGCGCCGCCATCTCGTCCCCCACACCCATCAAGGGCTGGACTTCGGTGGGGAAGGCCGAAGCTACATAAGAACATTCGCCCAGCATATAGCCATAGAACTGGAATAAAGTCATACCCGGGTCACCTGCGGTTAAAGCAGCCTGAAATGTTCCCCAACTCTCTATTAGGCCTTCATTCTCAGTTCCATTGATCGCTGAAGTCAGTGCGCCAAATAATGCAGTGTCGCTACTATCTGCGGCCCACGCTTCGATCTCATCAACTACACTCAACATCGTTAAGATATCGGGTAACAATGCCGCGGCTATCAGTTCATTTTCAGCTTCGAGAGCCGCGACTTCGGCTTCAAGAGCTGTAACTTCTGCCTCAAGGTCCGTGATCTGCGTTTCAAGATCTGTTATTTCGGCCTCTGCTGCGTCGCGCTCAGCTACTACTTCATCGTAATCTTCCTGCGATATACCAGAGGAGCATCCGGAGAATATGATACCCAGGACTACGAGAATAGTGACCCCGACCAGCAATGATTTAGACTTCATGGATTTAACCCCCCTAATTTATTTATATCTAAATCAAGTCAATTTACGACTTGATAAATTTCTTATACCGGGAATAAATTTATGGACACTCGTATAATTGCATTAAACGGAAAAGACGTGTGGATATCTTTATTTGGATTCAAACATGGAACTTATACTACACTCACTTGCCAAAGTCAATAGCATCTATCATGAGATCGCAATCAACAGAAATAAAACGATAGATCGTGTGTTCAGTATAGCTTACCCAAGAAGTTGCCCCTGTTGACGGAACGGAAAGCTTCGCATATGCTATCCATGCAGGAAGCTTGGCTGCAGCGCACCTGCAAGTGCTTGTCATATTTAATACGGAGGTTGAAACATGTCGTCTGAGTCTATTGCAGAGCTTTTTGATCTTAACGGTAAGGGCGCCATCGTAACCGGAGCCGGCATGGGTATCGGCCAGGCTATCGCCTTCAGGCTGGCAGAGGCAGGCGCTGCCGTGATGATAACCGACATCAACCTGGAAGCTGCAACCCAAACCGCGGAGCAGATCGTGAGCAGAGGCGGCACAGCACAGGCTATCCAAGCCAACGCCAGCAACTCAAAAGATGCGAGGAAGGCATCCAAAGCTACGGTAAAGGCATTCGGCAGCCTTGACATACTGGTAAATAACGCGGGTATTTTCCCCCACGCATCAGTTCTCGATATCAGCGAGAAAATGTGGGATGAAGTGCTCGGCATTAACATCAAGGGCGTATATTTCAACTCCCAAGCTGCTGCCAAGGAGATGATCAGGGCCGGTCGCGGAGGGAAGATCGTTAACATGGCCTCGATGGAAGGCCTGCACCCACGAGAGGACCTGGGACACTACGTTACTACCAAGGCAGGTGTGATTATACTCACCAAGTCCCTCGCCCTCGAGCTAGCGCCTCATAACATCCTGGTAAACGCCATCGCGCCAGGTGGTATTTTAACGCCCGGTACCGTAGCTCAGAGAGCCACACTGAAATCCAGCGGCAAATCTCTCAAGGAGCTCTATGACAATTTCATGTCACGACTGCCACTGGGCCGTATGGGTGAGCCCGATGACGTCGCCAAGGTGGTGCTCTTCATGGTCAGCTCCGCCGCAAATTATATGACAGGCAGTGTCATACTGGTAGATGGAGGATACCTACTATCCTGAATTATACTACACAACAGATAACACACACCATGTTTTAACTACTCCGCCTCAGACTTGACCTTCGAGTAGCAGGCAGCATCACCAGGGGACATCCTGGTCATGTAATGAACTCGATTCATCCCATCACCTACACCCGTATCACCCTTATCGTTGCACTACCCTTGTGTTTCTGATATCATGTGCGCTACCCAAGGATTGTACATCCAGCCTATGAGTTAGACACATCATGGTAAGAGAATTAGAGAAAAAATACGAGTTTAAGACCAAGAAACAACTCATAGCAGAGTTAGAAACCCTGTATAAGCGCATTGCCAAACTTGAGAAGTCCGGTAACGGGAGCGGGTGGACAGAGGAGGCACTGCTCCAGCGTGAACTTGTGGCATCAGCGACTATTGAAGAAATGACTGACAGCGTCATGCTTGTAGATGTAGAAGGCAAGGTACTCTATATCAATAAAGCATGCGAGAAACTACTTGGATACAAATCAGAAGATTTGATCGGTAAGTCCGCTCTCGAGTTACCAACTTATCGCAGTTGGAGGGAGCAGGAAAAGGCCAAGAAAGCTATGAAAGAAGTTATGGTAAAAGGCAGCACCGGATACATTGATATGGGCGCTATAACCAAATCAGGCAAGGAAATCCCGGTCTCATTTACAGCTTTTGTTATAAAGGATACCCAGGGCAACCCAAGAAACATGGTCGCTATAATGAGGGATATCACAGAACGCAAGCGTGCCGAGGACGCCCTGAAAGAGAGGGAGGAAAACTTCCGCGCTCTTATCGAGAATTCCATGGACATCAGCGTAATCACCAATGCCGATCAAACCATCCGCTATGTGAGCCCATCTATAGAAAGAACCCTGGGCTATAAACCGCATGAATTGATAGGTAAGTACGCTCTTGATTTCCTCCATCCAGATGACGTAAAGAGTATTATCGACAACTATGACACCCTTGCCAATCACCCGGGGCAGCCTGTATCCATCGAAGTCCGCTTCCGGCACAATAACGGTTCGTGGCTCGTGATCGAAGGTATAGCAAATAATCTCGTCGATGATCCCACAGTTAATGGTGTCATTGTCAACGCTCGCGACACTACAGAGCGCAAGCGTGCTGAGGAGGCACTGAAACAGAGAGAGGAACACTTCAGGATAATGATCGAAAATTCCCTAGATAACATTTCCATTCTGGATAGAGACGGACATATTATCTACCAGAGCCCGTCAATTGAACGCGTGCTGGGATATAAAATCGACGAGCATACTAACAGGAATGCCCTGGAATTCGTTCATCCAGACGACCTGCAATTTGTTACCGAGTCCTTTACCAAACTGCTGCAAAATCCAGGTTCTACATATCACGGCGAGTTGCGTGCCCTGCATAGAGACGGTTCATGGCGTACCCTTGAGGTCATGGTCAGGAACTTTCTCGATGATCCTGTTGTAGCTGGCATCCTTGCCCACTTTCGCGATATCACCGAGCGCAAGATGGCAGAGGAGGAACGCATCGAGCACGCGGCGGCTCTGGCAAGGGCGGAGGAACTGCAACTCTCCCGCCAGAGGATGGTAACTGTTCAAGAATCCGTCCGAAGGGACATTGCGCACCAACTCCACGGCTCTGTGCAAAACAGGCTAATTATCCTTCTACACCGGCTAGCGGAACTGGAGCGCATGGCCCCAACAGAAGAGCTCGCCCACGAGCTAGGTGATCTACGTCAGAAACTTGTAGAGTTGCTTGAGAGCCAAGTAAGGGCTATCAGCCACCAGCTTTACCCCTCGATTCTGCGTCGGGGCCTTATCGCGGCCCTGCAATCTCTAGGTGACCAATTCGAGACGGCCATTGCTGTTGAGACAGAGTTGGACGATACGCTCATACAGCAGGAGAGGGCTAATCCGCAGTTGATTCTAGAGCAAGTTAGGCTAGCAGCCTACCGAATCGCCGAAGAGGCGTTAACCAATGCGGTAAAACACGCGAAAGCCAGCAGGTTAACCATAAGGCTAGAACTGTCCTCTAAAGAATGGTTGCGTCTTACCGTGCGAAACAATGGGCAGGGATTCGACATAGAAAGTACGCCCACTGGACAGGGCATACTTATGATGCATGATTACGCTGAGGTCGTAGGCGGGAATTGTACTGTCCGCAGTGCCCCAGATGAGGGAACAGAGGTTATAGCTGCTCTTCCCCTTGCAGGGCCCGGCGCAGAGCCTCCAGAGAGAGTCTTACCTTTGGAATAAAGGCCAGCGCGCCTTCCTCCCTCGCCAGTTTCTCATAGACGCGCTCCTCATGAGCACTGACGAGTATCGCTTTTATATCAGGATAGTGACGTTGCACGTACCTTGTCACCTCTAAGCCATCTGGCTCCGGCATATACATATCCGCTATCACCAGATCAGGCGTCAAAGAGGGGATAAGGCTAACTGCTTCAGTGCCAGTACTAGCCTCTCCTACCAACTGGAAGTCCCCGCTCTCCTCCAGAATTGACCGGAGCCATCCTCGAAACTCTGGTTCGTCATCAGCTACAATAACCCGGTACACCTACATCCCTCTCCTGGCTAGAGCTCAGCCTTATCAACCGCAACCAGAGTAACGCCTTTGGAAACAGATAACATAGTGCTAGCCTGACGATTCTCTTCCGTCTATCCCTGACGGCTCTTGGAGCTTTCCAGATAGAGAAGGGTAGCTTTTACTCGGGCGTGAATGTCTGGCTCATGGGAGAGATGTAGTTCCTGATAGATAGCGTTGATATAGGTTTCCACAGACTTTCGGGACAGCCTAAGCTGCTGTGCTATAGCGGCGTTGCTATAGCCCTGGGCAAGAAGCTCCAGCACCTCCTGATGTCTCGGGTTCAACCTCGCTACCGCCGAACCCTGCCTAGGCCGAAGGCCCGCCACCACCGCGGGGTCTAATACTACCATACCCACTTTGCTCCCCTGGATGGCACGCACGATAGTGGCCAAGTCCGGCACTGTCTGTTTCAAGAGATAACCCCAGCCCTGTATCTCTTCAAGAGGCAAGCTTGTAACATAGCGCCGTTCACTATGAGCTGAAAGGATTACGATTCCTATCTGCGGCATTTCCCTTTTAATCTCTAATGCCGACTCAATCCCGTCCATCTCTCCGGGGAGCTCAATATCCATAAGCACGACGTCCGGTATTTTCTCCCTGGTGAGGCTGACAGCCTTCTCGCCATCCTCGGCCACTCCAACCACCTCAATTACTGGCTCCGCAGACAAAGTACGAACTAACAGTTCCCTGAAAAGTGCCTCGTCATCCACTATTATCACTCTTGTTTTCTCCATGCGCACACTCCTCTCCCAAAACACCGCCCATCTGCAACTGGACCCAGATGGGGGCCTATACTCCCTTACCCTAATTATGTCAGGTGCTAACACTGTTGTCTACACCGTGCCACCACTATCTCATATGGTGCAACCCTTAAGAGTCATTAAGAAACGATAGTGGGATAAAACAAGGAGCGACACTATACTCATAAACAACTCTTGGCATTATCCTCATGGGGGCAGTTTTGCAAATTATCTAGATAGTACGGATAATATGCATTTTTGACAGAATTCGAAACGATTGCTAATCTATGTGGGCAGAGCTATAGATTCTAAAAGGAGATGTCGATGATAGGAATAACCTCATATGGTGCCTATATACCCTGGCATCGGATAGATCGACAGCTTTTTCTGAAAGCGTGGGGAGGCTTTGCTATGCCGGGGGAGCGAGCTGTAGCCTACTATGACGAAGACAGTGTGACCATGGCTGTAGAGGCGGCCCTGGACTGTCTCCGAGATTTTGACCCAAAATCGGTAGACGGCCTCTTCTACGCTTCAACCACCTCCCCCTATAAGGAGAAGTTGTGCTCGGCCACCATGGCGCTGGCACTTAGTCTCCGACGGGATATCAGAACCGTCGATATTACGAGTGCACTGCGTTCGGGCACGGCTGCCCTGGGCTTCGCACTCGATGCTATATCCTCAGGGAGGTCGGACAGCATACTGGTAACAGCATCCGACGTTCGCCTGTCTCCCCCATCGGGCATGACTGAGCAGGCCCTCGGCGATGCCGCCGGCGCCCTGCTCCTGGGCAAAGAGAATGTCATCGCCGAGGTTCTTGACTGCTACTCGGTCTCGGATGAGCTTGCTGCAACATGGCGCGGTGAGGCCGATACTTTCATCCGCTCATGGGAAGACCGCATGACCATGGACGAGAGCTACTCAAAGGTCATGCCCGAGGCTATATCAGGGGTTATGAAGAAGGCAGGCCTCAATACCAAGGACCTGGCCAGGGTAGTCTTCGATCCTCCCGGCGATGTCAGAAGGCACGGAAGAGTTGCGGGTGAGTTAGGGTTCGATCCGGCGCAACTACTGGACCCCGGCGGTGTTTTCATGACCGTGGGACTTCTCGGCTCAGCCATGTCATTTGTGATGCTGGTGGCTGCGCTGGAGCAGGCGAAGCCCGGAGATAAGATACTGTTCGCCGCCTATGGCAACGGCGCTGATGCATACGTACTGCAAGTGACCGACGCTATAGGCAAGCTGAGCGAGCGACGCGGGTATGCGAAGCACCTCGAATCCAAGGGGATGATGCGCAGCTACAATGACTACCTTCGCTGGCGTGATATCGTGCCCCTCGACCAGGCCAGGCGACCCGAGAGAGGGCACATCTCCCTGGCAGCTAACTGGCGGGAACGGCACGTTGACCTGGGCCTCTGGGGAATCAAGTGCAGGCGCTGCGGCACCCCTCAGTACGACTACGGCGGCATGACCACCACTCCCATACGCGTGTGCGCTGTCTGCGGGGCGGTGGACGATTTCGATGACTACAATTTCGCTCGCCGCAAGGCCACTGTTTTCAGCTACACCCATGATATGCTGAGCCCATCTCTCGATCCGCCAACGTCAGTGGCGATGATTGAGTTCGAAGGCGGAGGGAGATCACTTTTCGACCTTACCGACCGCAATCCCGATCAAGTCCAGGTAGGCATAGAAGTCGAGATGACCTTCAGGAAGGTCTTCTTCGACAGGGGCCTCAACAACTACTTCTGGAAAGCTCGACCCATCAGGTGCTAAAGGAGGCAGAATATGGCAGGAAGCATTAAAGACCGGGTCGCGATTATAGGCATGGGCTGCACCCGGTTTGGAGAGTTGTGGGACAAGGGCCCGACTGACCTTGTTGTGGATGCCGTTGAAGAAGCCTGCGCCGATGCCGGCGTTGAAAGGAAGGACATCGAGGCGCTCTGGGGAGGCAGCATCTTCACCGCACACGGTGGCCGGTTCTTCACAGAGGCCTTGAGAATGCAGTACATACCGGCGTCACACCTGGTCAATGCCTGTGCTTCGGGCCAGGACGCCATGAGAAACGCCGCCTACGCCCTCGCAGCGGGCATCTACGACATCGTCCTCGCCGTAGGCGTGGAGAAGATCAAGGACGAGGGCATGAGCGGCCTGCCGGGTATGGATAACCGAACCCATACGCACGCTGTGGCAACAATGCCGGGCGTCTTCGCGATGATGGCCACCAAGTACTTCCACCGCTACGGCTTGAACCCCGAGGAAGGCAAGACAATGCTGGCCAAGATCTCGGTGAAGAGCCATGCCAACGGCTCATTGAATCCCAAGGCCCATTTGAGGAATGTGCTGACCGTGGAGCGTGTGCTGAATGCCCCGATCATCGCCTGGCCGCTGGGGCTGTTCGACTGCTGCGGGGTCTCCGACGGCGGTGCCGCTGCGATCATGACGCGTGCCGACAAAGCCAAAGAATTTCGCAAGGATCCCGTATATTTGAAGGCGCTGCAGATATGCGGCACGCCCTCTTCCGGGCGAATAACGTCCGAGTACGACTACACGCATGTCGAAGAGTCATACCGGGCTGCTGTGGCAGCTTACGAGGAGGCCGGAATCACAGATCCGCGCGGGGAAATAGGTATGGCTGAGGTACATGACTGCTTTTCCATAACCGAGGCAGTTACCATGGAGGATCTTCAGTTCTGCGAAAGAGGCAGGGTCAAGGATGACATTGAGGCAGGCACCTTTGAGCTCACCGGCGACCTGCCGGTGCAGCCGGACGGCGGGCTGAAGTGCTTCGGACACCCCGTCGGTGCTTCAGGCATAAGAATGGTGTACGAGCTCTATCTTCAACTTCAAGGGCGAGCCGACAAGCGCCAGATCAAGAACCCTAAGCTCGGTCTGGCCCATAACCTCGGACACGAACCCTACGCGCCATTGTGCAGTGTCTGCATCGTCGGGCTTTGAGACAATGTGTGTATTATTTAACCTAAAACCAATTAGAGAGGTGTTTGAATGACACAACCTGCTCCAGCATCGCCAGTATTCTGGCGGTTCAACCCAGAGGTATTCAGGCTAATTGGCATCAGATGTAAGGATTGTGGCCATATTAGCTACCCCCGCACCAAAATTTGTCACGAATGCGGCAGCTTAAATCTCGAGGAATTTAAGCTCGCTAAGAAAGGGACAGTGCACACCTACTGCGTCAACTGGGCGCCCCCTCCGAACTTTGAACCACCGATCACGCCCGTCATAGTTGACCTTGAGGGCGGCGGCAGATACCAGGGCTTGATGACAGAAACCGCTACCCCCGAGGACGTGAAGGTGGGGTCCAAGGTTGAAATGGTCCTCAGGAAGTTAAACACCGATAGGGGTCTGAACGTATACGGTTACAAGTTCAGATTGGTGGAGGAGGATTAAGATGAGAGGAAAAGTTGCGGTAATCGGTGTGGGGATGATCAGATTCGGTGAACTTTTTGATAAGAGCCTGGAGAGCATGATCCAGGAGGCATACCTGAACTGCCTGAATAACGTGGAAAAGGGAATTGATCCCAGGGAAATCAAAGCGGCCTGGTTCGGGCAGTGGAGCGGTGGTTTCATTGGACAGGGCGCTCAGTCCGGGCAATCGCTGGCAAGCTTCATTGGTAATCTTGAGATCCCTGTCACCAGGCTGGAAAACGCCTGCCCAACAGGTGGCGATACCTTCAGACATGCCTGCCTTGGCGTTGCATCCGGCCTCTATGACGTTGTTCTTGCAGTGGGCGCGGAGAAGATGAGGGACAAGCCTTCCGCGGAGTCCCTGGGCGGCGCAGGCGGCGGCGGCGGCTCGGAAACAGGCAATCACCCCGCATGGATGATAGGACAGGGGGGTCCAGCGATACAGGCCTTACATGCCACCAGGCAGATGTACCAGCTAGGGTATACCATGGAAGACTTCGCCAGGGTCGCTGTCAAGAACCACCACAATGGAACCTTCTGCCCATATGCCCACTATCGATTCGAGGTAACCATAGAGCGTGTTCTCGGCAGCTATACGGTTTGCTGGCCACTGCATTTGCTCGATTGCTGCCCTCAGACCGACGGCGCTGCTGCAGCCATTGTATGTCGCGCCGATTTGGCCAAGAAGTATACGGATAAGCCGATTTACGTCCTGGGAACTAATGTCGGCGTAGACCACAGCCAGCTTTGGGATAGAAGCAGCCTGGTCGAGCAGCTTTCTACCGTCAGGGCTGCCCGAGGGGCCTTCGAGATGGCAGGTATTAAGCCGGAAGACGTGGACTTCGCCGAGCTTCACGACTGTTTCACCAACACCGAGCTGATGAATGCCGAGGACGTTGGATTCGCTCGCAAGGGTGAGGCCGCCCGGATGCTCAAGGACGGCGAGTTCGATATGCACAGCAGGCTCCCGATCAATCCCAGCGGCGGTCTAAAAGCCCACGGACACCCGATAGCGGCGACCGGTCTGGGACAGCTCTACGAAGTCGTAACACAATTGCGAGAGGAAGCGGACAAACGCCAGGTAAAATTAAAGAGGGGTATCGGGCTACAGCATAATGTGGGTGGTCCTGCCTTCGGCGTTTCGGTAGTTAATATTCTATCTCGCTCCATGTAACTAACATAAGGAGGCAAACGTGGCTGGTATTATCGGATATGGAATATATATTCCCCGCTACAGGCTTGAGCAGAAAGAAGCGGCCATGCCCTGGGGCAGCTGGTCACCCGGGGAGAAATCTGTTTGCGGAATGGACGAGGATGTGGTAACTATGGCTGCCGAAGCCATGGATAGGGCGATAAACCATGCGGGAATCGATCCGGCAGAGGTCGGGGCTATACACATCGGCACCGCCTCTTCACCATATATAGAGCAGTATGTATCCCCAATCCTGGCCGAAACGCTGGGTTTGAAGCCAGAAACAACCGTGGTTGATTACTCAGGCTCCCTCAACGCGCTTGCTAATGCACTATTGGGATGTCTGGACGCTATTGCAGCTAAAAGGATCAAGTGTGGTATTGTTATCGGTGCTGAGGACAGGGCTACCGCTCCGGGCGCTGATGGTGACGCCACTTTCGGTGCCGGAGCAGTAGCTATGGTAATCGGAACTACTGGAACCATAGCCGATTTCGAAGGCGTTCACACATACTCTACCCTTTTCATCGACAGGTGGCATGCAGTCAAGGACTCCTGGGTATCTAACTGGAATGACTACCGGTTCGACCGCGAATACGGGTATCAAAAGCATGTGGCCGAGGCATGCAAAGGTCTCTTATCTAAGCTCGGCAAAACAGGTCAGGATTATACCTATGTAGTCTTCCCACAACCAGATGACAGGATTGCAGCCCTGCCGGCAAAAGACCTTGGAGTCGCAAAGGAAGGTCTGGCTCCGGCGATTTCATCGACGTTGGGGGACCTTGGCTCATGCTCGTCCTTCATCAGTCTGGCTGGGATACTGGATAAAGCTAAGCCCGGAGAAACGATATTACTTGCATCCTATGGCTCCGGTGCCAGCAATGCCATGAGCCTCATTGCGCGCGCCCAAATAGGCAGGAAGAGAAAACGCATCATTCCGCTGGAGAAGGACATAGCGCGCAAACAATACATAACTTACACATCTTATTTGAGACTAAGGGAGCATGTGAAACGCGCGCCTTACTAGTATAGCGAGACAAATAGTTTGAGCGAGAACGCTTGACTTTTTCAGCGCAAACACTAGAATGTGCAAGATTTTCGATAACAGAAGGCATTAGAAAGCCGGGAGGGGAACCACCAACCTGCTACTAATTATAAACCTGGCATCGGCGATTTACACGGAATATTAATTCCATAAATACAAAGGAGGTAGAAGTGGCAACCTACACAGGTAAAACCCTGGAAGTCGATCTTAGCACTGGTGAAGTTAAAACCACTAAGTTAGCCGATGATGTGGTGCGGAAATTCATCGGGGGCAGTGGACTGGCAGCCAAACTGTTCCTTGACCGCGTCCCTCCCGATATCGATCCGTTGTCCGCGAAAAATGTTCTCTTTTTAATGGGCGGTCCATTGTCAGGGACCAATTTCCCTACATCGTCACGCCTTGTGGCTGCTTTCAAGTCCCCCCAGACGGGTATATGGGGACAGGCTTCCGCTGGAGGAAGCTTCGCCTCCGAGATGAAGAGGGCAGGTTATGATGGGATTGCTATAGCTGGCGCATCAACCAAGCCCGTGTACCTGGTGATCGAGGATGACAAGGTGGAGATTAAAGACGCTGCTGACATTTGGGGCAAGGACTGCTATGAGACTACCGACATCCTTGAAAAACGCCATGAGGCAAAGGCGGACATGATCGAGATTGGTCCTGCAGGTGAAAACCTTGTCAAGTTCGCCAGCATATTGAATGGAAAGTGGGGCTTCATCAGCCGCTGCGGTGGTGGGGCAGTGATGGGCTCTAAAAAGCTGAAGGCCGTCGTCATACGTGGTACCGGTAAGGTAACTCCGGCTATGCCCAAGGAATATGACAATTTACGCAAAGACGTACTATCCAAGGTCAAGGATAATGTTATAAGCCAGGCTCTTAATGGTGCCGGTACAGCTATGGCCATAGAGGTCAACGCCATGACCGGTGTCCTCCCGGTAAAGAACTACACGATTGGTGATGGCAATTTCCTGGCTCCCAAGATAACCGGAGGTGCGATAACGGCGCAATACCTGACAAAGCCGCATGCCTGCCTCACCTGTCCGATCGGGTGTAAGAGAACAGTCAAGGTCGCTGAGGGACCTTACGCAATTGATGAAGGTCCCGGCCCACAGTACGAAACAGTTGGCGCCCTCGGCTCCTTGCTTCTAATTGATAATCTGGCCGCGATACTCAAGACGGGCGAGATGGCCAATCGTTACGGAATGGACACCATCAGCTGCGGCGGTACTATCGCCTTCGCTGCGGAGTGCTTCGAGAAAGGCCTTATTACCTCCAAGGACCTCGACGGTGACCAGTTGAGATGGGGAAATCCAGACGATGTTCTGGCAATAATGGGGAAAATCGCCAAACGTCAGGGCTTCGGCGATGTGCTGGCGGAGGGCAGTCGAAGCGCCGCTAAGAAGGTCGGCGGTAATGCCGAAGACTATACAATCGAGATCAAGGGTCTCGAGTTCCCGCAATACGACATCCGGGGTTCCCACGGACACGGCCTGAGTTTCATGACATCCAACCGCGGTGCCTGCCATGTCCAGTCTACGATTGGCTCGATCGAGTCAAACTGGACCACTTGGCCAGACATTGGTATCAACGGCGGCTGGGATGCCAAGGCAGACGAGGGTAAAGGTGAGTTAAACGTTCCTTGTGAAAACCTGGACATGTTAACGAATTCTGTGACTATGTGCCGATTCGCCCTTATGTCCATGAGCATCTCCGAACTGGCTGAGGCGCTGAAAACCACCACAGGTTTTGACTACGACCTCGACGAGATTATGAAATGCGGCGAACGTATCTGGATGCTCCTCAGAGGGGTGAACAACCTCATGGGCGTTACGGCAGCAGACGACCGGATGCCGAAGCGACTCATGACTCCACACACCGAGGGCGGCGCCGCGGGTTCAGTGCCTAACGTAGAGCTCATGCTTAAGGACTACTATAAGGCAAGGGGCCTGGATTCCAACGGACGCCCCTTGAAGGACAAGTTGAATGCACTGGGGCTATCCGAGCTCGCCGCCAGGCTCTAGCAAGGCGTATAAAGAATAGAGACCGTTTTAATACCAGTACCTCTCCCCGTGAGGGAGAGGTACTGGTATAATTTACATTGAGCGATGAAATCAGGGGCTTCAATACTGCATAGTTGCTGATACCATTATCGGAGTATCACACATGCTAAGCAAACGAGAGTTGGCGAGATATGAGAGACAGCTAATATTGCCCGAGTGGGGGAAGGAAGGACAGAGAAAGCTTAAGAAATCAAAGGTCCTAGTGGCTGGCGCCGGAGGACTCGGTTCGACCGTCTTGACCTATCTGGCCATTGCCGGCGTGGGCAAGATAAGGATAATCGATAGTGACAAAGTGGAACTGAGCAACTTGAACCGTCAGGTGCTATACTCAGACAGTGATATAGGTAAAAAAAAGGCTGTTTGCGCCGGGGAAAGGCTTGAATCGCTGAATCCATATATCCAAATAGAAGCTATCGATGAGGTAATTACAGAAAACAATGTCTTTGAGCTTGTTGCTGATTACCTCATCGTCGATGCCCTGGACAATCTTCCCACAAGGCACCTGCTGAACAGTGTTGCTGTTAAAAGAAACCTGCCGCTCTTCCACGGAGCAGTTCACGGCCTGGAGGGGAGAGCAACTACCATTATCCCGGGCAAGACGCCATGCTTGAGGTGCCTGTATAAAGGGGTTATCCCGGGCAAGATTCCCGTAGTCGGTATCACGCCAGGAATTATCGGCTGCATCCAGGCAGCCGAATTAGTAAAGTATATTTTAGGTGTAGGTGAATTACTCACCAACAGGCTCACTATCTTTGATGGACTCAGCCTTAGATTCAGCGAGGTCAGGTTGAAGAAAGACCCCAAGTGCGAGGAATGCAAGTCATGTCATTAATTTGTGCCGAGGTCAGGAAATGGGCGTCAATGTAAGAATCTCCTCGCTGCTGCGAAAATTTACTGACGGGCAAGAATTGGTGGAAGTGCCGTCGAATAGCCCTCTGGAGTGCCTTCACAGCGTAATAGAGCAGTTCCCCAAAATTAAGAAATGGTTATACGATAATCAAGGCGAACTGCGGCCCCAGGTCTGGTTCTTTGTCAACAAGGAAAGAATCTACGCAGATGATTTAAACAAGCCTCTAAACGACGGTGACGAACTCCTAATATTACTTGCCGCCGGTGGTGGATGAGATGGCCTCACCCAGCACATACCACCTCCACTTTCATTTTACCTTAACAATTCTCTCCTCTATACCCTCTATCAATCGGGAAAACCTTCGCTGTACCTTCTTTACTAATCAGGTGCTAGCACTGTTACCCACACCATGAAAACACTATTTCATATAGTGCTGCCCTTAATGCCAGTCAGGAAACGGTAGAAGCACAAAACAAGGACAAACACCATATCTATTCACAACTTGAAGCCTTATCCTAAATTAGAATTGCATGTATTATATCCAGTGCTGTATGATTATGACTCCATCATAATAACCGTAGCATGTAACTGCTGCGCTATGTTCGGTTCAGACTTTGAAAATACAGTAATAACATCCGACACTTCAAACCGCTAGCCTAAGGCAGCTAGAGGTGCTATTATATTGGACAATTCGAGCAGCCGGTGCGGCATGGACTAGAGGTGCGATTGTGACAAAGGGACAAGAAGGTGCTCTAAGTATATATCGCGTGCTTGACCTCACCGATAGCTGGGGAGCATATTGCACCAAGCTATTCGCCGATCTGGGAGCTGATGTCATTAAAATCGAGAGTCCGGAAGGAGACCCGGGAAGAGCCATACCCCCATTTGTGGATGACATTCCGCATCCCGAAAAGAGCCTATATTTCCTTCATCGCAACGCAGGCAAGCGCGGGGTCACACTGAATTTGGAGACTATCGATGGTATTGACATTTTCGAGAAGCTGGTGAAGACGGCGGACATTCTAGTGGATAACTCACCACCCGATTACATGGATTGCCTGGGTCTTGATTACCCTGTTCTCCAGGAGATAAACCCCAACCTTATTATGGTCAGTATTACCGAATTCGGCCACTCCGGCCCGTATAAATATCGCAAGGGCTCTAATCTCATTGACTTCGCCATGAGTGGCGTAATGATCACCAGCGGCTATCCTGGCAAAGAACCCTGCCTGTTGCCAGGATCACCGGCCTACGATGCAGCTTCAGTACACGCTAATATATCCATACTCTGCGCACTCCATATGCGGGGAATCACAGGGGAGGGACAGTACATCGAAACATCGGTTCACGAAACATCGCGCATGGGTCTCTACCCCTGGATAGTACCTAACTATTCCTATGCCATCAATCCAGGCGCTCCCCCGCCGACTCATGAGACGCGCATGGGCCCTGCCATCTACCCCGTCTATCCCTGCAAGGATGGGCTAATCAGAGTGGTTGCCCTGACACCGCGGCAGTGGGATGCCCTGGTCCGGGTACTGGGCAGCCCTGAGGTACTCCTCATGGAAGAGTGGAGGAGTTTCATGTACCGCATAGGCAATACAGATGACCTGTACGCCCTTATGATTGAATTCACTGAGAAGTACACCATGCTCGAACTCTTTGAAGCGGGGAAACGGGAGGGCGTGCCCATTGCCCCCATATTGAACATAGAGGACTTCTACAACAGTCCCCATACTAAAGCAAGGGAATATTTCGTCGAAGTCAACCATCCCGTAGCGGGCAAGGCCGAATACCCCGGTCCGCCCTATAAGTGGACCGAAACACCAGCCAGCATAGGACGCCCCGCCCCCTGCCTGGGTGAACACAACGAAGAAATATATTGCAGAGAACTGGGGCTTTCTTTAAACGATCTGGTAGCCCTCAGGGGAGCTGGAGTCCTGTAGTCAAGGAGGTCGATTTGCTGCCTCTAGAGAATGTCAAGGTGTTGAGCTTCGGCACAGGGGGAGTAGGCCCCGATGCTTGCAAGATTGTAGGAGAACTGGGGGCTGATGTTATCAAGATTGAATCGAAGGACAACCTCGACTTCATGAGAACCATCGGGCCTGATATCAACGATATTGGCCAGTTCAACGAGGCAAACCGCAATAAGCGAAGCTTCGGCGTAAACCTGAAGTCAGACAGAGGGAAAGAGTTAATCAGCCAACTTATTAAGATGGCCGATATACTGGTGGAGAACTTCCGCGGCGGTGTGATGAAATCCCTCGGATTCGACTATAAGAGTGTGCGGAAGCTCAACCCCAAGATTATCTATGTCAGCAGCCAGGGCTTCGGCGGAGGCGGCCCCTTCAGCGAGCACCAGGCCTACGGCCCGATGCTCTCCTCCGCCTCAGGCATGCTCTCTATCTGGGCCCAGCCAGACGACCCATATCCCGTAGGCTCCAATTCGCCGCTGCCCGACCACATGGCCAGCAAGCATGTCGTAATAGCAGCTCTGGCCGCCCTTGACTACCGGCGGCGAACCGGCAAGGGACAATTCGTCGACATGGCGCAAACGGAAGTGGCAGCCAGTCTCATCGGCGAGCACTATCTGGACTACACCTTCAACAAGCGAATAGCTAAGCCAATGGGGAACCGAAGCCTATACGCTGCTCCCCACGGCTGTTATGCCTGCAAGGGAATAGATGAGTGGTGTGCCATAGCAGTATTCACGGATGAGGAGTGGGATAGCTTCTGCGATGCAATCGGCAATCCCCCCTGGACTGAAGACCCCAAATTTGACGACCTGTTGGGCCGCTTAAAGAACACGGATGAATTGGACGAAAATATCAGAGAATGGACCACGACGCTTGATGCCCACGTTGTCATGGAAACCCTGCAAGCCGTAGGTATCGCTGCCGGGGTAGTGCAGCGCGCACCTGATACTCTCGCCGATCCACAGCTCAAGTGGGATGGCGCATTCGTAGAATTGGATCACCCCGTATCGGGGAAGAGACTTTATCCGGGCATACCATTCCATCTATCTGATGCTTCACCTCTACAAAGCACGCCTGCACCCATGCTTGGACAGCACACTGAGGAAATATGCCGTGACCTGCTGGGGATTTCAGATGATGAGATAAAGCGTCTGCTGGATGAAGATATCCTGCACAGTCCTGCCAATACCGAAAGTTCGGGCAAAGGCATGTTTGGCTAAGAAAGGAAAAGGAGGGGAAACCAATGAAAGCAGCCATATGCTACGAAGCCGGCGCGCCACTGAAGGTAGAAGAGGTTACCCTTGACGAGCCGCAGGTCAACGAAGTGCTAATAAAACTCACAGCCTCCGGAGTATGCCACAGCGACCTGCATTTCATGAAAGGCGAAATGTACTGTGCCATGCCTGTTGTCGTTGGGCATGAGGGAGCGGGGATAGTAGAAAAGGTGGGACCGGGAGTAACCGCAGTACAGCCAGGAGATCATGTCATCCTGATGGTATCATTCTCATGTGGAAAATGCCGTTTCTGCGTTGAGGGCCGACCTACGATGTGCGTTGAGAACATGGCCATCATGGCCGGGTCTGTCCTGCCCATATGTTGCGGAACGCGCCTGAGCAAAGGTGACCAGGCACTGCATCACCTCTTCGGCCTCGCAACATTCGCTGAATATACGGTAGTACATGAGCGTTCATGCGTGAAGATTCGAGATGATGCCCCAATGGATAAGGTCTGTTTGCTGGGCTGCGGCGTCGCTACCGGAATTGGCGCCGCAATCAACACAGCCGGGGTAAGGCCTGGCGAGAGCATCGTCATCTGGGGGGCCGGTGGTGTGGGGCTCAGTGCAGTCATGGGAGCCAAGCTGGCAGGAGCAGGCAAGATCATCGCCGTAGCCAGCAACGATAAGAAGCTAGCTCTGGCCAAGGAGTTCGGGGCCGACCTCGTGGTCAACTACAAGCAGGATGACCCTGTGGCGAAGGTCATGGAGCTAACCGGCGGAGGTGCGGACTACGCCATTGAGACTGCAGGAAGAGCAGAGGTCATACAGCAGGCCTATGCCTCGATTCATGGCGGCGGAAAATGCGTCGTCGCTGGAATGGCCCCCATAGGCACGTCTGTCAGTATTCAATCCTACGAGTTTCTACTGGGCAAGGCCATTACCGGCACAGTCCAGGGCGATATAAAAGCCCAGGTCGATATACCTAGATACGTTGATATGTTCATGGAAGGTAAACTTCCCTTCGATAAGCTTATCAGCAAGACCTACAGCCTTGACCAGGTTAATGAGGCCTTCGAGGCGTTGGAAAAAGGAGAAGTTATTCGAAGCGTAGTCAAGATTCAGTAAACGTTTTACTCATAGGATGCAGGCAAAGTCCTAGAAGGAGGTCATCATGCCCGATGACACTTTTGATGCTGTAATAGTAGGGGGAGGAAACAAAGGGCTATTTCTCGCCATGTATTTGATGAAGTACGGCGGAATGAGCGTCGGTGTATTTGAGAGGAGGCATGAGATCGGCGGCTGCCTCTGCACGGAGGAGATCGCCGCCCCCGGCTTCCGCGGTAATGACCATGCCAACATCATGCTGCCCTTTTACTGGACACCGCTGTACCGCGACTTCCCCGACTTCTGGGAGTACGGGGCCCGATGGGACCAGCATCTGTGCAGCGACGGGTTCGTCTTCAGGGACAACGAGACCGCCATAGCCATATACAGCGACAAACACGACCCGACCTGGGAGCGAACCGCTAAGGAGATCGCCAGGTTCTCTGAGAAGGACGCCGAAAAATGGCTTAAGCTCTGGCAGTTGGACCAGTCCGACGAGTTCCAGAGAGTGACAGTAGACAGGTGTTTCGTCCCCGCGGAATGGCTGATACAACCCGAGTATATGGAAAGGCAAATGGCCCTCTATCCCAAGCTGGTAGAGACTGGCTTCGCACCCGACGGCCTGATTCTCCAGGGAAGCGCCCTGCGAGTCGCAAAGGAGCAGTTTGAAAGCCCTGAACTGCAGTCCTGTATTCTAAGATGGTGCGTGTCGGCGGTAATGGACATCACTGAGCCTGGCCAGGGCGCGATGGTTTTCGGTATGGCAGAGCAGGCGCCGCTTATAGGCTTCGCCCGTGGCGGGACTCATCAGGTGGCACATGCTGCGCACCAGATCCTGGTCCAGATGGGGTGCAAGTTCTTCACCCACACCGAGGTAGAGAAAGCCATCATTGAGGATGGAAAGGCCACAGGAATCCGCCTCACAGACGGTAGTGAGGTCAAAGCGCGGAAGCTCGTGGCCGTATGCGGTTTATCACCGGAGCAGGCCTGCTTCGACATTATCGGCAGGGAATATATCCCCGAGGCGTTGGCAAAGCGGGTGGAGCTGATAGAGAAATCGTTCGGCTGCCTGATGTGGTATAGCTTTGCCGTGCACGAAGCACCGAAGTATAAAGCTGAGGCCTTCAATCCGGATATCCATGAGACCCAGTGGCTCGGCTTACAGCCGGACCCCGACCCCATACATATCGCCAGGGAGTGCCTGAACGAGAAGTTATTGCAGTGGCCTCCACTGGAGGACTACGCGCCCACTGTAGGCTGCCACAGCCTGGTTGACCCTTCATACGCGCCCCCAGGCAAGCACGTTATCCAGAATGAACAGCTTTCGCCGCCTGCCCGCGTCCATACCGAGAAGGAATGGCTGGAGATTAAGAAACGTTACGCTGAAAATTTGATGCTAATCTGGGAGCAGTATGCACCCAATATGACCTGGGATAACGTCATAGGGGTCGACAGTAACAGTCCCTACGACCATCTGCGCATGAAAAACCTGGCGCCCAACGGCACGATGGCCGGAATCGACCGCTCACCATTCCAGGTCTTCGAGAACAGGCCGACGCCGGAGCTGGCCAATTACAGGACTCCAATACCGAACATCTACGCTACAGGGGGATGCTGGCACGTCGGTTCGAACGCCGGGTGCAGCGAGTCCTACAACTGCTACAAGATAATTGCCACCGACATGGGACTGGGCAAACCCTGGGAGGAGCAGGGCAAGGAGGAGCCTGATTCCCTGGTGCAGGAGCAGTGGAAAGTGAGAAAAAGGGCACAAGCATCGGCTCCGCCCAATTACTCTTACCGCTAGCGACAGAGGACATGCCTGCGCCGAATTCCATTATTGTCTAGTGAACAATGAATCCGCACAGCAATAAACCAGCTTGAGGTTATGGATATATGCCAATAAACAAGATAATCGGCAGCTTTGATGAAGCTGTAGCAGACATAGAGGATGGAGCCGTAATAATGGTTGGCGGCTTCGGCACTGTTGTCAGTATGCCCAGCTGCCTGCTGGAGGCCCTGGACCGAAAAGGAGTCAAGAATCTAACTACGGTATCCAACAGCAGTGGCTTCGGCGCCGATGTATGGAGAATGCAGGGCGCACCATTCCCCGAAGACATGGATATTCTGGTAAGAAACGAGCGTATTAAGAAGGCCATCGTCTCAGCGCCCGTAAGCGCACTTTATGTAAACAACTTCGAGAAACTGCTGCGAGCGGGGAAAGTAGACATCGAAATGGTACCACAGGGCACGCTGGCGGAGCGCGTCAGGGCGGCTAAGGCAGGACTGGGCGGTGTGTACATTCCCACGGGAATAGGAACAGTAGTGGAGGAAGGAAAAGAGAAAAAGCTCATAGATGGCCGCGAGTATCTGCTGGAACTCCCCATCAAGGCTGATTTCGCCCTTATACACGCTCATAAGGGAGACCGCTGGGGCAACCTGGTCTACAGAGGTACATCGAGAACTTTCAACCCCACTATGGCCGGTGCCGCCAGGGTCACCATCGCCGAGGTAGATGAGGTGGTGGAACTCGGAGAGCTTGATCCGGAGTGCATCGTTACCCCCGGAGTATATGTAGATAGGGTAGTGGAACGCCCCAAAGTAGCTCCTACTCAAGAAGGAGAGATAACAGACGCCCAGGCATTGGAATCCACGAGGAGATACCAGGAGGAAATAGAGGCAGTAAAGAGGGCTAAGGAGGGGGGTAGCTCCTGATGAACGACAATCTCAAGGAGAAGGGAAGGCTCGACCGGCAGATAGTCGCGCTCAGGGTAGCCAAGGAGTTCAACGACGGCGATGTGGTCAATCTGGGGATCGGAATCCCCATGCTGGCATCGAACTTTGTACCGGCAGGCAGAGAGGTTGTGTTCCACAGCGAGAACGGTGTTCTCGGCTTCGGAGAGGTGACCCTTCCCGGAGAGGGTGATTTGGACCTGGTTAATGCCGGCGGCCAAACCGTACACAGGCAGCCGGGTATGTGCTTCTTCGGCCACGACGAGTCGTTCGCAATAGTCAGGGGAGGGCACCTTGACATCAGCGTGATGGGAGCATATCAGGTCTCGGAGAAGGGTGACCTGGCCAACTATATGGTGCCGGAGAGGCAGGTCGGCACTATCGGCGGCGCCATGGACCTTGCCCAGGGGGCCAACAGGCTTATTATCGCGATGAATCATACTACCAAAGAAGGTGAGCCCCGGGTAGTGAAGAAGTGCAGCTACCTGTTGACAGCGCCCGGGTGCGTTGATTTCATCGTGACCGACATTGCGGTCATCGAGGTCACGAAACGCGGGCTCGTTCTCAAGGAAGTGGCTCCGGGATGGACCCCCGAGGAGGTTCAGAGCCTGACCGAACCCAGGCTTATCGTCGACCCTGAATTTCATGAAATTGAGCTGATGTGACCAGAATTATAACGTTCGACTTCCATTAAAAAGGAGTAATCGTGGCCGATTTGACATTTGATGCGGTGCTTTGCGGGGGAGGTAATAAAGCGCTGCTGCTCGCAATGTATCTTACGAAATACGCCGGCATGAGCGTCGGTATATTCGAGAGGAGGCATGAGATCGGAGGTGGCCTGGCCACCGAGGAGATATCAGCCCCCGGTTTCCGTGGTAATACCCATGCTAACATAATCCTGCCCTGGTACTACGCACCTATATGGCGCGATTTCCCGGATTTCTGGGATTACGGAGCCCAGTGGGATCAGTACCTTTGCAGCGACGGTGCAGCCTTTGCAAACAACAGTACATGCCTCTCCATCTACAGCGATAAAGAAGACGCAACTCAAGAGCGCACGGCGAAGGAGATCGCCAGGTTCTCTGAAATTGATGCCGAAAAATGGCTCAAGCTCTGGAAGGTGCAATTAAGCGATGAGCTGCAGAGAGTCACCATGGACATGCTTTTCAACCCGCACGAGTGGAGGACTGCACCCGAGTACATGGACAGGCAGATCGCTGTTTATCCGCTAGCTCTAGAGGCTGGTTTTGACCCTGACTCACTGATTATGGCGGCCGCACCCATGCGCGCAGTGCGCGAATGGTTCGACAGCCCTGAGCTGCAGTACTGCATCCTGAGGTTTATAGTATCCGCCGCGCATAACGTCAACGACCAATATCTTGGGGCCAACACCCTGGGGATGTGCGGGACGCTGCCGACCATAGGCTATGCCAGGGGTGGTACACACCAGATAGCGCACGCTGCTCACCAGGTACTCGTACAGCAGGGCTGTAAGTTCTTTACCCACGCTGAGGTAGACAAGTTCCTCATCGAAAACGGTTCTTGCACAGGCATCCACCTCACCGATGGAAGCGAGGTTAAGGCAAGAAAGCTGGTTGTCAGCGCCGGATTAAGCGCCTGGCAACTGGTAGAACTAATGGGCAGAGATGTGATCGGCGAGAAGATAGCGAGGCGTGTCGACAACCTGTCAACTAACAACATTGGCAACTTGATGTGGTATAGCTTCGCCATCCACGATGCCCCCAAGTATGCAGCCGAATCTTTCAATCCAGATATACATGAAACAATGTGGCTTGGGTTGGCCCCGGATGCTGATCCCGAGCATATCTCAAAGGAATGCAAGTATGCGGTGCTGGGAATGCTCCCGCCCATCGACGATTATAACCCCGTTGTCTGGTGCCACAGCCTCGCTGACCCCGCCTATGCCCCACCGGGCAAACACGTCGCCCAGAACGAGATGCAGGGGCCTCGTGCCTCTGACTTAACCGAGAGAGAATGGCTCAAACTAAAGAGGCAATTTGCAGAGAACCTGGTGAGCGTCTGGGGCAAACACGCCTCCAATATGAACTGGGAGAACATTATTGGCGTCGACACCAACAGCCCCTACGATAACCTACGGATGAAAAACCTCGCTCCTCATGGCAACTTCTCAGGTATTGACCGTTCCCTATCGCAGCTAAACGAAAACAGGCCCACACCCGAACTTGCCAACCACAGGACACCGATACAAAACCTCTACTGCACGGGGGGCTACTGGCATGTGGGTTCAGAGGCCAGTGCAGCAGCGTCCTACAACTGTTACAAAATCATAGCTACAGATATGGGGCTGGGCAAGCCCTGGGAGGAGCCAGGAAAGAAGGAGCCCGATTCTCTGGTTCAGGAGATTCGGAAGACAGTTCAAAGAGCGCGTGACTCGTTCAAGCGGAACGCTTAGCACAATAAAGAAAGAATATTCCTGCTACAAAACAGCCACAAAAGGAGGCCTAAATGGCGAGAGAGTACGACATAATCATCATAGGCAGCGGCCCGAACGGCTTGGAGATCGGCGCCTACCTCAGCAAAGCGGGCCAGAGGGTCTTACTTCTGGAGAAAAGGTACGAGGCAGGAGGAGGACTGGCTACCGAGCAGATAACCCTTCCCGACTATTTTCACAACACACATGCAATATTCCACATGATGGTGGACTACGCTCCGGTGTACCAGGACTTCAAGCTGGAGGAGCAGTACCTAGTCAAGCATATTTTCCCCGACCTTCAGTGGGCTCTGCCTACACCCGACGGGAAGTGCATTTGCGTCTACACCGACCCGGAGAAGACATGCGCCTCAATAGCCCAGTTCTCCCAGAAGGATGCCGATGCCTACCGCGATATGTATCGCGAGTGCGACGAGTTGATGAGGGAGATGGTAGGCCCCCAGACCTTCGTCAAGCCCGAACCGGCCCCTCTTATGGCTGCCAGGGCGGATGCGAGTGAGCTGGGGAGAAAGCTCACTGACTACTCGGAGAAAACACCTGATGACGTGATCAAGGAGAGGTTTGAAAACGATCATGTCAGAACGCTGATGCTCTATACCGTCTGTCACTGGGGCCTCGACTACAGCCAGTCGGGAGTCGGCTATCTTATTCCTCTGTACTTTAACCGGATGTCGAATTACCGCCTGGTAGGGGGAGGATCCCACAGAGTCTCCAACGCCCTGCTTAAATCGATCTTCGAAAATCAGGGCCAGATCAGGACCAGTGCCCAGATCAAGCGTATCATAGTGGAGGACGGGACCGCGAAGGGTGTAGAGCTGGACGACGGTACCCAAATTATGGCCACCAAGGCGGTTGTGAGCACTATCGACATACATCAGACATTCCTCAAGTATGTTGGTGAAGACAAGCTGGACAGCGATTTCGTAGCAATGGTCAATGCCTGGCAGTGGGAGAAGTGGAGCCTGTGCGACCTGCACCTGGCCCTGGAAGAGCCGCCTCACTTCAAGGCGGCTGAGTCCAACCCGGACGTTGACAAGGCCTTCATGTATGTCCTCGGTTATGATAACTCTGACGAGTTGAGACACGAATGGGACTTGATGAGTACAGGCGAGTTGCCGGAAAAGGCAGGTTACATAGCTTCCTTCCCAAGCGTACATGATTCCTACCAGGCTCCTGCGGGAAGGGCTTCGGGCCTCCTCTCTCAAATGACTCCGTACGAACTGAAGGACGGCGGCTCCGAGAAATGGTTGAAATACAAATTCAGGGAGCAGATAGCCGAATATCAGTTGGCCACGCTGGAGAAATATGCTCCTAATATCACCAAGGACAAAGTGCTGTGGTGGAACATCACCACACCGGCAGACATCCAGAATAAGTTCGCTAATATGGTTAAGGGATCGTACAAGCAGGGGCAGTATCACCCGCTGCAAATGGGCTTCCTCAGACCCAATCAGGAGTGTTCCCATAATGTAACACCGATAAAGAACCTGTTCGTGGGAGGGGCGGGTGTCTGGCCCGGCGGCTGTGTAATCTGGGGCCCGGGCTATGTTTGCGCCAATTCCATAGCCGAGGAATGCGGAATAGAGAAGTGGTGGAAGGAGCCTGAGATCGTGACCCGGTCACGCGAGAATGGTTATATACTCTGAAGAGATAAATGAATCATGCGAAAAACGATAACATATAACAGGTCAAGGGGGTTAGTTTAGTATGTTGATGAGATCAACAGGTCTCGGGAAGACAGAGCTGACAGGAAAGGTCGACTGCATGGAGCGTAAGGGCGACTACATAATTATGTATGTGGACGTCATTGACCCCGTGAAGTGGAGGCTTCGAGTAGGTCTGAATTTCAGAGACCTAGTGAAGGTCGCGTCCTGCATGGCCAAACGTGCGATTCTATCGTTCCTACTCTCACCCAAGCAGTGGGGCAAAAAGGAACCAGGGCATCCCGGAGACTTCTAGCTGAACCTGGCAGCCTCTTGTGAGATACCGCCTCTATCAAGGGGCCATCGCTGCGGCCTGCCCCACCAGGATTACATTGCTAGATGTATCGCTCGAGGCCCCGGGCCTCACCGGGAAGGCTTGCTTAGCGCTGCAACGCCAGCCTGGTTTCATGGCAGCGAGAGCATAAGAGGCAGGGGCATCTAGGAGTAAGTATACCAATAGAGGCTTGCCGGCTTTATTTGAGAAGTAAAAGCTAAACTCTAGGGATTTTCCGATTCAGCTGCGAGTGGACAGATGTTAGTACAGTAAGGAGGCATGTATGGCTGAAAGAGTAGGTATTATTGCAGTAGGCCAGACAAAGTACCACCCCGACAGAAGCGACGTAAGCGAGGAGGAACTGGCGTATGAAGCAATAAAGCAAGTCCTTGAGAAAACCGGACTTACCTTGTCCGATGTCGATTCAGCCGTGAGCTGTTCTCAGGATTTCTGGGATGGCCGGACGATCTCAAACATGAATATCCAGCACGTGGTAGGCGCACACCTGGGACATGAGGACAAGGTGGCCGAAGACGGACTCAACGCCGTTTACGTCGGTATGTCACAGGTGCTCTCGGGCCACCAGGACATTATCCTGGTGGTAGCACATATGAAGGAATCTCAGGCCGATAAAAGTTTAGTCGAAAACGCCGCGTTTGACCCAGCACTGATGAGGCAACTGGGACTGGACTTTCTCTCTGCCGCTGCCATGCAGGCCAAGCGTTATATGTACAAGTACGGCATAACACCGGAACAGTGTGCCAAGGTGGCGGTCAAGAACCGCGGCAATGCTAAGAACAATCCCTTTGCACAAGAGCCTCTCGATATCACAGTGGAGGATGTTCTCAGTTCAAAGACGCTGTCATCTCCCATAAAGCGTCTGGATACGAAGCCTATATCAGACGGCGCTTGCGCCATGATTCTGGCTCCAGAGGCGAAGGCCAAGAAGCTTACCAAAAAGCCAGTCTGGATACTGGGCGCGTCGAACTGCTACGAGGCACATTACCTGGGAGACCGGGATTTGGCTGACTGTGACGCGCTAATGAAAGCTGCCAAGAAGGCTTACAGCATGGCGGGTATTAAGAATCCCTTGAAAGAGATAAATGTGGCCGAAATATCAGAGGAATACACCTACCAGGAGCTTCTCTGGATGGAGGGGCTTGGTTTCTGCGGCCGGGGCGAGGGAGGCAAGTTTATCGATCGCGGTATGACAAAGATAAGCGGAAAGCTTCCTGTAAATCCCTCCGGTGGAGTGCTTTCCGGCAATCCGGTAGGCGTGGCAGGAATGACACGCGTAGCTGAAGCTGTACTGCAGCTTCGCGGTGAGGCAGGCGACAGACAGGTAAAGGGAGCCCAGATAGCACTTGCTCACGGCGTCACCGGGATCTGCGGACAGCATCAAGGCGTAATGATCCTGGGTAACAGGTAGTTGGAGGTAAGATATGCCTAATAGAGTCGCTATAGTAGGAATCGGGCAGACATATCATAAGAGCAAGCGCCCCGATGTTAACCAGCCGGAAATGGTTGCTGAGGCAGTGAGAGCAGCCCTGGCCGATGCCCAGTTGAGTATTAGAGACATCGAGGGTATGTTCTTCAGCAACATGGAAACCTTCGAAGGTATCTTTCTCCCCGACCACGGAATGACATCTGAGGTCGGGGCCTACGGAAAGCCAGGCTTGAAGGTATGCACGGGCGGCACCAGTGGCGGTTCAGTAGTATGCGAAGGTTTCTACTTCGTCGCCTCCGGACTCTACGACCTGATTATGGTCATCGGCTTTGAAAAACAGGATTGCGGCGATACAACCGCTGCCATAAGCGCTGCGGCTACCCCGCTGTGGGGCAAAGGCGCAACCACAGGCGCCATAGGGGAGTTCGCCAAGCAGGCGCTGTCCTATATGGAGACATCCGGAGCCACGGAGGAGCATGCGGCCATGGTCCGTCTGAAGGCAGACCGTAACGCCTGCAGAAACCCCCATGCTCATCTCAGGCTCGGGCTTAAGAGCATTGACGATGTACTGCAGTCGGCATACCTGGTGTGGCCACTCAGGATACTTGACTTCTGTCCACAGTCATGTGGCGCCTGCGCGCTCATCTTCGCCAGCGAGAAAAGAGCAAAGAAAATCACCAAGAAACCGGTCTGGATCGCCGATGTCGAGACCGTGCACCAGGAACCCTTCCGCGCTGGCACATTCGGAGACCCCACCGGCAAGGAAACGTATACCCAACATGTTGCATGCGAGAGGCTATACAAGAGAAACGGCATAACCAACCCTCGAAAAGACATCGACATGGCTGAGATCTACGAGCCATCGAACTGGGAGGAAATGAACCTCTATGAACACTTCCACTTCTGTGACAAGGGCGAGGGCTGGAAGCTGATCGAAAAAGGCGTAACCGAGATCGAGGGAGAGTTCCCGGTGAACTGCTCAGGTGGTGTAATAGCTACAAATCCCATCGGCGCTACACCTACCATCCGGGTAGCCGAAGCTGCTCTCCAAATTCGGGGGGATGCCGGCGAGCACCAGGCTACAAAGGACATAAAGACAGCTCTGACCAGTGCTCTCGGTGGCCCTAACTGGACAATCCTGACCTTGCTCAGGCGGTCATTATAGGAGGCAATGAAATGGCAAAAACATCCCCCAATAAGGCAGAGAAGGCACAGCCGGAATATATTAATGTGAATTTCAACTTGCCCAGACGTTACGAGTGGTCTACCGGGAAGTACCTTGGTCACTTTTACGCGGAGGCAAGGGAAAATAAAAAGTTAGTGGGTATCAGGTGCCCCAAGTGCAAAGAAATCTGGCTGCCACCGACGGTAGTATGTCCTAAATGCAAGGTAGAGATGGGTTGGGACTGGGTGGAGATGCCCCAGACAGGCGAGGTATATCAGTACACCTATCTTGTGTTTCCTCTGTGGGACCCACACTATGGCGAGAAGTGGGCAAACCCCTATCCCAGCGGCATCATCCTTATGGATAACGGAGTCTTCTGTAGGCACTGGCTGGAGGAAACAGATAAGGAGAAACTGAAGGTGGGAACGCGAGTACAGGCTATTTGGCGTGAAGACTATGAGGAACGCGGACAGGGGCCCGGAGACATCCTGTACTTTAAAGAGATAGGTAAATAGGAGGTCACGTTATGGCAACAGCAACCGAGAAGCTGGAAGGGCTAGATGTCTGGATTTATCACGGGCAGATTTATATACCGAACACCTATTCCGCCGGTGCCGTTGGCAGCCGATTCCTTATAGCGTTAAGGGATAAAAAGAGAATAATGGGTACGAGATGCCCTACCTGTAATCGCGTTTATGTCCCGGCCCGGTCTATCTGTAAAGACTGCTATGGACAACTCGATGAGTTAGTTGAGGTCAGCGACAAGGGAACTTTGCTTACATACACAGTTTGCAACCAGCCGAATCCGGTGCAGCCTGTGGAATCCCCTGTAATATACGGGATAATTCAACTCGATGGTGCCGACACTGGTTTCGTCCACATGCTGGGCGAAATCAACCCCGAGCAGATACGCATTGGCATGCGGGTTCAGGCAGTATTCAAAAATGAGCGCGAAGCCAGTATCCTCGACATCAAGTATTTCAAACCACTGGGGTAATCAGACAGAGGGTATCGAGATGGAATTTGCACTGACACCTGAACAGGAACAGTTCGCCAAGGATTTTCAGAATTACCTGAGAACCCACATGACACCCGAGTTGATCGCCGAGTTGGACAAGGAAATCGCGTACTCCGAATCACCGCTCTGTATGGAATTTATCCGTCAGATGGGCCGCGACGGCTGGCTTGGAGTAGGCTGGCCCAAAGAATACGGCGGCCAGGGCCGCTCACCCATAGAGCAGCATCTATTCTACGAGATAGCCCACTACGAACGAGCACCTCTGCCGGTGCTTCCATTGAACACGGTGGGGCCCGCTCTTATGCGATTCGGAAGTGAGGAGCAGAAGAACGAGTTCTTGCCCCGTATCCTGAGAGGTGAAGTGGAGATTTCCATTGGTTATACCGAGGCCGAGGCCGGCACTGACCTGGCATCTCTTAAGACTACGGCGGTAAGAGATGGGGACTACTATATCATAAACGGGGCCAAGGTATTTACCAGCCTGGCGCATGTCAGCGATTATATCTGGCTCGCCGCCAGAACCGACCCCAATGCCCCCAAGAAACACCGCGGGTTATCTATTTTCCTTATCCCCACCAATACTCCCGGCATAAGCATGAAGCCTCTTTACACCATGCCGGGTGAGCAGAACAATTACACTTTCTATGATGATGTAAGAGTCCATAAGAGCTGTCTCGTCGGTGAGGAAAACAAAGGCTGGCAATATCTGACTACCCAGCTTGACTTTGAACGCATAATGCTCAGCCCTTCATCTCCGATGATGCGCAACATCGAAGATACGATTCAGTGGGCAAAGGAGACAAAGATTGACGGAGCACCTGTTATAGACCAGCCCTGGGTCAGGCGTAAGTTCGCCGAATTGATAATGGAGGTCGAGGTGCTCAAGATACTCAACTTCCAGGTTGCATGGTTAATAACGAAAGATATTGTTCCTTACGCTGAGGCCTCGATGGTCAAAGTGTTTGGATCAGAGCTGTACCAGAAGGTAAACGCCTCTTTGCTGGAGATAATGGGACAGTTCGGGCAGTTACAGGCAGATTCCAAGTGGGCAGTACATAAGGGTAGAGTGGAAAAGTCTTTCAGAAGCGATGTGGTCTTTATCTTTGGTGGTGGTGCCATCGAGGTCCAAAGGAACATAATCGCCATAGCTGGCCTGGGCATGCCGAGGGCTATGTAAAAAAATAGATATATATTTACTATTTGGAGGTCAACTTATATGAGCCAGGACGTATATGAAAAACTACAGGCAATGGTCGGAGAGGAAGCCGGCCCTTTCGTAGCTCCAAACACAGTAAATGAGGCCATGATCCGACATTGGTGCGAAGCAATGGAGGACGGCAATCCCCTCTACAGCGATGATGAGTACGCCAGGAAAAGCAAGTATGGTGGTATCATCGCCCCTCCGCAGATGGTGCAGGCTTATTGTATGCCGCCATTGTGGCCAAAGAAGGAGATGCCCGATCCTCAGGCGAAGGCCGTGCAGATGATGGACGAGGCCGGCTATCACGGGGTAGTGGCTACCACTACCTCCCAGGAATATTTCTGCCCGATGCGTCCGGGCGACCGGTTGAGCTATAAAATAAAGCTTGTCAGCGTGTCACCGGAAAAGACCACCCGGCTTGGAACAGGTCACTTCATTACCTCAGAGTACACCTACACAAATCAGAACGGCGAGGTTGTCTGTATTCAGCCCTTTACTGTGTTGAAGTTCAAACCGGCAATGTAGGAAAAAAGAAAGGGGCCTTAGATGTCTTTGAAATTTATCTACTGGGATGATGTAGGAGAAGGTGACGAACTCCCGACTCAAACAAGGGAGATAACCCGCACTACTATTGTCGCCACAGCGATTGCCACCAGGGATTTCACGCCCGTGCACCATGACCATGAAGCAGCCCAAAGAGAGGGCGCTAAGGACATATTCCTGAATATACTAAGCACAGGCGGGTTTATAGGTAAGTACCTCACGGACTGGAGTGGCCCGGAGGGGGAACTTAAGAAGGTAATTATCAGGTTAGGGGCTACTGTCTTCCCCGGCGACACACTTACTAACAATGGGAAGATAACGAAGAAATACACCGAAGGTGATAAACACCTGGTTGATGTTGATTTCAATCTTACAGTACCGATGGGGCCTCACGCGTGGGGAACTGCGACCATGGTTCTTCCCACCAAAGGCTAAGGAGGCATATACATGTATGATCAGTACCTTGCCAGACGATATCGGACAACGGTCAGGCCGAGAGTCGAAGACTACAAGATCAAGGACAACGTCGCTATTGTAGGCATCGGACAAACCGAATTCTCTAAGGATTCAGGTAGAAGTGAATGCCAGATGGCATGTGAAGCTATAAAGGCCGCAGTAGAGGACGCCGGGCTCAATCTCGAAGACATCGACGGTCTAGTCAAATACGCCATGGACTATACGGACGAGATGCACATTGTCAGTGCACTGGGTATCCATGATCTGAACTATTTTGGCGAATGCGGCTGGGGTGGTGGTGCTTCTTGTGCCACAGTCCTGCATGCAGCTACCGCGATAGCCGCAGGCGCAGCTAACTGCGTCGTCTGCTACCGTGCTATGAATGAGCGCTCGGGGCGCCGCTATGGTCGCGTACCCGGGGTGGAACAGATCACGATAGCACCCAACGATCACTACGGATACATAATGCCCTTCGGTCTCGCAACACCCCCCTCCTGGGTAGCCATGTTCACAACCAGATACATGCACGAATTCGGAGCCACCGCCGAACATCTGGGCTGGGTCTCGGTCGTCCTTCGAGAATATGCATGTATGAACCCGAAAGCAATGTTCTATGGCAGACCAATAACGCTGCAAGACTACATGGAATCCAGGATGATCGTCGAGCCACTCCGCCTCTATGATTGCTGCGTAGATACCGACGGCGCAGTCGCGGTTGTCCTAACAACGTCGGAGAGGGCAAAGACCCTGAAGCAGCGACCGGCATATATGCTCGGTGCTACTCAGGGTATAGCCACCCAGGGCGAGATGATGACAAGTTACTACAGGCCGATGATATCCATACTTCCCGAATCATGGTATGCGGGTGAGGAGCTCTGGCGGGTGACGGGACTTTCTCCCAAGGACGTCGACGTGGCACAATTTTACGATGCTTTTACCCCTTTGATTCCCATGCAGCTTGAAGAATATGGCTTCTGCGGTGTGGGTGAAGGGGCAGCTTTCTGTGAGGGGGGCGACCGCATCAGACTGGGGGGTGAGATTCCCTGCAATACATCAGGCGGACATCTCTCGGAAGCATACATCCACGGCATGAATTTGATTGCAGAGGCAGTGCGTCAGATAAGGGGCACTTCCACGGCACAGGTGAAGGACGCGGAGATAAGCCTCGTTACCGGGGGGCTCGGCGTTCCCACCAGCGCCGTCCTTCTGAGGAGGTAAGAGACATGGTAATGGAATATATTCCAGGCATCCCGATACTGCGCCCCCGAGTTGATTTGGATAACCAGGAGTTCTGGGACGGGTTCAAGCAGCACAAGCTTGTCTTTCAGAGGTGCAAGTACTGTGGTCTGTTTATCCACCGACCGCGGCCAATGTGTCCCAGGTGTAACTCCATGGACATGGATTGGGTGCCCTCCACGGGTAAGGGCACCGTGTATAGCTGGGTCAACTTTGTCTACGCCAATGCCGCTTACCCGGGTATAAAGGTTCCCTACCTCGTCGTGGTAGTCGAAATGCTCGAGGGAGTGAGAATAGTCAGCAACATGTACGATGTTACCCGAGATGAAATCTACGTCGGGATGCCCGTGGAAGTGGTCTTTGATGAAGTAGCCGACGACTTGACTCTTCCCAAATTCAAGAGAAGAGAAGCCTAACTGAGGTGAGGATACTGCAATGAATAATATCAGGAACAGGGCGGCCATCGTTGGCATCGGCATGACTGAATTTTCCCGGGACTCCGAGCGCACGGAGCTATATCTTACATGCCAGTGTATAAAAACGGCGCTGGATGACGCTGGGCTAACACCCGATGATATCGACGGCCTGGTAAAGCAGACCGATGATGCCACAGACGAGCATGCCGTCACCAGCTCTATGGGTATGGGCAATCTAAGCTACTTCGGCGAGTCACGCTGGGGCGCAGCACCATCAGCCATGATTATGCGTGCAGCTATGGGAGTCGCCGTTGGGGCCGCCAACTATATTGTTGTTTACAGGGCCGTAAACGGCGCATCCAAAAGACGGATGATCCCCAGCATGCGGACCTCAGGCCAGATGTCAACCTCTGACCTGCTGCAATGGACGTTCCATGCTCCCTTCGGCCATATGTCCGATGCGGGGCGGGTCGCCATGATTGTGCGAAGGTACATGCACGAATTCGGTATCGGTAATGACCAATTCGGTTGGGTGCCGACAGTTTGCAGAGAACACGGCGCAAGGAATCCTAATAGTATGTTCTACCAGAAGCCAATAACCTTCGAAGATTACTTGAAGTCCGAGGTGGTTGCCGAGCCCCTGCGACGGATGGACTACTACGAGGAGGCTGATGCAGCGGCAGCTTTGGTCATCACCACCGCCGAAAGAGCTAAGGACCTTATACAGCGACCCGTCTACGTGCTTGGTGCCGCCCAGCATATGAACTCAGAAACCGAGGAGCTGACCAGCTACTACCGACCGTCTATTTCCGGGCTGCCCGAAGTAGGCAAGGTGGGTAAGAAGATCTTCAATATGGCAGGTGTAGCTGCTGGAGATATCAATTGCGTTCAACTCGACGATTCATATGGTCCTCTGGTCCCAATGCAACTTGAGGAACTCGGTTTCTGCGATCGTGGCGAAGGCACAGACTTCTGCAGCGGGGGAGATCGTATCAGATTAGGAGGCAAACTACCCCTTAACACCTCCGGCGGCTCCCTCGGGGAAGGTTACCTCCACGGGGTGAACCATCTGGTCGAGGCAGTACGTCAGATAAGGGGCACCTCAACAGCCCAGGTGAAGGACGCCGAACTCGTGTTGGTCGCCTCCGGTGCCGGCGGGCCGGCGAGTGGTCTTATTCTAGGAGGTCAGTCATGAGCATGGTTTATGATACAGAACATCCTGTTCCCATGCCTCCCATCCTCTGGGACAATATGGGTTTCTGGGAAGGGATTAACAGGCACGAGCTGGTTTTCCAGAGGTGTAAGGAATGCGGCACCTGGCTGCATCCGCCAAGACCGATTTGCCCGAAATGCCGCTCATTCGAAAAGGAGTGGGCCCCTTCCACCGGGAAAGGAACAATCTATAGCTGGGTCACATATCAGGAGTCCCCGCATCCCAGTTTCAAGGCTCCTTATTCAGTCATCCTCGTGGAAATGGAGGAGGGGGTAAGGCTGGTCAGCAACATGACTGATATAAAACCGGAGGAGATATCTATCGGGATGCCGGTTGAAGTAGTCTTCGAAGAAATAGCCGAAGGCTTGATCCTTCCCAAGTTCAGAAAGGTGGATTAGACATGGACTTCGCCCTGAGTGAAGAACAAGAGATGCTGCGGAAGTCAGCGCGGGATTTCCTGAGCGCTGAATGTCCCAAATCGCTGGTGAGGGAGATCGAGGCTGGCGACCTGGGTTATTCTACCGAACTGTGGGCGAAGATGGCAGGGCTGGGCTGGATGGGCCTCGCGTTGCCAGAAGAATACGGCGGAGCCGACTTCAGCCTGCTTGACATGGCAGTGTTATTCGAGGAATACGGGCGTGCGGCAGTGCCGGGACCAATGTTTAGCACCATGGCTCTGGGAGCGCTGCCTATCCTCGATTTTGGAACCGACGAGCAAAAAAAATCACTGCTGCCCAAGGTGGCAACCGGCGAACTCATAATGACAATGGCGATGGCAGAACCACAGGTAAACGAAGAGCCCAAATTCATTGCCACTCGAGCGCAAGTTAACAATGGCGGGTATGTGATCACTGGCAACAAGCTTTTCGTTCCTTATGCTAACATCGCGGATTACATGCTCGTGGCAGCCAGGACGGAGGGAACTCCCGGAGATGATGATGGTCTAACACTATTTATAGTTGACGCAAAGGCTGACGGCATCAAGCTCACCACACTGGTTACAATTGCCGCCGACAAGCAATATGACGTCTTGTTTGACAACGTCCCTGCTTCAACCAACGACATACTGGGACATCCGAATAAAGCTTTACCAGCGGTTAATGCCATACTCAGAAAGGCAACAGCAATTCAATGCGCAATAATAGTAGGTGGTGCGCAGCAAGAACTGGAGCTAACGGCCGAACATACCAAGACGCGTATACAGTTTGATCGCCCTCTTGGGGCGTTCCAGGCTGTACAGCATAGATTGGCTGATATGTACGTAGATGTTCAGGGGGCACGCTGGACCGCATATCAAGCGGTGTGGCGCTTAAGCGAGGGCCTTCCCGCTGACAGGGAAGTGGCCATTGCCAAGGCTTTTGGAAACATCGCCTGCCAGCGAGTCGCCGCCAGCGCCCAGCAACTACACGGGGGTGTGGGCGTCGACAAGGACTATGACCTTCATTTCTATTTTCGTCGTGCAAAGTCGCTCGCACTCACCCTTGGCAGCACACCTTTTTACTTGAAAACACTTGAGGCTGAACTAGGCTCATAGAATTCTAATTTAAGAGTTTCCCTTCTGCTTATAATCAGGCAGGAGGTGGATTCTTCGCTAATTGCCCTACTTGCAAAGTGCCCGCACTGCTGCATACATAGGGTGAACCTGACGTCATATGGTGGTTACTCTTTGAAGCGACTAGGATTTCGCAACAGAATAAAACAGGTATCATCACGATACTCAGCAGCAGTTCCAAGACGTATCCTGAGTATGTCGGGGTATTTGCACATGTAAAATATTATGTAAACTTGTTTACGTCCGGCAGGTGGATTAAACTGGAATCAGAGGCTTAATTGAGCAAACCCAGTGCGTGTCTTTAAGTCACAGGGACACTAAGGGAACCAGGATATTGGAGTCAAAGATACAATCTAAAGCATTTCAAGAGTTGAGCCAGGCGGCTGAAACGCTTGTCAACCCCGAGATTAAGAGGTGGCGAGAGCAGGGTGGCAAGGTATTAGGCTATTTCTGCTCCGCTATGCCGGAGGAGTTGATAACGGCTGCCGGCCTACTGCCTTTTCGAATGAGAGCGACAGGAAGCACAGGAACAGATCTGTCAGACACCTACTTTAGCAGCATCAATTGTAGTTTTCCACGTCACTGCTTCAACATAGCTCTACAGGGTGGCTTCGATTCCTTTGAAGGCGTCGTCTGCATTAACAGTTGCGACAATATCCGTCGCATCTATGACAACTGGAAGCGGCAGTTACCAACCACCCTCGTGCACATAATGAGCCTCCCCAGGAAGACAGGTAAACCACAGGTGGAATGGTTCCGGGACGAAGTGGCTAACCTCAAGCTACTCCTTGAGAAGCATCTGAATATGAAAATCCCCGATGAGCGTTTGTGGGATGCGATAGCGCTCCACAATGAAACACGCCGTCTGCAGAGAAAGCTTTATGACTTCAGAAAATTAGACAACCCGCCGATCACTGGAACCGAGGCGCTGGCTGTCATTGTTGCTGGCACAGCCATGCCCAAGGAGCGCTATAATCAACTGCTCACGGAATTGCTGGATGAGCTAGGTAAATCTGCCGGCAATACTGATTATCGTGCGAGATTGCTGCTAATGGGCGGCATCCTCGATGACCCTGCCTATGTCAAGGTTATTGAGGACCAGGGAGGCCTCGTGGTCACCGACTCACTCTGTTTCGGCTCCAGACTTTTTTGGAACGATATCAATGAGAGGGCAAGCGACCCAATCACGGCTCTCGCCCAATATTATGTCGCCGACCGCCCCTCCTGTCCCCGGATGTTCGGGGATTACGAGCGTAGAATCGGTCTCGTCCGAGAGATGATCCGAGATTTCAAGGTAGACGGTGTTATCGTCGAAAGGCTGGCATTTTGCGACCATTGGGGGTTTGAGCAGTTCACCATCGAAAACGACTTTCAGGACGATAACATCCCCTGTCTGATTATGGATAGAGAATACATCTTGAGCGGCGCGGGCCAGTTGAGAACCAGGGTTCAGGCGTTTCTGGAAACAATGGGGAGATAGAAAATGGTTGATAAGGGACTGGAAAGAACAATTGCTGAGCGCGACCATTTCGAGTTCCTGTTGAAGTTCCTTGAAGAGAGCCCCAGTGAGACAAGTCATCTACTGATACCACTGGTCAGGGCGAACCTGGAACACTACAAAGATACAGTACGGTGTATTGAGGAGGGCAAGCCGGTAATAGCGAGCTACTTCTCAAACGCACCTGAGATATTCACCGCCATGGATATCCACTGGTACTGCCCTGTCGCTGCCGCATTCGCGGGGGCAGGTGCAAACCCCTACCTTATGAATGACCTTGAAGGGACTGACAAACTGGCGGTGTCATCCGATATTTGCACCCTTCTCAGGATGGCTATGTATTACACGGAGGCCGGTCTCCTGCCACGTCCCACGGCGATTGTGGGAATGATAATACCCTGCGACGGTATTGTTGCCCTGCATGAAGCAAGCAGGAGAAGCAAACAATGGCGAGACATTCCCATGTTTGCCCCCGACCCTCCTTATTTCACCGATGAACGCAGCATAGATTACTTTGCGCAAGAGCTCAGGCGGATGGTGGACTTCCTCACGGAGCATACCGGGCAGAAGCTGGATATCGGCCGACTCCGCGAGGTCGTGGAGGTGACCAACGAGCAATACAAGCTCTGGCAGGAGATCAACGAGTTGAGGCGGGCAGTGCCATGCCCCTTCAACTGGGGGGTCGGAGGGGGCCCGTTTGCTCTGACTCAAAACCGCTGGGTCGGCGACTCCAGAGGCCTTGAGTGGTTCGAGGCAGCGCTGGCCGATTCCGAGAAGCGGGTAAAGGCGGGAAAGGGCTGGTTGGAGAACGAGAGGATCAGGTTGCTCTGGTTTGACGTTCACCCAACCTGGTTCTTTGACCTAGCTCCGTGGCTGGAGGAGGAGTGGGGAGCAGTAATCGTCATGGATATGTTCAGCTATTGCCCATATACCCTGGTTGACACGTTAAACGAGGAAACCATGTTCCACGACCTGGCCAAGCGGAATCTGATGGACACCACGATGGTAAGGCAGGCTGTGGGCGTGGCGGATAACTTCGCCAGTGACATCGTGCGAATAGTCAAGGACTACAAAATAGATTGCGTCGTCTGGCCAGCCCACATGGGCCACAAGGATGGCGCCGCGAGCGTGGGCATCATGAGGGAGGTATGCCGCGATCTCGGCGTCCCGTTCTTGAGCATCGGGATTGATACGTTTGACCCCAGATATACAACTCCGGATGAGGTGAAGAACAGGATGTCACAGTTCTTCACCGCTATGGGGCTCGGTTAGATACACAATCGATATTGTCAACTGGCGCAACGACAAGTCAAGGAAGGAGACAGAATGTTAGTCGGAGGCTGTGACGTAGGTTCGGCCACAGGCAAGGCCGTCGTAATGAAGGACGGAGAGATTACCTCGTATGTAATTATCCCGTCCACTACCAAGCCCGAGGTGACGGCACGCACGGTCATGGACGAGGCCATAGAGAAAGCCGGGCTATCGTCGATCGAAGATCTTGATTACATAGTGGGCACGGGCTACGGAAGACTCAAGGTGCCATTTGCCAACGAAAACGTCTCGGAGATAACCTGCCATGCCCGTGGGGCTCACTGGCTCTCTCCCACGGTGAGAACAGTGGTCGACATCGGGGGGCAGGACTGCAAGGTTATGTCAATGGACGATAAAGGCAAGGTCCTGGAGTTTGTTATGAACGACAGGTGCGCTGCAGGAACAGGGAGGTTCTTTGAGGCTATGGCCAGGGTGCTCGACTGCGGATTGGAAGGGCTATCAAGATTATCCCTTCAGGGGAAGAATCCCGCAGCTATCACCAGCCAGTGCAGCGTATTTGCCGAATCCGAGGTTGTGACCCTGGTCAACGAAGGCGTGGAACTGGTAGATATCGTCGCCGGTCTCCACAATTCGATAGCAGGCAGGTTGAATTCAATGGTTAGAAAGGTAGGCCTCGTCGAAGACGTAGCTTTGACCGGCGGATGTGCCAAGAACGACGGCCTGGCTAAAGCCCTGGAGGAAAAATTGGGTGTAGCTGTTAAGAAGCTGCCCCAAGACCCCCAAATCGCAGGAGCTATAGGAGCGGCTCTCATAGCCGAGGAAAAGCTAGACGGACAGTCTTGAGAAGCATCAGGCTTTAAAACATTGTATTCGGTTAGACACTGTATTATAGTAATCCATACTCTGACAGGGAGGAGGGCAACGAATTGGAAACTAATCTAAAGTCCAAGGTATTCCAGGAGTTCAGCGACGCAGCCGAAACTCTCGCCAACCCGGTGCTGCAGCATTGGAAGGATCAGGGAGGCAAGGTCGTAGGATACTTCTGCTCCACAGTTCCCGAAGAGATCATCACGGCCGCCGGGCTCGTTCCCTTCCGGATGAGAGCTACGGGCAGCACCGGTACAGAGGAATCGGATGCCTATTACAGCAGTATTAACTGCAGCTTCCCCCGCCACTGCTTCAATCAGGCGCTTACCGGTGATTTCAAGTTTCTAGACGGAGTTATATGCGTTAACAGCTGCGACCATGTACGCCGTATCTACGACAACTGGAAACGCTTCGTACCCACAGACTTCATTGAGGTAATGAGCCTTCCCCGAAAGACAGGCCAGGACCAGGTGGATTGGTACACCGATGAGCTTGCCATGCTTAGGGACAAGATCGGGAAGTACTTCGGGGTAGAGATCACGGATGATCTGTTGTGGAAAGCGGTAAAGCTCCACAACGAAACACGGAGGCTGCAGAAAAAGCTCTACGAACTGAGGAAACAGGAGAAACCGCCGATTACGGGAGCTGAGACGCTGGCCGTCATGGTTGCGGGAACCGCAATGCCAAAGGAGCAATACAATGAAAAGCTGCGGGAACTGCTGGACGAGTTGAGCGGTACCGAAGGTCCGGGCAGCCACCGGGCGCGACTTATGATAGTGGGCGGTATTCTCGACGACCCGGCTTACGTCAAGGTCATCGAAGACCAGGGAGGCCTCGTTGTCACCGATTCAACGTGCTTCGGCTCCAGGCTTATGTGGATTGAAGTCAATGAGAATGCAAGCGACCCCGTCGCAGCCTTAGCTCAGTACTACTTGACAGACCGTCCCTCATGTCCACGAATGTACGGTGAGCACGACAACCGGACGCAGTACGTTATCGACATGTGCCGTGAGTTCAACTGCGACGGAGTCATCGGAGAGAGGCTGATATTCTGTGACTCATGGCTGGTGGAACACTACATGCTTGGCCAGGACCTCAAGGCTGCCGGTATTCCAATGCTGAAAATGGACAGGGAATACCTCACAAGCGGTATTGGCCAACTGAGAACACGGGTCCAGGCTTTCCTAGAAACGATGGGGAGGTAAGCAATGGCGCTGATAGACAAACATCCCGAGTTGGCACGCTACATCTCAGAGCGGGAATGGTTCGAATTTCTCCGCGAGCAGACCATGGCACTGATCGAAATCCCAGAGATGCAGCTTCAGGTAAAGACACTCGATTCCCTCCTGAAGATGTACGGCAGGATACTCGACGCTGTGGAAAACAAAAAGCCGTTCGTTTCCAGCTATTACTGTCTGGCACCCGAGCTATATACAGCGATGGGTCTGCCTTACTATATGGTCATGCAGACCCCGTTCCTGGCTTCCTCAGTACCGTATCTCCTCGATGACATCGACGCTGCCGAGGATATGGGGCTGGGGAATGACCTCTGCACTGCTATCAGACTTTCGATATATTACGTTGAGGCCAACCTGTCGCCACTGCCCACCTGCGCCCTTAACCTGCTTTATCCCTGCGACGGCGCCCCATTGCTTCACGAAGTGATCAAGCGGAATGAACGGTGGCGCAATATTCCAATGTTCGCCTGTGACCCGCCGTATTATAACGACGAGCGCAGCCTGAACTATTTCGCCGATGAAATGCGTAAGATGGCGAAGTTCGTCGAGAAGCAGACCGCTACCAAGCTGGACCTGGACAAGCTGAAGGAGGCCCTGGAATACTCCAATCAGATGTTCGGGCTATGGGATGAATACAACCAGTTGCGACGCAATGTGCCGAGCCCTCACGGCTGGGGCCTCGGAGCCCCGCAGTGCTTCTCCCAGGCCTGGGTCTACGAGGCAGGCACGCCGCAGGGTGTAGACTGGTTTAAGAAGCTGGTTGAGATAGCCGAGCTAAACGTAAAGAGCGGGGTAGGACCTGTGCCCGAGGAAAAGATAAGGCTGTTCTGGTTCGACCTTCTGCCCTTCGGCTGGGTGTTCGAGTTCCTGCCCTGGCTGGAGGAGGAGTGGGGAGCTGTCATGGTCATGGACATGTTCGGCAACTATCCGTACACCATGATAGATACATCAAGCGAGGAGGGAATATGGAAGGGCCTTGCCAAGAGGAACCTTTTCGACTCGCCGATGGTCAGGCAGGCACGTGGTGTAGCCGACAACTTCTCCAATGACATCGTCCGAATAGTCAAAGACTTCAAGATAGACGCCGTAGTCTGGCCCGGCCACATGGGCCACAAGGACGGGGCCGCGACCGTTGGCATTATGAGAGAGACCTGCCGCGACCTCAATGTGCCTTTTGTTCACTTAGGGCTCGACCTGTTCGATAAAAGATACAGCACACCCGACCAGATAAAGGACAAGATATCCCAGTTCTTCAGAGCTATGGGGCTCGGCTAGGTATACATACATGCGAAGGGGCAAGCTAATGCGCTGCCCCTTCGCCATTGCTGGAAATTTTGGCTACAGCTAAAGATAAGGTTATAAAGCATCCCTTTTGCACCCAAAGTTGTAGGGAGGGGACAGACTGTGGCGATCTTCGACGTATACGTGAATAAGATAGCCGACTACGTTGAGTCAGTGCGGGGAAAAGGCAGGCAGATCAGAGAGTTCGATTGCCCCGGTGACCCCAGCAGACTACTGGATGGGCTGCCGGTTCGTGTCGGGCCCGAGGCAGGTTCGGGTGTAATACTGCGAGGGGACACCTTCGTCGAGTTGGGAAGCCCCGACACAAGCTCCAGCGGACTCATATTGTGGACAGATACCCCCTCACTGGTCAGAGATGGTAAGATTACGCTCATCGGCCCCGATATTCAGGAATCGGAGGGGGCCAGTTTGCCATTCGCCCAGGTCTTGATGCTCGGAGGAACGGGTCTGGGCAAGGAAGATCACTCTGCGCTGGAGCAGAACCAGTACATTGCCGACCAGATAGAAGGGTACATGCTCAGGAGCACTCCGGAGCGCATATGGGGCAGGGTCAGCAAGGACGCCGCGACCAAGGGCTTCAACTTGGTCACCCTGGGAAAAGCGCTGATGTCAATCTTCAAAACAGCGGTGCCCAAGGTACAGGCAATGGAGATCGTTTTTATCACTTCAGACAAAGAGGATGTGCAACAACTGAATAGCATCGCAGAGCAAGTACGCATGATTAGCAAGGACATCACAAGAGAGACATGGTTGGTTAGAGGATATGACGTCCTCGAATGCACATTTGGCTGGGACTGCAACTCATGCTCGTACAAACCGGTGTGCGACGAAATCAGGGAAGTTATTACCGTTCGCAAGAAAAAAACCAGAAAGACCAAAACATCCAGTAAACAGTAGAATAAAAATACACAAGGGGTAGCGCTAGTAATGTCTGAGACCACCACTCCGAATAAGAAGCTGATCGCGGTATGCGGTAAGGGTGGCGTTGGTAAAACAGCGTTAACAGCTATGACGACCAGGGTTCTCGTTGAGAGCGGCAAGGCAGGCAAATTGCTGCTGATCGACGCCGACCCCGCTATGGGTCTGCCCATCGCCCTTGGAATACACGTCAGCCGGACCATGGGACAGGTCCGCGAGGACATAATCCAAACCGCAAGGAGAGGCAAGAAGGAGGAAAAAATCCAGCTTGTAGACATGCTTGATTATATGGCCCTGGAGGCCCTCAATGAGATGGACGACTTCGCCCTTTTGGCTATGGGGCGCACGGAAACACTTGGCTGCTACTGCCCTGTAAACGACCTTCTACGGGGAACAATAGAAACCCTCTCCAGGAGCTTCGACACTATCCTCATTGATGGCGAAGCCGGACTGGAGCAGATTAACCGGCAGGTAATGCGCCGGGTAGATACCCTACTCATTGTAAGCGATGCTACATCCAGGGGTATAAAGACCGCGACCTTGATAAAGGAAATGGCACAAAACGAGAAGGTGTTACAGTGTGAGAAGATGGGTCTGGTTTTCAACAGAGTGCTGGGCAATGAGGAGCTGCTGAATCAATTCGCACTGGAGACCGGTCTGGAAATCTTTGGCTACATTCCCCACGATGAAAGCATCGCGCATCATGATTTAGTCGGCAAGTCCATAACCGAGCTTCCCGCAACCTCACCCGGACTCGATGCCGTGCGTAAGATAGTAGAGGAACGTGTTCTCAAGTAGCGCTATAGCGGGGGTCTCGTTGATCAGAAAAAGCCATCCAGTTAGATTGGGAAAATAAAACCTTTCATGAATGACACTGCATTGCACAACCTTTATGCTTTAAGTCAAATATTACCCTTCACTCATGAATTGAACGCGCTACAGGCCGTACTTTAATTAAGGCTGATATGAATGGAGTCATACAACAATGGAAATCGCTAGAAGACATATTGTCAGGACCCTGCGCTGCAAGAACAGAAGTATCCCGGGCACTCTGGGCAAGCTAACTACAGCCATTGGCAGAGCTGGAGCGGACATCGGGAATGTGACAACAGTGCATCTGGGTCACCATTACACCGTCAGAGATATTGATGTTTTTGTCGAGAACGAAGAGCACCTCGCTCGAGTAGTAAATGCAGCGACAAAACTTGAAGATGTCTCAGTTCTACAAATTAGGGACGCAGTTCTACAGCTTCATGAAAAGGGAAAGATCAAAATGATCAACACTGTTCCCTTAGAAACGTTGGACTACCTCAGCAAGGTGTATACCCCTGGTGTAGCTGAGGTATGCAACCTGATTAAGGACCAGCCAAAATGGAAGAATAGTTATACTACAATCCCTTATTCTGTAGCTATTGTTACGGATGGGACTGCTGTCCTTGGTCTGGGTAACA
>CAYVQT010000009.1:24947-64479 GCA_964453665.1 uncultured Dehalococcoidia bacterium | reverse complement strand
TTTACCATAATTATACCACAATTATACGAATACTTATATGTTACATGGTACTAGATATATTGTGCACAAAGCTTCTTACACTTATCGCTCCTAATAGAAACGGAGTAAAGAAGGTGCCAAGAATCGTACGATTGCTGCTCGCGTCAGTGATGCTGGCAACGCTGGTATCTATGCTGCTATCCGGTGCCGCGTTAGCTGCCACTACGCATTATGTGAATCCAGGCGACGACATTCAAGCTGTAATAAACAATGCCTCCCCTGGTGATACAATCCAGTTTGCACAGGGCACCTATACGTTGACATCCCAGCTCGTTATAAATAAATCCCTTACACTGAAATCAGAAATACCCTGTCGGCCGAATAAACCGGTAATCGACGGTGGGGGTACAGTTTACAGGATGCTCCTAATTGATGCGGATAATGTAATTATTGAGGGATTAGAGATTACTAACGGAACAGGTGACTTAATCCGACAGTCAAACGCACATTCAGGTACAATTGTCAGACATTGTATCGTGCACAATGCTCTTGATGATGAAGGAATCCAGCTAACCAATTGTACGAACTGTTATATAAGTTCAAATCTTATATATGATGTGGCACAAGACGGAATTGCAGTTTCCTCAAACAGCGTGAATTGCACAATTATCGACAACGAGATCTATGACAGTCGAAGTGAAAACGGCGCTATCCTCGTTTACGATTCCTATTCTATAACCATCAGGGGTAACTACATACATGACACCACTGCTGCCGACGGTATAACAATTGACGACAGCTACAGTGGGACTTTCATAATCGTTCATAACCTGATAGTCAACAACACCTGGCAGGGTGGGAATCATAACACCGAAGAGGCCGATGGCAATTCTATAATGATATATAGCCCACGATTAGGCGGTACTTACAACATAGAGCATAACACGCTCGATAACAACACAGGGGTTGATGGCGATGGTAATCCTACCGGTCACGGCATATATTTGAATGATGGACGTGCGATCGGCTCAAGCTTCGTGACCAACGTAAAAGATAATATCATTACCAACCATAACGGTTACGGCATTCGTACTTACAATTGGACAAATGGAGCTATAGTCAATTACAGCTACAACGACATCTGGAACAACACGTTAGGTATTACCGACGGCAATCCAATAGACGGCGGTGATAACATCTCGGCAGACCCTCTTTTTAATTCTACCCATAGACTCCGAACAGGCAGCCCGGCTATCAGCGCAGCCAGCGATGGATATGATATGGGAGTCCTCTTCAGTTACCTGTTAAGCCAGTGGATGTGCCCGCCACCACTGCCTCGCGTACCGGTTTTTCCAAACATTTACATCGGGATCGGGGCTGCCTTCGGAGCAACCGCCGTCGCCTATCTAATTCGAAAACGCCTCGTAACCCCTGATTGTCAGGGCTATTAGAGGCTTTCGACCAACTCATATTTGCCCAAGTATAACTGAATACCCCTGTTCATCCCCCCACTTCCGGCACAATGCCGACAATTCCGCAAAGCGCTTGACAAATCCATGTGTCTTGTATATTAAGATGTCAAGCAGAAGTCACGATTAACTGGCGACAATCTGGAAATTGTGAATTCAAGTGCCTGATGCGGGCCATCACCCGGCAAAGGACGAAAAGCCCCGACATAATATCTGTACAATAGAGCATAATGGATAGTGAAAAAGGGAATTTCCGAACACCGGGAAGGATAATTAAGCCCATCCTTAAAGGGCGGTGCCCTCCCCCAGACCTTTTCCCGGGCTATGTTCTTGACAGTTTGGCCCGTTTCAGCAGTACCCGCGGGCGTTTTTCTAAACTGACCAATATCGAGCGCTTCATTACTGCCATTCGCCACAAGGAACCTGACCATGTCCCCTGCTATCCTATGACATTCGGGGCTTGCCGACGCCTGGCCGGGGTATCCTACCCGGATTTTGCCCGCAAGCCAGAGGCTGCGGCTGAGTCCCTCCTTGCCGGTTTCGAGCTAATCGGTGGCGAGGCAGTTGTCCCCATGCTCGACCTCTCACTGGAGGCTGCGGATTTCGGACAGAAGATGGTATATCCGGAGAACTCCACTCCCCACCCTGATTACACCGACCCATTAATCAAAGATGTAGGCGATTACAGGAAGCTCAAGAGAATAGACCTGCTCAAAGCACAAAGGATGCAGTCTATACTGGAGACGTGCCGCCTCCTGGTGGACAGGGTAGGGCTTAGAGGAGCTGTTTCCGGGTTCGCCTTTGGCCCTCTGGGTGTACTCAACATGATGCGCGGTGCAGAATACCTCTTTCGGGACTGTGTCCTTCATCCTACAGAGGTGATGGCTGCTCTGGACACGATAACGGACGTTTTGATCGAGTACGTCGAGGCTCAGTGCGACACCGGCGTACTGGCTGTCACTTTAGATACCCTTTTCGCTTCATGGAATGGCCTCAGTAAGGAATTATGGGAAAAGATCGAGGGGCCCTTCGTCAGAGAGATTGCCAACGCAATACACCGCAGAGGATGTGTCGTAGTCGTCCATAATTGCGGTGACGGGGTCTATTTTGATTCCCAGATACGTTTTATGGAGCCGACTATCATCAGCTTCGCCCAGTTGCCTGACGATTGTTCAAACAGAAAAGAGCTCAAAAGGCGTTACGGAGACCAGGTTGTCCTGATGGGCTATATTAGCACAGCTCTTTTAAGCTACGGCACTCCCTACGATGTTATGCATGAGTGTAAGATGCAAATCGAGGACCTGGCCCACGGAGGGGGATACGTCCTGGCGCCCGGGTGTGAATTCCCGCCCAACGCCCCCCTGGAGAACGCCATGGCCATAGTAAAAGCAGCAGAGCTATATGGATGAAACGGGAGATGAGATAGATGACCGATAGCAGCACCCTGTTGAAGAATCTGGAGACAGCATTGTGCAAGCATGACGATGAAATGATGGGCGAGACACTGGACGCAGCCTTGAACGCAGGTGTATCAGCAGCCAATATTCATCATGCCCTTATTCAGGGACTGGAACAGGTACGTCACCAATTAATGTCCAATGATACATCCATACCGGATTTTCTACTCTGCATAGACACGATGACCGCAGGACTCGACAGGCTTTCAGCTTTCAGGAAAAGCGACAAAGCCAACAAGGGCGAAATTCCTATTGTTATAGGAGTAGTAGAGGGAGACCCGCACGACCTGGGCAAGAACATCATAGCTGCGATATATAAGAACTGCGGTTACCGCGTGTTTGACCTCGGGCGTGATGTCTCAAAGGAAAGCTTCATCAAGAGCGTTAAGGAGCATATGCCCAGGGTACTTGCCCTGTCTGCAATGATGTCCACGACAGCCATGGTCATGCGGGATATAATACAGGAAGTAAAGGCAGAATCGCCGGACATAGTGGTCATAGTGGGTGGAGCCCCTCTGGATGAGACGCTGGCAAGGTCCTATGGAGCCGACGGTTATGCTGAAACAGCTGTGACCGTTCTGGAAGAAACAGAGGCAGCCATCCAGAGAGCGTTTGAAGGAAAAACATGGTCATCGTCGAACCAGATATGAACAAAGGCATCTTGGAAAGACTGCGAAGCAGCACGCTCCGTAAGTTAAGCTACGATGCGAGCGAAGCCCCGGACCGGAAAATTATAGGGGCGCTGGATGAGGCCCTCCTTGTGGCAGAGAAAGTCGCCAAACCCAGAGGTATATACCGTACCCTCCCTGTGCTTGAAACGAGCAAGTACGGCGTCAAGACAGAGGCAGGCAATATCCACAGCGCAATGTTTACCCGCCTGGTAAATATATGCAGGGGGGACCGGTCAATCGTATTCATGATCGCCACAATTGGTGAGGGACTGGAGATAACCGGCAGGTCCAGCGAATCACTCTTCCACCAGTTAGTATTCGACACCGTAGGGTCCGAATTGACTGAAATGACGGCGGACATGATGGAGACAGATTGGAGAGGTAAGTTGAACAGCGCGGGCCTGCAATGCTGCTCAAGATTCAGCCCCGGATACTGTGACTGGCCCCTGGAAGGACAGGACGTGATATTTAAAGCTCTTGATGCAGGGCTGATAGACGTTCACCTGTCTCCCCAGTTTGTAATAGTACCGGGAAAGTCCATCTCAGCCATTGCGGTAGCCGCAGAAGAGGTCCCGATTTCATCTCCCTGCGTCTTCTGTGCCAAGAAAGACTGTCCCTGGAGAAGATTGCCGGAAGACAAAATGCTGATGGATCGCATAAAGGCAGCATAACGCATAGCAGACCTTACTATCCAGGCGTTAAGCCGAGGGCAACTTGCTTTAACGATACCGGGGCCCGGGTCCCGTAAAGTACGCCCCGGATTCCATGAAAAGAAAAAGGGAGCTTAGATGGCAGGACAACATGGATATGCCGGAAAGATACTGAGGGTGGATTTATCCTCGGGAAGCGTGACCGAAATACCGACGGAGGATTACGCAGACCGCTTTCTCGGGGGTAGAGGTATAGCCGCAAAGATATACTGGGACGAGGTATCACCTCAAATCGATGCCCTTGATCCAGAGAACAGGCTGATCTTTATGACAGGTCCTGTTTGCGGCGTCCCCGGCTTTGCCAGCCGGTTTCAGGTATGCGGGAAGGCTGCGGCTACCAACCAGTTCTCCTATTCTAACTTAGGCGGCTCCTGGGGTGCTCATCTCAAATTCGCCGGTTACGATGGTATTGTTATTCACGGTAAAGCGGATAAGCCTGTGTACCTCTCGATAGCTGGCGAGAGGGTAGAGATCAGGGACGCAGCTCATTTGATTGGTAAGAGCGCATTCAATTGCGAGAGTACGATAAGAGAGGAGCTGGGTAAAGCTGCCCGCGTATTGACCATAGGGCCGGCGGGTGACAATATGGTTAGCTTCGCTACTTTGCTGGCGGCTGAAAATTCGGTTGGCGCCGGCGGGTTGGCCGCCGTAATGGGTTCCAAGAATCTGAAGGCGGTTGCGGTAAGAGGCGATAAAAAGGTCGAGGTGGCTGACCGGGAGCGAGCGGCAAAGCTCAGGGCCAGGATACGCGATTTGAGCCCCGCCTTCACAGAATCAATGCTTTCGGTGGGATTGCTCACTCCTGCTGACAGGCTGAAAAAGAGCTTGTGCCACGGCTGCCTTACCGGATGCGTACGCGCGACCTACAAGAATCCAGACGGCGATGAGAGGAAATTCATGTGCCAGGCGGCCCTCTTCTATGAAACGCGGGCCCAGCGTTTCTACGGAAAGGATACCGACGTCGCTTTTAAAGCCACCGAGGTCTGCGACGACTACGGGATCGATACCCGCACTATTGAAACCATGATAATGTGGCTCAGCAGGTGTCACAAGGCGGGTATCTTGACAGAGGAATACACAGGGTTACCGCTTTCCCGGATTGGCAGTTACGAGTTCATCGAGACACTGGCGAGGAAGATATCCCACCGCGATGGCTTCGGAGATACGCTTGCCACAGGCACCCGTAAAGCCGCTGAGAGCCTGGGCAGCGAGGCCCGGGGGCTAATCAAGGATTACATGACCAGGACCGGTGACAACGAGATCTACGGTGCCAGGATGTACATCACTACCGGCATATTCTACGCTGTCGAGCCGAGATTCCCCATTCAGCAGCTCCATGAGGTCAGCTTTCCGGCCATACAGTGGGCTGCCCGGGCCATGGGCGTAAAGGAGCTCCCCGTGACCTCAGAGGTCATGCGAGAAATGGCCAGGCGATTTTACGGCAGCGAGATAGCGGCTGACTACTCCACATACGAGGGGAAAGCAACAGCAGCGGCCATGATCCAGGACCGTGAGTACGCCAAGGAGTGCCTTATACTGTGCGACCTTGGCTGGCCCATATACTTCACTGCGGACTTTCAGAACCCGGTCGGCGATCCCACACTTGACAGCCAGATTTGTTCTGCCGTGACAGGAAGAGAGGTAGACGAGGCAGGGCTATACCAGATCGGGGAGAGGGTCCTTAACCTGCAAAGGGCGATCCTTGCCAGAGAGGGACACCGGGGTAGGGAACACGACTCCATAGATGAATACAACTTCACCACACCACTGAAGGGCGACTTCGGCAATCCTGACTGCATAGTCCCAGGCAAAGACGGTGAAGTCCTGTCCAGAAAGGGAATGGTGGTTGACCGCGATGAATTCGAGAGGATGAAAGACGAATTCTACAACATCCGGGGTTGGGATGTGGCCTCCGGTCTCCAGACCAGAGCCAAACTGGAGGAACTGTGCCTGGACGACATCGCCCGCGTACTGGAAAGCGAAGATCTCCTGAGGTAATTACCTGAGCATAAAAGCCACCTTCGGGCACTAACTACCGTGCCCGTCTTAACCATCCTTACCTGAATTCCTCCTTCTAACCAGAGGGACGATAAAGACCAGACAGGCGAAAAGGAATACTATGCTGCCGATGAGTCCGAGGCCGCTGCCGCTATCCACAGCCGAGGCTATGAAGAAACCGGCGCATACTACAAATAGAATCCAGCCCCAAAGATGAAACTTCCTTTCACTCTTATTGCCATCGTCCACGAAGCGCTCCTCAGATGCCTTTACCTAAAGACAACAACCCTGCCACCAGGCAAAACACTGTCCCATATCGCCAATATTATACCCGAACAGCATGGCGGTCGACTACGTCCATCAGTGGCATCGATAAGCGCCTCCAATAAAGCATCACTGCGGCGGGGAACATAGTGGTTATATCTCCACATTGCAGCCTTTATAAAAAACACAGGACTCCACTTAGCTGCTTATAACTGCCAGTAATTTAGTTTGTAAGACTTCGCTTGACATAGCCCTTCGTCTGTTTGAGGAGCAAGGCATCAATATCCTCTTTTTTAAACCTCCGATCGCCGCGAGCGCCAATGCGGTATGCCTTTATCAGGCCCTGCTCATTCCATCGTCTCAGCGTATTGTTGTGCACGTGCAAGAGCCAGCTTGCTTCTCCTATCGTGAGCATTGGCCCCGCAGCTTCCTTCTCCTCATATTTCCGCCCTCTCTCCCGTGATATTCGCATCTCTCATCCCCCCTTGCGCCCGGAAGATGTGAAGACAAGCTGAGAATTTGGGCATCATATCCCCATCACGCCTTGTCAAATTCAAAGTTTGCCCTCGCTATAGTCGCTCCCGGGAGATTCCTTTCCCTCGCCACTTCCGGAGCGAGGTTTGCTTATGGCCCTGGTCTTCCATTCGGCCAGCGCATAGGTACCACGCTTCACCCTCTGGAACCGCTCATCACGACCTATGTGCGAAAGCAGATTGGCAGCCCTGTCATTACCGGGTATATGAACCCCGATTTCCCTGAGCTTATCGGCAAGCTGCCGATAATGCCAGGGTCTGCCGGTCTCTTTCAGAATCACAAACGCACGGTCCGAAAGAGAACCGTCTCTGCCAGGCCTCAGCACCCGTTGCTCAGGGACCAGAAAGCCCTCACTCTCCAACAGCAGCTCGATGTTGCGAAGCTGCACTTCCTTTCTCGACATTTCCTCCAACAATGCTGCCTGCTGCTCCCTGAGTTGGGCTATCTGAGATACCAGTTCATCGCGCCACGCGATCAACGTTTCCTGACGAGAACTCCCGTCTGACATCTATACAAACCTCCTTAATATTATATACAATATATCATATGCAGTATATACCATATATAAAACAGTTTGTCAAGAAATTGAAAGCACGTGCCCTGCCGGAAGATCCTTCATGCCAGCCTGTATATCGTCCCGGATGCATGGGACATACTCCAGCTAAGAACGCAGGGTAATAAGGAGATAAATACTGAACTTCAGCCGTGAGAAAGACAAGGTGGGAAAGGTTAAGGAAGGGCCTGGAGCCGCCCGGGACTTCGGCAGGGATGTAAGCTTTTAGGCGAGGAAACTGAGTGCACAGTAGTTGCCAGCAACTGGATTATGTCTCAGAGTTATCACTGACCTCATCGGTAGTAACAGTGTCGGCGTTGGTTATCGGATTGGCGAACTTGACGTCCTGTTCATTCAGCCAGTCCATGGTCTTCTTGGCATGACGACTATCCTTGATATAGTCCTGACACTGGGCAACGAACTTAGCGAACACCTCGGCATCGCCGAAGTCAATCATTCCTTCAGCGTCTCCACGTACAACCGTGTGGATGTGTCCGCTATCTAGTTCATATATGTCCAGTTGAAAATCCATTAGTCTCCCTTACTAAATAAGTGTAGTACGCTAATACTTACTCTTATACGATATTACATACTCGTTCACATTATACTCAGGCCATATTACAATTTAATTAAGAAAACATTACAAAAGCATTACAATTCTGGAATGGGATGGTGTCCGGGAGATAATCCGTCGGCGAACTCAGCTTCATGCTCCTTGAGCCATCTCCCATGCTGACGCAATCAAGGGCAATCTCGCGTTTCCCTACCACGTTCAACCGGTGACGGTATTGTCGAAACACCTATGATGTTATCAGTCCAACGCATCCGGTATCGCATTGGCCTGCATTGACTTGGCCTCGGCCTTTTGGTAGGCTGGCGCAGGAAGAAGGCAAACGCGTACCGCCTTGCTTCAATATCGATTAATAACTGTGTGGCTGGCGGTATAAATCAGGACAGCCCGTAGGAAAGGACGTGAATCACATGGAGTGGAAGACCGGGATAACCGAGCTACTGGGCATAAGATACCCCATTATTGAGGGGGCTTTGGCGATAATCGGCACCGCTGACCTGGCAGTGCCAGTATCGGAGGCGGGAGGTCTGGGGACAATCACTGCCTGGACGCTGCGCACACCGGAGAAACTACGGGAGGAGATACATAAAGCCAGGTCAATGACCGATAAGCCCTTCGCAGTGAACCTAAGCCCCGCTATGGACCCGGGCCTTGACGCTATGAGGGAGGCAGCCATCGAGGAAAGAGTCCCCGTTATTGAAACCGCCGGCTCCCGGGCAGCTCACCACGGGTTACGAGTGAAAGAAGCAGGACTGATATGGATTCACAAAGTGCAAACGGTGCAGCACGCACTGGCAGCGGAGCGCGACGGAGCAGATGCGGTGTGTATCATGGGCATTGAAGGTGCCGGGCTCAAGAGTCCCCAAATCCTCACCACACTGGTTAGCGTTCCCCTGGCTGTGAGACAACTCAAGGTGCCAGTAATCGCCGCCGGCGGTATCGGCGACGCTCGCGGCTTCCTTGCCGCCCTGGCGATGGGGGCAGAGGCAGTGCAACTGGGAACGCTCTTCTGCGCCGTCAAAGAGTGTCCCCTCGCCGAACGCTATAAACAGGCTCTAATAGAGGCCAATCCCTTCGACCCGAAATGGCGTGACCCGATCCTGGCTACACCCAAAGCCGGGGAAATCCGGAATCTGAAGCATGCCGCGGAAACAAAAGAGGTGATAAAGGCAGCAGCGAAAGCCGAGAGCACCGGCATACCCAAAGAAGCAGGGACCGGAGCCCTGTCGCTGGCCATAGGCTTCATCGATGAGATGATTACAGTCAGGGAGTTGATCGACGGTATTATCGGAGAGGCCGAAGATATCCTTACCTCCGGAGGCATCGCAGGCTGGAGATTGACACCCTCTACCGCCTCCTGACAGGGAAACGAGCCTCGGTCATTAACTCCTCAAGAGGCGTATTATACGGGTCGCTGAGATAGACCTACGCGGACGGTCTGGCAATTTCATATCCACTTTCCTGACTCCATGGAATAAGGCCGCCACCGGTCATGCCAACCTTGTCATAGGTCTCTCTGCGCATGCAGAGTCAAGCCCTCACCATTGACATTCCCAGCAGCCTATGGTAAATGGTAGTACACTAACTACCCGTCGCTTTCGGACTTTACACGCGATCTACCAACGCGCCAGTTGCAGGTAACAGGCCTTAGCAGCAGACTGACAGAGGCAAACAGCCACATCGACATTCTGCGGAGCTTGCGTCTCCTGGCATCTTTAATGCTATAAGGCGCAGGAGCTAGTCCAACAAATGGAGGGGGATTATGAAGGACAAACAGTCAATCGAGGAGGCCCTGGGCAGAAGACTTCTCTTCGGGGAATTAATGGCCCGCAACGCACGCAAATTTCCAGACAAGGAGGCTTTGATATACGGAAAGACCCGTCTGACCTACAAGCAGTTCAACGCCCGCATCAACCAACTGGCCTGCGCCCTGCTGGAGCTAGGCGTTAAGAAAGGGTCCAAGGTAGCGGTCCTGGCCTTCAACTGCAACCAATTCCTGGAGATTTACTTCGCAATGGCGAAGCTCGGAGGGGTTACGGTGCCACTCAATTTCCGACTTGGCGCAGAAGAACTGATATACATCGTGAACCACTCCGAGGCAGAGGCCTTCATCATAGGGGATACCTTCGTGCAGACCGTGGAAGACATGCGAAAGGATTTCCCCAATGTAAAGAACTATATTTCTATCACCGAAAAGCCGGTGGAGGGAATGCTTCACTACGAATCATGGATCTCTAAATATCCCGATGATGAGCCGCTTATCCTTGTCGATGAAGACGACCCGCTATTCATAATGTATACAGCAGGGACCACCGGCAGGCCCAAGGGCGCTGTCCTGACCCACAAGAACGAAATAGTGATGTGCATGCTGGAAAGCATGTTCGTTGGATCCGAACCTGGAATCTCCAATATTTCGGACTCCAGGGCTTTCGCCGCACCCCCGGTATTCCATTTGGCGGCCTTTGCTTTCTGCCAGATAGCCTTCTTCTTCAGCGCTACTGTGGTGCTGCCCACCGAAGTCTTCAATCCCGCCTACATCATGCAGACCATTGAAGATGAGAAAATAACCGCAATTCTGCTGATTCCAGCCATGGCCAATTTCCTTCTCGCGCTTCCCGATCTGGATAAATACGACACAAGCTCCCTAAACATCTGGGTGACAGGAGCAGCCATCCTGCCCACGGAGGTCCGGAGGCAAATTATGAAGCACTTCCCCAATGTCAATATCTTTGATATGTTCGGGCAGACGGAGATGAGCCCCGTAGTCTCAGGTCTTCCACCCAGCGAAGCGGAGGGCAGGGAAACATCGGTAGGTAAAGCCCTCCCCTTCATCGAGATTAGAGTCGTAGATGACGACGACAATGACGTCCCCCTGGGAACAGTCGGCGAGGCAATCTATCGGGGTCCGACAGCTATGAAAGAGTACTACAAGGAACCCGAAGCCACGGCTGAAGCCATGAGAGGGGGATGGTTCCACTCGACTGACCTGGTCAGGCAGGATAAAGAAGGGTTCATTTACATCGTGGACCGGAAGAAGGACATGATCATCAGCGGTGGGGAGAATATCTACCCCGCCGAGATCGAAGACGTTCTCTACAAGCACCCCAAGATACTTGAATGCGCGGTCTTCGGTGTCTTCGACGAAGAATGGGGCGAATCTATTAAGGCCGCGGTCGTTTGCCATCAGGGAGAGCAAATGACCGCAGAGGAGGTCGTGGAGTACTGCAAGGAACACCTTGCCAGCTACAAAAAACCGAAGTCGGTCGATTTCATGGATGCCCTGCCCCGCAACCCGGCGGGAAAGGTACTGAAGAGGGTACTCAGGGAGAAGTACGGCAAGTCAATTAGATACTAGAGTAAGACTTCGCTGCACCCACCCTCATCCTTCGGCAAGCTCAGGACAGGCCTAACCTCTCCCATCGAGGGAGAGGAACTCCTGATTACCCTCACCCGGCGGGATAAAACCGGAGGGCGAGTAATTTCAATCCTCCCTCCCCTTGCGGGAGGGAGTTAGAGGGAGGAGGAACACCCAATATCTGTAGCATTGACTAGCAAACCCAAAGGTGGTACATTTTGCCCACACGAGAAATAAACAGAGAGGATGGAGTATTATGGCAGGGATAACATCTTACGGCGCTTATGTCCCCTTATACCGGATCAACCGCATGACAATCTACCAGGCTCTGGGGTGGTTGAATCCCGCATCCCTCCTGCCCGGCGAGAAATCCGTTGCAAACTATGATGAGGACAGCCTTACTATGGCAGTGGCCTCGGCCATGGACTGTCTAACCGGTATCGAGAGGGAGAAGATCGACGGTCTCTTCTTTGCCACAACCACCACGCCCTACAAGGAGAGGCAGAACGCAGGGATAATCGCCACTGCGCTCGATCTTCCCCCTGAAATCCGCACCTCCGACTTCACCACCTCCATCAAGGCTGGAACGGGTGCACTGATCTCTGCCTACGACGCTGTTACATCGGGCTCAGCTAATAACGTGATGGTATGTGCCGCCGATTGCCGCCTGGGGAAGCCCGGCGGCTTTCAAGAGGAGATTTACGGTGATGGCGGTGCTGCTCTCCTTCTCGGTAACAGCGGGGTTATCGCCAGCGTTGAGGGCACCTACTCCGTATCCTATGACTTCGTGGACAACTGGAGGGCAGACACAGATAGATACAACCGCTCCTGGGAGGACAGGTGGATAAGAGACGAGGGCTATGGCAAGTTCATCTCCGAGGCCATCTCCGGGCTGCTGAAGAAATATAATCTTGAACCGAAAGACTTCGCCAAGGTGGTCTACCCCTGCCTCTATGTTAGAGCCCACGCGGATATCGGAAAGAGGCTGGGTTTTGAACCCGGCCAGATACAGGACCACATGTTCACAGCGATAGGGCATACGGGCACTGCCTACCCCCTTATGATTCTTGTCGCCGCACTCGAGGATGCCAAGCCCGGGGACAGGATACTGGTCGCCAGCTACGGAAACGGCAGCGACGCTCTGTGCTTACAGGTGACTGACGAAATTGAAAAGGTCAGGGATAGAAGAGGGATCAAGGGATACCTCGCTTCAAAGAAAGACCTGGGCAGCTACGAGAAATACACCACATTCCGCGAAATACTCGACATAGATACCGGCGGCCGCGGCGAGGAAGTCGCAACCACCCAGATGTCAACCCTGTGGAGGGAGCGCAGAATGATCCTGGGGCTTTGCGGAATGAAGTGTAAACGCTGCGGCACTCCACAGTATCCCCCCCAAGACATATGCGCCAACCCCAAATGTGGGGCCATTAACGAGATGGAGTACTATCGCTTCTCCGATAAGAAGGGGCATCTGTTTACCTATACCGGCGATGTTCTGGCTTTCAGTCCCAGCCCGCCAGCGATCTATGGGACGGTAGACTTCGAGGGGGGCGGTAGATGGCTGTTTGACCTGAACGATTGTGACCTTGATTCACTCGAGGTCGGTATGCCTGTGGAGATGAGCTTCCGCAGAAAATACCACGATGTGTCGCGCGGCGTCCACGTTTATTACTGGAAAGCAACGCCAGTTAGAGCTTAGAAGTTTTTTTCAAAAGGGAGGAGACATGGCAGAAGGAATCAAAGACAGGGTTGCTATTATCGGAATGGGGTGCACCGAGTTTGGAGAACGATGGGATAAGAGCGCCGGAAACCTGATGGTCGAGGCCTTCACCGAAGCTATTGAGGACGCCGGCATCGAGAAGAAAGATATAGATGCCGCCTGGTCCGGCACCTGCTACGAGGAGGTTTCCGTAGGAAAATCCGCTATTCCCCTGTCCGTAACACTGAAGCTGCCGTTCATTCCGGCAACCAGGGTTGAGAATTTCTGCGCCACCGGTTCCGAGGCCCTCAGGGGCGCCTGTTACGCCGTTGCCGCCGGGGCTTACGATATATGTCTGGCGCTCGGTGTGGAGAAGCTTAAAGATATCGGCTACGGCGGCCTCCCCCAGGTCGATACGCAGGTGGGGACAACATTCAGGTTCGCTTTTCCCAACTACACTCCTCCCGGGATGTTCGCCATGATGGGTACCAGGTATTTCGCGCAGTACGGCCTCAGCCCCCAGGAGGGCAAACACGCCCTGGCCCACATATCGGTGAAGAGTCACCACAACGGTGCTTTGAACCCCAAGGCCCACCTCCGCCGCGAGATCACCATCGATGATGTAATGAACGCTCCCATAGTAGCGTGGCCTTTAGGACTGTTCGACTGCTGTGGAGTAAGCGACGGAGCCGCAGCGGCTATCGTCTGCAGAGCAGATATGGCGAAGAACTTCCGTGCCGACCCCGTCTACGTCAAGGCGCTCCAGATAGCTATAAGTTCGGGGGAAGAGATGATGTGCACCGAGTGGGACTACGCTCATGTGGAAACCACCGTCCGTGCCGCCCAGAGCGCTTACCGGGAGGCGGGAATTACCAATCCGCGTGAAGAGCTGAGCATGATGGAGACACACGACTGTTTCTCTATCACCGAGCTTACCGAGTACGAAGACCTGGGAATCTCTCCCAGAGGGCGAGCCAAAGAGGATATAGAGGCGGGGTTCTACGATCTCGACGGGAAAATCCCCTGCCAGCCCGACGGCGGCCTTAAATGCTTCGGCCATCCGATAGGCGCCTCTGGGCTGCGGATGATGTACGAGATGTACAAGCAACTTCAAGGCAAGGCTGGCCCCAGGCAGTTGAAAGACCCCAAATTCGGCCTCACCCATAACATGGGAGGCATTCCGCCACTGAACGTAGTCAGTGTCTGTATGGTCGGGCTCTAGAGCTACGGGCAGAGGTCTTACCGGCAGGCACCCGTTTAGCCGGTCAAACCAAAGGAGGATAATATGGACTTCGCTTTGACTGAAGAGCAGCAAATGCTCAAAGCTAACGTCCGCAACTTCCTGGAGAAGGAGATCGTACCCCTTGTCGATGAGTATGAAAAGCAGGGCGCGTTGACCCGGGATGCGACCATCTCCTTTATTCAGCAGTTGATGCCCTTCGGCTACCTGGTCGGGTTTCTGCCGGAGCAGTACGGCGGCTCCGTTTTGGAAGCCAAGACCAACGGTGTCCTCCTCGAGGAACTCTCCAGGGCATGGGCCGGTCTGGCGGGAACGGTTTTTATCGCTGCGGGATTCTGGTGGCTCTTGAACGAGGCGGGCAGCCCGGAGCAGAAGGAGAAATTGATGCCCCTGGCTACCGCTGGAGACTACATAGGTTGCATAGCAATCACGGAGCCCAATGCGGGGTCCGATGTAGCCGGCGTGGAACTCACGGCAACCCTGGACGGCGGCAACTACCTCCTCAACGGGACAAAGACGTGGATCTCAAATGGCAGTATAGCCGATGCCGCTTTCGTCCTCGCCACGACAGACAAGACGCAGGGCCCCCTGGCGATGTCCTTCCTCCTTGTAGAGAGAGACGTTTCGCCCTTCACCGCCAGGGAGCTGCACAAACTAGGCCTGCGCTCTTTTCCCACCGCCGAGCTTTCGTTCGACGACTGTCCCGTCCCCAAGGCGAACGCGCTGGACCCCGGCTCCGGGTATCAGCGCACAATGGGATTCTTCGATGTATCACGCGCGATGGTGGGCGTGTTCTCCACCGGCATTGCCCAGGCTTCCATAGACGCTTCGATCAAGTACGCTCAGGACAGGACGCAGTTTGGCCGCCCCATAGGCAGCTTCCAGATGGTCCAGGAGATGCTCGTCGACATGATAACCGAGACCGAGGCCGGGCGTCTCCTCAGCTTCCGCGCGCTGGACCTGCTGGACAAGTCCGAGAAGTGCCGCTGGCAGACATCGCTGGCGAAGAGCTACGCCACGGAGGCGGCCGTGAGGACTACCTCGAAGGCCATTCAGATTCACGGCGCTATGGGGCTCTCCGATGAGTACCCGGTGGAGAGATACTTCCGGGACGCCAGGACCCTGACCATTCCCGACGGCACAACTCAGATGCAAAAGCTGATCGTGGGCAGGAACGCCCTGGGGATAAGGGCCTTCGTTTAGATGCGCGGGCACCAACCAAGCAGATTGTAAATCAGACATGAAATCGAGGGAGTAGTATGTGCCCGGCACTGGATGGGATAAGAATACTGGACATGGCCTGGTTCGGCCCCGGCCCGTTCTGCGCGACGCTTCTCGGAGACCTCGGCGCCGAAATCATCAAGATACACGAGCCCTATCCCCAGCGACGCGGCGGCCTCATCATGTATGCTTTTCCCGAGGGGCCCGATTTCCCCGGACAGAGGAACTGCAAGACCATGGGCCTCGACTTGAAATCAGAGACCGGGCGCGGCATCTTCTATGAGCTCGTTGGGACTGCCGACGTTGTTTTCGAGAGCTACCGGCCCGGCGTCGTAAAGCGGCTCAAAGTTGATTACGAAACCCTTAAAGAGCTAAATCCCGGCATCGTTTACACCTCTCTGTCGGGCTACGGCCAAAACGGGCCCTACCGCGACTTCGTGGGACACGACCTTAACTACATATCGATAGCAGGCCTCCTGGGCCTGACCGGTACCCCCGACGGCCCGCCGGTGATTCCCGGCACCCTGGTGGCAGACTTCGCCGGCGGCGGCATGGCCGCCGCCCTCGGTATTCTGGCGGCACTGATGTCCCGGGAGAAGACGGGCAAAGGGCAGTTTGTTGACGTAGCCATGACTGATGGCATCGTGGAAATGCTGTTCTTATGGCTCGCCCCCTATCTGAACTACAGAGCGGAGTTCAAGAGGGGCGATACCATATTCACCGGCAAGTACCCCTGGTACAATGTGTACGAAACAAAGGACGGGAAATACATCAGCGTCGCCGCCTTCGAGACATGGTTCTACGCCAATTTATGTCAACTCCTCGGCCGCGAGGACTTCGTTCAGTACCAGTTCGACGAAGGCCCCAGGCGGGACGAGATGTTCCATTATTTCAAACAGACCTTCCTGACGAAGACCCGCGATGAGTGGCTGGAAATCCTGCGCTCCAGGGATACCTGCGTCGCCCCCGTACACTCCATCGACGAAGTGGCCAGTGACCCCCATTTGCTCGCACGGGGCATGATCCGGGAGCTGCCGCACCCGACAATGGGCACCGTGAAGCAGGTAGGCTCCATGCTAAAGCTGTCCGACTCGCCCTTCGAAGCCCGGAACTGGGCCACGCGGTTCGGGCAGCACACCGACGAGATCATGAGCCAGCTCGGCTACGACGGAGAGCGTATCAAAGCCCTGCGCCAGGCGGAAGTGATAAGCTAGAACGCCTGATATAAACCCAGAGCAACTTGAGCTACAGCGCGGGTCTAATAGTGGGCCGAAACCACTTGGTTTTTAGCTTTCTATTGGTGTATTATAAGCATCGGTAACTAATGATAATCGTCTAAGATTCACATAGCCGTTATTTATAGGTTGTTGATCTTCAGACATACTGGAATCCAAGCTATTGTAAAAAAGACGTGCATAAGAAAGAGGTGCAAAGTGATTGAACAATATGATCGAAAAAAATTCGCGGTACTGTTTGATGGAGACAATGCTCAGGCTTCACTTCTTTCTCAGATTTTGGCAGAAATCAGCAGGTTCGGGCTGGCTACGATTAAACGTATATACGGAGACTGGACCACTACAAGCATGCATAGCTGGAAGGAAGAACTTCACAAACATGCGATTCAGCCTATTCAGCAGTTCAGGTATACAGTAGGTAAGAATGCAACAGATAGTGCGATGATAATTGATGCAATGGATATACTACATAGCAATGAGGTTGATGGCTTCTGCATTGTTTCCAGTGACAGTGACTTCACACGCCTAGCAACAAGAATCAGAGAGGAAGGGCTCTTCGTGATTGGAGTTGGAGAGAGAAAAACCCCAGAATGTTTTGCCAACGCTTGTAACCAGTTTATCTACTGCGAAAATCTGACAGCAACCGATATAACGAAGAAAAAGTCTAAAAAGAAGGATGAGTCCGATATACCTGATCCGCTATCCCTTCTCATCAAAGCGTTTGAGATGGTTGCGAAGGAAGAGGAGTGGGTTAATCTGGCAGCGATGGGAGTTGTTCTTCGTCAATTAGATCCAGCATTTGACCCCCGTACATATGGTCATAAGCAGCTACAGTCACTCCTCAAGGATTACCCGGATAGTTTCATACTTAAAAGAGACGATTCAATAACACCGCCAGTGATATACGCTGCGTTGATCTCCTCACAAGAGGATGCAGGTGAATCGTAAACACTTGGTTTATAAACTTGAGTTTTATTGCTCTAACCTAATTGACTCTCATTTTGTCATACATCTCAAGCAGGTAGTGAAACATGGGCCCGCTGGAAGGAATAAGAGCGCTGAACCTCTCGAAATACGGGCCGGGCAGGTATTGCTCCATGATTTTAGGTGACCTCTGTGCCGAGGCAATTGTGGTTGAGATGCCCAAAGGCGCCTCCTCATGTAATTGCCTCAAGGTATGGCTTCATTACTTGCGTCACCCGGCAGATATTTCCATAGTGCCAGAGTTGGTCCACGGTACATTTTCGCTGGCGACGACAGTCTCGCAGCGTTTCTATAGCTATATCAATACCAATCTTATTTCGATTTAAATAGTATGACGAAAGCTCAGACAATTTATTTCGACGAATCAGGCTATACAGGAAACAATCTGCTAAGTCCTGATCAACCAGCATTTGTATATGCAAGTGTTGCGATTGATCCCTCCGACGCTTTTCGTCTTCATTCTGAGATGGTCTCCCGTTTTCAAATAAAAGGCAAAGAACTTAAGGGGAGGAAGCTCGTTAAATATGAGAACGGACGTACAGCTATATCATGGCTTCTCAGCAAGTGCAGGGATATAGCCTGTATAGTGGTTGCAAATAAGAAGTACGCTTTAGCTGGTAAATTTTTCGAGTATATTTTTGAACCTGTCTTAAAGGAAAACAACTCACTGTTCTATGCAGTCGGATTCCACAAATTCATTGCTAACCTTATGTACGTCTTTTTCGAATCAAAAAATGAGTACACGGAGGACATTCTTGATGAGTTTGAATCACTTATGAGAACCCAAAATCTTGATGTTCTTGAACGCCTATTGACTCCGACTGATATGGCCATAAAGTTCAGCGATCCATTAGGCCAAATACTAACATTTGCTATATGCCACAAAGATAAAATTAAGGAAGAGATCGATAGCCTGTCTGGGATAAATGGAATTAGCAGATGGGTTCTTGAGCTAACAACAACATCTTTATTCTGGACCCTCTCTTTATGGAGTGAACACTTCGATGTAATGGAGGTATATTGTGATAAGTCCGAACCTTTGGAAAGTCAACAAGAGCTTTTCAATACCATGATAGGAAGAAAAGACAGAATATATATGAAATTGGGCTCTGAACCAGAGCATGCCCTGACATACAACCTCAAAGATCCCATAAAATTCATCGATTCTCAGCAATCACCTGGAGTACAAATCGCTGATGTTCTTTCTAGTTCAATAGCATTTGCTTTGAAAAATCCTAATGATAAATTATCGAAAAAGTGGTTGAAGTTAGCGCAAAATATGTTCAGCCCCTTCTGCATTATTCCCGACAGTAAGGCACTTGATCTGCGTGATAGGGATCCCTTTATTAATGCTTTAATCCTTAATGAATTAGTTGAGCGAACCCTCAAGGGTAAGAGCCTATTTATAGATATGCCTGAGTTCATCTTGTCTGCAAGACGGTTGTACCAATTATCCCCACCAACATATCCAGAGGACAAGATTAGTTAGTGAGTCTCCAATTCTAATGTGGTCAAAACCAATTCCTTTCAGAACGCTCGTTTAGAAGTCTAAAATCGAATCTACCACAGGCATTCATCCTTCCGCAGTAGCGCTTGTCCTTGCCCTCATCCTAAGCGAGCCTGTATACTTATAGGTGTCTCAAATCTCAGGCAGGTGGTGATATATGGGCCCGCTGGAAGGAATAAGAGCCCTGGCCCTCTCGAAATACGGACAGGGCAGGTACTGCTCCATGATACTGGGCGACCTCGGCGCCGAGGTAATCGCGATTGAGATGCCCAAGGGTGCCAGCCAGACTCTGTACGTGGTATCCGACGACATGGGGTCGCTCTATATAGGGCACAACCGCAGCAAGAAGTCCATCGCGCTCAACCTGAAGAAGGAAACGGGCAAGGACAACTGGCATGAGGACGAGTTGTGCATATCAAGCTAGGTTTCCTGGGAGCAGCCCAAAATGTTACCGGTTCGCGGTATAGTATAGAGGTCAATAACGTAAGGCTTCTGGTGGATTGCGGACTCTACCAGGAGAGGGAGTTCAGGCATCGTAACTGGGACCAGTTTCCGGTCCGACCGGACACCATTGATGCCGTGCTTCTAACCCATGCCCACCTGGACCATTCCGGCCTGTTGCCCAAGCTGTTCCGCGAAGGGTTTCGCGGTCATATTTTCTGTACTGATGCCACAGCTGACATTACTCAAATCATGCTTATAGATTCCGCAAATATCCAAGAGGAAGATGCGGAGTTCAAGAGAAGAAGACATGAGAAAGAAGGCAGGAAAGGCCCCTACCCTGAGCTCCCGCTTTATACAGTGGCTGACGCGAAGGCTTGCTGCACTCTCTTCTCCCCCGTTCGTTATGATGAGACCATACCAATAGGCGATGGTGTTGAAGCAACCTTCCACGACGCCGGTCATGTCCTCGGCTCATCGATGATATCGATGACGGTAAGCCAGGGTGGAGAGTCGAGGAAGCTTCTCTTCTCGGGAGACGTCGGGCGGTGGAACAAGCCCATACTTCGAGACCCGACGCTCTTCCACGATGCTGACTATGTGCTGGTTGAATCTACCTACGGGGACAGGTTGCACGATGATTCGGAAACCGTAGGCAACCAGCTTGCCGATATCATAAGCTCGACCACACAAGCTCGAGGGAATATAGTGGTCCCCAGTTTCGCCCTGGAACGGGCCCAGGAAATTCTATATTACCTGAATAAGCTGTTGACAGAGAACCGTATCCCACACTTCATGGTTTTCCTTGATAGCCCCATGGCCGCAAGCATAACGGATGTCTTCAAAGAACATCCCGAAACCTACGATCGCGACATGCTGGAACTAATCCGGCAGGGAAATTCGCCGTTTGAGTTCCCGGGGCTCACCATTGTCAGGAGCATAGAACAATCAAAGGCGATAAACAACATAGCTGAAGGTGCTATGATAATCGCCGGATCCGGCATGTGCACTGGAGGCAGGGTAAAGCATCATCTTGTAACCAACATCTCAAGGGCAGAGTGCACTGTTCTCTTCGTTGGATACCAAGCCATAGGGACTCTGGGCAGGCAGATAGTTGACGGTGCCGAGGAGGTGAGGATACTGGGGCAAAAGCATCCCGTCAGGGCAAGAGTGGCTCAGATACACGGCCTTTCCGCGCATGCCGATAGGGATGAGCTTTTTCGATGGTTGTCCAGCCTGCATAGCCCACCGAGGAGGGTTTTCGTGGTCCATGGGGAGCCGGATACAACAGCTCAATTCGCTGACTTTCTGAGAGAACGAACCGGCTGGGAAATAGCAATTCCGCAGTACAGGGAGGAAATCACCCTGGACTGACGCGGCCGGTGGTCCGGGTTGCTCTCTTGTCATACGAGGGAATCATTGGGAGCAGGCTATCCGGACAGAGCTCTTCTCCCGACTATCTCCTGCTTCTCATACCACTGGCAAACCGTCTCAATTACGTCACCAGTCTCATCACAGACCCTGAGTAAGCTGAAATCTTCTTCGGAGATAAATCCTCCGGCTAGAACAGAAGTGTACAGCCAGTCCAGGAATCCTTTCCAGTAGCCGCTGTTGAATAGCACGACCGGGAAAGGTCTAATCTTATGGGTTTGCATCAGGGTTAGTATCTCAGTAAGTTCGTCAAGCGTTCCCAACCCCCCGGGCATCATAATGAAGGCAGTAGCATACTTCACCAGCATGACTTTGCGAACGAAGAAGTGATGGAATGTTATTGACTTTGTAGTATATACATTGAGAGACTGTTCCTCAGGCAGTTGGATATTCAGGCCAACTGAAGCAACTCCGGATTTAAGTGCGCCTCTGTTAGCCGCCTCCATAACACCGGGGCCGCCGCCGGTTATGATTGAAAAGCCCGCCTCACCTAACCGCCGGGCGATTTCCTCCACCTGCTTATAAAGCCCATCATCCGGTTTGATTCGGGCCGAACCATATATGCTAACCGCTGGCTCAATACCTGAAAGGCTATCAAAGCCCTCGACCAGCTCACCTATTATCCGGAACAACCTCCACGATTCCTCTTTGGCTAAATCGTTTATTTCATATTCGTATGGCATATTGTCCTCCAGATTGGATTAATAGTACCATACTCAATAGGGAAAGTGCTAATCAATGTAGAGTTCAGCCGGTTTTCCGAAAGGAAGTCCTTTTGGAGTGCGCGTTTAGAAGGCCTAAATCGTAGCTAATCCATTCACTCCCCTTCTGGAGCGAGGCCACCTCTCCTTGCCCTCATCTCAGACAAGCATGTATACTTATGAGTGTCTTATATCTCAAGCAGGTGGTGATATATGGGCCCTTTGGAAGGAATAAGAGCGCTGGACCTCTCGAAATACGGACCGAGCAGGTACTGCTCCATGATTTTAGGTGACCTCGGTGCCGAGGCAATCGCGGTTGAGATGCCCAAGGGCGCCGGCCAGACCCTGGACGTAGTCTCCGACGACATGGGGTCGCTCTATATAGGGCACAACCGCAGCAAGAAGTCCATCGCACTCAACCTGAAGAAGGAAGCGGGCAAGGAAATCCTTTATCGACTGGTAGAGAAGGCCGACATCGTCATCGAGAACAACCGCCCCGGCATCCTCAAACGCCGGGGCATGGACTACGAGACGTTGAGCGGGCTCAACCCCCGGCTGGTCTACTGCTCCATCACGGGCTACGGGCAGGACGGGCCCTATGCCCATCGGACCGGACACGAGATCAACTTCGCCGCCGTATCGGGGATCATGGCGCTGACCGGCAGTAAAAACGGGCCGCCTGTGTACCTCCAATCACCCTCGATAGCCGACCTCCTCGGCGGAGTCACCCAGGCCGTCATTGCCATCGTATCAGCGCTCTACGCCCGGAACAGGACGGGCAGGGGACAGTACATCGACGTCTCTATCACCGACGGGGCGGCATTCTATCACTGGATCGACGCCCAGCAGTATCTCCTGGAGGGCAGCCTGCCGCAGCGGGCGGAGTCGCCGACAGGCAGCGACGTGGCCTGCATGAACGTCTACAAAGCCAGGGACGGCAAGTACTTAACTGTGGGCTGCGCCGAGCCCTGGCTCTGGGCTGACCTCTGCCGGCTGCTGGGCAGGGAGGACTTCATCCCCACCCAGTATGACCTGACGGATAGGCAGAAGGAGATGTACTATGCTTTCTCAGAGGTCTTCGCCACGAAGGACAGGGAAGAATGGGTGAGACTTCTGGAGGAGATCGACGTTGGTGTCGGGCCGGTGTACGACTTCGAGGAGATGTTCTCAGACCCCCACTTCAGGCACCGCAAGATAACAGTGGAGGTAGAGCATCCCAGACTGGGAAAAATAAGGGTGCTTAACACCCCGTTCAATTTCTCGGAGACGCCGGCGGAGGTAATGAGCAGCCCCCCGCTGTGGGGGGAGCATACCAGGGAAGTACTGAGGGATATCCTCGGCTACGCCGATAAAGAGATAGACCGCCTGCTAGAAGAAGGGGTTATCGAGTAAGGGCTCCTCCTCACGGGTTAAATTAAATCATCCTTCCCCTGGCGGGAGGGAGTTAGAGGGAGGGGGAATCGTTTGATAGTAACGTGGATGCAGCACAATTAAACCCACTGTACATGTCACTTGCGAAATGGATTCCCGCTTCCGCGGGAATGACATAATAATGTCACTCCTTCGAAGCTTGTGCCTGCGAAAGCAGGTAGCAGTAATCCATGGTTAACTTTAATCCTGGTCGATTGACTCACAGGTTTTTCGATAAGGCCGCCGCCAACAACGATTTAATTGAGCTGGCCACGAGTAACTCTTGTCCAGAGTGCGCGGGATATGCTAAAATAAATGTATGCGGATAACGCGCCAATGAGATTTAGCGAGTACGATTATGCCTGATAAGGGTCTGGCACATCTAAGAGTCCTGGAACTGTGTAACTTCGTAGCTGGCCCCTATTCTACCAAGCTACTGGCCGACCTCGGCGCCGAGGTGATAAAAATCGAGCCCCCCGGTACCGGAGATGACGCCAGGCGAAGGGGCCCTTTCCTCGAAGATAACCCGCATCCCGAGCTAAGCGGCCTCTTTCTGTATCTCAACACCAATAAACTGGGCGTAACCCTGGATGTGACCACGAATTCAGGGAAAGATATCCTGATAGATTTAATCAAGCAGACGGATATCTTTGTAGAGGACAGACCTCCGGCGATGATGGAGGAGATGGGTCTGACCTATGGAGAACTCAGGAAGCTAAACCCCGGGCTGGTTATGACATCCATCACTCCCTTCGGTCAGACCGGGCCCTATCGAGACTATAAGGCCTATGAACTGAACAGCTACCACGCCGGCGGCGAGGGTTACCTGCTGCCGATCCAGTCGCCCGACCTCAGCCGGGAACCGGTCAAAGGCGGCGGCCGGGCGGGGGATTGTGTTTGCGGGCTGAGCGCCGCTATAGCTACGCTGGCCGCGGCGTACAGGATGGGCGCAACCGGCACGGGGCAGCACATAGACGTCTCAAAGCAAGATGTGCTGATGACCATGGCCCTGCTGGAGGTGGCTATGTTCGCCAATATGGGCATAGTGCGCAACAGGATCAGAAGGCCTCTGCTGATGCCGACACCGATGGAATGCCAGGATGGCTATATCATGATGTCAGCGTTAACAGAACGCGAGTGGGGCTCCGTGGTGGAATTCATGGGGAACCCGGCATGGGCTGAGGATGAGAGGTTCTCCCAGTGGCTGAGTCGCCATTTGTCTGGCGACGAGATAAACCCACATCTACGGGAATTTGTGAAACAATACAAGAAGGAAGAGCTATTCCACCAGCTCCAGGACAATGCTATAGCTGCTGCGCCCGTTAATACCGCCGAGGATTTAGCAAAGTCACCCCAGACGGAGGCACGGGGGTTTTTTGCTGATGTCGATCATCCTAAAGCGGGAAAGCTGAAGCATCCCACCGCTCCTTATAAGCTCTCCCGTACTCCCTGGAAGGCCGAGCGCGCGGCGCCTCTTCTCGGCCAGCACAACGAGTTAATCTACTGTGACCGCCTCGGTTACGATAAGCGTGACCTGGTAGTGATGAGGGAAACCGGGGTTATATAGCAGGCGAGGGCTTCGAATGGACAGATATGCTTTAGATGGTGTCAGGGTAGCTGATTTCTGCTGGCTGTGGGCCGGAGCCTATGCTACCGGACTGCTGGCATTGCTTGGAGCGGAGGTCATAAAGATAGAGAGTATGGCCCGTGTGGACCCTTCGAGGAAAATGACATTAACAATCGGAAAGGCGTTTGAGGGCGTAGACCATTCACCGGTTTTCAACAGTATCAACCTCAACAAGCTATCGGTGAGGCTCAACCTAAAACAGCCCGAGGGAGTTGAACTGGCTAAAAGAATCGTTCAAATCAGCGACGTTGCCAGCGAAAATATGCGCCCCGGCGCTATGGACGGCATCGGGCTGGGATACGAGGTATTGAAAGAGGTCAAGCCGGATATAGTTATGCTGTCCTCCTCGTCCTTCGGGTCCGAGGGGCCCCTGCGGCGGTACGGCGGCTATGCCCCCAGCTTCGCGTGCTACAGCGGCCTGGCGCACCTGACGGGTTACAGCGACGGCCCACCGAACCCGCTTACAGGCTCAACCGATCTCATGAGCGCCGCTACCAGCGCTTTCGCTATCATGGCCGCATTGAACCACAGGCAGCATACCGGCCAGGGACAGCATATCGACATGGCCTCCGTAGAGAGCCTGGCTGTTTTCACCGGCGACGCGCTCATGGAGTACATTATGAACGGCAGGGTGCAGTCCAGGAACGGGAACCACGATAGAATAATGGCGCCTCATAATTGCTATCGCTGCCGTGGCGAAGATAAGTGGGTCAGTATTGCGGTTGCCACGGACGAGGAGTGGCAGGCCCTCTGTAACGCTGCGGGACACCCCGAGTGGGCCAGCGATGAGAGGTTCTCAGATGGATACAGCCGCCGGAAGAATGAAAAGGAACTCGATGACTTGATCGGGGAATGGACGGCTAATTACACCCATTACGAGGTCACCGGGATTTTACAGAAGGCCGGGGTTGCCGCCATGCCCTCGTTCAGCAACGAGGAGATATTCAGCGACCCCCACTTCAAAGCGCGAGAGCTGGCCGTTGAAGTAGAGCATCCGGCGATGGGGAAGCAGGTCGTCCTCGGACCTCCCTGGCGCTTCTCCGAAACACAGGCCAGGGTTGTTAAGTCCGCCCCGACGATAGGTGAGAATAATGAGTACATCTTCGGGGAGCTTTTGGGCATGTCAAGCAAGGAAATAGCCCGGCTGACGGAAGAAGAAATTATCTATTAGGAACGCCCGGAAAGGGACCTCATCCACCGTAGCATCGTGACTCCTGTCACGACAGGGAACCCGCTGCCACAGGAGTGGCAACGCTACACTGAAACCAGCTCGTACTTCATGGTGCCCAACTTGAGCTTCTCCGCCGTTTCAAGCTGTACCAGGCTGCTTGTTTTGTGTATCTTTCCCATGATGTCAGGGGGCTTTACGGAAGTGGAACCGGGGATGATGGGGGCTTGGTCTATTAGATCAAGCGAAGCTTTATCTATTGCTACCGGGTCTAATGAGAACGCTATGCCGATATCCTGAACTACAGGGGTGCCTGAGGCCGCAACGCAGTCGCAAAGCGGCACGACATCCTGGATAAAGTTCACGTAAGCTATCTTACCCCGGTATCCCGCTACTACAGCGGTTGCCGCGTGCCCCAGGTATATCTGAAACGTTTCTTTTGAGCCGGGAGGCCAAACCCAGCAATGAGAAGGGCACATAAAAAGACAGGTGCCGCACGACGAACACTCCGCCACTACTCTCTCGGGCCTGCCATCAACTATCGTTATTGCCCCTGTCGGACATACCTCCGCACACTTGCCGCAGCCGTCGCAGTCGCTTTCCTCGTTGAACTGAGGCATGTTCACATAGTGCTGCGCTCGCTTCGTTTCCCTGGATACACAACCCATTCCAAGATTCTTCACAGCCCCCCCGAAACCCGAAATTTCATGCCCTTTTACATGAGAGAGGACTATCAAACAGGGAGAGTTGAGCAGCAAGGAAGAGGATTTCACTTCCTCAAGCTGACAGTTGCCGATGCGATTAGAAACTGGTATCGACTGCTGCTCATCATCGTCATCCGCAATCACTACGGGAGCACCTACACTAACCTCAGTAAAGCCGTTTTTGGCAGCCGTGCGCAGGTATTTCTCCCTGGTGTCCCTTGCCCCGGGGTAATTAACAACCGTATCGAACAGAAAGGGTTTCCCCCCATTACTCTTGACAATGTCAACCACCTTACGCACAAAAACAGGCCTTATATATCTAGTGTTACCCAGTTCCCCCATATGCAGCTTTATCGCAATGCTTTCACCGCCCGGTATCACATCTTCAAATCCTGACCTGGAAATGAGGCGCCCTAATCCTTCTACGGCATTTATAGATTTTACGTAGCTGAAGAAGAGTACTTCTGACATGGTCTCCCTCCTTTAGCAATAATAATTAATCCGCGTGGGAAACGTTGATTATTCTAACACACGTAACTCCTGCATCCAATCAGGCCACCCTGCCGGATACACGCCTGCCTTGAATTCAAGGCTGAAATGAATTAAACTAAAGTACAGGTAATGGCAAAGGAGCGCATCATGGCGAAGAGCAAGGTGAAGACCCGACCCGGGGAACTCACAAGCGAAGGCATCCGATTTTCAGAGGGTGCCCTTTCTCTTATCAGCGACAGGCTGGGTATACCGATCAGTGAAATCTCTGAGGTTTTAGAGACGCTGGGGCAGGTTGCCCGGGAAACGGGTGATACGGACAGGATTATTAGCGAATACAAGGGTGATAAGTCTGCCCTGATCCAGATACTTCTGGGGATACAAAGAGAAAAACGCTGGCTGCCCAGGGACGTTTTAATATCGGTTTGTGAGAAGCTGGGCGTTCCCATAAGCCAGGCCTATAGAATTGCCACCTTTTATAAAGCCTTCAGTCTGAGCCCACAAGGTCGCCATCAGGTGTCCGTGTGCACGGGAACAGCCTGCCATGTCCGCGGTGCGCCTCGTCTCCTGGATAGAGTGATAGAAGCCATAAACATCAATCCTGGAGAAACCAGCTCTGACCAGAGGTTCTCCCTGGAGACGGTAAACTGCCTCGGTTGCTGCGCTTTGGGCCCGGTGGTTGTGGTTGACGGCGATTACCACAGCAATCCGGCCAAGAAGGAACTCGAGGCGATCGTAAGTGCCTGCGATTAGGTAGCGAAAGGATGTGATTATGGCACGGCTGAAGTCGGCTTCTGATCTAGAGAAAGCAAGACAAAAGATATTATCAAAAAGAGACCTGAACAAACCCTGTATAACAATTTGCTCCGGTACCGGCTGCCACGCTCTCGGCTCCGATAGAGTTTACGAAGCCCTGCTTTCTGAGCTCTCAAAGAACGGCCTCCATAAAAAACTGGACGTGAGACGCACTGGCTGTCACGGTTTTTGCGAGAGAGGCCCGATAGTGGTGATCTTCCCCGAAGAGACTTGCTATCTGGGGGTAAAGCCGGAGGATATCCCTGAGATTGTGAATACTACCCTGGCAGGAAACGGGCTGATTGACCGATTACTCTATGAAGATGCTGACGGGAAGAGGATAGCGCATGAGGGAGAGATTCCTTTCTACAAGCACCAACGGCGGATAGTATTCGGTAGCAACACACTCATTGACCCCAAGAGTATCGACGACTACATCGCACTCGGAGGTTATTCTGCGCTGGCCAAGGTTCTTCTCGAGATGAGTCCCGAGGAGGTACTGGATATAGTGAAGCGCGCTAACCTCAGGGGGAGGGGTGGCGGTGGATTCCCCGCAGGGGCTAAATGGGAAACCACTCGCAACGCACCGGGGGACATAAAATATGTCATCGTCAACGCAGACGAAGGCGACCCCGGCGCATTTATGGATAGAAGCTTGCTCGAGGGCAATCCCCACAGCGTACTGGAAGGTCTCATTATAGGTGCCTATACCATTGGCTCGCATGAAGGTTTTGTCTACGTGCGACAGGAATACCCGCTTGCGGTGAGTAACCTCTCCCTGGCCCTGAGTCAGGCGCGCAAGTACGGACTTCTGGGCAAGAACATACTTGGTTCCGGCTTCGATTTCGACGTTACCATACATCGAGGGGCCGGAGCTTTCGTGTCCGGAGAGTCCAGCGCACTAATGACCGCTATCGAGGGAATGGTGGGCGAGCCTAGGCCGAAGTACATCCGCACGGCGGTCAGTGGTATCTGGGATAGGCCGAGTAATCTAAACAATGTGGAGACCTGGGCAAACGTGCCTCTGATAATCAATAAGGGTGTCGACTGGTTTACGGGTATCGGGACCAAAGGCAGCAAGGGGACGAAGATATTTTCCCTTGTGGGCAAGGTGAACAATACCGGTCTTGTGGAAGTGCCAATGGGGATGACCCTCAGAGAGATCATCTACACCATAGGTGGCGGTATCCGCCAGGGGAAGAAATTCAAGGCGGTCCAGACAGGAGGGCCCTCCGGCGGATGCCTTCCGGAAAGCCTGATTGACCTTCCCGTTGATTTCGATGAGCTAACAGAAGCGGGCTCCATGATGGGATCGGGCGGTATGATCGTAATGGACGAGGATACCTGCATGGTCGATGTGGCCAAGTATTTCCTCCATTTCCTCGCCGATGAGTCCTGCGGCAAGTGTGTACCATGTCGGGCAGGCCTGGAGCAAATGGTCAACATACTGGATAGAATTTGCAACGGGGACGGCGAGTCAGGTGATATCGAGCTACTTGAGGAGATATGCGAGGTGGTCCGGGATGTCTCCCTATGCGCTCTGGGGCAGACAGCACCTAACCCGGTACTCAGCACTATCAGGTACTTCCGGGATGAATACGAGGCGCATATCGAGGAAAAGCGCTGCCCTGCCGGTGTCTGTAAAGCCCTGATCTCATATTTCATCGATCCGAGCAAGTGCACCGCCTGCGGGATATGTCTCAGGAACTGCCCGGTAGAAGCGATCAGTGGCGGCAAGAACCTTGTCCACATCATCGACCAGGAAAAGTGCACCAAGTGCAATACTTGCTTCGATGTGTGTCCGACACGTTTCTCTGCCGTGGTGAAAATCTCTGGTGAGCCAGTACCGGTAGCGCCCCCTCTTGGCACCGAGGTAGTGCGCAAGAAAGGAAAGCAGGAATGAGCAAAGTGCGCTTGAACATTGATGGCAAGAATATTGAAGCAGAAGAGGGAATGACTATCCTCGAGGCGGCCCGTGACGCCGGTATTCATATCCCGACCCTCTGCTACCATGAGAAACTGGCTCCTTATGGTGCCTGCAGATTCTGCACTGTGGAGATATCAAAGAAAGGAAAGACCAGGCTAGTCACTTCTTGCGTATACAATGTTGAGGATGGGCTGGTTGTTAAGACAGATTCCCCCAAAGTTACTAAGATGCGTAAAATGCTCCTGGAGTTGATGCTGGCCTCCGCTCCGGTTCTCTCCGAACTCGCAAGCCAGTATGGTGTGGACAAACCGAGGTTCAAATCTGAGATAACTCAGTGCATACTGTGTGGACTATGCGTTCGCTATTGCGCCGAAGTTAAAGGGGCCAATGCCATAACCTTTGTTGGCAGGGGCGTGAACAGGCGTGTAGCATTTATCGATGGAGTGGTCTCTACAGGGGTCTGCATGGATTGCCGCGAGTGCTTCAGCGTTTGCCCAACGGGTAAGATTCCCCGGGAAACGGATGGCGCTTCCTTTGAAGGCATCACTGTCCAGGATGTTCTCGCCGGCATGCAGCGTAAATAGTCACTATATAATCGTAAAAACTGTTCCAGTCTGAAGCACTGAGCAGGCTTTTACTACAGTTTCATACCTTCAACGAAACATTAGACTCGCTAACACCGGGAAAGGACTTAACCGACAAAACTATTAATAGTAGATATAGTCGCTTACGATATATTAACAGTACGTGTATAATAAGCAGCATACATCCTTTCATATCCAGGATAGAAAGGGGGTGATTCAAGATGCGCGAAAACGATATCGTGAGGGAGGTGAACGCACTAACCGTCATGCCCCTGCCCGTGAGAATTCCTATTTCATGGTATGATACTCTGCCCAAGGTTTTACCGCTGATAAGATGGTCTACTGAACAGACCAGGTTCTTTATGGCCGAAGAACTAATCGATATTTTTCTTCAGAAATGGAAAAAAATCTTAATAAGACGAGAAGGAGATCACGTCTGGCTGCATTTGGGGGGTGTAGCGTGCTATGAAGTCATACCGAATTTCATAAGGGGGGTTAAGTACAGGATTGATTCCAGCGATGGGGAAATCATCGAAAAAGGTGGAAATGCAGCTTTGATAGAGCATTGGCGCAGGTGTATTGATGAACTCGGGCCTCTTGACGATCAAGGTGTTTTAGCGGCCCGAGATGAGATTTTAGGTATCATTCGACCGGAAATATGGAATGAGGAACTCGGCAAGTCCTGGAGTTCCGCCGCTGAAAGAGCACACGTGAATTTTGGCAAGATTCGACCTATTATTAAGAAGTGGGTTGTAAAATATCAGGACCGGTGCAATCTTGATGAGCCCTTCGGGGGCAGGCTCTCAGCAGAGAGATATGCTGCTCCAGACAGTGGAATAGTTTAGCAATAATATTTAGTATTCAGCGTCCCGGCAATAATCTGAAATATTTCGGGGACAGGATTAAAAAACCGTGAAGGGCGCGGGGAGGATAAAGCTCCGTGCCCTTCATTATTATCCCAACCGGCCCCGCCGCAGCGGCATAGCTAACAATAGCCGCTTCCATAGCACCAATACATCAGGTGAAAATGCGGAAATAGCCACAGTAGTCTTGGCAGCCACCATAGTATATGATAATATCTCACGTACTCGAACGAAACAGGCGAGGCAGGTTGCTATGGAAAATATAATCATAAGAAGAGGCAGGCTCGAAGACGCTCAGGACTTCTCGGAACTCGCATTACACACCGGCCCGGAGCTGCTGCCCGCTCTATTCGGTGCAAATGTAAAGGATGTGTGGACTAAGGCATTCCGCCATCCAAGGAGCTGTTTTAGCTACGAGCATTCACACTTCATAGAAGTTAACGGGAAAACAGAGGGAATGGCCCTGGCATACAGCTATGATCGGAAGAGGAAAGAGGAGATTCGCAGCCTTCTTCTGATATTGAGATATCTGAAATGGGGCATTCTCAAACAAATAGCCTATCTGAGCAGATCAGGGGCAATTATAGCGCAGATTGACAAGGGCGATTACTACATCAGCAATATTGCGGTTTACCCCGACCTCAGATGCCGGGGATACGGAACGAAGCTCCTTGAAATTCTCGAGGGCGAAGCTAAGGCAGCAGGTTGCACAAGGCTGGTATTGGATGTCGAGACCGACAACGAAAAGGCAGTCAGGCTGTACGAGAGGACCGGCTACATTATTGAAATGAAATCGCCGGTATTACGTACCAGGGAGCGTGACTTCGAGTTCTTCAAGATGGTTAAAGATATAGCAGTAAGTGAATGAACCAGAGCAAATCGTTGTCGGAACCAACACGGGCAGGTTGGCCGACGTTGGCCAACCTGCCCGCCGAGTTCTTCTGAACGAGCAAAGACAGCGCGTTTTGAACTTTGAACATTCGACGGCGTTTAGAATTTGGGAATCAGTGCTTAGTATTTCTGAACTTCGCCTGATGCAGAAAGAAGAATCATGATCATTACAGCAGTAAATCCCACAACGGGGGAAACGCTAAAACAGTACGAGGAAACGACGCCGGAAGAGTCCAGGAGCGCCATCGAGAAATCACACCAGGCCTACCTTAACTGGCGAAAAACAAGCTTCGCTGAACGGGCAAGCCTGATGAAGCAAGCCGCCCGGATTATCCGGGATAAGTCGGAGGACTACGCAAGGTTGATGACGGAAGAGATGGGCAAGCCGATCGGGAGTGGAAGGGCAGAGGCGGAGAAATGCGCCTGGGGCTGCGAATACTATGCGGAAAACGCCGGGCAGTTCCTGCAGCCCGAACTAATTAAGACTGACGCAGGTAAGTCTTTTGTCACATTTCAACCGTTGGGGGTTATACTTGCGGTAATGCCCTGGAACTTCCCGCTCTGGCAGGTCTTCCGCTTCGCTGCTCCCGCACTTATGGCGGGCAATACGGCCATTTTAAAGCACGCCTCCAATGTGCCGGGGTGCGCTCTGGCTATAGAAGATATCTTCCTTAAAGCTGAATTTCCCGAGAACATCTTCAGGACTCTCCTGCTCAGCAGCGACCGGGTTGAAGCAATTATCGAGAACCCGCTGGTCAGGGCGGTCACCCTCACCGGCAGTACGGAAGCCGGCAGGGCAGTCGCCAGGAAGGCGGGTGAAATGATTAAGAAGACCGTTCTGGAGCTGGGCGGCAGCGATCCCTATATCGTCCTGGAAGATGCTGACCTCGAGACCGCCGTGCCAACGTGCGTTACAAGCAGGCTTACCAATTCCGGGCAGAGCTGCATCGCTGCCAAGCGGTTCATAGTAGTAGAATCGTTGCGGGAGCGGTTCGAGGAACTCCTGGTACAGCGTATGCTCGCCGTGAAGATGGGAGACCCTATGGAAGAAGACACCGATGTAGGGCCCCTGGCCCGTCGTGACCTCAGGGACAATCTCCACCGGCAGGTGCTCACCAGTATTGATAAAGGGGCAAAGTGCCTCATCGGCGGCACGATCCCCACAGACAGGGGGTTCTTCTATCCCCCTACCGTTCTTGCCAATGTCAAGAGTGGTATGCCCGCATATGACGAGGAGCTTTTCGGGCCGGTAGCGTCCATTATCCCGGTCAGGGACGAGGAGGAGGCAATCAAGGTAGCGAACGATTCCCGATTCGGCCTGGGCGCAGCCGTGTTCACCAGGGACACTGCAAAAGGGGAGAGGATCGCAGCAAATGAGATCGAATCGGGCTGCTGCTTCATTAACGCCCTTGTGAAGTCGGATCCGCGTCTGCCATTCGGCGGCGTGAAGGAGAGCGGGTATGGCCGCGAGTTATCCCACTACGGGATAAAGGAATTCGCGAACATCAAGACCGTTTACCTGAGCGATACCACTCCACCGTAGCGGCGCCTGTGCAGCGATTAACACCGAGACCGTTTCAGACATAACGGCAGCAAATAAAGCGATGGCCCTAGCCCAATCACACCTCAGGCCAGCATTGCCAAACCAATCGCGTATTCGCTGGCAAGGTAGCCTATTTTGCAAGGTTATCACCGCTATACACACCATGTCACCCCCACCTGCTATAGTGCTGACACCTTACGGACATCATGTAAGCGGACAAACATAAAACAAGGGTAAGCACCATTCTCAACGGCACATCCTACGTATTATTGTAGTGTAGAATTGGCATCTTATATTAATCGCCAGGGAATGAGAGGGAATTATGAGTGATTCAACAGAGGAACTCTACAATCTATATCCTGAAGAGGACAAGAACGCTTTCTTCCACGCCTACATCTACATGAAGTACATCGACCACTTCATCCACCATGCGTTCCAGGCTTCCGGTCTCCCCACCAAGGAACGAACGGAATTCCCCAAGGAGGAGGGCATCGACGAGATGCTCAAAATGGCTATAAGGGAAATCGGAGACGCGGCGGGGAGCTACGAGACCAACATTTATCATGGCAAGGTGGTGAACCTGAAGGACGCTATCCAACTTGTAACCCAGAAAGAGGACTTATCCCTGATCACACCCGAGCAGGTAATCCCCTTCAAGATAGCCAAGGACATCATCCTTAACAACCCCGAGTCAATTGCTCTGGGAGAGTGTGCCTGCCGCGCCGTTTCCCAGAATCCCTGCCTGCCCATGGACGTATGTATGTTCGTCGGTGACCCCGGTGCTTCCTTCATCGCCGACCAGAACCCCAAGTTCCGCAAGATATCTCAGGAAGAGGCAGTCGGCATACTTGAAGCGGAACACGGGCGGGGCCATGTCCACTGCGCCTACTTTAAGAGAGAGATGGGCAACAGGTTCTTCGCCATCTGTAACTGCTGCAGTTGCTGCTGTGTGGGAGTACAGATGTGGAATATACTTGAAGGGACAATTCCCATCCTTGCACCCTCGGGCTATCTTGCCCGAATAGGCGATTATTGCAACGGATGCGGCGAATGCATCGACGCCTGCCACTTTAAAGCGCTCAGCCTCGACGAAGATGAGCAGAAGGCCGTCGTCGACGCCGCGAAGTGCATGGGCTGCGGCGTCTGCGAGGATATCTGCTCGATCGGGGCCATCACACTTGTCAGGGAATCATCGAAGGGTGAGCCCATGGACATAGAGGAATTGATGAGCCAGGAGAGATAGCCGGGAAGAGTTCACCCCCGGCAGACCCGTTGGTGGGGGAATTAGAATAGAACCGTTCTAAAGCATACCAGGTGCAAATTTTACACCTGTGTTTGAAAAACGTTGCAAACTTCTCCTTCGGCAAATCATCCATGCCTTCCAGCTTTCAATAAACCAAACATTTCTCTCGATAAACATTAGTACGTACGCCTAGAATTAATACCTGACGGCCTCCCGCCTGCTTCGGCTCGATTATCCGTATCCCGATACCAAAACTACTGGGCTTCCTATTACCCTGGCTACTCATTATGCACTCGAATACGTTATTAACAAACTGTTGGGAAAGGCATGAAAAGTGAAGATTGGGAGGAAAAGTGAACAAAAGTTAAGTGCGGATAGTTGCAAAATGTGGTATAATCAGCGCACCTCAGACTATCGAATCTCTTTTTGACGATATCCCTCAAGTGACAGCTACTCATGCCTCGAGTTATGCCCGCGCCTGAATGCAGCTACCATTATTAAGCTGCGGCTCAAAAAGACAAAGCGGCAGCAAATGTATTATACGCGGCATTGGCATATAAGCCTTATTGCAAATGATGAAACAGGGCCAGAGGAGGCCAGCATGATTAGGCATATGAAGAAAGCAGGGATACCTCTGGTTCTAGTTGCGTCTCTGCTGATCTCCGTTATACTTCTTTCCCCACCTGCATCCGCCGATTTCGTCAGCCCCGACGGCTGGGGGGCCCAGTACCCCATTCCCTGTGAGAGTCTTCATGATATTTGGGGCAGTTCTGGCTCAGATGTCTTCGCCGTTGGAGAATATGGTACGATCTACCATTATGATGGTACCTCTTGGAGTTTTATGACTAGTGGCTCTAACGAGGGACTTATTGGCGTCTGGGGAAGCTCGGCCTCCGACGTCTTCGCCGTTGGATATTCGGGCACCATCCTCCACTATGATGGCACCACCTGGAGTCCGATGACGAGCGGTACAACGCAGGATCTACGTGCTGTATGGGGCACTTCTCCCTCCAATGTCTTTGCCGTTGGAGGGTGGTGGGACGGCGCCAATAACCATGGCATTATCCTGTACTACGATGGAGACAGTTGGAGTGTGATTACTAGCGACCTAACATACCAACTGGAAGGAATCTGGGGTAGTTCTGACTCCAATATTATTGCTGTAGGGTCGTTTGGCAACATAATTCGCTACAATGGTAGTTCCTGGGCACCTATGAGCAGTGGTACAACAAACACTCTCGTGGGTGTGTGGGGTACATCCACAACCAACGTATATGCGGTGGGCATCAATGGCACTATCATCAGCTACAATGGTAGCGCCTGGTCTCCAATGAATAGTGGGACAACGGACATTCTCATGGGCGTATGGGGTACATCCGCAACCAATGTTTACGCTGTAGGAGGAGGTAATAATGGTACCATTCTCCAATACAACGGAACTACATGGGAGACGATGAGTGCTCATCCCGATGGCATGTGGTTCTGGGAAGTGTGGGGCAGTTCCTCCGATTTTATCATAGCCGTAGGAATGCATGGCGCTGTCCTTCGCTTAGATGGTAACACTTGGATCTATATGAACGGCACCAGAGAAGATCTTAGAGATGTATCCGGCTGCTCACCCTCCGCCGTCTTTGCAGTTGGGGACAACGGCACTATTCTTCACTACGATGGTAATAACTGGACTGAGATGAGCAGCGGCACTACAGAGGACCTATGTGGAGTCTGGTGTTCCTCTTCCACGTATGTCTTCGCCGTAGGGGATAAGGGCACAGTACTGCACTATGACGGTATTACCTGGAGCCCAATGAGCAGCCCCGATCCAGGGAATGTTTATCTAAAACAGATATGGGGGTCATCTTCCACTGATATCTTCGCTACAAGCGGGGGGAGCACTATCTACCACTACAATGGCAGTACCTGGAGCCAGATGGATAGTGGCACCACATACGGTATTAACGATTTATGGGGTACCTCCTCTACAGATGTTTACGCTGTGGGCGATTCCGGCACTGTTCTGCACTACAATGGCAGCATCTGGAGCCCGATGAATACTGGCACCACAGCTGACCTCAACAGTTTATGGGCCACAGCTTCATCCGATGTGTTCGCAGTGAGCAGTACCGGCACTATCATGCACCATGACGGCAGCGCGTGGGACTCGACGAGCAGCCCCATAGAGCTATACGGGGTCTGGGGCAGTTCTCCCACGGATGTTTTTGCCGTTGGGCGCAGGGCTGGGGGGTATTGGGGGGTGCTACACTATGACGGAATCAGCTGGACCGAGATGACCACTCCTCCATCGACCCACTACTTATGGGGAGTCTGGGGCAGTTCATCCTCTGATGTATTCGCGGTAGGCCAATGGGCCTATGTGCTGCATTATCTAGAGTATAGTCCGCCTACACTAACCTCACTTAATCCTAACCAGGGTGCTCAGGGTGATACCATAGCTGTCACCATCACGGGCGACCATTTGACTGGAGCCACATCCATTGAGTTCGGCTCAGGGGTAAACGTAAATAGCTTCACCGTCGATACATCTACACAGATAACCGCCAACATTTCTATTGATGCGGGCGCCCTCCTTGGGCCAAGGGATGTTTCAGTTACCACACCTGGCGGTACTGCTACACTTACAGATAGCTTCACCGTGTATGCTCCTCCCCAGGCGAATTTCACCGCCGACAGAACCGCGGTTATTGTCGACCAGAGCATCCAGTTCACCGATACCTCATCCGGCGGTGTCGCCCCGCTCAGCTACCAGTGGGACTTCGACTACGATGGCGTCACACTCGATAACGACAGCGAACTGCCCAACCCATCACATTCCTATCCTGCCACCGGTACCTATACAGTCGCTCTCAAGATAACCGACAGCGCTTCCAATACCCATACTGAGATCAAGACCGACTACATCTCGGTCAACAACGCACCACAGGCGGATTTCTCCGCTGACATGACCGCGGTGATTGTCGACCAGGGCATCCAGTTCACTGACAGCTCAACCGGCGGTGTCCCTCCGCTCAGCTACCAGTGGGACTTCGATTACGACGGCGTCAAACTCGATAACGACAGCGACTTTCCCAACCCATCGTATTCCTACCCCTCTACTGGCACCTATACTGTCGCCCTCAAGATCACCGACAGCGCCTCCAATTCCCATACGGAGACCAAGACTGATTACATCTCAGTCACCAACGCTCCACAGGCGGATTTCTCCGTTGACAGGACCGCTGTGATTGTCGACCAGAGCGTCCAGTTCACCGACACATCATCCGGCGGTGTCGCCCCGCTAAGCTACCAGTGGGACTTCGATTACGACGGCGTCACCCTGAATAACGACAGCGACCTGCCCAACCCATCACACTCCTACCCTGCTGCAGGCACCTATACAGTAGCACTCAAGATAACCGACAGCGCCTCCAATTCCCACACGGAGATCAAGACCGACTGCATCTCGGTAACCAACGCTCCCCAGGCGGATTTCTCCGCCGATATGACCGAGGTAATTATCAACCAGGGCATCCAGTTCACCGACAGCTCAACCGGCGGTGTACCTCCGCTCAGCTACCAGTGGGACTTCGATTACGACGGCATTAACCTCGATAACGACAGCGACCTCTCTAACCCTTCACATACCTACCCCGCTACGGGTACCTATACCGTCGCCCTCAAGATCACCGACAGCGCCTCCAACTCCCATACGGAGATAAAGACCGATTATATCTCGGTTTCTCAACCACCCACTATAAATATCACTAATCCCAACGAAGGTAAGCAGGGAGAGTCAATTGATGTTACCATTACAGGTACTAATTTTACTGGTGCCACATCAACCGATTTCGGCTCAGAGATAACAGTCAACAACTTCACCTGTCACAGCTCCACCGAGATAACGGCCAATATATCCATTGACCCTTGCGCTACCGTCGGGGAAATGGATGTATCTGTTACAACCCCCTGGGGAACAGCTATCCTGACAGCAGGCTTTATCATCAATTACAATACGCCCACCGGCTCGACTGTAGTCGTAGAGTTAACCGAGGTTGCTGTCACAGTTACCTTCCCTGAAGTAACAACCGCTGGGTGTACCTACTTAATTACATATGCAGATCCCTTACCTGAATGGGACCCCGTGCCTGATGGGTATCAGATTATCGGCGGCGGACCTGGTTGCGATGTGGTCTACGGTGAGATTAAAACCACCGCCTCATATTCCGGGCCCGTAACTGTAGAGTCCGGGTACGATCCTTCCTGCGTGTCTA
>CAYVQT010000009.1:0-24847 GCA_964453665.1 uncultured Dehalococcoidia bacterium | reverse complement strand
TTTACCGACACTGACACATTCAGAGTCCAGATGCCCACGCTGGCACAGGGAATTACGGTAGAACCCTCATCTGGGTATGTATACACCCCGGCCGGATCACAAGTAACTGTTGTTATCCCAGATTACGGACCCGCCGTCACATTCGCAGATGTTTCATCACCTGGACTTACCTCGATGGATATATATTTCGATCCATTACCTGAGTGGGACCCCGTGCCTGATGGGTATCAGCTCATCGGCGGCGGACCTGGTTGCGATGTGGTCTACGGTGAGATTAAAACCACCGCTTCATATTCCGGGCCCGTAACTGTAGAGTCCGGGTACGATCCTTCCTGCGTGTCTAACGTGGACGCTATAAGAATTTTCTACTGGAACGGCTCCGACTGGATCGACGCCAATGCGGAGATATTTACCGACACTGACACATTCAGAGTCCAGATGCCCACGCTGGCACAGGGAATTATGGTGGAACCTTCATCAACAGTCGATAATGTGCCGCCAGCTGTTATTACAGATCTTTCAATAAGCATTGTTACAACCGACTCTATTACTCTTGCATGGACAGCACCTGGTGACGACGGCAATATAGGTAGTGCGTCACAGTATGATATACGGTTATCAACCTCATTTATTACAGAGGCTAACTGGAGTATGGCCATACCTTTAATCCCGCCACCAACACCAAACTCTGCCGGTAGCGCCGAAGCTTGTCAAGTCGTAAGCCTTTCTGAAGAAACAACATATTATTTTGCCATAAAAACGGCTGATGAATTGTCAAATTGGGCAGAGCTTTCAAACACTGCGAGTGGTACTACACTGGGCACTTCGGAGGACGGTGATGGTATTCCCGAAGATGTGGAAAATGGTTCTCCCAACAGCGGTGACGGAAATAACGATGGTATCCAAGACTCCTCACAAGAGGATGTGGCATCCCTGCCCAATTCTACTGATAATGAATATGTGACTATAGAATCACCTGTGGGAACGAATCTTGAGAAAGTCACAGCTATTCATGAAGATTCATTACCAGACGAAGGAAAACCTAACCTTGACTTTACTCACGGTTTCTTCTCGTTCGAGATCACTGGAGTAACTCCCGGTGATACGGTTGAGGTGACACTGATACTTGATGACCCTGTTCCTGTTGGAACGGAATATTGGAAGTTTGGGCCTACACCTTCCGACCCTACCTACCACTGGTATCAATTGCCGCCCATTGGCGATGATGACGGAGACAATGTCATTATTATTACGCTTGTCGATGGCGGACTGGGAGATGATGATTTGACTGCCGATGGCATAATCATCGACCAGGGAGGGCCGGGGAATCCGCCACCGGCTCCAACCGGAGGAACAGGTGTGCCAGTCTTCCCCAGTCTATACATAGGGATGGCGGCAGCATTCGGAGCAGCTATACTGGCTTTTGGCTTGCGCAGGCGGCTTGTTCGCCTTACGTAGCTGGCTATCCTTTGATAATTTAAAGAGAGGCCCATTTAAAAAAATAGCCGCTCATGACTCGACAGGGACGTCCTCAGCGAAGTAGCGGGGTTCCCTTCGACAGGCTCAGGGCGAAAGCAAGCACGTTAGGCGGCGGGTGCCGCTGTGACGAACTCACTCGACCAACCGGATTTCCTCCCGGCTATGACTGAAGCGCTAACATATGGAATGGTATGACCTTTTCCAGAGGCAGCGCGGGATAGACCTCCAGATTCTTGAGGAAAGGCAGCTCCGGTGTGTAATATTTGAAGACCGCTTCTTCACTATCAGCATCAAAGATATGGACACCCTTGCCAACCGGGGTACCGTAGCTGCCAACTGTCTTTAGACCTTCAACATCGCCTCTCTTTATCGCTGCCTCTGCCAGTTCTTTTATCCTCGCCACATCGGTCTCAATAAAAGCGACAAACAACATTTTCCTCTCCTCCAATATACTATTTCACTGAAACCAACCCTTCAGCAGCCAGTTGGCTGCACTTACCCAATCAATGTGCCGTATACCAGCCAGCATTCACTTCACACCCGTAGCTTTGCGCCGCAGCAGACTCTCCACCCTGGCCACTATCTCTGACGGATCGGCAGGTTTCGCGAGATAGTCATCTGCCCCCACTTTGATCCCTGTGGTCTTGTCGATTTCCTGCGCCTTTGCCGAAAGCATCAGAACAGGCAGCCCCGCAGTTTTCTCGTCAGCGCGCAGGCGGCGGCAGACCTCAAAGCCATCCAGCCCCGGCAGCATCACATCCAGGACAAGCAGGTCAGGCGCCTCCTCGCGCACTTTATTAAGCCCCTCCAGTCCGTTCATAGCCGTCAGGACTTCATAGCCCTCCTGCTCCAGAGTATAGCTCACAAGCCTGACAGCGCTGGGATCATCCTCTATTAGCAACACTCTCTTTTTCATGTGGTCCGCCTCCTTGATAGTCTGTTGGGCTCAACGGCAGCGTGAAGCTGAAAGTGCTGCCTTTGCCTAACTTGCTCTCCGCCCATATCCGGCCGCCGTGCGCTTCAACGATCTGCGCTGAGATAAAGAGTCCCAGGCCGCTGCCGCTACTGCTGCGCGTCATCGAGCCATCCACCTGATAGAACCTCTCAAAAAGGTGCGGGATAGCTTCGGCAGGTATGCCTATGCCACGGTCAGAGACGCTGACAAGAATTTCATCATCCTTGACCTCCGCACTCATCGTGATCTCTCCACCCGAGTCGCTGAACTTAAGAGCGTTGCCCAGCAGATTTACTATAACCTGCTTTATACGCTTCTCATCCGCTTCTATCTCAGGCAGCGTCGCCGGCATGTCTCCCACAATCGCGACACCGCTATCATGGGCAATACCGTCGAGTTCTGTCACCGCGCCGTGAATCACGTCCCCTATCGACAGGGGCTGCTTCTGGATATTGAACCTGCCCGATTCCATGCGCGAGACGTCGAGCAAATCATTAATTAAATCGGCGAGACGTGCACTCTGCTTATCAATGATGGACAGGAACTCTCTCTGCGTTTCGGGATCAGGCACCTTTTCCCGCAGCATCAACTTGGTAAAACCCATGATCGACTGCAGGGGTGTACGTAGCTCGTGCGAGGTATTGGATATGAACTCTGATTTCAAACGATCGAGTTCTCGCTTGGCTTCCTCAGCCTGCCTGCGCTCGGTAACGTCCCTGAAAATACCCCTTGTTCTGACGAATTCCCCCTCATTGAAACGCGCGCTTAAATCACCCTCTACATAGATCTCACGGCCGTCCTTGCTCACAAAAACAGTCTGCATTTTTTCAAGCGATTCGCCGCTGCATACCCTCCTGAACAGTTCCATGCAATGGGGTATCCGGTCTTTGCGGAGGATGTCTGACAGTCTCAGTTTCCCGACTTCTTTTTCAGAATAACCGAGCGTCTGCAACCACTTTCTGTTGACGTACACGAATCTGCCGTTGACATCAACGATCTGTATCAAATCGTTAGCGTTTTCAAAGAGGTCTCTAAACCTTTCCTCACTTTCTCGCAACTCCTGCTCCATTTGTCTGCGCTCGGTGATATCGCGCATATTGATGACAATGCCCTTTACTGCCGGATTGTTAAGAAGATTGTTGCCCACGGCTTCGATGATGCGCCACGAGCCGTCTTTATGGAGCGCACGCACCTCAGTTTGCAGACTGCCACCCGGGTCTCGCAGGAATTGAGCGAATGTGTCAGCTACCTCCGGTATATCATCAGGGTGAATCTGATCGAACATACTCCCGTTAGTGCGATCTTCCGTTCTATACCCCAACACACGCTCATAGGACGGGCTCACGTAACGAATGGTTCCGTCACCGTCCAGGATCAAGATAGCTTCCAGTGAGTTATCAATAAGCGAGCGGAAATACTCCTCGCTCTGCTGCAAGGCCTCCTCAGCCCGCTTGCGCTCGGTGACATCCATCACGAAGCCTTCCACTGCCTGCAGCTCCCCTTCGGTAGAGAAGATTCCCGTACCCTTTTCCATGACCCACTTCTCTTCACCCCGGTTGGTACCGATTCGATAGAGAACCTGAAAAGAGCACTTCTCGGCCAGCGCAAGTCGGATATTGTTCAACACCGTCTCCTTATCTTCCGGGTTTACAAGCTGTATATAGGCGATTTTTTCATTTCCTATAAGGTCCGAGTTCTGGTAGCCCGTGAGTTCCAGGCATCCCTCGCTGACAAATGTCATCGTCCTGTCCGCATCATCCCAACAGCGGTAGGCCATGCCTGGAAGGTTGCTCATTAAAGTGGAAAGAGACCGCTGGGATTCACGAAGTCTAGCCTCCGTTTCCGCCAGTTTCCTCTCAGAGCTGACCTCTTTGACCGCCCGTTTTACGACTTGCGGCAGAACATCGATGAAACCGGCGTCCTTCACCACGTAGTCCCGGGCGCCAAGCTTCATCATCTCTACCGCGGTCCTTTCGTCACCCCGGCCGGTCATTATGATGAAAGGAGGCAGGCACTGCATCTCCCCAAGCCTCTCTACCACCTGTTTCCCTGTCATATCCGGCAACTGGTAATCCAACAGGAGCAAAGCATGGGTATCCCCGGTAATCTTTTCGATTGCTTCAGCGCCCCTCGCAGCAGAGTCGGTTTTAAACCCCACCCTCTCAAGGTTTTTCTTAATCAGGCGGCTCACCCCTTCATCATCTTCGACAATGATAATTGTTTCGCCGACCTCAGGGTCATTCTGCAACATTCTGCATCTCTCCATCGATACCCGGCACCTTCACAACCATGAGGAAGAGGCCGAGTTGCTGAATAGCCTCTACGAAGCGATCGTAATCTACCGGTTTGGCGACATAGCTGTTGCACCCCATACTATGGCAGCGTTCGACTTCTCGCGGGTCATCCGTGGTAGTGAGCATTATTACGGGCATTTTCCTGAGTTCCTGGTCCCCTTTCACCTGCCTCAGGACCTCCACCCCGTCAACCCTGGGCATATTAATGTCCAGCAGCAGGAGGTAAGGCGTACCGCTCACCATTCGAGGCTCCTCTGTCTTTCGAAAGAGGAAGTTCAGGGTTTCCTCGCCGTCCTTGAAATGAATGAAATCGTTGTTTATACCCGACCGCCTGAGGTTTTTCTGAATCAGGGCCGCGTGTCCCTTGTCATCCTCGGCAATAAGTATGACCATCTCCTTCTTCATGCTCTCTCTCCTTCTTTATTGTTAATTGCTAGCTGGCAACGATACGAAGAACCTGCTCCCTGCGCCGAGCTCGGACTCGACCCATATCCTCCCATCTTGCCGGCTGAGTATCTTCTTTACCACGCTCAGCCCCAGCCCTTCCCCGCTACTGCTCCCCGGATTGAGCTGCTGGAATATCTCGAATATCCTGGCCTGATCTTCCTCGGCGATACCGATACCGTTGTCTTCAACGCAATAGACTGTTCGCCCCCCCTCGGTTCGTCCAGCGATTTTTATGGTACCGGGCCTGCTGAGGTCGAGGTATTTCAAGGCATTGTCCACCAGATTGGAGATAACCTGGTTGATCTGCACGCTGTCGCCAGTGCAAGGAGGCAGATCACCGAATTCCACCGTCACCTTCGCCGCCTTTATCCTGTACTCATTAGCCTTCAGGATTTCGGACACCATCTCATTGATATCCAGCAGCTCGAAGTTCAGCGCGGCACGACCCAGGCGGGAGAGCCGCAGCAGGCCGGAGAGCAGGGAATCCATTTTCAATATGCTCGACTGAATGTATATCAGGGAATCGGCGATATCCGTCTCGATGATGGGGGCGAGTTTCCCCCGCACCTCTTGCGAAATTTCGTTGTTCTGCAAGATAGAGACCAGCTCCTGAAGGGAGTAGTTCAACTCCTTGCTGAAACCCTGTATGTTCACCAGCGGCGAGCGCAGGTCATGGGAGGAGACATAGACTATGTGCTCCAGCTCCCTGTTCTTTTCCACGATCTCCGCGTTCAGCCTCTCCCGCTCCTCCTCCGCTTTCCGGCGCTCGGTAATATCGCTGAACATGCCCATAATGTAAACTTCTCCATCCAACGTTATCGGTCCTGAGCTGACGTCTGCATAGAAAACGCTGCCATCTTTCCTTTCCACAGGTATATCCTTTGCGATTACGATTTCCCCCTTCTCCTGTTTCTCAAAATGTTCCAACACGTAATGCAGCTCTTCCTTCGGATGAATATCCATAACTCCCAGCCTTTTTATCTCCTCCTCGGTGTAGCCCAACATCTGCTGAAGCTTCTTGTTACTCATACGGAATTTCTTATTTCCCGCATGCGCCAGGAGTATCCCCTCTACAGCATTATCGAACATTACTCTGAATCTCTCTTCGGATACCCGCAGAGCCTCAGACGCCCGCTTGCGCTCGGTAATGTCTCTGAAGTTGCCAACGATACCTAAGACCGCAGGATTGTCGAGGAGGTTCTTTCCTACCACCTCAAAGCTGCGCCATGAGCCGTCTCTGTGTTTTCCACGTATCTCGGTGTGTACCGTGCAGCCAGGGGTTTGCAGCAAATGATTGAATAGTTCGAATGCTTTAGGTATATCGTCGGGATGAACAAACTCAAAAGGGTTACTGCCAGATCTCTTTTCCCCTACCATGCGTTGAAAAGACGGACTCTGGTAACGAATGCTTCCGTCACCATTGATGATAACGATGGTGTCTGCTACGTTTTCTGTCAGTTCTTTGAAAAGCTCTTCGCTACGTCGCAGTGCCTCCTCAGCCCTTGTTCTTTCGGTGACGTCAACGAAAGAGGACATCGACTGAACAGGATTTCCTTTTTCGTCTTTTATTATGGCGGTTAGCACTTGAACATGAATCTCCGAGCCGTCCTTTCTCCTGGCGGCCAGTTCTCCCTCCCACCAACCGTTTGCGATCATTGCGTTCGCTATGTCCTGAGCAACAACGGAATCTTCCAGCTCCAGTAACTCCCAGTAGGATTTTCCAAGTATCTCCTCTTTGCTATCCCTCCGCCACAATGCCAGGCAGGCTTGGTTCACATACGTTATGTTGCCCTTAATATCGGATATCGCCATAGCGTTAATAGAATTTTCAACAGCATTTTCTTTGACAAGCAGTTCCCCCTCCATACGCTTGCGCTCGGTGATGTCTCTTATTATGCTGATATAGCCTTCTGGAGTGCCATCCGCTGCCGCTATAAGGCTGGTACTCACTTCCGCAGGAACCATGTAGCCGTTCCTGTGTCTGATCTGCACCTCCAGCAGCGGCCTCTGAGCACCGCCCTGTTCCACGGAAGCCATCATGAGTTCAGACAGTTTCGATAATTCATCCGGATCAAAGAGATCTAGCTCCAGAACATTGCGTCCAATCATTTCATCCGGGGCGTATCCAAACATGCTCCAGCTTTTTCCATTCATATTGAGTATCACGCCATCGGTGTCTGTGTATACAATCTCATCGTTTACGCCGTTGAAAATCTGCCTGAACCTTCTCTCGCTCTCCCGCAGTTCTTCCTCCGTACGCTTACGCTCTGTGATATCATGGGCGACACCGACGATTTCAATCGGCTCTCTCCCCGGCACCTGCGAGGCGCTGTATTCAATGTCTATTACGCTTCCGTCCTTCTTCCTTGCCCTCATTACGCCGTGGAAATGCCCCTTCCCCTTTAGTCCGGCATCAACCTCTCTATAGACACTGGAAAGTGCAGTCTCATCTGATACAAACAGGTTCACATCCACGCCGATCATCTCGCCCTCGTCGTAGCCCAGCATCTCCCGCATCCTGTCATTGCCCCAGGTAATTACACCCTCCTTGAACCTGAATACTGCGTCAGCGAGATTTTCAACCAACAGGGAGTACTGTTCCCTCGATTCCTGCAGTTCCTGTTCTGCCCGCTTGCGTTCGGTGATGTCTCGGAAGTTGATAACGACCCCATTGATTCTGGGATCATCGAGAAGATTGTTTCCGGTACCCTCAAGTACCCGCCACGAACCGTCCTTATGCAGTAAACGGAGTTCCATGGATATAAGCTGCCCCGGATTCTCGATAACCATCGCATGGGTCTTAAAAAATGACTGCACATCGTCAGGGTGGATGAATTCAAGCATATTTTTGCCAATCAGTTCTTCTGGTTTAAAGCCGAGGACCCGTTCAATAGAGGGGCTTTCATAGCTTATGGTTCCATCGCTATTAACAATCGCGATGGCATCCATAGAGTTCTCAATGAGAGCGCGAAAATACTTACCCTCTTGGCGCTGTGTCTCCTCCATCCACCTGCGTATTGGGGTCCTGCGCGCGCCACTTTTATGAGTAGTTAAGGCACTTCTCTCTTTTGCTTTTGACATCCCGCCACTCTCCAATTCTCAAACGGCCAAAGGCCCTATTACCCTGCCCCCATTTGCTGTAAAGACATACTCATGTCTCCTCAAAGCCTATCATGGCTGAACGTTGGTTAACAATCACCCAAGAGTTTAATAGCAGATAGGAAAAGGTACTATTCCCTATAATCAAACGGCAGGTGATTGTCTCTGGGAAGTCTAAACGGGGAAGGTCGCGGCCATATACGATCCAAGATCAGGCCAAATTGGAGCAGCATTAGACAGGGACAGGCCGCAACCTAAGATAAGGCCAATAGAGGCTTTTTAAAAGGGGGAACCGATGGGAATTGCTAACGGCTTATGACAGCTTCTTAATAAGCTCTGCACCTTCTCCGGCGGGAAGTGCTATAAGCGTTTCGGTGCTAACCGCGCCCCTGCTGCCAATTTCAATCATAAACTGCATAGCGGCCTCATTGCTTGGCGCCTCGCAAATTGAGATGAAGTCATATCGTCCCATAGTGTAGTAGAAATCCTTGAGCTCTCCTCCAAGCGATTTCATTGTTCCCCGCGCAGCCTCTAAGCGCTGTGTGGAGTCCTTAATTGCGGTGATTCCTTCGTGAGTATATTTACCGAGAATTATATAGACTGACATAGCGACACCTCCCATATAATCTGACAAAAATTTGGTAATTCAAACGTCACGGGATAGCACGTTCAGGATGCCGAATTGGATCATCGCCGCTATTGTACACACATGAGATTAAAAACCGCTAAATAATGCGTATATAAAAATAACTGGGAGATTACAAATAGGTTACAATTGCCCTACCACTCAATAAGCCCGTATATTGCGTTCCAGCCGGATATTTCAATAGCGTGTTTTATATGTAAAATATCATTGACGCGCTTGCCTTTCAGTTTCGGCTCGACCTTTGCCAGCAACTCCAGCCCCACAGCGTCCAGGCTCACGGGATTGACCCCGGCAAGCATATAGCCCAGAGCTACGGTCCTGCCTCCATGCCTGACCTCGTTCGTAGTTACCATGGTCTGTATCGCATCCACGATATGCAGACCAGGTTTGACGACCTGATTCAATTCTGCGATGATTCTGTGAACATCACCGTCGTAATGTAAGTGGCTTTTCTGCGATAGTGAAAGAAAGCCGAGCTGGTTCTTAAGAGCCCCGGTCATGCCGCAGACGCTGTGAGTCTTGAGCACCGGCAGCGAGATAATAAAGTCATACTCGAAGGCCATCAGCGACACCTCCAGCTCCAGGCTTTGCGTTTTCACCTTCCTGATCCCTTTGCTTAACAGGTCAAGCAACTCGATTCCATATTTGTCACAGCTCTCCCTCAATACATGCTCTTCAACCAGGTATTCAGGATCACGCGCATCAAATGCCGGGCCATCAGCTACAATGACCTCATTCGCAAGCCCTCGAAGCAACTCAAGGCAGGCTTCCACCGTGTCGGGGTGAGTAGTAGTGGGGTAAGGCTCGTTGGAGACAATGTTTGGCTTGACCAGCACTCGCTTCCCGGCAACCTTCCTCCGAATCTCGAAATGCTCGAATACCTTTCTGACAAATGCCTCTCTATCCCCGGTCTTCTGTAAATAAACGGCATTCATAACATTCCCTTAGTAAGTATACTCCCAATGCGCAGTTTTAGGGCTGACCTGCCGCGCCTGTGCCATAAATATTTACTCGCTTATAATTCCATCAAGTAAGAGTTCCTCGTACAGGCGCTGATAGGTCTCAACCAGCTCCCTCATGGTAGCTGCCGAATCTTCAGGATATGGTACTATGTCCAGCATCCGTTCTTTCAGATATTCCTGGAAGGTTTCGCTGTCAAAGGCAGACTCGAAACCTGTCTTGAGCACGTCAACCCGCTCCTGGGGCGTTCCCGTTGCCACCGCCAGCGCCCGTACGCGCAGCAGGGGAGTGAAATCCACCCCCCATTCAGCCACGACGGGCACACCCTCAAAACCCTCGACGCGTTCATCCCATAGAGTAAGAACAGGTTTAAACGTACCATCATCGAGGAACTCTTTCACATCGCCAGGCTGCTCAATAAGAAGGTCTATCAGCCCTCCAACAAGAGAAGCATACCGGTCCTGAGACTTCTCATAGGAAACCTGCTCGAATTGCACCCCAAACGCGGACTCCAGTTGTGACAAGCAGAGATTCTCCATGTCCAGAGGTGTGCCAATGGTGGCTACCTTGAGTCCCGGATGCTCCTGCGCATAGGCCACAAGCTCGTTCCAGCTAGAGTAGCGCTGTTCATCAGCCCGGATGTAAATCTGGGTGATGGCTATATTGCCAATGATAATGGGGATAAGGTCTTCAGCGGGGTTGAAGTCCATTATTCCCTGGGCAAAAGCGGCGGCCTCGAGATCGAGCACTGTTAAAAGAGTGTATCCATCCGAGGGAAGGGACTCGAACTCCTGGACCGCATCCAGCCCGTTGTTCCCTACCCTATCAACCACGACCACAGGCACCCCCAGTAACTCCCCGGCCTCGGGGGCTATAGCTTCAAGAAACTGAGCGGAGCCCCCCAGCCATCCCGTGATTATATTTATGGTGCTGGATGGGAAACCAAGCTCTGAAAGGGTCGCCTCCCCCCCGCCGCAGCCTGATATGCCAACACATGCTACCAGCAGAAGAAGCAGTATAGAGGCTGTTGCCTTAGTTTGTTTATCTCTCATTTTCAGTTGACTCCTCTCGCAGTGCTCCTCCTTCTCCTCCTAAGCCAGACGAGCATCATCACGGATATACCAGCTACTATCGCAGTAAGTATCCTGACCATATTACATCTCCTTTACGCTCGACGGCACGGGTATCTCTCCTGACTTGCTCCAAATCCTTCACTAAGCCGGGAACGATTCGCCCACCTTCTGATCAGCTGCCGGCACAGAATTGTGCAATTGAACGAAGAGCCACCTGTCCCCGCGCTTCTCTAACACGGCAGTCAATCGAATTGGCAACCCGATCTCCCTACCGTTGAACTTTACGCGAATGATTGAGTCAACTGCCAGCCAGGCAACCGGACCCGCCTCTGACACAGAGTGCCAGCCCAACTCCCAGAATACGACTTCAGACTGAGCAAAATCACGTTCGAACTGTGCCCTCGCCTCAGCTAAGCCGACGCGCTTCTCATCCGCTCCAGTACCGATGAAGACTCCGTCAGGGTCCGGCGCCAGCAGTGCCAGGGCGCCATCAACGTCCTTTTTCTCATAAGCTTCGTTAAACCGCCTCAGGGCATCCATCACCGCAGCTTCCGTCTCTGTATTCGCTTTCATAGCCCTCCAGGCCTCCTTTTTATTGATAAATAAGAACGCACTCCAGGCATGATGAGTCAATCCGGCTGTCACCAATACCTTTGTACTCCCTGAGGATTAATAGAGTTGTTACAGATGTAAAGGATAGATTAAGAACAGTTTACAAGTTGGTTACAATCGGGCCAGAGCGAGCGATTCAGGGTTGAATCTCAGTCCGCCGCCGCTAAGATACTGCCGCCTGAAGACCACCATGCACCTTCAGGCAAACGCATGCAACGGACTGCCATGAACATCGGAAGATTTCGAGCAGGCCCTGAGGAAGATAAGAGCAAAGTCCTTACTTTATGTAATGTGGGAAAGGGATAAAAACCTGTACATGACAGGCTCAATCTCTCTTCTCTTTAAATATTGACCAGGTTCCAAGCGCCTTGGCGATAAGTTGCTCGCCCTGCCTTATCTCTGACTCCAGCGTAGCAATTCTCTTACTTCTGTGAACAAGTCTCGTATCACAGGTGAGAGTGCCGGAAGTCACTGCTTTGAAATAGACGATTTTGATTTCTATGGTCGCACACAGCTCGTCTTCGTCAATGCAAGAGTAAAGCGTTGCCCCCATGCCGGAGTCCGCCATGGTATAAGTCGCTCCCCCGTGCAGCGTGCTGTGAGGGTTCAGCAGCTTGCCATCTATTTCCAGTACGCACTGACTGCGCCCTTCCTCCCACTTGGTAAAGGTCAATCCCACAAGGGCACCGAACGGGTCAAATCCTTCCAGTTTCATGGGGACTTTCTTCGGCATCAGGTCTTCCTCCACATATCAATTGCCTTTCCCGGGAAGAGGCTTAAATTTTCGTTTACTTGATTACTCGCCCCTTAAGCAAAGTCCTGGAACCGGCCCAGCAAACCAGATTATGCACCAACCTGTTTATCGGCATGGGTATCGGGCCGATGCGCCACTGTATGAACTCAATGATGACGCCTGCCTCATCAACAGTGTCTAAATACGCATAATCTATCGTCATGCCAACATCCTTTATCGTCCCCCGTTGCAGTATGCCTATACCCATTTCCCGGCAGGCATCGAGTCTCCTGTCCAGATCCCGGACCATAAAACCCAGGTGATGCAATCCGCCTTTGGATTCCTTGAGGTGATTCAGGTGGTAACTCTCACCTTCCAGTATCTGAATAAGCTCCATCTGGACCGGGCCAACGGACGCAAGCGCTATTCTCAGCACCGGGTGCACCTCCTTTTCATTCTCAATGCAGGGCTCAGGCTTCGTATCCGATAATATCCAGGGGCCCACTCCAAATGTGTCTTTATAATAGGACATGGTTTCGTTCACATCGGTTACCACGTAACCAATCTGTCCCAGCCTGGGAAGGCGCAGCCGCTTTTTAACCGTATCCGGCACCATCTATCACCCCAACCTCTCCAGCGCAGCAGTACCTTAGCTTAAATTTCCGGCCCTATCGGCAGCTAAAATGGCCGCTCCCAGCGCTCCCACAATTTGAGGGTCTTCCGGGAACTGCACAAGCTTTGTTTTAAGCGCTCTCTCAAGGCAGTCTACTATACCGACGTTCTTGGAAATGCCGCCTGTGATTGCGATGTCTTTTTTAATACCCAGATTGCGTGCTAAATGAAGCATACGGCGGGCGGTGATATCGCTGATCCCGGCAGCGATGTCGGCGCTGTCTCTTCCTTCCAGAACCAGGTGCCTGATCTCAATTTCGGTTATGATGCAGCAGGGCTCCTGTAACACAACAGGGTCAGACGCCTCAAGCGAGAGAGGCCCGAGTTGAGAGACTTCAACGCCGAGACCTTCAGCCATGAGCTCCAGAGACCTCCCCGTCCCGGCGGCACATTTCGTGTTCATACGAAAGTCCTCGACATTGCCCTTCTCGTCCACCCTTATCGCCTTACAATCCTGCCCCCCACCGTCGATGATCGTCCTTATAGAGGGGACAAGCCAACTGGCGCCCTTCCCGTGGCATGATATCTCGCTTACATTGTCATGAGAAAAAGGTATGATGTTACGCCCATACCCCGTGCTAACGCAGTAGTCGATATCCGCATAGGAGAGGCCAAGCTTACCGAGCAGTTTATCCATGACATTAGTTGCCGACTGAACAGCCTTTGCTCTTGACCTGATTATCTCATAGCCCAGGATATCACCATTCCTCATGACCACAGCTTTAGCGGTCAGAGCGCCAATATCGCATCCTGCAACAACCATTTTCCCGCTGTCCTTAACCGAATCGAAGTTTGAAAAAACCTGTTTATGAAAAATTACGGCTAGGAATTACCTGTGATTTCATTATGAAGCAGGCCGTTCTTCTTCAGCCATGAGCGCAGCGCCGAAAGCCCCTATAATCTGAGGGTCGACTCCAACAAGATCGGCAAGCTTCAGGCCCAGCACTCCTTCAAAATCCCTTACCACGATACTGTTCTTAGCTACTCCACCCACCATCGCCACTTCCTCATTCACACTTACTCTTCTGATAAGACCCGCTATCTTGTCAGCTACGGTTAAAGCAATTCCAGCAAAGATATCATAAGGGTCATAGCCATCGTTGACGTAGGAGATAACGTCGCTCTCGGCGAGTATAACACATTGACTGGTTATGCGGAGGGGATTGTTCGAGGATAGCGATGCCTCACTCAACTCCTCAAGCGGCATCTCCAGGGCCTTTGCCATGACTTCGATGAACTTCCCCGTTCCAGCGGCACACTTATCGGTGATGGCGGACTCTGTTATTTTTCCATTGTCGTCGATATTGAAGGCCGTGAAAGTATGCCCGCCGACATCTATGACCGTTCTTACCCGGGGATTCAGTTTCCTGACCGCCCGGTGAAGGCACATCACATCGGGAGCGATATCATCGGTATAGGGGACTGCCTTTTTGCCAAACCCGGTAGAAAGGCAGTAGTCTACCTGCTTCGCAGATATGCCCGCCTTATCCAGGGCCCTCTCCATTGCCTCAACCGCAGCCTGCCTGGGGAGGCTTCTATAAGGAAGTATCTCAAATGCAAGGATATCACCGTTTTCAACAATGGCTACCTTTGCCGAAAGAATCCCTAAATCACATCCAGCGTATATCAAATCCAGTTACTTCTCTCACACATGCCGGACTTTTTCACGGGTAAACTACACAGGTCGACCAACTCCAGGCGTAAACAATGCACATTATCCTTTAAGGGAATTCTATCAGCCGTATTAGCGGGCGTCAATTATGCAACGTGTCGCGACACCAGTGGTATATCAAAGGAACCGGACGGAAAATCTAAAAGGTAATGTGAAGAATAGAGTAAATGGTTGCTGTCATCTATCTTCCCTTTGCGGCAGTTCCCCGTCTTTCATAGGTATTTGTACAGGTGGTTCTTTAAAAGGCAACTGCAGAGCACCCATCATATCAACCGCATTGCGGGGCGCATATCCCTGCCAGTGGTTGTTGAAAAATGCGAAGAGTATCCCGGTCTGCTTGGCAGCCGACTTCACTTTGCCCGCCTATTCTTCGATTTCCTCGGATGAATAAAGATACTTGTATCGTGTCTCGTTATCCCCCGACCACCACATCTCAGCATTCCTGCCATGAAAGCGGAAATAGGCCGTATCCGACGTCACAGGCACGTCCTCCGACAGCGAAGACTTGAATTTGGGCTCATCTATATTCACCCAGGCGACATTGTTTTCCCTGAGCAATTTAGCTGTATTATTGTCGTCACTCCAACTGCGGTGCCTTAGCTCCACGGCGAGCCGATATTGACCGAAAGTACGAATAACACCATTTAATATCTTCGGTCCGTATCCTTCATTCTTGAAACTGGGCGGGAACTGCGCCAGTAGAGCGCCCAGCTTCCCGTACTTGATTAAAGGCTCGATACTGCTGTTGAACAGATCGACATCCTGCTGAGATATTATCGCTTCCTCTCCCGTCGCCTCCCTGTACATCTTCGGATGAGTGAATTTCTGCCACAGCTTAACCGTGAAGAGGAAGTCCCCGGGCACTCTACGGACCCAGTTATATACATATCCCGGATTCGGCGGCCTGTAGAATGTGCTGTTTATCTCAACAGCATTGAAGAACTGGCTGTAGCATTCAAGCTCGTTTATCCTGCCTTTAGGATAGAAATATCCGGTCCAGGTGCCCTCACCCTTGGGGTAAGACCAGCCTGACGTTCCGATATAAGCTGTTGCTGGATTGGACATCCCTTACAGTCTCTTTCCTCGATTGTATAGCTGCGTCGCCGCAGTAAACCCCATCTCTTCATTTAGATTACCATATATCAGGCTGAACGCAAATAAATGGGTAGACTATAAAAGAGGCCCTTTTCCCTGATGCAGAAGCTGTAGGCCTTAATGCATTATCACGTAATGTAACTGGAATCTATCATGAGCATTTGCAGTACTCACCAAGAAGGATGAAAATGCTATTTTTAGGGCAACCGACATTCAAGACGCCGGACGTTTCACCGGTAGGGGCGTTTCGCGAAACGCCCCTACTCATGCCGGGCTTGTTGAACCATGAACGGCCCTTCGACAGGCCTGTCATGAGTTTATCGAAGGGCTCCCTTCGACACGCTCAGGGCGAAATGCCAGTGGCGACGAATTACCCGTCGTGATAGGAATCACGACGCTACCGATCTCGAACCCGCTTTGACATCTCCTGTATAGATTGATAGCATTAGCTCATCCTGAGGTGAAATATGAGAGAAAACCCGGCAGAAGAGCAGGTGATAATGACGACGTGCTGCAGTCATTGCGGCGGGGCCTGCGGGCTCAAGGTCCACGTTAAAAACGGCGTTATCACACGAATCGAGACCGACGACGGGGAGGAACCGCAGGCCAGAGCTTGCCTGAAGGGTAGAGCGTACAGGCAAAGGGTCTATCATCCCGACCGCCTGCTCTACCCTTTGCGAAGAACCGGTGAGAGGGGTGAGGGCAAATTCGAGCGTATCACGTGGGATGAGGCCCTTGAAACGGTAGCGGGTGAAATCAAACGGGTAAGGGATACCTACGGGCCCCGGTCCATACTGCTTAAGACCTCGGTTGGCGACATGAACTTCGTTCATACGGCAGCCATGGTCGTGGAGAAGCTATTAGCCATGGCGGGCGGTTATTCTACGTCCTGGGGATATTTCTCCTACGAAGGGGGAACTTTTGCCGAGTTGACCACCTACGGAACGATGTCTTCCCAAAGCTCCCGTGAGGACTTCCTGAACTCCCGCATGATAATAATGTGGGGCTGGAATCCAGCGGTAACTATACAGGACACGAATACTGCCTGGTGGCTTGCTCAGGCAAAAGAGGCAGGCTGTAGAATAGTCTCTGTAGACCCCAGACACACGGAGACGACTGCCGCTTTTGCTCACCAGTGGATTCCCATTCGACCTGGAACAGACGCGGCCATGATGGCCGCTATGGCTTACGTGATACTTAGTGAGAACCTGCAAGACCGGCGATTCCTCGATAAATATACCCACGGATTCGATAAATATAAAGACTATGTAACGGGCGATGAGGACGGAATCCCTAAAACGCCAGCATGGGCCGAACCCGTTACAGGGATCCGTGCTCCGGTTATTGCAGAGCTTGCCAGAACATACGCTACTACAAAACCGGCGGCGCTCATCGCCGGGATAGGGCCGGGGCGTTCCGCCAGGGGTGAGCAGTACCATCGGGCAGCTATAACGCTCTCCGCCATGACGGGTAATATAGGTATTAACGGCGGCAGCGCGGCACAGCGCTCCTGGCCGGCGGGGCTTGTGCCCTTCCCATTCATGATAATGGGTATCCCCGATATTATCCCCAACCTCCTGGAGGCGAACTCGGCTCCGCCTGAAGACATGCTGCCGCTCCGCAGGATCTGGCCCTGGGGCGCAGGCAGCTTTCATGTCTCGAAAATGGCGGACGCCATACTAAAAGGCAAAGCGGGCGGATACCCCGCGGACTACAAGCTGCTTTATTTAGCCGGCACCAGCTATCCAAATCAGTATCTCAACGTAAACAGGAACATTGAAGCGCTGAAGTCAAAATCTCTTGAGTTCATCGTCATGCACGAACAATTTATGACTCCCGGGGCTAAATTCGCAGACATCCTTCTGCCCTGCAGCACGTTTCTGGAGAGGAATGATATAGCCCAGTGGTCTGCCACCTGGTTCTACGGATACCAGAATAAAGCAATCGAGCCGCTGGGTGAGTCGAAATCGTCACTGGATATATGCAGGGAACTGGCAAAAAGGCTGGATATACCGCACTTCTTCGATAAGACAGAGGACGAGACTCTAAGAGACATGGTGAAAGACTGCCCGTATATCGAGGACTACGACGCTTTCAAGAAACAGGGACTCCATAAAATGCATCCCGCTGAGCCTCACGTGGCTTTTCGTGAGCAGATCGAAGACCCGGAGAACAATCCTTTTCCCACCCCCTCGGGTAAAATCGAAATCTATTCGCAGCTAATCGCCGAGATGAATAACCCGGAGATTCCCCCGGTACCCAAGTATATGGATTCATGGGAGGATTCCAACGACCCTCTCTCTGAGAAATATCCCCTGCAGCTTATCACGACTCACTTCAAGGGACGAGCGCATTCACAATTTCACAAAGTACCCTGGTTACAGGAGTTGCTGCCTCAAACCGTATTAATAAGCTCATCAGATGCCAAAGCGAGAGGCATTAAGGACGGAGAACTTGTCAGGGTGTTTAATGACAGGGGCCGGATGATCATCCCGGCTAAAGTGAGCCAGGGGATAATACCCGGCGTGGTGGATGTTCCCCAGGGCGCCTGGTATGAACCCGATGAGAACGGGGTTGATCGAGGAGGATGCGCCAACGTGCTGACCAATGACAAATATTCTCCGGGAGGCGCATGCTGTACCAATACAGCCCTGGTCCAGGTGGAAAAATTATGACTTTCCCTTTTATCATGTCCCTTTCGCTGGCCTCTCACTACCCGTAAACCGTGAAAGCTGAAAAGGAAACGCTTGCTGTCAAACCCAAGAAGATGTATCCGGCAGGCGTTGCATTTGAAGCCCCACACGGTTATTCTGTTGCAGTAAGCGTCAGCAGGGGGTGCAAGACATGGAGCCACTAGCGGAAATATCCAAGCAATTACAGGAATTCAGGCGTGAGACTTCCGAGAAACTCAAAGAGTTGAGAAAAGAGATTGCCGAGTTGAGGAAACAACAGGGTGAGATACTGGCAGAATTACAGAAGGGAAAGCGTTTAGTGCGCCGCGAGCATACCGAAGCAGTCCAGAAAGATGAAGGTCAACCTGCGACGCTTGAAATGTACTGCACGCACTGCCTTGAAATGAAGCCCATTGTAAAACCGAAACGGGTTTTAATGCCCGACGGCAGCGCCGCTATTCAAGGGGACTGCTCGGTTTGTGGTACGACGATTTTCAGAATGACCTCGATGAGTGGTTCGCTGATGGACGAAGCGGCCTCTACCCGGCTCAGCCGCCAACAGGTCTAGGGAAATCTTCCCTGAGAAGAGCATCACGGTAGACCCGCATCAGCGTCTTATATAAGTCCGGGCAAGCCTATAAATGCCCCGAGCTTTATCTTAATAAAAAATAGGTGCTGGCAGGACCACTCCCCCTGACCAGATGTAAATACGGTTCCAGCGCCTGCCCTGGATTGACCAATTCTCACTTACTCTTTCTCTCGGCCTGAGCCCTGGCTACGCACTTCTTGCAGTAACCGGACCCGCCCACTGTCTCTCTGACAGGGCGCCCGCATCCTCTGCATTTCTTCGGTTTCATTTCTCCCACCGGTAATTTCAGCTTCGGCTCTCAGCTTCCACTCTTCCTACGCATTCAGCCGTGTGCTATAATGCGCAAAACATTTTTATAGGAGGCCGAAATGGACATCGCGAGAGCACTTGTAGGACTGCTCGTTTTGACCGGAGCTTTACTTCTGGGTGTAGGTTTTGCCGGAGACTTCTCGGATTCACAGATTATAACAGGTTTTGTCTTCCTCGGGTTGGCCGGGTTGCTTGCCTCGTTAGCACTGGGCAGGCACTCGCCATAACGGCTATGGAGCTACATAGGTAAACCTAAGGCGGGAATGCGCAAGGAATAATGTGCGCCGCGGTATCCCCGTGAATCCACCGTTGTTTGCGCTCCTAGACTGATTATCGACTAAGCCCTAGTCAATCATATTAATGCAAATGGTCAGAAGATGAGAATAGGCGAACTGTCAGCCCACGATGAGCATGTTGAAGCCTGGTGGGATGGCTCAAGGTACTTCCTTCGTATGCTGTCGAACCAGGTTCGTGCCAGATTAGCCTACTTCGATCGTGTTGACCCTAATTGGGAAGGTTTGAATACCCTCGATCTTGGCTGTGGTGGAGGGTTTATGGCTGAAGCACTCATGAGTCGCGGAGCTCGCGTGTTTGGGATAGACCCATGGTATACGGTGCTCAGAGTAGCGCATAAACACGCCCGAACACATCAAATGGATATATGCTACCTTGCTGGCGCAGGAGAATCACTCCCGCTGGATAACGACTCAATGGACAGGGTAGTGGGCGTGGATGTTCTGGAGCATGTACTTGACGTTCATAGGGTACTGGCTGAGATACATAGAGTACTACGCCCAGGAGGTGTGTTCTTCTTCGATACCATCAACCGGACCTGGGCCGCGCGTTTTCTGGCTGTTATTCTGCTGGAGGATATTCTAAGAATCATGCCCAAAGGAATGCATGACCCCAATAGGTTTATCCGACCCAGCGAGTTGAAGGTTGAACTGGAGTCTCTCGGCTTCAGAGTTGCCTCCATGACGGGAATGGGCCCCATCCGCATCAACCACCGACTGGAACCAGTATTTGGGCTACTACCGTCTACCGCTATCATGTACTTGGGTCATGCCACGAAGTGAAATGGAGAGAGGGTGCGATCCGGCACCGGCGATTGAGATAGATCGGCTAGCGAAACAGGTCCCTTAATTTTTCTATTCTTCACTCGCTTTTCCGCTGGCTCCCTAAAAAGTCCAATGTTTAATCATACGGGGCCTTAGCTTCATAAGTTCAATAAATTGTACCTTTGTCGCCCTTTTTTGTATCATGACAGCAAAAACTCTCCCTAAATATCAACCAGTCTTTCCGGGCAAAGCTGATCACCGGCACAAGTCAAAGGGTCCCGGCACAGATCGGCGAAAGGGTGTAGGCTGGCCGACATCGGCCAGCCTACACCCTTTCGCCACCCCGGTTGATAGGACATGACAATTTCAATTGCCATGACAGGTCGCTCACATCTCAGAACAGCGATTAAAGAATACATCGATGTTCGTAATGTACGCATTTACGTGTCATTCTCCTGAAAACAGATCTAAACCGTTCGCCCTGAGTATGTAGGGGCGCGGTAACCGCGCCCCTACATACTCAGGGCAGACGCATCGGTCTGCCCCTACCATCGTTAATCACTGTTTGTTGTTTACAACCCCCCTTGACAATAGTACATATGTTCTACTATAATTATAGTTCCCCTCCGGGGTTAATGAAATGTCAAAGCTCATCGGTGAACCGGTCAAGGTCCATCAGAACGAGGACTCCATGATAACCGCATTCATATGGCGAAAGCGTCTCTACAGAGTCCTGGAGGTTATCGACTGCTGGCGAGAGCCCTCCGAGTGGTGGGACGGAGAAGCGGTGCGCCTCTTCCTCCGCGTAAACGCCAGGAACACCAGCGCCGGCATCTACGAGCTTTGCAGGCTTGGGGAAGAGTGGTTTCTCTCCAGGGTCCTCGATTAAGGCGGAGCGATGAGCTTTATTCACCTCCATGTCCATTCCCAGTACAGCTTCCTCGATGGGGCTTCCGCTATGGACAGGCTCCTGAAAAAAGCGCAGGCGCTGGATATGCCCGCCCTGGCTCTCACCGACCACGACCGCCTGACAGGTGCAGTAAGGTTCTATGAGAAAGCCAGGAGGTTGGGCGTGAAACCGATCATAGGCGCGGAGGTCACCCTGGAGGGCGGGCACCACCTCACTCTTCTCTGCAAGGACATAAAAGGCTACTCAAACCTTTGTCGGTTGTTAACCGAAGCCCACCTGTCGAACAGGGGCAGAAGCCCGCAGGCCACCAAAAGTACGCTGCAAAAATACGGCAGCGGTCTGATCGCCCTGAGCGGCTGCGGCAGGGGTGAGGTGCCCACCCTCGTTAAGAAAGGTAAGACCGATCTCGCCAGAGAGACAGCGCGCTCCTACAGAGAAATCTTTGGGGATGCCTTCTTTATCGAGCTTATCCATCACCCTTCAAGAAAAGGAATGCGCGATACCTACAGGCTGGCCAGCTTCGCCCGGGAAGAGCGTATTCCGACAGCGGCCACCAATGACGTCCACTATGCGAAAATGGACGAGTACGCCGTGAAGGAGCTCCTCAACGCCATAGACCGGAACATACCCGTCCGTCTATTGAAGGATTATCAAACCGTTGAACAATATCTGAAATCACAGGACGAAATGCTCGCCCTCTTCAAGGATTTTCCCGAAGCGGTAAAGGCAACAGAGGAGATCGCCTCAAGATGCAACCTGGAGCTGGAGCTGGGCAGACCCCGCTTTCCCCGGTTCGATATCCCCCAAGGTGAAACCGGCTACAGCTACCTGTCGAAACTGGCTTTCACAGGGGCTTCAAATAAGTACGGACGCCTGACACCCGGAATCGCGAGCCGCCTGGAGCGCGAGCTTGACACGATCAGGAAGCTCGGTTTTTGCAGCTACTTCCTGGTGGTCTGGGATATAGTGCGGTGGGCGAGGGAAAGGGGGATAGCCTGTCAGGCAAGGGGAAGCGCTGTGGACAGCCTGGTTGTCTATGCACTGGACATCAGCAATGTCGACCCTGTCGAGTACGACCTTCTGTTCGAGCGCTTTATGCATCCTCTAAGGTACGAACCTCCCGATATCGACCTTGACATCGACCGGAGGCGCAGGGACGAGGTGAGAGATTATATCTATCGTAAATACGGCGCCGAGAACGTATCGTGTGTGGCAACCATCAATACCTACATGGCCAGAGGGGCTATCCGTGACGTCGGCAAGGCCCTGCAAATACCGCAGGAGATAATCGAAGAGGCCTGCAGAGGCATTCACTACCTGTCTGCTTCGAGACTCCTTGAGCAGGCCGGGTCTCTCCCTGAACTGAAGATGAGCACTGTTTACAGTAAGCCCGAGCTCGCCAATTTCTTTAAGCTGTGCGCCGCAATAGACGGATTCCCCAGACACCTGTCCGTGCACCTGGGAGGGCTACTGATCGGAGACGGCAGGCTTTCCGACCTGGTCCCGCTCGAACGGTCCAGTGGAGGGGACATCATCAGCCAGTACGATAAGGATGATATCGAGAAGCTGGGCATAGTCAAAATGGACCTGCTGGCCCTCCCCACTTTGACCGTTATCGAGGATACGCTAAGCAGCATTAAAAAAGGCAGCGGTACCGACATAGACATAAACGGCATACCGAGAGACGACCCCGAATCCTTTGCCATGCTCAGGGATGGTAAAACCGTAGGCACCTTTCAGCTTGAGTCACCGGCACAGAGGGAGATGGCGGGCAGGCTACTGCCGGACCGGTTCGAGGACATCATAGTCTCGATCTCCCTGGTGAGGCCGGGGCCTCTGAAATCCAATATGGACAAGGTCTATCTCCCGCGAAGGCACGGGGCCGAGCCTGTAACCTACCTTCACCCCGGCCTCAGGAATGCGCTTGGCGAAACGCTGGGAGTAATTCTGTACCAGGAGCAGGTGCTGGAGGTCGCTCATGACCTGGCCGGGATGAGCTATGCAGAGGCGGACGGCTTCAGGCGCGCAATGACGCACGACCGGACTGAAGAGGAGATGGAGAAGATGCGTGACTCCTTTATCTCCTCCTCCGTTAAGAACGGCGTGAGCAGGAAGATAGCGGAGAAGGTATTCGAGCAACTGGCCGCCTTCGCCGCATACGGGTTCTGCAAGGCCCATGCCGCCGCCTACGCCATCCTCTCCTATCAGACCCTCTGGCTGAAGTGCCATTATCCCGCCGAGTTCTTCGCAGCCCTGCTGTCCAACCAGCCTATGGGCTACTATCCCCCTCGCGTCCTGGTTGCGGAGGCAAGGAGGTCCGGCGTCGTAATACTCCCCCTGGATATCAACAGCTCCAGCGACCGCTACACTGCGGAAGACGGAGCAATAAGAATCAGCCTTAAGCAGCTAAAGGGCATGTCGGATGAAGCGGTGAAGTCCATATTGTCGGAGAGAGCTAAGAACGAATTCACGTCCCTGAGAGACTTCGTCCTGAGAACCAGTGTGAGCCAGCCTATAGTGGAGAACCTGGTGAGAGTTGGAGCCTTCGATTCCCTCGGCGCGAGAAACGAGCTGCTTCTGCAACTCCCACAGTTGATGAAGCTAAAGCACAGGGTGTTAACGGGGACAACCCCCCTGTTTGAAGATGTCGAACCGCGTTACGAACTGCCGGATGAAGCCAGGCGCATTGATAAAAAAGCAAGGATGCTGGTTGAACGCGAGCTCCTGTCCTTGAGCCTGTCAGCACATCCTTTAGACTTCCACCAGCTTGATAACAGGTTTACCAGGATGAAAGACCTGCCCTCAGTAGCTACCGGCAGGACAGTTAAAATCGCCGGGTCTGTAATCCGCTACCAGACACCGCCGACAAGGAATGGGAACAGGGTGGTTTACGTGATAATGGAGGACGGTACCGGGATAGCCGACGTAACCGTGTTCGGCGACGTTCAGGAGAGATGCGGCCAGGTCCTGTTTCGTGCCGGCTGGCTGATAGTCAAAGGAAAAGTTCAGAGAAGGGGGCTGAAAGGAGTCTCAATAATAGCTCAGGATTTATCTGCCCTTGAGCTAAAGGCTGTGCTATAGATAGCAGCTGTCAATGGAATTTCAGATGGCCCTTCCTCCCCTGCCCCGGCCCCCGGTCTCATTTTCATAATTGCATTATGCCACGGTATTTCCGCAACTGCCCGTAGTATATATAACATATTGAATCTTACCCAAAAGTACCTAAAGCTCTTGACAAACAGCTTCAAATCGTGTAAGACGTTAACAATTGAAGCGGCTATGGCTGAGTAGTCTGACTTTGATCAGGGGGAAGGGAGGTGATTGTATAGGCTATAATTGCAGAAAGGTACATACTATAGTCAATTAAGGGGGGAATAATATGAAGACTGTAACCAAGCTGGCTATTATCCTGTTGATCGCCTCTCTGGTAATGACAGTAGTCGGTTGCGCCGATGAGGAGGAGGCGAAGGAAATAAAGGTAGGCGTAATCGGACCGATGCAGTTCCAGATGGGCGAGCACCACTGGATGGGGGCCACCCTGGCTGCCGATGAGATCAACGCCGCCGGCGGCA
>CAYVQT010000008.1:0-69578 GCA_964453665.1 uncultured Dehalococcoidia bacterium | reverse complement strand
GCACCCAGTTTCCACTTTGACTAGTTTCCATCATAACTAAACCAAGATACAAGGTTCGCACGTTTTCACGAGCATACCTCAGCTCTACCGGATCAGGTTAAGCATCACTCATATCGATCGATTTTCTGCAATCATGCAGCAACCTCTCTAACCTTCAACACAATGCCGGGCATTCTGAAGAGTAAAATGAAGGTACGCCTTCAACACGGGCGAACCCTTTTCTTATATCTTGCACATAGTCTACTTTGACAATGTATAAAAAAACGAACGTTTATCTGAGTTTGGGGTCAAACTTGAATCGTTACCAGCACCTCTTGCGTCTTGTGGAGACAGTAGTCCATGCCCATCTCCGTGAACGTTCCCATAGCTTCTGAATGAATTACGATTTATTGACTAGCGTTCGGTTCTAAACTGTAGCGTGGATTAGCTGCGCGTCCTCTGGAGCCTGAAGACCATCAGTACGTCCCATGAAATAGCGATCGTTGGCAAGTTGTGGTGTTAAGTGGAATACAGATGAAAATCCTAGCTTTAGAAGCCAATCTTTCCAATGCTCTGGTCTGAATCGTGTTATCCAGGGCTCTCCTACTGCTGCCGCCATGTCAGAGATAAATTTTAATGAAGGCAATGTATTTGGGTCCAAGCACTCATCTGGTGGTGCGAAAGTAAATACTGTCTGAGTTGGTGATGGCATCATTAGAATGAAACGAAGAGTTGCTTCAATTGAACTTTCAGTCAGGTACTGGGTTACACTGAGCCACGAGAAGAAGGACGGACGACTGAAGTCAAACGTAACAGCAGCTAGTCCGTCTGAAAGTGTGGTGTGTTCGAAGTCGATAGGGCACAATTCGACGTTATTCGGGATCTGAATACCTTTGGCTGCCAGTCGCTCGCGTTTGAATTCCAGTGTTGGAGGATTATCAATCTCGATAATACGAATTTTTCTTGCCCATGCAGGTTGACGAAATGCAAAAGTTTCAAGCCCGGCACCTAATATTACGTACTGCTCAATTCCAGCGGCGACCGCTATCTCAAGCTGGTCCTCTGCAAATCGGCTGCTTAGAACCAGTCCAGCACGCAAGGCGATAAATGGGTCCAGGCTCTTATCTTGCGCTAGGATCTCCTCTTCTGTAGAGCCCTTAACCAAGCCCACACTTACATTATCTGTAAGGATCTTTGGCTCAGCGTCACGGATCTGGTGAACTGCTCGCATTACAGCCGAACTTATTGCAGTTCCACTAGGTATCCCCTCTTTCATGTTCTCCGCCTTAAGTTACGATCAGCTCTACACCCTCTCCAGCACCTCCCGCGTCTTCCCTAGCCAGAGTATGACCAGCCCTTGATTATTATACCATCTGAATAGTTAGATCGGCCTCTATTTGGACTTACCCCCAAGAGCTGATCTTAAAGAAAGGTTCCCTTTTCAATTTCAGCTTCCAACCCGGCATTAGCTTCATATAGAAAAAGGTTCGCACGTTTTCACGAGCATACCTCAGCTCTACCGGATCAGGTTAAGCATCACTCATATCGATCGATTTTCTGCAATCACGCAGCAACCTCTCTAACCTTCAACACAATGCCGGGCATTCTGAAGAGTAAAATGTCTGGCGTATTGCGGCCACTATATCCTGAAGCCATCGCCCATCCCGCTCAGTATATCCAATATACCCTATGGTGCTTGCCTGTACCGGCATCAGGGATTGTCGATAAGAGTCCAGACTGCTATAATATTCATCGAAAGTTGCGATAAGGAGGGCAAATGGCAGGGATTGCATCATATGGTGCTTATATACCACTGTATCGGCTAAGCCGCCCCGACATCCAGAAGGCCTGGGACAGTATGATTCCCATACCCGGGGAGAAGGCCGTGGCCAGCTATGACGAAGACAGCATAACGATGGCCGTCGCGGCTGCAAGGGATTGCCTGACCGGCATCGATCCTAAAAAGGTCGATCGCCTGTACTTCGCCTCTACCACATCCCCATATAAAGAGAAACAGGCAGCCTCGGTGGTAGCCGGCGCACTGGGAATGGGCAGGAACACACTGACTATGGACTTCGGCGGCTCTCTCCGAGCTGCGACCAATGCCCTGAGGGCAGCCGTGGATGCCGTTGAATCAGGAGCTGCCGGGAACGTTTTAATCGCATGCGCTGAGACCCGGATAGGGGCCCCAAACGGCGACAAGGAGATGTCCTTCGGTGATGGGGCCGCAGCCCTTCTGGTGGCTAAGAAGGGGCCTGTAAGTATCGAAGGCAGCATTTCTGTATTCCAGGAATTCCACGATATGTGGCGCTCGGATAAGGATACCTACGTGCGCTTCTGGGAAGAGCGCTTTGTCCGGGAAGCGGGATACTTGCGTATCATGCCGTCAACAGTCGCCGCAGCTCTACAGAAATTCAGCCTCAGCCCCGGCGATATCGCCAAAGCTGCTATCTACGCCCCGGACCCCAGGCTGCTCGGCATGGCCGGCGGTAAGATGGGGTTCGACCCCATGGCCCAGCTCCAGGACCCCCTGTATATGACAGTAGGTAACACCGGCTGTGCCCTTTCCTTGATGATGCTGGTAGCAGCGCTGGAGGATGCCAAGGCTGGCGACAACCTCCTGTGCGCATCATATGGCGACGGCTGTGACGTTTTCGTGTTGAAGGTTGCCGACGGCATCGACAAGATCAAAGATAGACGTGCCATCAAGCGCCATCTCGAATCCAAGAAGATGGTCCCCAACTACCTGAAGTATGTCCAGTGGCGCGGGCTCATGGAAACCGAGGCGCCTCCCCGTCCGCCAATCAATCACATATCGATCCCCGCACTGTGGAGGGATATGGACTGGGGGCTCTCCCTCCACGGAGTCAAATGCAAGAACTGCGGGACGCCGCAGTACCCTCCGCAGCGGGTGTGCGTCATCTGCCAGGCGATGGACAACTTCGAGCCCTATAACTTCGCCGACAAGAAGGCCACACTGACTTCCTTCTCTCACGACAACCTGGCAGCCAGTATCGACCCGCCATCCACAATAGCGGCCGTCGACTTCGAGGAAGGCGGAAGAATCATATTTAATATGGTCGACCGCGATCCCGCAGAAGTAAAGACCGGCATGCCGGTGGAGGTGTCATTCAGGCAGGTACATTTCTTCGAAAGCATTCACAATTACTGGTGGAAGTGCACACCGATAAGATGCTAGTACTGAAATATATAATAGCTAGACTTAAGGAGGGCAAATGGGGAATATCAAAGGCATAAGAGATAAAGTTGCCATCATCGGCATGGGCTGCACCAAGTTTGGTGAGCGTTGGGACATGAGCAAGAACGATTTGATCTTCGAAGCGACCAAGGAGGCGATCGAAGACGCTAAGATTGAACCCAAAGATATAGAAGCCGCCTGGGGAGGAACTTGGGTATCGGGCTTCGACGGCCGCTGCCTCGCAGACCCCTTGAAGCTGCAGTATATCCCCGTTACAAGGGTGGAAAACGCCTGTGCTTCGGGGTCGGATGCATTTCGAAACGCCTGCTACGCTGTAGCCGCAGGCGCTTATGACACATGTCTTGCCGTTGGATTCGAGAAGCTGAAGGATTCGGGCTGGAGCGGGCTGCCCGACCAGCAGAGTCTGCCCAGCAATAGATACCCAGATCGAACCGCTCCCGGTATGTTTGCCCTGATGGCCACCACATATTTTTCCAGGTACGATCTGAGCCCCGAAGAGGGCAAGCGAATGATTGGCTCGGTATCGGTAAAGAGCCACCATAACGGCACCCTTAACCCCAAGGCACACCTGAGGAGAGAGGTAACCATAGAGCAGGTAATGAACGCGCCGATAGTAGCCTGGCCCCTGGGGCTCTTCGATTGCTGCGGGGTAAGCGACGGTGCGGCGGCGGCCATCGTGGTTCCCGCCGACAAAGCCAAGGACTACAGGCCCGACCCCGTCTACGTCAAAGCGCTGCAGATCTCCGTATGCCCCAGTGAGGGGGAACTCAGGGCTGATTACGATTTCACTCAGGTCAAGGCAACCGTTCGCGCCGGCGAAGCAGCTTACGCCGAGGCAGGGATAACCAATCCGCGCGAGGAGATAAGCATGGCCGAGCTCCACGACTGCTTCAGTATCACGGAGGCCGTTACCTGTGAAGATCTACAGTTCAGTCCTAAAGGAAAAGTAAAAGAGGATATCGAGTCGGGGTTTTTCGAACTGACCGGAGGGCTGCCGGTACAGCCCGATGGCGGATTGAAATCCTTCGGCCATCCTATTGGCGCCAGCGGCCTGAGGATGCTATATGAAATGTACCTGCAGATACAGGGTAGAGCCGACCAGCGCCAGATAAAGGACCCCAAACTGGGACTGACCCATAACCTGGGCGGTATTCCTATCAGCAATACCGTCAGTGTTCTCATCATAGGCCTTTAAATAGAAAGCGTCAGGAGATTTGGAAAAGCCTGCTTCCAAAGGCCACAGGCTCACGATGCAGTGGTTGACAACGACCCAACGCTTCATGTACGCTTATCGCACTCAATCGCAAAGGTTAAAGGAATGGCATCAACCGACGAAAGGGACATACAATCAGCCGGTGCTGCGGGTAAATCAGGGGCAAAGGATCGAGAATCTAAAAGGAGACTTGAGACACCTTACGGCGAGCTCCTAGCCCTGAGCAGGGTGTCAGCCGCGGTCAGCGGGCTGCGCGATCTCGACGCTATACTTGAAGTTGTCCTGGACACCGTATTAGAGATAATGGACGGGAGTATAGGAGGAATCCTACTCATAGACAAGCAAGCCCAAATGCTTACCTACCGGGTCTATCGCGGCCTTTCCGACAAATATGCTGAAGAGATGAATCTCAAGCTGGGCGAGGGGATTGCCGGAAGGGTAGCTCAAAGCGGAAAGGCTGTACTTGTGGAGGATATCTCAACAGACCCGCGTGCTGCCTGGCTGAATCTGATCAGCACGGAGGGGCTCAAGGCATTCATCAGCGTCCCGCTCCGGGCTAAAGATACCGTACTGGGCGTGTTAAACGTTTCCAGTCACTCGCCGCGCCATTTTACCAAAGACGACATGCATCTACTGCACGCAATCGGCGATCAGGTGGGAGTCGCTATCGAGCAGGCAGAGTTATATGCACGTTTGAGAAAGGAACGGGAAAATTACCGACGACTCGCCCGTCACATGTTGAAAGCTCAGGAGGAAGAGCGCGGCAGGGTTGCCCGTGAACTGCACGATGAAACCAGCCAGTCGCTGACCGGCCTGTCACTGAACATGCAAGCACTCCTGGATATCGCCAGCGCCTCCGACTTCGGTGATGAGGCGTTCAAAGCCAAGCTTAAGCAGGCCCACAACATCACCCTGCAGCTAGGTTCGGAGATAAGTAAGATAATGAAGTCTCTCAGGCCAACCGCCCTTGACAGCCTCGGACTAGGGCCCGCCATCCGCCAATACGCCGAGAGCCGCCTTCAGCCTATGGGGATCAACGTACTGGTAAACTATGAAGGTATTGAAGAACGGTTTCCTTCAGAAGTTGAATTCGGGCTTTACCGTATCGCCCAGGGGTCAATCGCTAACATAGCCTGGCACTCCCAGGCCAAGAACGCGGTAATTAACCTGCGGCGCACCTCTTACGAACTCACAATGCAAATAGAAGATGATGGCAGTGGATTTGATGCGTCACGGCCAATTGAAGTGGACGAAAGCGGCCGCGGTCGAGGACTGTTCAGCATGAAAGAAAGGGCGAGTCTCCTCGGCGGTACATGCGATATCCAGTCACAAATTGGGAAGGGTACCAGGATTATAGCAAAGGTGCCGATATACTGGAGCAAAGAGGATGCGAAAGATCAGGGTGCTGGTAGTAGATGATCACGCCATCGTTCGAGATGGCATTTGCAGCCTGCTGGCTTTAGCCGGGGACATGGAGGTCGTGAGCGAGGCGACCAATGGCATGGAAGGGCTGGAGAAGGTGAGCGAACTACTGCCGGACGTCGTGTTGATGGATATAGCCATGCCCGTAATGGGTGGTTTGGAAGCCATACGCCGTATACGTAAGGAATTTGCGGGGACCAAAATACTGGCTCTTACCCAGTATGATGACAAAGAACATGTTTTCCCCGCCATCCAGGCCGGAGCCACCGGATTCGTCAGCAAGACAGCAGCTTCTTCAGAGCTTGCTCACGGGATAAGGGCTGTATTTGCCGGGGAGTCTTACCTGTCTCCTTCCATAGCCAAGCTGTTCGTTGAAGACTACCAGAGTGTGGCAATAACGGAAGCTAATAACGATCCGTATGAGCAACTCACCGATAGGGAGCGGGAAATGCTCAAACTAGTTGTGGAAGGGTATAAGACGCGACAGATTGCGGAGCTTCTGAATATCACTCCAAAAACGGTTGAGGGGCATAAGACAAGTCTCATGAAGAAGCTGGGGATTCACAGCAATCTGGACCTGGTTAAATATGCACTGCGGCGAGGAATCATAAGCGTATAAACTCTGCCCCAGCGTGATTATTCTCGCGATTTCGCTTCTATAAAAGCAAAGCAGGGGTTAACCCTCGGGTTAACCCCTGCTTTTATCCTTCAATAATTAAGGGGTTATTTCTACCGATTCAAGGGTTGATACACACATATTCAAGGGTAAGTCCCTATTCACGGATAGTTATATGCGATTTACCATAAAAAACCAAAGTGGACAGTGGGAGGTGAGTCATGGGAGAGAATCAAGAGGCGAAGAGGAGAATTCTAGTCGTAGACGACGAACCTGATTTTGCCTCAGCTTTGCAAGGCGCTCTGGAAAGTGATTTATGTGAGGTTATCATCGCCGCCACCAAGGCAGAGGCACAGGAAGCAGCCAAAAAGGTAGACCCCGCCCTGGTGATACTGGGGACACTGAGCCCCCGCGGAGAAGCGTTCTCACTGCATCAATGGCTGAGAGACAACCCCAAGACCAAGGATCTGCCGATCATAGTCATGGATGCACCACCTGAAAAACAACTTGTAAAAGGGTGGAGAAGAGACGAAGCGGCATTAATGGATGCCGAGGACTATGTATCCAAGCCGATCGAGCCGGGCTCGCTTGCCACCAGGGCACAGACGATTCTGGACAGGGCAACCAAGCGCATAAAAGTGCTTATAGTAGATGACCACGCGGTAGTCAGGGACGGCATCAGGTCCGTACTGGAGCTGCAAAGTGACATCGAGGTAATAGGTCAAGCTGAGAATGGGAAGGAGTCGCTGGAAAAAGTACGTGATCTCTTCCCCGATATCGTGATAATGGACATAGTTATGCCCGAAATGAATGGGTTAGAGGCGACCAAGCATATATATAAAGATTACCCAAGAACCAGAGTAGTCATGCTATCTCAATACGACGATGAGGAGAATATCCTCGCCGCCGAGCAGATAGGAGCTTACGGATTCATTCCTAAGCGAGCTGCTAGCTCCCAGCTGGTGAATGCCATTAGGGCTGTACATTATGTTGGAAAGCGTCTGCAAAGGCCTACGCCAGCTTCGACCTGAGCGCTAACGCTCCATATTCATACATAGTCGGAACAGTCTGATTACTCAGATATTATCTGGCCATTAGTTTTCAGGGGAGGCTACTGTTGGAAGCTATTACTATTACGCTTGACGGAGTCGAAGTAAGCGGCCACCCCGGAATGACCATCCTGGATCTGGCACATGAGTCAGGCGTAGAAATACCCAGGCTCTGCCATGACCCCCTTTTAACCCCGATCGGCGCCTGTCGCATCTGCCTGGTAGAAGACGAACGCTCTGGCAGGCTGCTGGCCTCCTGCGTTTCGCCCATTGAACCGGGAATGGTGATAAACACACAATCACCCAAGGTGCAAGACCGCCGCAGGACCATAATCAAGCTTCTGCTTGCAAGTCACCCCGATTCCTGCCTCGTTTGCGACAAGGGCAACCAGTGCGAGCTACGTAAGATCGCCTCCGATATGGGGGTCGGGCTGGTGGACCTCCAGAGGATCCCCATAAAAGCTACCATCGAAGAGGTCAATCCTTTCATCGAAAGGGACTTAAGCAAGTGCATTCTATGCGCCAAGTGTATACGGGCAGACCAAGAGATCGTCGTTCAGGGCGCAATTGATTATATTCACCGGGGATTCGCATCAAAGCCAGCGACCCTCAATGACTCCCCGCTCGAAGATTCGGATTGCACATTTTGCGGGACTTGTGTGGCGATATGTCCCACCGGCGCATTGATGGAAAAGAAACGCGTCTACCGGGGTACAATTACAACCAGTGTATCAACTATTTGCCCGTTTTGTGGCTGTGGCTGCGGCATCAACCTGGAGGTAAAAGACCAGCAGATCGTGCGGGCAAGACCGGCTAAAGAGGGAGAAGTAAGTCGCGGCGCACTTTGTGTCAAAGGAAGCTATGGCTACGACTTCGTGCACAGCCCTGAAAGGCTGACGAGCCCCCTCGTCAAGGTGAACGGGGATTTCAAGTCTGTATCCTGGGATGAGGCCCTGGATACCGTAGCCTCCGGACTCAAGCGGATAAAGGAAACTCAGGGGCCCAACAGCTTAGCTTTGCTCGGCTCCTCCAAGTGCACTAATGAGGAGAATTACCTTTTACAGAAGTTCGCTCGCGTTGTACTGGGCACCAACAACATCGACAATGCCAGTCGCTTGTACAGTGCCCCGAGCATGGTAGGTCTGGGGTCGGCTGTCGGCTTCCCCGGCACCACCAATGGGCTCGATGCCCTGGAGCAGTCAGAGGTAATAATGGTCATCGGAGCCAACCTTACTTCATCAGCGCCAGCCGTGGGATACGCTGTGAAGCGTGCAGCCAGAAATAAAGGCGCCATGCTGCTGCTCGTAGATCCCCGGCAAATTAAGCTCTCTTCGTTTGCCCACATCTGGCTGAGACCGAAAGTCGGGACCGACTTGGCGCTTATAAATGGCATGGCAAGGGTAATCGTCACCGAGGGTTTGCTGGACGAGGAGTTCGTAACCAGAAAAACAGATAACTATGAGACGTGGAGCAAGGGGCTGGAGAAGTACACACCTGAGTATGTGGAGGAGGTCACCGGCGTTCCAGGTGATGACGTAGTTCGCACTGCCCGGTTCTTTGCAGATGCCAACCGTGCTTCAATCGTATATGGCGCGGGAGTCACCCAGCACCTGACCGGGACTGACAGCGTAATGGCTCTGGCAAACCTGGCGATGCTGACCGGAAACGTTGGGCTCCGGGGAGGCATCTTTGCGCTACAACGAGACTGCAACGGGCAAGGTGCGTGCGACATGGGAGCCCTGCCCGATCTGTTACCGGGATACCAATCGGTGGAAAATACCCAGGCGATTAAGAAGTTTGCGGAACACTGGGGCACCGACCCGCCCGCTGACACCGGGCTCACGGCCATCGAAATGATTGATCACACAAGAGAGGGAAAGGTCAAAGGCATATACATTGTAGGGGAGAACCCGGTCTTGAGCTTTCCCAATCCGACTCTCACCAGGGAAGCCTTGAAATCCCTCGATTTCCTCGTGGTGCAGGATATGTTCCTCACTGAGACAGCGGAACTGGCAAATGTGGTCCTGCCCGCCGCGAGTTTCGCCGAAAAGGAAGGGACTTTCACCAATTTTGAGGGAAGGGTTCAGCGGGTATGCAAGGTCATCGAACCTATCGGTGACAGCTTGCCAGACTGGGAAATTATCATCAGGCTGGCGAACAGTATGGGCAACCCCATGGCCTATTCCTCGCTACAGCAAGTTAAGGAAGAGATTCAGGAACTGGTCCCCCTCTATGAGGATACAGGTTACACGGGTCTGGAGTCGAAGGATACATTCAGGGATGAATCGGAGAGGATCCCCTTGAGAAACCGGCGCCTCTACAAAGGCCGATTCCCAAGCGGATTCGACCGCTTCTCCCGCGTACAATATGAGCCAGTGAAAACGCCGAAAGACGGGTATCCCCTAACCCTGCTGACCGGAAGCATACTGTACCACTCCGGTACTGGTTCCAGAAGCTCCAGGTCGCCACGGTTGAGCGAATTCTCTCCAGAAGCTTACCTGGAAATTGGTGAGGCGGACGCCTCGCAATTCGGGATCAGTGATGGTGATGGGGTCAGGGTCATCTCGCCCTCAGGTGATTTAACCGCCGTGGCTAAAATAACCGACGCACTTCCCGATGGGACAGTCTTCCTGCCTCTTTCCTTCCCGTCAACCCCGACCAATCAACTGTTTGGCGTCGCCCTCGATCCCTGGGCAAAAAGCCCTGCACTTAAAGCGTGTGCCGTAAAGCTGGAAAGGACCTAGCCTCGTGGATAAGGTACAACAAATGCCAGAACCCGATCCCAAACAGATAGATGGAATAATAACCAGTTACAAAGACCAGAAGTGGCCCTTAATTCCTCTACTACAGAAGATACAGGAAGAGTTCGGGTATATTCCCCCAGAGGCTATCAATCCCATAGCCCGGGCCTTCAAATTATTCCCCTCCGAGGTGCAGGGGGTAATTACCTTCTACGAACAGCTCTATACTTCTCCGCGAGGGAGGAAGGTAGTCAGGGTGTGTCGGGGTACGGCCTGCCACGTTCGCGGTGGCAAGACAATACTCAAATTGGTGAAGCAGAATCTCGACCTTGAAGAGGGCGAGACCAGCCCCGACTTTGAGTACACACTGGAAACCGTAGCCTGCATAGGTGTCTGCGCCCTGGCCCCTAACATAGTTATCGGAAAGGAAACTCACGGAAACATGAATCCCAAGAAGGTGGCGCAACTGTTCGGGGACAGGAAAGGCGGTGGATAGCATGCAGAACCATCGCACAGTCTTTGTCTGCCAGGGAACAGGTTGTTTCTCGGCCGGTTCAGGCGCCGTCTACGATGCGCTCAAGGAGGAGGTAGAGCGCCAGCGGTTAGAAGGAACAAGCATAGACTTCACCGGCTGTCACGGCTTCTGCGAGCAGGGCCCCAACGTCGTGGTCGAGCCCGATGGCATTTTCTATACCCATGTCGAGGCTGGTGATGCTCCGGAGATCGTTGGTTCCCATCTCCAAAATGACAAGCCCGTTGAGCGTCTTTTCTACCGCGATCCCGTGACCGGTCAGGCGATACCGCTGTATTCGGATATAAAATTCTATAAGGGACAGCAGCGCATAATCCTGAGAAATTGCGGGCACATTAATCCCGAGAAAATCGAAGACTACATCGCTCATGGTGGGTACAAGGCGCTGAAGAAGGCCCTGGTCAAGATGACACCCGAAGCAGTTATCGATGAGGTCGCGAAGTCCGGTCTCCGGGGAAGAGGTGGCGCCGGTTTTCCTACGGCACGCAAATGGCAGTTCTGTCGCAACTCCCCCAATGATCAGAAATACGTTATCTGCAATGCCGACGAAGGTGACCCCGGGGCTTTCATGGACCGCTCGATCCTTGAGGCAGACCCGAACGCGGTTATCGAAGGGTTGACCATCGCCGGATACGGTATGGGAGCAACCCAGGGCTATATTTATGTCCGTGCCGAATATCCACTGGCGGTCAGCCGATTTCGCATAGCCCTGGAACAGGCCCGGGAGAGAGGATTTCTGGGGAAGAATATCCTTGGCTCGGGCTTTGACTTCGACATTCAGGTCAAAGAGGGCGCCGGCGCCTTTGTCTGCGGCGAAGAGACGGCCTTAATCGCCTCTATCGAAAGCCAGCGGGGAATGCCCCGTCCCCGCCCCCCGTTCCCGGCACAGTCAGGTCTGGATGGAAAGCCCACCATCATCGACAACGTGAAGACGCTGGCCACCGTTCCCGTTATTATCGACCGGGGAGCTGAATGGTTCGCCAGTATCGGGACGGAGAAAAGCAAGGGGACGGCTGTATTTGCCATCACGGGGAAGGTAGCCAACAGTGGTTTGGTAGAAGTGCCTATGGGTACTACCCTGGACTCCATCATCTTCGACATCGGAGGCGGTATTCCTCGCGGCAAGCAGTTCAAAGCGGTGCAGACCGGCGGCCCTTCGGGTGGGTGCATTCCAGCGCAGTATCTCGACGTTCCAGTGGAGTTTGACTCACTGGCTCAACTGGGGTCGATTATGGGCTCCGGTGGCATGGTGGTATTGGACGACAGCACCTGTATGGTGGAAATAGCCAGATATTTCCTTAGTTTCACCCAGACCGAGTCCTGCGGTAAATGCGTTCCCTGCCGCCTGGGGACAAAGCAGATGCTTGAGATTCTGACCAGGATTACCCAGGGAAAAGGGCGCGATGAAGACATCGACACCCTGCTCAATATAGCCAATACTGTGAAGGAATGCTCGCTCTGCGGCCTCGGGCAGACATGTCCCAACCCCGTGCTCACCACCATAAAATATTTCCGCGATGAGTACGAAGCTCATATAAAGGAGAAGAAATGTCCGGCTGCGGTGTGCGACGCTTTAATGATATCCCCCTGCCAGCACACGTGTCCGGTTGGTATTAATATACCAAAGTACGTAGCTCACATCGCCGCGGGCGAATACCTGGAATCTGTCGAGACCATCAGGGAGCGAAACCCCTTCCCCGCTATCTGCGGCCGCATCTGCCATCATCCCTGCGAGAGCCGCTGTCGCCGTGGTGAACTCGACGACCCAGTAGCCATAAGGTCGCTCAAACGCTTCGTCGCCGACTGGTATTTCGACCACGTGAGTGAATTGCCCGATCCGGAACCATTCCCGCAGACCAAGAGTCAGAGAGCGGCCGTGGTCGGAGCCGGGCCCACCGGATTGAGCTGCGCCTACTTCCTGGCTCAGATGGGCTATCCGGTAACGGTCTTCGAAGCCCTCCCCGTGGGGGGAGGCATGCTTTCGGTAGCTATACCACAGTTTCGCCTGCCCGCAGAGGTTATTCAAAACGAGATAGACTACATCGCCAAGCGCGGCGTCGAAATAAAATACAATACGCCGATCAATGCGAACTTCACCGTGGAAGACCTTAAGAAAGAGGACTTTGAAGCAGTATTTATCGCTGCGGGCGCTCAGAGAAGCCAGCGTATAGGTATACCGGGCGAACTGGAGGACGTCGATAACTTCCACTACGGTCTGAGGTTCCTGCGCGATGTCAAGGTAGGCAGACAGGTAAACATCGGGCAACGTGTAGCTGTCATCGGTGGCGGCAATGTGGCGCTGGATGCTGCTCGCACCGCTCTTCGACTTGGCGCCGAGGAGGTGAACGTATACTACAGGCGGTCCAGAGATCAGATGCCGGTCACCGAAGTGGAGTACGACGAGGCTGTAGCCGAGGGCATCCGCTTTAGCTTCCTCGTCAGTCCCACAAGGATAGAAAGCACAAACTGGAGAGCAACTGGCTTGCAATGCATCCGCATGGCGTTGGGCGAACCCGATTCCAGTGGACGGCGCAGGCCTATGCCTGTCTCCGGCTCCGAATTCTATGTAGAGGCTGACACGGTAATTGCTGCCGTGGGCCAGGCTCCCGACCTTTCATTCCTTCCCCCCGATAGCGCCCTGGAACGCACCAAGTGGGAGACACTGGTCGTCGACAGCAACAGGTTGTCTACCAACATACCCGGCGTCTTCGCCGGAGGAGACTTCGTCACCGGCCCGGGAATGATCATCGAAGCTATCGCCGCAGGGAGAAGGTCAGCTATAGCAGTAGATAAGCATCTCAGGAACGATGTATCTCGTGTAGAGATGTACGATCTCAAGCAAAGGCGCAACGGAGAAACAGCCGGGCAAGAACCGGAAGTTGAGGAATCCTGGGAGACACAGCCCAGGGCGCAAATGCCGAAGCTTCCTGCTAAGAAAAGCAAACGTACTTTCGAAGAGATAGAGCAAGGCTTCTCAGAGGATGTAGCAAGGCAAGAGGCCAGGCGATGCCTCAGATGCGACCTGGAAACATAACGCGCTCAAGGAATAGACTGTCCAATCGGGAGGTGGAATATGAAATCCATTACCAGGCAAAAGCCCCTCGAAGAGATCGAGCAACAGATCGAGGGTCTGGAGAGAGTTTTTATCATTGGCTGCGGCACCTGCGCAACCATGACCAATACAGGTGGCAGAGAACAGGTCCTGGACATGAAGGAACACCTTCAGGGCCTGGGCAAGATGGTTACCGGCTGGACAGTTATACCCACCGCATGCGACGAGATGACCGAAGTATCATTGCAGGAAAATAACAGCGCCATTCAGAGTGCTGACTGCCTTCTGGTGATGTCCTGCGCCATGGGAGTGCAGCGGGTAGGTTCCTACAACGGTAAACCAGTAATACCGGCTCTGGATACGCTATTCATTGGTGTTGAGGATGGGCCAGGCTATTTTCACGAAGTTTGCGACCAGTGCGGACGATGTGTCCTGGGCTATACAGCGGGCATTTGCCCCATCACGGCATGCCATAAAGGACTGCTAAACGGTCCCTGTGGCGGCACCAACAACGGCAAATGCGAGGTCGACAAAGAGAAGGATTGCGCCTGGACGCTCATCTATAATCGCCTCAAGGAACAGGGCAGGCTGGACCTGATGAAGAAGTATCAACCTATCAAGAATTCCCAGGTGGTGCCCAGACCGCGGGCTACCAGAATCTTGTGAGGAGGAGGGCGAAAATGGCGCAGAGCTTCAAGGAAGCCCTTAATTCGGGCAAGTTTGTAATAAGCAGTGAGATCGGCCCTCCGAAGGGGACCAATATAGAAAACATGCGCCACCATATCGATATACTCAAGGACATGGTGGATGGAATAAACGTGACCGACCACCAGAGCTCGGTGATGCGCTTCCCCTCTATCGGCGGCTGCCTGGAGATAGAAGAGCGAGGCGGCGAGCCCATTCTGCAGATGACCTGCCGCGACCGTAACCAGATGGCGCTCCAGGCCGAACTCCTCCTGGCATATACCAGAGGTATACGGAATGTCCTCTGTCTTACGGGCGATGCGGTCCCGGTTGGAGACCACAAAGAGGCCAGGGGTGTATTCGAGCTCGACTCAGTCCAGCTCCTCAGGGCAGTCAGACAGATGGAATCCGGGAAAGACCTGGGAGGTAACGACCTCGATGGTGCGGTCGAGTTCTGCGCGGGGGCGATAGTAACACCCGAGGCCAATCCGATCGAACCCCAGCTTATTAAATTCGAAAAAAAGATCGAGGCAGGAGCCGAATTCATCCAGACGCAGGCGATCTATGACCTGGACAACTTCGGCAAGTTCATGGAATATGCCCGCAAATTCCCCGTCAAGATTCTGGCGGGAATAGTGCTGCTGGTATCTGCCAGGATGGCTAAATATATGAACGAGAACGTGCCCGGCATATTCGTACCCCAGAACCTTATCGATGAGATGGCGAGCGCACCCAAAGGCGAGGCCCTCAACAAAGGCATCGAGATCGCCGGCCGCATGATCGCTGCGTTAAAGAAGGACTCAGTATGCGATGGAGTGCATATAATGGCAATCGGCAGGGAAGAGGTGGTACCGGATATCCTGGCCGCCGCCGGAATGAACGGCCACAGGGATTGATTTTCTACGGTCTTTAAAAGAGATCGATAAAGGGGGCGACCTGCGGTCGCCCCCTTCGTTACCTTCCAGCCCCAGCGACTGCCATTGCTCCCTACGTCATTCCTGCTGAAGCAGGAATCCAAAAAGGGGTGGATGTGGATTCCCGCGTACGCGGTAATGACATGTGAGAAAGGCTTTGCTATGGATATCAAGAGTCTATCTCCTCAGTGATGATATAAAGACACGCAATCGCACTTGCCTCCACCTGTTACCCCCGACAGGCATAAACTCTTGACATGATGATACCCCTGTGTTATAGTTGTTATGGACATAGGTTCATAATTCACATAGTAAACGAGGTAATTTTACAACAATGCCCCGACCAACGAAGTGGCGCCGGGTCGGCTCCGTCCCCGAGATAACCTTCTTCAAGCCGGCGGGGGTCCCTCTTAATTTACTTGAAGAGATACGTCTTTCGATTGAGGAAGCGGAGGCGATCCGTCTCAAGGATATGGAAGGGCTGGAGCAGGAGGAGTGCGCCCAGAGGATGCAGGTATCGCGTCCCACTTTCCACCGGGTGCTGGGAGCCGCGCGGAAGAAGCTTGCGGACGCCCTGCTCAACGGTAAGGCGATACGTATTGAAGGGGGCAACTTCGAGATGGCGATGCGCCGCTTCAGGTGCCGCAGCAACGGCCACGAATGGGATGTTCCTTTCGAGACAATGGTTACAGAACCTCCCACAATATGTCCCACGTGTAATAGTCCCAATATCCAGCCCGCGCCCGGATTCGGAGGCGGGATGAGAGGCCAGGGCAGGCGACGCGGTGGAAGGGGTCGCTGGGAGATGCAGAGATGAGGATAATAGACGAATTGCTCTCTACACTCGACCCGGAGGCCGGGGTGAGAGAAATACGCCAGGGGCCTTACTGGACAGCCGTGCATACCCGCAACTGCGGGCTGGCATCGGTTATCCCCGATGCACATAATCACCACTCTGCTGCACCGGTGAAAGACGCAGGGAGTCTGATGGACAGCAACGCGCTTGAACTGGCTCAGATGGCACGCTCGGGTAGCAGCCTCGAGGCGGCGATAGGCATGGCGACAATCAACTCACTTCTTGAGATAGATGTGCAACGCTGTGTCGACCTTAATGCTGCCGACTTCCTGGCGGAAGAGGGCAGGGACAGAAAAGTGGCGCTTGTGGGACATTTCCCTTTTACCCAGAGACTAAGCCAGGCTGCACATGTGCTGTGGGTGATAGAGAAGCACCCGCGGGAAGGAGATATCGCCGAAAGCGAGGCGCAGCGATTCATCCCTCAGGCCGACGTGGTGGCCATAACCGGAAGCGCTTTCGTCAATCACACTATCGAGGGCCTGCTCGAACTCTGCGGCCCAAAGGCTTATGTTATTGTACTTGGACCCACTACCCCGCTTTCGCCCGTGCTGTTCGACTACGGGGTGGATGTCATCTCGGGCACTAAGGTAGTCGAGCCGGAAACGGTGTTACGTCACGTCAGCCAGGGTGCTACCTTCCGCCAGATGAAGGGCGTCAGATTACTCACAATGAAGAAACAATAGAAAATTAATGGCCAATCAACTATAATGAGAGGAGGTGAGCGAAATGCCATATGGAAGAGGCTGGTTCGGCTGGGGAGGCATGGGCTTCGGCCGCGGCATGGGCATGGGCTTCGGACGCGGTATGGGCATGGGCAGAGGCATGGGACGCGGTATGGGCATGGGCTTCGGACGCGGTATGGGCATGGGACGCGGCAACCCCTATCCCTTCTGCCGCAATTTCCCCTGGCTTCCCAGATGGTGGTGGGCGACGCCTAATGCCGGTAAGTACGGCGCGACTATCCCTTACGGGGGATACAGTACTCCGTATTACGGCAGCGGTGCCTACAACCCTGGAGCAGCGCGCTACGATATGCCCTACGGATACTATCCGTGATAGGGCAGACGTCGCCACTGCTGGCGTTGCCCTGGCGGAACTGATAGCGGTGCCGTCAAGGAAAGAGAAACTTCGGACATAGGAGGTGAGAAAATGCCGAACGGTTTCGGATTTAGAAGAGGCGGGATGGGCTTCGGATTTAGAGGCAGCTCTCCTCCCTGGCCTTACATCGGCAGGGGAAGGGGAGGACTACCCCGGTGCGGGTACTTTGGAGCATATACGGCTGCTCCCTATGCACCCGGGGCAACACCCTATCCTTCCTACGGTGGGGCCTGGGACCCGGGTTACTACGGCGGGCCAGCGGCCTACGGCGCTACGCCGTACGCCCCGCCAATGAGCCGAGAACAGGAACTCGACTTCCTCAAGGAAGAGGCAAGCGCAGTAAAAGCGCAGCTCGATGAAATCGAAGCCAGGATAAAGGGCCTGGAGGGTGAACAGGAATAGAGTAAAAACAAAGTGTCGCCGCTGAGGGCGGGCTTTCGAGCTTTCTGTGCCTGCCCTCAGACAGACGATAGGGGAGGTAAACCTTGAAAATTGCGATTTCAGCAACGGGTCCCAGCCTGGATGCCGATATAGACCCTCGATTCGGCAGGTGCCAGTATTTCATTATCGTCGACACCGATACCATGGAGTTTGAAGCTCTGGAAAACTCCAGCCAGATGGCCTCGGGCGGAGCCGGCATCGCCAGCGGGCAGATAGTAGCTAACAAAGGGGTACAAGCTGTGCTCACCGGCAACTGCGGTCCCAACGCCTATCAGACACTGGAGGCAGCAGGCATCGACATAATCACTGGCGTCTCCGGTAAAGTCCAAGACGCCATAGAGGGGTACAAGTCGGGACGGTTCCAGGGAATCTCCGGACCATCCGTAGACGCACACTTCGGCATGGGTGGAGGCGGCGCAGGAATGGGAGGTGGCTCCGGTATGGGCAGAGGTATGGGCATGGGCATGGGCAGAGGCATGGGACGCGGTATGGGACGCGGTATGGGACGCGGGATGGGCATGGGAGGTGGTATGGGGCCAGGCATGGGCATGGGAGGAGGCATGGGGCCCGGCATGAGCATGGGAGGAGGCATGGGGCCCGGCATGGGTATGGGGCCCGGCATGAATCCGGGGCCAGGTGTCTTTGAGAATGAGCTTGAAGCGCTTAAGGCCCAGTCTCAAATGATCAGTCAGCAGCTGAGCGAGATTATGCGCCGGCTCGACGATATTGAGAAGAAAGGCAAATAAGACGACAAATTTTAACCGGAGGTGTTATTATGCCTAGAGGAGATGGAACAGGACCACCAGGGGGCGGCGGCCCCGGTTCCGGCAGAGGCATGGGTGGACGAGGAAGAGGACAGGGGCGAATGGGCGGAACACGTCCTGGAGCGGGGCCCAGCGGTAACTGTGTCTGCCCCGACTGCGGGGCAAGTGTTCAACACCAGGTGGGAACTCCATGCTACAATATAAGTTGCCCTAAGTGCGGAACCAAGATGGTAAGGGGATAAAGTGATAATATCCGTCGCCAGCGGTAAGGGGGGCACGGGTAAAACCCTGGTAGCCACCAGTTTAGCCCTGTCACTCGAAGATAATGTACAGATTCTGGACTGCGACGTCGAGGAGCCCAACGACTATTTGTTGCTCAAACCCTACTTTACTGATAGAGAAAGTGTGTACATTCCCATTCCCGAGGTGGACGAAGAAAAGTGCACCCATTGCGGGAAGTGCTCGGAGGTCTGCGCCTATAATGCCATCGCCGCCATGAAGAAAAAGGTGCTTGTATTCCCCGAACTCTGCCATGGCTGCGGCGCATGCAGCTATCTCTGCCCCGAAGATGCCATCACAGAGGTAGGGAAGAACGTGGGAATCGTGGAGATAGGGCACGCAGGCAGCATACGTTTTGCCCACGGCAAGCTCAATGTCGGTGAGGTCATGGCTCCACCTGTAATCAGAAAGGTTAAAGAATATATTGATCATGAAAGCACGGTCATCATCGATGTCTCCCCGGGTACATCGTGCCCGGTAGTGGAGTCCATAAGAGACAGCGATTTCTGTCTTCTCGTAACCGAGCCGACGCCGTTCGGGCTGAACGACCTTATCCTGGCGGTAGAGGTCGCGAGGAAGCTGGATATACCCTGTGGAGTGGTATTGAATCGCGCTGGAGTCGGAGACAATAAGGTAGAGGAATACTGCCTGAAGGAAAATATTCCAATCCTGCTCACCATTCCACTGGATACCCGGATTGCCAGTTGCTATTCAAGAGGGATACCCCTGGTCGAATGTATTCCGCAGTGGCGAGGACAATTCCTCGAACTTTTCGACAGCATCAAGAGTATGGCAGTGAGCCGTGTCGGGCAATAATCCGGAGGACACAGGATGAGAGAAGTCGTAGTCTTAAGCGGCAAGGGCGGCACAGGGAAGACAAGCATAGTAGGCTCCTTCGCCGCTATAGCTCAAAACAAGGTCCTCGCCGACTGTGATGTAGACGCTGCAGACCTGCATCTGCTGCTGAGCCCAACTGCCAGAGAGGAAAACGAATTCTGGAGCGGACAGGTTGCTCTGATCGATGAGGAGAAATGCACCAGGTGCGGGCTCTGCCAGGATATATGTCATTTCAACGCCATTAGCGATTTCAAAATCGACTCCACATCATGCGAGGGTTGCGGATTCTGCTATCATGTCTGCCCCGATGAGGCCATCACGATGAAGGAATGCCTCTCAGGACGCTGGTTTATTTCAGAGACACGCTATGGCCCTCTGGTTCACGCAAGACTGGGAATCGCAGAGGAAAATTCGGGGAAACTGGTAGCGCTGGTCAGGCAAAATGCCAGGTCTATCGCCACGAGTGAAAATCTGAAGTATATCATTACCGATGGCCCCCCGGGCATCGGTTGCCCGGTTATTTCATCCCTCTCCGGGGCAAATCTGGCTCTCGTAGTGACCGAGCCTACATTATCCGGAATACACGACCTCGAGCGAGTCCTCGGCGTCTGCCGTCACTTCGGAGTCCCGGCCCTTGTCTGCGTCAACAAATACGACATCAACGAAGATAATACACGCCGGATCGAGGGATTTTGCTCCAGCCAGGAAATTGAGGTAGTATCCAAAATCCCACTGGATAACGTTGTTACAGAGGCCCTAGTCAGGGGCCTTCCCGTGGTAGAATATTGCCAGAACGGTGTTTCCAGAGAGATAAATATGCTGTGGGAGACTATCTCAAGAAGGCTCGACAGATGATAAAGGGGAAAAGCGATGCCTATTTACGACTTTAGATGCCGGGACTGCGGTAAAGTCTCGGAAATACTCGTCCGCGGTGCCGATGGTCGGCCCGCTCAGTGTACCGGCTGCGGCAGCGAAAACCTGGAGAGGCTTATCTCCGCCTCATACATGATAAAGACGGAAGCTCCCACATCAGGAACGACATGCTGCGGCAGAGAAGAGCGTTGTGAAAAGCCTCCCTGCTCCACGGGGGACACCTGTCGCAGAGCGTAGGGAAAAACAATATACGGAGGTCTTGCCATGAGATTTGCAGTACCGGTGACCGATGGCAGGTTAGCCACTCACTTTGGCCACTGTGAGCATTTCGCGTTTATCGATGTTGATGAGGCGACAAAAGCGATTTTGAGCAAGGAGTTTGTTTCTTCGCCAGGGCACGAACCGGGGTTGCTCCCGGTGTGGCTGGCAGAAGAAGGGGTGTCCGCTGTGATAGCCGGCGGTATGGGTTCACGGGCTCAGGCGCTGTTCACGGAAAACCGAATCCACGTGATTATCGGTGCCCTTGGCGAAGACCCGGAGCAGATCGTCCTGGACTACATACAAGGGACGCTGGCAACAGGCGATAATTTTTGTGACCACTAGAACATATGATAAGCGACGACAGGAGGTAAAGCAGTGGCAAGCGAAGAGCAGATAAGAGAAAGCCTCGACGAAGTATTGGTCCCCGGCGCGATGCGCAGCCTGGTCAAGCTCAACCTGGTTCGCGACATAGCGGTCTCGGATGAGAAGGCGAGCATAACCCTCGCGTCAGCAGCCTTGAACCCCCAGGTACAGGACTGGCTTAAAGCCAAAGTCGCCGAGGTTACAACCGGTCTCGACGGGATAAAGGAAGCAGAGATAAATTTTGTGGAGGCGACCCCCAAAGAGGTCAACGACATTCACAATGTGATCGCTATAATGAGCGGCAAGGGCGGCGTGGGCAAGTCACTGTTGACCAGCCTCGCTGCACTTTCCCTGGCACGACACGGGTACGACGTGGGCATCCTCGACGCTGACATCACAGGCCCCAGCATACCCCGGATGTTCGGGATAAGCGGCCGGCCTGCCGGCAGCGAGACGGGAATCATGCCCGCTTTGTCCAAGGTAGGGATCGAGATAATGTCCATCAACCTCCTGCTGCCCCATGAAGACGACGCCGTTATCTGGCGCGGCCCCCTCATCGGCAAAGTCATCACACAGTTCTGGGAGGACGTGCTGTGGGGCAAGCTCGACTATCTCCTGGTGGACCTGCCTCCGGGAACAGCCGATGCGCCCCTGACCGTGATGCAGACACTGCCCGTATCGGGTGTGCTCATAGTCTTCACACCCCAGGATTTGGCCGCCATGGTGGTCAGGAAGGCAGTGCAGATGACTCAGAAAATGAACATTCCCATAAAGGGTGTGGTTGAGAATATGAGCTACTTTATCCTGCCTGACAGCGGCAAGCGCATAGAACTCTTCGGCAGCAGCAAAGGGCAGGAGATGGCAGTTGACGCAGGGGCTCCTCTGCTGGGGCAATTCCCTGTCGACCCGGAACTCGCGCAACTCTGTGACGATGGCAACATAGAGCGCTATGACTCTGAGGAGCTCAACAGCTTCGCCGATGCCTTCCTTAAAGCAGTGTAGCACCGAGACCGGATAAGCGGAGATGGAGAATGAGGGTCTGCATAGTCGGCGGAGGTGGGGGCGCTAGCAATGCTGCTAACGTGATTCGTCGTCTGGACAAGAATGCCCGGATTGACATACTTACTGATAGGGCTGAGATAGGAAACCAGCCCTGTGAAATCCCCTTTGTCCTCAAGGGAGACCTGCCTTCATGGAACGACACTTTTGTATTCAGAAAGAAGTTCTATAGCGAGAGAAACATAAACGTCTACCTTGACACCGAAGTTACCGAGATCTTAAGGACAGAAAAACGACTGATAGCCGGAGGGGAGAGTTACGACTACGATAAACTGATCCTGGATTTAGGGGCTATCCCAACCATCCCTCCCATCCCAGGGATAGACGGCCAGAATGAATTCGTCCTGACCACCAAACTAAAAACCGCCGGAATCTTCGAGGAAGCCATACCCAACCACTCAACTGCCGCCATAGTAGGCACAGGGCAAATAGCCCTGGAGATAGCCGCTGTTCTGAAGGCGAAGAACTACGAGAAAATATACCTGCTTGGCCGCTCGGATAGCCTCCTGCGAGCTTACATGGACAGGGATATGGCTGAAAGGATCGAGGCAAGGGTGAGGGATAACGGAATTGATCTGATCCTTTCTGCAAATATAAACAGCATCGCGAGTCGAAACGGTAAAAAGGCGCTTTCCCTCTCCGACAGGGAACTGGAGGTGGACTTTGCCTTCTTCGCCACTGGCTCCCGCCCCAATGCGGCGCTGGCCCAAAAAGCGGGGCTCAAGACAGGAGAAACAGGAGGTATCGCTGTCAACGAATACCTCCAGACCAGCGACCCTGATATATATGCCATCGGCGATTGTGCTGAGAACCGTGATGCAATTTTGGGCCTGAAAAGGCTCTACCAGACGGCAACCAACGCCGCTAAGGGAGGAAGGGTTGCCGCCACCAATTTAGTCCTGGGCAATGTACTACCCTACAAAGGGACCACTATGCCCTTCGTCATGGAGAGCTTTGGCAACCAGGTAGGGACCGCGGGTTTCACGGAGAGCTACGCCGTGGAAAAGGACCTGGATGTAGTCTCCAACACAATGACCACCGCCACCCGCCGCCGCGCATTTGGCGGCAAGACCATCCATATCAAGCTCATCGCCGACCGTAAAACCCGAACCCTGGTAGGAGCGCAGCTTATCTCAGAGGAGCTGGTAGCGGGAAAGATCGATAGACTGGCTGTTGCCATCGCCGAGAAAATACCAGTCGATAGACTGGCTCTAATCGACACTTGCTACCATCCGACCGCCGGCACAGCCTACGAGCCTGTAATAATGGCCCTTGATGAATTAAGGCTAACGCTGGATAATATTAGATAGAAATGCAGATCCGATTATCAAGGAGTATCACATGTCTTCGGAGCTAGAAAAGGCCTTGGAAGATATACAGAAGGAGCTCTGGGCTGACTATACCGAAACAGTCATTGACCACGCTCAAAACCCCAGAAACGTGGGAAGGCTCCCGAATGCCGACGGGTCGGCGATCATTACCGGCCCCTGCGGGGATACTATGTACATCTGGCTGAAGGTAAGCGAAGGCAAAATCAAGGATGCCAGGTTCTGGACCGATGGCTGCGGAACCAGTATCGCCGCGGGAAGCATGGTCACCGAGATGGCTAAGGGGAAGAGCGTAGTCCAGGCTTCAAAGATCAGGCAGCAAGATGTGCTGAATGCCCTGGGAGGGCTGCCCGAGGACAGCGTTCACTGCGCTTTACTGGCAGCAAACACCCTCAACACGGCAATCAAGGACTATCTGGCTTACAAAAACGAGCCCTGGAAACGAGCCTACCGAAGAAGCTGAGGTCGCGAACCCCATATCTCCGGTTGCTTATTGTAAGGAGGAAATATGCGATATTGTGTCTGACAATGCATTGTTCAGATTATTCAGACATACAGGCCAAGTACACAAGACAGGAGGTAGTTAATGCACGCTACGATTCAAAAGCCCATAGATGAGATCATGAAGTACTTTAATCCTGGAGAGAAGGTTTTTGTCGTTGGATGCGACAACTGCGCGGCTAAATGTCATTCCGGGGGAATACCCGAGACAGAAAGCATGGCAAACCGGCTGAAGAAAAGAGGAGTGAATGTAATCGGATGGTGCGTTCCCCAGCCACCGGGGGTTTCACTCTGTAAACTTGCCAACACCAAGAAAGTGCTTCAGGAGCAATACAGCGAGCAGATTAAAGAAGCAGATTCATTCCTGGTCCTAGCTTGTGGCCAGGGATTTCATACAGTGATGGATGCTACTGATGGCGAGATGGTCCATCCGGGATGTGACACCGTTTTCGGTGGAGAGACCATATCCGACAGTTTCATCACCGAATATTGCTCACTCTGCGGCGAATGCATTGTTGAATACACAGGCGGACTTTGTCCGGTAACGCTCTGCGCTAAAAGCCTGCTTAACGGGCCTTGCGGGGGAGCGAAAGACGGGAAGTGCGAGGTGGACAGAACACGTGATTGTGGGTGGCAGCTCATCTACGATCGACTTAGGGCGCTGGGACGCCTCGACGAAATGAGGGAATACATAGAGCCTAAGAGGCACTCCAAGTGGAGCCGCCCCCGGAGCCTCACCCTTGGAGATGGAGAGGCAACTTTCTTATCTCTGGCCGGCGAACACAAAGTTCTTAACTATGATTAAACCCTGTTGATTTTGAGAGAGGAGTAGCGGATGAGCAAGCTACAACAAACGCTTGAAGAAGGTAAATTCGTGGTCACTGGAGAGATTGGCCCGCCCAAAGGCGTGAACCTGGAGAAATGCCTGCATGACGCGGAGAGTCTACGCCACAAGGTGGTTGCTATAAATGTCACCGATCTCCAGAGCGCGGTCATGCGGATTGGCTCACTGGCCGTATGCGCTAAGCTAATCGAGCGAGGTCTGGAGCCAGTTTACCAGCTTACCTGCCGGGATCGCAATCGGCTTGCGCTTCAATCGGACCTGCTCAGCGCGTGGGCCTTAGGAGTTATAAACGTACTCTGTCTCACCGGAGACCACCCTGTCCTGGGCGATGATAGTGACGCTAAACCGGTATACGATCTTGATTCGGTGCAGTTGCTCAAGGCAGCCAGCACTCTCAATAAGGGGCAGGATATGTCCGGTCATGATCTGGATGGCAAGCCTGATTTGTTCACAGGCGCAGTGGTAACCCCGGCTGCAGATCCCCTGGAGCCCCAGATTATCAAGATGGAGAAGAAAATAGAGGCCGGAGCCAGGTTCTTCCAGACCCAGGCTATCTACGAGCCAGAGAAATTTGAGCAGTTTATAAACCAGTCAAGCAAATTCAAGGTTCCCATTATGGCCGGAATCGTGGTGCTCAAGAGCGCGGCAATGGCCCGGTTTATGAACGAAAACGTGGCCGGGATCAGCGTTCCGGACAGCATCATCCAGGAGATGGAACATACACCCAGGGAGGAGCGCAAGAAGAAGGCAGTGGAAATCTCGGGCCGGATTATCCGGCAAGTGAGACCCCTGTGTCAGGGGGTTCATATTATGCCACTGGGATGGGACGAGCTTGTTCCGGACATTATCCTGGAAGCTGAACTTGGCTAAATTTGTAGAAGCCTGTAGATGAGCCACAGCGCTTTAGATTTTAATTCGCTCGCTTCGGCTTATGATGCCTGGTTTGAGGGGAAGGGCAAACCTGTCTTTGCCATAGAGGTCCAGGCTTTCAAGGAAGCCGTCTCCCTGCTGCCTAAACCGTGGCTGGAGATCGGCGCCGGCAGCGGTCGCTTTGCCCGGGCACTGGGGATAGGGTGCGGTCTCGATCCTTCGATTGAGCTTCTCAATATGGCAAAAAATCGAGGCATAGATACATTCCTGGCTACAGGGGAGAATGCTCCTTTCAAGGATAGCGCCTTCGGAACAGTATTCATCATCGTTACCCTGTGCTTCGTCGATTCACCATCGAAGGTTCTGGCAGAGGCCAGCCGTCTCCTGGGAAGTGGCGGGAGGCTGGTGCTGGGCCTGGTGCTGCGGGAAAGCCCCTGGGGGCAATACTACCAGCTTAAGAAAAGGGAAGGGCACCGTTTCTACAAATACGCCAATTTCTACAGCTATACGGATGTAAAAAGCCTGCTGGAGCAAACAGGCTTCGCAATAGAGAACGTTCTCTCAACGCTGTTTCAGAGCCCAGGTGAGTTACGGCGAACGGAGGCACCCCGTCAGGGCTACTCGCCAGACGCAGGATTCACAGTGATACTGGCCGGTAAATCTCCGGCCTAGGCGAGGGGCTCCGACCATGGAGGCCTGATGGTACGTATCGAACTAACTCCAACTACTGCTCACTGTATAGAAACCACGGCCAAGCAGGAATTCTCAAAGGCTACCAGTGATTACATGCAGAGGGGTGAGGAGGACAAGGAGCTGGAAGAGAAGATAGAACTCCTCAGAATGTTCCTGGAATCGATGGATTTCAAGGAACTGCGCAGGGTAAGTGAAAAGCACCTGATAGAAGGGAAAACTGTCAGGTTTGTATTGTACCTGGAAGAAGGAAAACCCGGATACGAAATGAAGGTGGACCGGTAGATCACGATGAGTTCTGTAATCTATGGCCCTGTCCCATCCTGGCGGCTGGGTCGCTCGCTGGGCATTGATATGCTATCCACTGAAGGCAATACCTGCTCCTTCGATTGTATCTACTGCCAGTTGGGGAAGACCGTCCGTCCTCTGGTCAAGCGAAGGGAATTCGTAACACTGGTCGAGCTGGCGAAGGAGCTGGAAAAGGTGAAGGATGTGCCTGCCGATTACGCTACTTTCTCCGGCATAGGCGAGCCGACCCTGGCCAGCAATCTGGGCAAGGCGATAGATACGGTCAAATCAACCCTGAAGCTGCCGGTGGCGGTGCTCACCAACTCCTCATTTATACCCAGAGAGGATGTTCGCCGGGACCTCGCCCTCGCCGATGTGGTTGTAGCCAAGGTTGATGCGCCAGACGAGGCTCGATTCCAGGCAATTAACAGGCCTTTCTGCAGGTATACTCTGGACGAAATAATACAGGGCATCAGGCGCTTCAGGGCAGAGTATAACGGCAAGCTGGCGCTTCAAATGATGTTCGTTGAGGCAAACAGGGACTGCGCTCCGGAGATGGCACGAATAGCCAGGGAACTATCGCCTGACGAGGCGCAGATCGATACCCCGCTGCGACCCTGCGCTGTAAAGCCCTTATCCCCCGAGGTACTCGCTGCCATACGCGATGAGTTCAGCGGCTTCGAGAGAGTGGTAACGGTGTACGAAGCGGAAAAGCCCGCTGTCACCCCTCTAAATATGGACGAAACCCTGAAGCGAAGACCAGAGCTTTGAGTACGTAACGACATCAACTGTATCCTCAGCCCGCCCCTGTCGGCGGGAATCCACTTTCAACCGGGATATTTGACCGTACCTTCGCGTCAAGCTACAATGTTCGAAGCCTTATCAGGCTGAACCTTGCAGCGCATTTCACGCGGAGCAGATACTTCCGCCGAATCAGTTGAAGCCGCCAGCTCAGATAAATTAAACGTGACCGGAGGTGCATTTGACCGACCCCGGCCCCTCAGCAACGATCAAAGGGCATGAAAAAAAGTGGCTGATTCTAACAGCGGTAATGCTGGGCAGCTTCATGGGTCCTCTGGACGGAAGTATAGTCAACACCGTCCTCCCCGATATAACGAGGTTCTTCGAAACCGATATCTCGATAGCTCAATGGGTGCCGACAGTCTACCTGCTGACCATCAGCTGCCTCATACTGCTGTATGGCCGGCTGGGGGATATGCTCGGCTATAAAAGGATCTACCTCTGCGGACTGGCCGCCTTCACAATAGCTTCGATCATATGCGGCCTTTCTCAGAGCATATGGATGCTCATTGCGTTTCGAGCCGTGCAGGGACTCGCGGCGGGTATGATGATGGCTGTGGGTTATGCCATCGTGACAGCGGCCTTCCCTCCATACGAACGGGGCAAGGCGATGGGAATCTATGCTATCAGTATCTCCGTAGGCCTGGGTCTGGGGCCCACCCTCGGCGGCCTGATCGCTGAATACCTTAGCTGGCGCTATGTCTTCTTCATCAATGTCCCCATCGGAATCGCCGCTCTGCTCTGGGGTTACCGCATCATACCCCGCGGCGACACAAATCCCGGACAGCGCCTTGATTTTTCCGGGGCTGCGACCGCCTTTGTCTTTCTGACCACCATCCTTCTCTACGCCAATAGAGGGGAAGCCTGGGGATGGCTATCGCCCACATGCATCGTCCTGCTGATAGTTGCGCTGATGTCCGCGGCAGCCTTTATCCGGATAGAGCGAAGGCACGCACAGCCCATGCTCAACCTGGAAATGTTCACCAACCGCCGATTCAGTTTCGCCAGTCTGAGCGCCCTTCTCAGTTTCATGGCGCTTTATGCTCTGGTATTCCTGACGCCGTTTTATCTGAACTACGTACTGCAATACAGCATATTAAAAGTGGGGCTGGTAATGGCCGTTTCCCCCATAGCCACGCTGTTCATAGCGCCTCTCAGCGGCGCACTTTCCGATCGTATCGGCACAAGGGGACTGGCCATTTGCGGCATGATTATCACGGCCCTGGGCTTATACCTCCTGAGTGGTTTGAATGAGTCTTCAGACGCCTCCGACGTTATCTGGCGTATATGTATTGCCGGCGCGGGAATGGGCATGTTCCAGAGCCCGAACAACAGCGCCGTGATGGGCAGCGTTCCTCCCTGGCACCTGGGGATTGCCTCGGGGGTACTGGCGGCTGTGCGTAATGTGGGCATGGTGATGGGAATAGCCATCTCCGGAGCTGTACTGTATAATGTTGCCCCAATCGCGGCGTCCCTGCACCCGGGATTCTTCGGCAGCGCTGAAATACAGGAGTTCTTAACCGGCCTGCGCTGGGCCTATATTTCGGGAGCGGTAATCGCAGGCATCGCTGCCCTGACCTCCCTCCTCGCAGTGAGCCAAAAGGGTAAAGGCTAGACTGAAATCAACATCCTCGAATACCGGCAGGCACCGGACTCAACCTCAGAATAAATTTGATTTTTTAGTATTGACATACCATACCCCCATAGGGTATAATAATACGAGTTTTTGCGAAGGACGGCGCAGAAACTCCATTATTCCTCAAAATACGATGCCCGCCACCCAATTCGGGCATCGTGTTGTTTTATACCTGTTCAATTTACCGGTACGGCCTGCTTCTCAACACAGGGGACACACCGGCACCGCCTTCACTGCGGGCAAGCGGATACATGCAGCCTAACGCCCGCTATCGCCGACATGCACCCTTCCCCAGATAGAAATAGCCCGCGCCAGAGCGCAAATGCCAGCAGACTGCGTCTGGTCTGTCTCCCGGAAGCAGAAGTCCATGTAATTGTTCAGCACCAGTGCCCCCACACTTTCAATGGCTGAGCGCACGGCAGTGAGCTGTGTTATCACGCTCTCACAGTCACGGCCGCCCTCAATCATTCTTTGAATGCCGCGCACCTGACCTTCGATCCTCTTCAAGCGCTTCAGCAGTACCTCTTTTGATATCGACTCTTCTGCCATTTCTCCCCCGATAATTTTCACTCAGGGGGTTGATATGCCTTACCCCCTTAGGGTATAATTCCAGACGGTTCACTGAAATTAAATTCAAACCCTATCGCAAATATTATCACATATCCCCTTATATGTCAGGCTTAAGACTCAAAGGAGGTGCCGAACTATGGAACTGAGCCGGAGGGAGTTCTTAAAAGTATCCGGGGCTACTGCCGGCGGTCTCGCCATTTTCAAAATCTGGGGGCAAGATATAGCTAAAGCCGCCCCCAGGGGCATTACCCTAACGAAGAAGATCGGTGAGACGACCACAATCTGTCCCTACTGTGGCGTAAGCTGCAGCGCTATCATGGCCATTGAGGACGGAAAGCTCGTGGGCATTGAGGGCGACCCTGACTCACCTATTAACGAGGGGTCTCTATGCCCCAAAGGGGCTTCTCTGTACCAGGTGGCCAATAACGAGGAGCGCCTGAAGGAGGTCAAGTACCGTGCCCCGGGGGCTGCGGGCTGGACTTCCATGAACTGGGACGATGCCGCAACGGCTATTGCCACCAAGATCAAGGAGACCAGGGACAGCTCTTTCATTGAGAAAGATGATGATAATAAAACCCTTAACCGCACAATGGCCATAGCCTCACTGGGGAGTGTATTCCCCAACAGTGAAGAGGCCTATTTAATGGTCAAGATGTTGCGTGCCCTGGGTCTGGTCTACATCTCGAACGAAGCCAGGATATGTGTCTCAGCGGCAGTAGCTGCCGATAATGAAACGGTAGGTAGAGGCCCGATGTCGAATCACTGGATAGACATGGGAAACAGCGACTGCATCGTGATCATCGGCGGTAATATGGCCGAGTCCTTCCCTGTAGCCTTCAAGTGGGTCACCCGGGCCAAGGAGAAGGGCGCTACTGTCATCCACGTCGACCCCCGCTTCACCCGAACTTCGGCCAAGGCCGATTACTATGCCAGGGTTAGACCCGGTACCGACCTAGCCTTTGTTGGCGGCATGATAAGGTACGTCCTCGACGACATGGAAGCTAATCCGGGCAACTACAACATGGACTACGTAAGAGAGTATACTAACGCTTCATTTCTCGTTAACCCTGACTTCCGGGGACCGGCGGATACCCTGGACGGGCTGTTCTCAGGATGGAATGGCAGCTCATACGACAAGGCAACATGGGCCTGGCAGTCCGATACTTCCGAGACTGATAACATAAAGAAGGACCCCACGCTCACCGATTCAAACTGCGTTTTCCAGCTTCTGAAAAAGCACTTCGCCCGCTACACCGACGACAAGGTGGTCGAAATTACCGGCACCGACAAGGCAAGATTCCAGATAATCTGCCAAACCTATGCCGGCACAGGGGAAACAGGGAAGGCAGGAGCCTTCGTGTTCTCCTCCAACGCTTGTCAGCGTAGTATAGGAACCCAGACTGTACGGGCATTCGGTATATTGCAGCTCTTACTGGGTAACATGGGAGTGGCCGGCGGCGGGCTGAATGGCATCACCGGCGCAGTAAACGGTCTCGGCTGCACACTGCAGGGGCTGAGCAATGCCTGGGGGCCCGGAGCGTCAAGTGTTCGTCCGGCCAGCAGCAGCGAGCAAAGCCTTTCTGCCTATGGTGGAGACCAGAGCCGGTTCGCCAGTATCCTCAAGGCATGGTACGGCGACACAGACGTCGATACCAGCTTTAACTATCTGCCCAAGAGAGATGGCGATTATTCATGGCAACCCCTGTTTGCGGCAATAGACGACGGCACAATAGAGGGGCTTATCTGCTGGGGAATCAATCCCGCGGTAAGCGGGCCTGACTCTGGAGCAGCGCGCCAGGCTATGAGGAAGCTGAAATGGATGGTGGTGATCGACCTCTGGGAGACTGAGACCGCTGCGGTATGGCAGTTGGCTGACTGCGATACAGAGGTCTTTCTGCTGCCGGCGGCATCCTCACTGGAGAAAGAGGGCAGCATCTGCAACAGCGGACGCTGGAACCAGTGGCGCTACAAAGGGGCCGATCCTCCGGGTGATGCCAAAAGCGATTTGTGGATAATAAACGAGCTGATGACAAAGATCAAGGAGCTTTATGCAGGTCAGAGCGACAACAACGCCGCAGCCATAACCGAACTGACGTGGGATTACGGTGACCCTCCCGATGTGATACAGGTACTGGCGGAAATGAACGGTTATGATTTGACCACAGGCGCACTGCTTACCAGCCCCGGCTCCCTCAAGAGCGATGGGACTACCAGTTGCGGCAACTGGCTGTGGTGCGGAATTTACACGGCAGATGGCAACAAGGCCAAGAAGAGGGACACCACTGACCCCTCGGGAATCGGGCTTTTCCCCAACTGGGGATGGGCCTGGCCGCTAAACAGGCGCATCATGTATAATCGCGCCTCTGTCGACGTGGACGGCAATCCCTGGGACACTGAGCACCCCGTCATCTCGTGGGACGGCAGCAGCTGGTCGGGGGATGTTGCCGATGGCGGCTGGCCGCCCGTAGCATCCAGCGATAAATACCCCTTTGTCATGAAGCCCGAAGGGCGGGGGTATCTCTTTGGCCCCGGCAGACCTGACGGCCCCTTCCCTGAATTCTACGAGCCCTGGGAGAGCCCCGTATCGAATCCGATGTCACCTCAACAGAACAACCCGGCAATCAAGATATGGGAGACCGCTCCCAAAGGTACCGCTGCCGACTATCCCATCGTGGCTACCACCCACCGCTCTGTGGACCACCTGCATACCGGAGCGTTTACCAGACGCCTGCCCTGGCTTATAGAGATAGCGCCGGAGATGTCTGTCGAAATGAGTCACGAACTGGCAGATGAAATAGGTGTGAGCGACGGTGACGCAGTTATTATAGACTCGGCGCGGGGTAGCAGTGTAAGGGCGAAAGCCGTTGTCACCGGCCGCATCAAGCCGCTGAGTGTAAATGGCACCACAGTCCACAACGTCAGTCTGCCCTGGAACTGGGGATACATGGGTCTTTCTACGGGAGACAGCACAAATCTGCTTACCGCACGCATAGGTGATCCCAATACCGGTATTCCCGAGTTCAGAGCCTTCCTGTGCAGTATCCAGAAAGCATAGCGAATCGCCGATAACGCGAGAATAGATATCATACCACTCCTGCTACCTGCTTTCGCAGGCACAAGCTTCGCAGGAGTGATATGATATTGTCATTCCCGCGACTGATCCCCCCTCCCTCTAACTCCCTCGTCATCATTGGTGAAGCTCCATCGCTGCTTGGATTGATGTACAGCCATGTCTATAAAGGCTTTGGCTACATCAATCCCCACATATACCTTATCTTTTCCCATCGGTTTCTCCTCCTTCAAGGCCCTTCCTTGCATGATACGGGCTCATCCGACCCAGACAACTGTTCGGGCTCTTTGAAGATGGGGGCGCGACGACCAGCGCTACTTCACGGTGTCTTATCACCCAGGGGCGATCGGCCTATCGCGCCCTCACGACTATTACTTACCATATATGTTAGCACTTGTTAAAGATACAAGGGGCACGGCATGCCGTGCCCCTACCGATTACGAAAGGAGTCTTGAAGGTGAAAGCTGTTAGAACATAGTGCTCAGTCGATTACATCCACGCCCACGTAGGAGCGCAATACCTCGGGCACAGTTACGCTGCCGTCGGGCTGCTGGTAGTTCTCCAGGACGGAGATCAGAATGCGGGGCAAAGCAAGTCCAGAACCGTTCAGGGTGTGGACAAACTGCGGTCTCTCCCCGGACTGAGGCCGGTATCGGATATTGGCCCTGCGGGCCTGAAAATCGCTGCAGTTGCTGCAGGAGCTAACCTCCAGCCACTCGCCGCAGCCGGGCGCCCACGTTTCAATATCATAAGACCTGGTGGAGGCAAAACCCAGATCGCCGCTGCAAAGCTGGAGCACCCTGTAGGGGAGGGCCAGCTTCCGGCAGACCTCCTCCGCGTCAGCCACCATCCCCTCCAGTTCCACGTCCGAGCTATCGGGCTCGACGAACTTGTAGAGCTCCACCTTATCGAACTGATGTCCCCTCTTGATTCCCCTGGTATCCTTGCCCGCCGACATTGCCTCACGGCGGAAGCATGCTGTATAGGCGACATAGTAAAACGGCAAGGCGCCCGACTCAATGATTTCATCGCGGTGCAGGTTGGTCACCGGCACCTCGGCGGTGGGCACCAGCCACAGGTCGTCCTCCGCATCGTGATAGAGGTTGTCGGCGAATTTGGGCAAATTCCCAGACCCCAACATGCATTCCTGTTTCACCATAAACGGGGGGTAGACCTCGGTATAGCCGTGCTCCCTTATGTGGAGGTCGAGCATAAAGGCGATGAGCGCCCTCTGAAGCCTGGCCCCCAGACCCCTGAGCACATAGAAACGGCTTCCCGATATCTTAACTCCCCGCTCGAAATCTATGATGCCCAGATTCGTCCCGATATCCCAGTGGGGCAGGGGTTCATGGCCGAACTTGCGGGTTTCACCCCAGCTTCGCACAACCACGTTACCGCTCTCGTCCGGACCGACGGGTACAGTGGGGTGCACAAGATTGGGCAGCCGCAGCAGGAGTTCGTTCAGCTCTTCCTCATTGCGGCTGATCTCGGAGTCCAGAGACTTGATTTGCTCCCCTATATCCCTCACCTCGGCACGCAGGGCCCCGGGCTTGTCCTTCATCCGGCCAATCTCCTTGCTGGCCTGCTTTCGCCTGGCCCGAAGACTCTCCACCTCCTGGATAAGCCGCCGCCTCTCTCCATCGAGAACAGTGATTTCATCAAGTGCAGCGGCTTCGCCGCGCTTGACCAGCGAGTCCCGAACAAGGTCGGGGTTCTGGCGGATCAGTTGAAGGCTGAGCATAATATCTACTTCTCTCTGGTTCTCAACTGGGGGAACAGGATAACCTCTCTTATCGAGCGCTGGTTGGTGAGGACCATCACCAGACGGTCAATGCCTACACCCAGTCCCCCCGTGGGCGGCATGCCGTGCTCCAGCGCAAGAAGGAACTCTTCATCCAGCCTCTCCGCCTCCTCGTCACCCATCAGGCTGCGCAGGCGTTCCTGCTCCTCGAACCGTTTCCTCTGCTCCACGGGGTCGTTGAGCTCGGTGAAGGCGTTAGCAACCTCAATTCCCCCGATAAAGCACTCGAACCTTTCCACCAGCCGGGGGTCGTCGGACCTGGACTTGGCCAGAGGAGATATCTCAACCGGGTAGTCAAGAACGAAGGTAGGCTGAATGAAGCCTGGCTCCACAAACGTGGAGAACAGCTTATCTACAAGCCGGCCCCAGCTCATATTCTCCTCCGCTTCCACCCCCAGTCCCCTGACCACCTCCCGCATTGAATCCAGTTCTCGGTTTTTCTGATCGAGGAAATCAAACCCGCATTTCTGAATCATCTCATCCCGAAGGTTGACCCTGCGCCAGGGGGGAGAAAGATCGATGGTATCTTCTCCGAAAGTTACTTCACTGCTTCCCAGGACCTCTTGAGCCACATGGCACACCATCTGCTCCACCATTTCCATGACGTTGTTATAGTCCGCGTAGGCCTCGTAGCTCTCGAGCATGGTGAATTCGGGGTTGTGTTTGATGGATATACCCTCATTGCGGAAGATACGCCCGATCTCATACACCCTGTCCATCCCGCCGATAATCAGGCGCTTGAGGTAGAGTTCAATCGCAATGCGCAGGTAAAGGTGCTGCTCCAGGGCATGATGATGAGTGGAGAAGGGGCGGGCCATCGCGCCGGCGGCCACGGGCAATAATACCGGCGTTTCCACCTCAACGAATCCCCGCCCGTCGAGAAAGCGGCGTATGGCAGCGATAACGCGGCTGCGCATGACGAAAACGCGTCGAACCTCGTCACTGGAGATAAGGTCCAGATACCGCTGGCGGTAGCGCTTCTCCACATCTGTGAGCCCGTGCCACTTCTCGGGCAAAGGCTGAAGCGACTTGCAGAGCATGACAAAATCAGAGACATCAACAGTAACCTCGCCGCTGCGCGTCTTGAAAAGCCTGCCGCTGACTCCGATGATGTCGCCGATATCGAAATCATGGAGATGCTGATATCTCTCCTCGCCGAGGGTGTCCTTGCGGAAATAAGCCTGTATTTTACCCGAGCCGTCCCTGACGTCGAGGAACGCGGCCTTCCCCATGGACCGCTGAGCGGTTATACGGCCCGCGACGCTTACTTCGGGGCTCTGCGCGGTATCACTTTCCCGTTCCTGGAAAAGGGTTACGGCATCCCGGGTGGTGTGAGTGCGATGGTAGCTGCGGGGATAGGGGTCGATGTTCTGGTTACGAATCCTGCTGAGCTTGTTCAGGCGCTGTTGAGTTATCTCTTCTTTCCTGTCCGCCATCTCACGAGCCTGAGCACAATGAGCAATCGTTGCCTTTTCGCTGCATTTATTCTATCGATACTACCTTTAGTTTTAACGTGCCTGCCGGGGCCTGAGCCTCAACCTCATTGCCCACCTTTTTACCCAGCAGGGCGCTGCCCACCGGTGACTCGTTGGAGATCTTCCCCTCGCCGGGACTGGCCTCAGCGCTGCCAACAATGATGTATTGTTCCTCTTCTCCATCCGGGTTGCGCACCGTTACCTTCGAACCAAGCTTAACCCACTTCGAAGGAGATTTCTCCTCCTGAATCAGGGTAGCGCTCTTAATCATGCCTTCCAGGGTGAGGATTCTACCCTCGACGAAGGCCTGTTCGTTTTTGGCGTCATCATATTCAGCGTTATCAACGGTGCCGCCGAGCTCTTTTGCCTTGTGAATCTGCTCAGCGACCTGCGGGCGTCTCACCGCCTGAAGATGCTCCAACTCCGCTTTGAGCTTCTCCAGCCCTTCAGGCGTAAGAAATGTTTCCTTCTGTGCCATCTCCCTCTCCTCCAGCCAACTAAAAAATACCGAGAGCGTGCCAGCGCTTGGTCAACTGCTCTCGATTATTGAATGGTGATTATAACCGAATTTTCCCCAATTGTAAAGAGCCATTTGGCTTAGGTAGGGGTGTGCGGAAATCTGAACATTTACTCCAGCAGCCCTTGTTCCTCAAGAAAGCTAAAGATATCTGGATCATTCCTCGGGTCTTCTCCAGATGGAAAGTACGGATATCCAATATCTATTCGTATTGCGTTGTGCTCGCTGTCTAGCTTGACCAGAGTATCTACGATTGTGACTCCGGGAGGTATTGTAGAAACCGCATAGGAAGAGAATCGACCTCGATATGCTTCAGTTCCTTCTACCATTATCAGGAAATCTTCTCCACACAATGTTTCTGCCAGTCTTGGAATCGTTGTGTAGGTCATATAAGAATTCCACTTCTCTATGCCATCCTCGTTCAGATCGATTTCATGAGTATTTTTGTGATACACCTTGATATGCTGTTCAGACAAGACCAACTCACCGCTGTCAACAAGGTAGATCCCAAACCCCACGTCTTCTCCTCCATCGCAAGATAGCAAAAGGGAAGTCAACAAGAATAGAGCAGTAATCAGCAGAATAGAAGTCTTCCTAATAATAGTAGACATTTGTACAGACTATAATCTATGTTTACTAGTCGGATGCTCAACGCCAGAGATCACTGTCTGCAAGGGGGACATGCGCATCCAGCCTTTTCGGGGTTAACCTCCATTTGCGGATTATTATAGCATGTGAATGATCTCAATATGCAGATTTGACGTTTTCAGGAGTTCCGTTAAGTGTGAACAGAATCGTTTCGGATGCGGGCTGACCCTGACTTACGAGCGCCTAGCTCTACTAGAAACGAAAGTAGAATTAGCTTTGGGGTAGTTTCGCACATCCCTAGGCTTAGGTATAGTTCATTCGTGGTTTATATAATTCTCACAACACCTTTTTATCCGCAAACATATTAATCCAACCAGAAATACCAGACCTGTAAAAGTTGCAATAGCGCCCGCACCCATCCATCTCGATAGTTCACTCACAATTAATCCCAACCAGGAACGAACTATACCGACCACATATTCTCCTTGACACATCTGGCCAAGTAAGGCACAATAGTAATTTGCGGGTGTTGACAGCGGGCGCAACCGGCTGTCCTTCCGCAATCGGGTGTCAGGGGCAAGAACAGGCTTGGACGCTTGCTGCGAGAGGGGTGCTGTTATGGATGTTATGCAGGCTATAAAGGGAAGAAGAAGTATCCGCAAATACAAGCCGGACCCGGTATCCGACGAAACCGTTAATACGGTCCTTGAGGCTGCCCGATGGGCCCCATCGCTACCCGACTAAGAGTTCTTATGCTTTCTCAACCTGAACCAAGGATGTATTGGTTGGATATGCCCCGCCAGGTGAGTGATCATCTCTCGTCAGGACATTAGCACATCCTCCCTTGTCCACGCCGTTCTCGTCAGGCGCATACCAGGCACCCTGTGGAATATCCACTACTCCTGTCATGATCCTCTCCGTTACCTTGGCAGAAAGTATCGTTACTCCCCTATCGTTGAATACCCTGACCATATCTCCATCACGGATGCCGCGAGACTTGGCATCGACAGAGTTTATTTCTAACCGTTGAGGCTCAAGCTCCCGAAGCCAGAGAAGGTTATCATATTGGGAATGGGCGCGGCGCCAGAAGTGAGTGGTGATAAGTTGCAGGGGGTACTTATGAACCAGTGGGTCGTTCCGACTTTCCCAGGTCTCAATGTATTTGGGGATTGGCGGTATTAGCTCGTCGTTCATATCCGCTAGTCGTTGGCAGTATATCTCTATCTTGCCCGATGGTGTAGGGAAAGGGTTGTTCTCAGGATCATCGATCTGTTCCCTAAAAGCCACGTACGGTTCTCCGCGTCTGATCTTGTAGCCTCCAGCCTTTTTGAAGGCATCATAGTCCTTGATGTCAGGGCTGCCAGCAGCAATCTGCCTGAGCCATTCATCCTCTGTTTTGTCATTAAAGTTCGGCAGGCCCAATTTGTCGGCAAGAGCACTGCATATCTCCAAATGGGATTTGGATTCGCCAACCGAGTCGATGACCTTGGCCATGAAGCCGTAGAAGCCCGTTGTTGCTCCGATAGTAATATCATTTCTCTCAAAGCAAGTATTGACTGGAAGCAGAATATCGGCGAACTTGGCGCCGGGAGTAATAAATTGCTCAAAGACCACAATGAACTCCAGAGTCTTTGACTTCAAGGCCTCAACGCACTTATTAATATTAAAGTATTGGTTGGGATAGTTGTTATTGACAACCCAAAGCAACTTGTAGTTGGCAGGATATCCCCCGGTCTTCCCCTTGAGGATGGCATCAGCAACTTTGGCCTGGTGCACATGACCACGCCTCATAGAGGTAACGCCACCCCAGGAAGTGAAGGTTTTTTCCCGAGGTGGAGCATTCGATTCAACCGGATTAGGCGGGACAGGCACACCGCTGCCTAGTTTCATAAAGGGATACCGTGAATTTATGCCAGTAAAAGCACTGGCTCCAGCATCTCCCCCATTGATACCGACATTTCCAGTCATAGCGGCCAGAGTGGCAGCGGCACGGTGGTATTGTTCACCATATGCGGTACGCCCGGCGGAAATACCAGCCATTAAGGCTGCTGGTTTGACCGTAGCATACTCTCTAGCTAGATTTTCAATAGTTTCGACCGAAACCCCAGTGATAGCCTCTGCCCACCGCGTGGTTTTGGGTATTCCATCCTCCACGCCCATAACATAATCTCTGAACTTATCAAAACCGATGGTGTAGGTGTCCAGGAACTCCTGGTCCTGCAATCCTTCATTGATCATAACATATGCCATAGCTATTAGAAGGGCGGTATCGGTGCCAGGTCTGATAGGTATCCACTGGCTAGCACAGGAGGCCGTGGTGCTAGTGTATCTGGGGTCAACAGAAATGATCTTGGATCCGGCCTCTCTTGCTTGGATCAGGTACCAAATAGTATTTGTCAACATCGTGGCAACCGCTGGGTTCCACCCCCACATTATAATCAACCTAGAATTGAGCAAATCGTCTCTTGTATTGGTTGTAGCTACAGTACCAAAGGTAGCTATCTGGCTAAAGATAGCCCCTTCATACGAGTGGATACCCCAGACCTCGGAAAAGCCTCCGAACATGGATAGTAGTCTGGAGTGTAGATTGGCGTTGTTTAGTCGGCATTGATCACCGCTTGACCATTTTAGTATAATCGAAGCAGGACCATATGTGTCTCTAACTCTTGTCAGTTCCTTGGCCACAATGTCTAACGCCTCGTCCCAAGAGATACGCTCAAATTTGCCCTCGCCCCTCGCTCCCACTCTCTTCATCGGGTATAAGACACGGTCGGCGGCGTATACCCTTTGCCGATAAGCACGTCCCTTGGCACAGGCTCGGTACTGAGGTTCTTCTCCATCGTCAGTTTCAATCCTAGTAATCACGCCATCCTTGACATGCACTTTAAGCAGGCAAGTTCCACCACAGTGGCTACAATGGGTAGCCATCACTATCTTTTCTTCGCTATCCAGCTTACCTCTTGCGTTGGAACTCATTTCCTTACCCATCTATTTCATAATCCATATAACAACTTTCTAAGGTCACGGATGAGGTTTCGTCTTGAAGATAACCGACGGTCTGAGCTTTTCAATATATTTGAAACCAGCCGCTTCCCTAGACTCTCCATACTTAGCCATCATTTCTTCAATGGGCCCAGCATCCAATGCCCTAGTGGGACAACTGTTTACACAGATCGGCTTCTTACCTACCATCCATCTTTCTATACATAGATCGCACTTCTGCATCTTGGCGTTCGCTTCAATGCCAAATTGTGGCGCATCGTAAGGGCAGACATTAAGACACAGCTGACAATTATCTTTGCCCAAGCACATCTCCCCATTTACTACCACGATGCCGTCCTGTTCCCTTTTGCTTATGGCGTTCACTGGACAGGCTGACGCGCAGGCTGGCTCGGCACACTGGTAGCAAGTGGTTAACAGATAGGCTAAAAAGGGCTCAGGATATTTGCCGCACTCTATGGTTGTCACTCTTATCCAACTGGCTGGCCCCGCCGGAACGTCATGCCAATCCTTGCAAGCTACCACGCAGGTATAACAGCCGGTGCACCTGGTTTGATCAAAATAAAAAGCTAATTGCATTACCTTTATCCCTATACTTCGTACTTCTGATAAGTGTGGCTCGTGGCATGAATCTGTGGGGATTGAAAAACCTTGTTAGCAACCAGAGCATCTGATGCGGTACCATCCTTGTATTGGAAAGATCCCTATCTACCTTGAGCTGGCCTACCTACTAGTATAACCGGGCAATCAGGCTGGCATCGTCCTTCTTCTTATTTGTTCCGACCGTCGCCGAAGATATCGGTGGTACCCTCAGCGAGTGAATTTTTCCATTCGCGAATTTGATTGAGATAAACCTCAAATTTATTGGCCAGTTTGGCTTTAGTCTCCTCACCATTCCATGCCGCCAGGCCTACCTTAAATTAAACGGGGATTATGTATTTGATGCAAGGTAGGGATTAATTTTGCCTATAAAACAAACAAGCCATTTACCCCCTTTCTGCAAGAAGATATTTACGGCCTGTTTGCGGTCTAGTTCGTTGTCCCGCACAGTGGAATCAACGCTGTGCCTGATAGTATTATACACCTTTGCGTCAATTTCCTTAATAGTTCCTCGTAGGTAATCAACTTCTTATCCTTTATTACTCAACCTCTTTATAATATACTTATCTCTGAATTGTCTAAAAACTCACCAACCACAACCGAGCAGTACCTTTGCTACCTTTGAGCACAAATGGTTCTCCTTGACACCCATAGCCAAGTAAGGCACAATAGTAATTTGCGGGTGTTGACAGCGGGCGCAACCGGCTGTCCTTCCGCAATCGGGTGTCAGGGGCAAGAACAGGCTTGGACGCTTGCTGCGAGAGGGGTGCTGTTATGGATGTTATGCAGGCTATAAAGGGAAGAAGAAGTATCCGCAAATACAAGCCGGACCCGGTATCCGACGAAGCCGTTAATACCGTCCTTGAGGCTGCCCGATGGGCCCCATCGTGGGCAAATACCCAGTGCCGACAGTTCGTAGTAGTCAGGGAGCCCGGGACCAGGAGGGAACTCGCGGGCGCTTTAAAGCGCGTGGGTAGCGGAGCGGAGAATCCCGCATTAGAGGCCATAAGGGAGGCACCGGTTGTTATCGTGTCCTGCGCCGAGCTCGGCAAGTCCGGCTGTTATAAAGGCGAGCCGATGACGGACAAGGGCGACTGGTTCATGTTCGACGTCGCGCTGGCGATGCAGAACCTTACCCTGGCGGCCTATTCCATGGGCCTGGGCACGGTACACGTGGGCCTCTTCGATGCCGGAGAAGTCGCCCGCATCCTGGAGGTGCCCGAAGGCGTCGAGGTCGTGGACATGACTCCTCTGGGTTTTCCCGACGAATCGCCCGGAACGGTACGGAGAAAAGAACTCGCCGACATGGTATTTCAAGGCAAGTACGGCGTGAAGTAGCTTTAAGCAGACAATCCCATCTATAATAACAGAGGGTAGATTATGAGCTCAGTTGTCAAAAAGCGACGCAAGAAGATGAGAAAGCATAAGCACCGCAAGCTGCTGAAAAAGACCAGATGGCAGCGACGGCATTAATTTATAGAGAGACGGTTAAAAAGACATCATCAGGTTAGCAAAGGCTATGTGGGATGTGGAACGTTATCGGTCAGCCCAGGGCCGTGGAGCTGTTGAGGCACAGTCTTGATAGAGGTCGTATCGCGCACGCCTATCTGTTTGCGGGCCAGCCCCACGTGGGCAAGACGACTCTAGCCATAAATCTGGCGCAGGCAATGAACTGCGAACAGGAGGCCCGACCCTGCGGACAATGCGGGGCCTGTCTCCGCATCGCTGCCGGGAAACATGCCGACGTTCAGGTTATCGGGCGGCTATCCGACAACAGCTCCGGCGAAGCCGGGCCCAGGAAAGAGATCGGCATCGGCCAGATCAGAGAACTGCAGCAGGCGGCCGTGCTCCAACCTTATGAGGGAAAGCACCGGGTCTTTATAATCGATGGCGCTGAATATTTGAACGAGGAGTCCGCCAACTGCCTGCTCAAAACCCTCGAGGAGCCACCGCCCAGCGTCCTCATCATACTGCTGGCAGCCAATGACGCCAGATTGTTGCCCACTATCATTTCCAGGTGCCAGCGTGTTGAGCTTCACCCGGTCTCCGTGAATACCATAGAACAGGAGCTGATAGAACACCGGCTGATAGAACCGGATAAAGCGAAGACTTTAAGCAGGCTCTGCCGCGGAGGCATCGGCTGGGCAATCTCGGCCTCACTGGACGATAGCCTGCTCCAGGAACGTTCTCTAAGATTGAACGAACTCCAGGAAATCGCCGCTGTCAGCCTTGACAGGCGATTCGATTTCGCCAACAAGCTGGCATCACAGTTCAACAGGAACCGTGACTCGGCCGAGGAAGTACTCAGACTGTGGCTGGAGTGGTGGCGGGACCTCATGCTGGTCAGGGAAGGGTGCGCGGAACTCATCACGAACGTAGACCAGGAGGCAGCACTCGTTCGAAACTCGGAGTACTACAGTCTTTCCGAGATCAGGCACTTTATAGAAGCGATAAGAGCAGCTTTGGGGCAACTGGAGCAGAACGCAAATCCACGCCTCGTGCTGGAAGTCCTGATGCTGAGCACCCCGAACAGAGAAGAGGAAAGGGTTAAGCGCCCCGGCGCTGAGGTGCGCTGAGATGACTGATGTTGTAGGCGTCCGGTTTAAACGGGCGGCACAGATATATTACTTCGACCCATCGGATATCGAGCTGGGGATCGGCGACAAAGTGATTGTCGAGACCGCTCGCGGCCTGGCAATGGGCACAGTCGTGGTGGCCCCGAAGGAGATCGCTTCCGGCGAGGTGAGCGAACCATTGAAGTCCGTCTTACGCCGGGCGGAGCCCGACGACCTGGAGCGAGTAGAGGAAATTAAAGGAAAGGAAAGCGGGGCACTGACTAAGTGCGGTGAACTGGTAGCGAAATACCAGCTTCCTATGAGCCCCCTGGCTGCGGAGTACAACCTGGATGGCAGCCACCTGACCATATACTTCAAATCCGAAAAAAGGGTTGACTTCCGCACCCTGCTGCGTGAACTCTCCAGCATGTTGAAAACCCGCGTTGAACTGCGCCAGGTAGGCGCTCGCGATGCCGCCAAGCTGGTAGGCGGCATGGGAAGGTGTGGCTGCACGCTGTGCTGCGCAAGCCATCTGGCCAAGTTTGAACCCATCTCCATGAAAATGGCCAGGGAGCAGGATCTCCCTCTCAATCCCGCAAATATCTCCGGGGTCTGTGGCCGGCTCCTCTGCTGCCTGGCCTATGAGAACGAGCAATACCGTGTTATGAAGCAGAAGCTACCCACGCCGGGGCATAACATCATGACGAACGTCGGTGAAGTTAAAGTGATTGGCTGCAATCCTCTCAAGGAGACAGTTATCGTCCAGCTCGAGAGCGAAGCTACCCTGGAGCTGCCCCTCTCCGAAATCGAGTTCTCAAGCAGCAATAAGCCGCAATAGCTATCATTTTTACCCTTCCGGACGTAAAAAGCCCCTAAAGTATTGCACCAGCAGCTGAGATGTGTTATGCTTCTTATCGCTGACCTTCTCAGGTCAGTGGAAGGGGTGATGTGGACTTCACACTATGGAAACTGAGTTATTGTCGGTAGATGATGTAACCAGAATACTTAAGATCAGCAAAGTCACCGCGCAAAGGTGGTGCCGCGATAGAAGGTTACCTGCGGCAAAAATTGGAAAATCGTACCGTATCAGGAAAGACGACCTGAATAAATGGTACGAGGGTAAACTTCTGGATAATACCACAGCTGAGCCTTAGGCTCCATTAACCAGAAGTGGCCAATTAAGTTTGACCATCACCCAAGCGGGGGGTGGTCTTTTTTTACGCCTTAAATACTAGAAGGGGGTGGGAACAATGCACCTGATCATCGACGGCTACAGTGGCAACGTCCAGAAAATGCAGGACGTAGATTTCATCTATCAACTACTCGACGTTTACCCATCGCAGATTGGGATGACGAGGATCTCTCCCCCGAAGGTCTCCAAATACGTCGGCTCCAAACCCGAGGACTGGGGGGTATCCGGTTTCGTACTCATCGCAGAGAGCCATATCAGCATCCATACCTTCCCCGAGCGTTCATACATCAATATCGATATCTTCTCATGTAAAGAATTTGACGCTGAACAGGCCATAAAAGACCTCCAGCAGCGATTTGGCCTGGACGAGATCAGGAGCTATATTCTCAACCGGGGGCTGGAATATTACAATAACCAACAGCCGTCTGTGCTGACAGACTCCGTGACCAGCGGTTAAATCGTCTCACCGGCCAGGACGAATCAAGTGAGCGATGAGTTTTTTCTACCCCCAAGGGCTTTTGCCGGCATATCTCCTCACGCCGTCACCTTCGAACAGGCGAAAGTCGTAGTTTTACCTGTACCCTACGACAGCACAACGGAGTACAAGAGCGGCACGAGGGATGGGCCACAAGCAATTATAGACGCCTCACAATATCTGGAGCTATACGACACAGAGCTGGACCGGGAAATAAGCGAAGCAGGCATCTATACCCTCCCCGAAGCGCAGCCAGTTATGAGCGGCCCCGAACCGATGGTAGAACGAATCTACCAAATAGCAGGAGATTTACTTGATAAAGGGAAACTCCTGGCCATGCTGGGCGGCGAGCATTCACTCACACTGGGCACAGTTAAAGCCTATCGAGAAAAGTACCCCGAACTCTCGGTATTACATCTGGATGCTCACGCTGACCTGCGCGATCAATATCAAGGCACGAAATACAGCCATGCCTGCGTAATGCGACGGGTCTGGGAGGTCTGCCCGGTTGTCCATGCAGGCATTCGCAGCCTCAGTCGAGAGGAACACGAGTTTCTAAGCAAACGCAAAATAGAGCCATTTTATGCCGGAGCCTCAACCGGTCCAGACTTTGCCGCCAGGGGCCTCCCCACCCTATCGCCTCAAGTGTATATCTCGATCGACCTTGATGTGCTCGACCCCGCAATTATGTCAGCTGTAGGAACCCCTGAGCCGGGCGGACTAAGCTGGCAACAGGTGCTGGAATTGCTGCGCGCAGTAGCCGATAGCAAACAAATCGTTGGCTTCGACATCATGGAGCTTTGCCCTCAGGAAGGACCGAACGCCTGCGCCTTCCTCGCCGCCAAACTGGCCTATAAACTTATGGGATATGCCATACTCACACGGTGAGTTATCGAACGGCACTTATACTTTGCCTGTAACTGTACATGACGAAGGTTATGTAATGCCCCGAAAAGGCTCGGCTTTCCCAGGGCAGTTGTATTGTCCCAACTGACTCCGTATCCGACTATTTTCCTACTGCGAACCACCAGATATTACTATTGCCCAGCCAGTAGAACCTGAGCTAATGTTTATGTAGTATGCTGCAAACGATTGTCTTTTCTACCGGGTTAAAAGTGGGCGATTATATCAAAATGGCGTCTAATGATAACAGGCCACGCATGCCAGAAAACAATCTCAAGGAGATAGCTGCCCCGCTTTTCACGATCAAAATAGGCAACATACAGGGAGTGTGAGATGGAGGAACGCAGAGGAACAATATTGATAGTTGATGACGAGGAGTCTATCAGGGATATCCTTTGCCGTAAACTGCAGTCACAGGGCTACGATTGCGTAGTCGCAGTCGACGGCAAAGATGCGCTCTGGAAGGCTTTCATGCAGGATTTCGACCTTGTTTTCATGGACATCAAGATGCCGGGGATGTCGGGAATGGAGGTGCTGCCCAAGATGCTCACCGACCACCCGGATACGTGCGTGATCATGGTTACGGCTGTGTCCGACATTCAAACGGCCGTTGAATCAATGAAGCGGGGGGCATATGACTACCTGACCAAACCTTTCAACCTGGACGACCTCATAATGAGGACAGAAAGGGCTCTGGAAAGAAGGAGATTGGTGCAAGAGAATAAGCAATACCAGCTTCGCCTGGAGCTGAGGGTTAAACAGCAAGCAGGGCAGATAGAGCAGTATCATAGCGACGCCGAAAAGGCCCTTGGCCGGGAGCAAGTAGCTCTGGCGGAACTGGAAGCTAATCGCCAGCCACAGAGTGAAGAGGCTACAGTAACGGCAAGAGCCGACGGAGAGGAGCCGAGTCCCGCCAAAGGTTTCGCTAAAAAGCTTTCCCAGCTACTGGGCGGTAGAACGCCAGGTTCCCCAGAGGGTGAGAATGATGCCACAGATATGCAGACAGATGAAAATGGGGAAGAGGCCCTGGATGAATTTACCCAAGGGCAAGGGTAAAGAAGCACCAAGAATGGCCACGCAAAGGTTGAATCAGTCTTACATTCAATAAAGTTCTCCAGCAGAGAATGCCTGAAACGCAGAATACGTCTGCATGTTCAATAGCGATTGACCATTTGGCCGACTTATCAGAAATTTTCTGGATTCACCTATTGACAAATGCATTTAGAGATGTTAGCATACGCTTTTGCGGGATGGAACCTTCTCTTTTTCCCAGCTTATCTCCAAAATTCCAAGCTCTAGGGCTTACTGCGTCTACATTACTCCCTTTTTATAATCTCCCTTTCTGAGAGGTATTGAACCATGACTTTGGAAATGTCCCGATACACGGGGTCGAGGAAATCCTATGCCAGAATACCCCATCTTCTAGAAACACCCAACCTCATCCAGATTCAGCAGGAGTCCTATCGCTGGGTCTGTGACCCTTCCCTCGGCGGTGGACTCAAGGAATTATTCGATGAGCTCTCGCCAATTAAGGACTTCACCGGAAACCGTTACGAGCTCCATTTCCCAAGCTACGGGTTTGGCAGCACCGCTGATTTACCGGAATTTGAGGACGAGAAATCCTTTTGGGCCCACATGTGGTCTGCCGCTAAGTACTCGGAGCACGAATGCTATGACCGCGATGTTACCTATGCCATGCCGCTAAAGGTAAAGGTACAGTTGGTTATCAAGGAGACGGGGGAGATCAAAGAGCAAGATATATTTATGGGGGATTTCCCCCTGATGACCCCTAAGGGCACATTTATCGTCAATGGGGCTGAACGAGTAGTGGTGAGCCAGTTGGTTCGCTCCCCGGGTGTTTACTTCACCCTCGACGAGGATCCGGCCACTGGACGAAGACTGTGTTCCGCCAAACTAATACCCAACCGCGGCGCATGGCTGGAGTTCGAGACCAGCAGTCACGACCTGATCTCGGTTAAGGTTGACCGAAAACGAAAGATCCCGGTAACCACCCTGATACGTGCCATCAGCGACCCCGAGCACAGCTATGGTTCCGATGATGAACTGATGGCTCTCTTCGCTGATGTGGACACTAACTCCGACCACAGCTACATCCAGACCACTATCGAACGTGAGCCAGCGGTCAAGAACGAGCATGAGGCCTTAATCGATCTCTACAGGCGGCTAAGACCCGGAGACCCTCCCACAATCGACAATGCTCGCGCACTAATAAATGCCCTTTTCTTCAACCCCCGGCGCTACGATCTGGGCAAGGTGGGGCGCTATAAGCTCAGTAAACGGCTGGGCTTAGAGCAAACGCCTGCCCAGAGGGTTCTGGGTAAAGAGGACATCGTGTCGATTTTACGCCAAATTATAATGCTCAATAACGGGGAGGATGAACCTGACGATATCGACCACCTGGGCAACCGCCGGGTGCGCGCGGTAGGAGAGCTGTTGCAGAATCAGATCCGTGTCGGGCTGCTCCGTATGGAGCGAGTGGTAAAGGAGCGCATGAGTTTGTTACCACCGGACACGGCGACTCCAAGTACGCTGGTAAACAGTCGCCCCGTGGTAGCCGCTATAAGAGAGTTCTTCGGCAGCTCCCAGCTATCTCAATTCATGGACCAGACAAACCCTCTTGCAGAGCTAACCCACAAGCGCCGACTATCAGCGTTAGGGCCCGGAGGTCTATCACGGGAGCGGGCTGGTTTCGATGTACGCGATGTCCATCTGTCTCACTATGGCAGGATATGTCCAATTGAAACCCCTGAGGGACCAAATATCGGTCTCATTGGCTCTCTAGCCACCTATGCCAGAGTTAACGAATACGGTTTCATAGAGACTCCTTATCGAAGAGTAATAAGGGAGCTTGGCAACGATTCGCCCGATCTCCTGGGCAGAACGCTTGCCGAGGATGTAACCAACGCTAAGGGTACCGTCGTGGCAGAAGCGGGATCTGTGGTTACTTCGGAGATGATTCACAGAATCTCAAGACTCTCCAAACAACCAATCAAGATCAAGCCTTTCGTCTCCCAGGAAATTAAATATCTTTCTGCGGATGAGGAAGAAAACTACGTAATCGCTCAGGCCAACACCCTGTTTGATGCGAATAACGAGTTCATCGAAGACAAAGTCGAGGTAAGGCATGGTAAGAAGTTTTCGCTAGAGTTACCGGGCAGGGTTAACTTTGTCGACGTATCTCCGAGGCAAATCGTGAGTGTAACCACCTCGCTGATACCGTTTCTGGAGCACGATGATGCGAACCGGGCTTTAATGGGTTCAAACATGCAACGCCAGGCAGTTCCTCTTATCATTCCACAGTCACCACTGATAGCCACCGGCATGGAAAAAGAAGCGGCTCGTGACAGCGGCCAAGTGCTTTTCGCCCCCTATGACGGAGAGATAACGTCAATCTCTGCTAATGAGATTGTGCTCAGGTATGACAAGGAGAAGGAGCAATCGCTCTCCTTAACCAAGTTTGCCCGTTCAAACCAGGGGACTTGCATCAACCAAAGACCGGTCGTGAGCAAAGGAGATCGTGTCAAGCAGGGTCAGGTACTGGCAGACGGCTCGTCCACAGAAGGAGGCGAGCTCGCTCTGGGGCAAAACATCCTTTGCGCTTTCCTGAGCTGGGAAGGATACAACTTTGAGGACGCTATTGTCATCTCCGAGAACATGGTCAAGGAGGATAGGTTCACATCAATCCACATCGAGAAATACGAAATTGAGGCCAGGGACACAAAATTGGGCCCCGAGGAGATAACCCGGGATATACCTAACATAGGAGAGGAAAGCCTGCGTCATCTCGATGAATTTGGCATTATACGAGTAGGCGCCGAAGTCGGGTCTGGCGACATCCTGGTAGGTAAGATTACCCCTAAAGGCGAAAGAGGGCTCACCGCTGAAGAGAAGCTCCTTCGGGCCATTTTCGGCGAAAAGGCTCGCGAGGTTAAGGATACCTCCCTAAGAGTGCCGCACGGTGAATATGGTAAGGTAATCGATGTCAGTGTTCTCACACGTGATGATAACCACGACCTGCCGCCGGGAGTCAACCAGATGGTGCGGGTGTTTGTCGCTCAAATGCGAAAGGTCTGCGAGGGCGACAAAATGGCCGGGCGTCACGGCAATAAAGGGGTAATTGCGCGTATTGTGCCAGCGGAGGATATGCCCTTCCTCCCCGACGGACGACCGGTCGATATCATACTCAGTCCGCTGGGTGTCCCGTCTCGAATGAATATAGGACAGCTCCTGGAAACCCACCTGGGATGGGCAGCAAAAAGCCTCGGCTTCAAGGCAATGTCTCCGGTCTTCGACGGCGCTGACGATGCATCGCTCGAAGACGCGCTGGCGAGGGCGTGGATTGTGCGCAAGGCTGAGGCAGTCGATTGGGGTTACAATGGGGAAACTACCGTCAACCTGGAGCAAGCTAAATCCTGGCTCGCCGAGCGCGGCTACGACGCTGAGAAGATTTTCAGCGAAGAGGTTAAAGGCGAAGCAAGGCAGGTCTGCGTTCGACTATGGCTGGAAGAGATGGGCGTAGACGCCGCCGCTCTGAGTGCCGAAGAGATAAGCAGGACCCTGGAAGACATCAGTCACGAGAAGGGACTGTCCCCCCCCATCTTTGGCAAGACATTGCTTTACGATGGACGTTCAGGTGAACCTCTCGACCACCCGGTGACCGTAGGCTATATCTACATGATGAAGCTAATCCATCTGGTAGAGGATAAAATCCACGCCCGGTCCACAGGTCCCTATTCGTTGATAACTCAGCAGCCGCTAGGCGGCAAAGCTCAGTTCGGCGGTCAGCGTTTCGGCGAGATGGAAGTATGGGCACTGGAAGCCTATGGCGCTGCCCATAACCTTCAGGAGATGCTCACTGTCAAATCCGACGACATTGTGGGGAGGGTCAAAACCTACGAGGCTATAGTCAACGGCGAAGATATACTGGAAGCAGGGGTACCGGAATCGTTCAAGGTGCTGGTCAAGGAGCTACAAAGCCTGGGATTGGCTATTGAGGTGCTCAATGAGGACGAGGAGAGGGTAACAAGCCTGATGGAATCTGTAGCAGAAGCCCCTAGACTGGGGATAAATCTGGCCGGATTTGAGGAGAGTGAGTAATGCTCGAAGTAAACGACTTCACTACCGTTCGTATATCATTAGCCTCACCAGAACAGATCAGGGGATGGTCCTATGGTGAGGTTACCAAGCCTGAAACCCTCAACTATCGTACCCTGAAGCCGGAGAAGGATGGCCTCTTCTGCGAGAAAATATTCGGCCCAACCAAAGACTTCGAGTGCTACTGTGGCAAATACAAGAAGGTACGTTATAAAGGAATCGTCTGCGACAAATGCGGTGTCGAAGTGGCTCGCTCCAAGGTCAGGAGAGAGCGTATGGGACACATCACGCTGGCAGCTCCGGTCAGCCATATCTGGTTCGTTAAGGGGACGCCCAGCCGCATGGGTTTACTGCTGGATATATCGCCCCGCAATCTGGAGCAGGTGATTTACTTCGCCAAGTTCATTATTACCCGTGTGGATGAAGAGAAAAAGCGGCAGGCGATAAGGCAGCTTCGGGATGACCTGTCCCAAGAGCTAGCGGAGAGGGAAAGGCTGCTGGCCGAGAAGATCGAAGAGTTGAAATCGCAGGATAATTCGGAGGAGGATAAGGAGAAAGTCCTGCAAGACATAAGTAATTTACAACAGCGGTTCGAGGACGATAAGAAACGACTCGAGAACGAATTCAGAGCAAGAATCGAGGAGCTCGACGAACTCATATTCCAAGGCCTGCTGAGCGCGGGCAGATATCGCGACCTGAAACACAGATGGGAAGATGTCTTCAGTGCCGACATGGGGGCTGAGGCCATGCTCGAAATCCTCGGCCAACTCGATCTGGAGCAGATGCGCCAAGAGCTTTACCAAGAGGCTGCCTTGAGTTCGGGACAGCGACGCAAGAAGGCAATTAAAAGGCTGAGGGTCGTCGAGGGCTTCCGTAAGAGCGGGAACAAGCCGGAATGGATGATCCTCACAGTGCTCCCCGTTTTACCCCCGGAGTTACGCCCCATGGTCCAGCTCGATGGCGGAAGGTTTGCCACAAGTGACCTGAACGACCTCTACCGCAGGGTGATTAATCGCAATAACCGCCTGCGGCGGCTGCTGGAGATTGGCGCGCCGGAGATAATCATACGCAACGAGAAACGCATGCTCCAGGAAGCAGTCGACTCCCTGATAGATAATGGACGCCGGGGCAGGGCTGTGGTTACTGGAAATAACCACAAGCTGAAGTCTCTCTCAGATATGTTGCGAGGCAAACAGGGAAGGTTCAGGCAGAATCTCCTCGGCAAACGTGTGGACTATAGTGGCAGGTCCGTGATTGTAGCGGGCCCCGAGTTGAAGCTCCATCAGTGCGGTCTGCCCAAGAGGATGGCCCTGGAGTTGTTCAAGCCCTTCATTATGCGGAGGCTGGTCGGCCGGGGGCTGGCCCTCAATATCAGAAGCGCCAAGCGAATCGTGGAGCGGGCCAAACCGGAGGTTTGGGACATACTGGAGGATGTAGTCAAGGAGCGCCCTGTTTTCCTCAACCGCGCGCCTACGCTGCACAGATTGGGTATTCAGGCATTCCAGCCAGTGCTCATCGACGGCAGCGCTATCCAGATACATCCACTGGTCTGCGTAGCTTTTAACGCTGACTTCGACGGCGACCAGATGGCGGTTCACGTGCCACTATCGAAGGCCGCAATGGAAGAGGCGAACAAAGTAATGCTCAGCATCTATAACATGATGCTGCCCAGTTCCGGGGAGCCTGTGGTGGCACCAACCTTAGACATTGTACTGGGCTGCTACTACCTGACCATGATAAAGCCCGGGATGAAGGGCGAGGGTATGATCTTCAGCAACCCAGACGAAGCCAAGCTCGCCCATCAGCTGGACATCGTTGACCTCAGAGCCGAAATCGAGGTCAGGGAGCAAATTAACGGTGCAAAGCGACTGAAGACCAGCGTTGGCCGCATCATTTTCAACGAAATTCTGCCTAAGGAACTCGGCTTTCGCAACCAGATTATGGGTAAGAAGGCGTTGAAGGATATTGTCGCTGAATGCTACAGGCTCCTTGGTAACGAGGATACAGCTACTATGGTGGACAATATCAAGCGGCTCGGTTTTCGGTACGTCACCAAGTCAGGTATCACCATTGCTGTCCATGACATCGAGGTGCCCAAGGAAAAGAAGAATATTTTAGAGGAAGCGGAAGGAAAGATCGCTGATACTGAGAAGCAGTTCCAGCGCGGGTTGATCACTGAAGATGAGCGATACAATAGCGCAGTGACGGTCTGGACCCAGGCAACTGATGATCTTCAGGTTGCGCTGGAACAGTCTATGGACAAGTACAGTCCAATATATCTGATGGCATCTTCCGGAGCCAAGGGAAACATCTCCCAGATCAGGCAAATGGCCGGGATGAGAGGTTTGATGACCGACCCATCGGGCAGAATTATCGACCTGCCCATCAAAGCCAGTTTCAGAGAGGGGCTAGCGGTATTGGAGTACTTCATCTCCACCCATGGCGCTCGCAAAGGTCTGGCTGACACAGCGCTGAGGACGTCTGACAGCGGCTATCTCACCAGAAGGCTCATTGATGTGTCCCAGGAGGTGATTGTCAATGAAGAGGACTGCGGGACTCTATCAGGCATCTGGCTTTCCGAGTCACCGGAGAAGAGCATGTTGGCGTCCCTTTCCGAGCGCATCTTAGGCCGGATCGCTTCCAGTCCGGTTGCCCATCCTGAAAGTGGCGAGATCATCGTAGACCGAAATGAAATGATTGACGAGGCAGGCGCGGATGAGATCGCACGGGCTGGTATCACCAGAGTTCAAGTAAGATCTCCGCTCACCTGCCAGTCGCGTCGTGGCATTTGCCAGTTCTGCTATGGAAGAAGCCTCGCAAGGGGTCAGTTAGTGCCTACAGGGGAAGCTGTGGGGATTATCGCTGCCCAGAGTATAGGCGAGCCGGGGACCCAGCTTACCATGCGTACCTTCCACACCGGCGGCGTTGCCGGGCTGGACATCACCAGCGGCCTGCCCCGCGTAGAGGAACTCTTCGAAGCGAGAGCCCCCAAAGGCCAGGCCGTTATTTCGGAGATCGAGGGCGTAGTCGAGATCAGCCGTACCGAAGAAGGACGAAAAATCAAGGTCATCAGTTCCGAGATCTACCGGGACGAGTACTCCATTCCCAAGGGCTACGAGGTGCTGGTGGAAAAGAATCAGCAGGTTGAAGCTGCAACTGTTCTGGCACGGCCAATTGCTTCCGAGGACGAAACGGCGACTGAAGTGGCGCCTCCACTCATTGCCCCTGTAGGAGGCAAGGTGGAAATTCGCGGCAAGAAATTATCAATACTGTATGAGGAACGGGAGGAACGTGAATACGTGTTATCCCCAATGACTCCAATTCTTGCGGAGAACGGCGCCAGGGTTGAGGCAGGACAGCAGCTTACAGAAGGCTTGGTTCATCCCCAGGATACCCTCCGTATAATGGGCCGTGAAGCGGTGCAGAGATACCTGGTGGATGAAGTGCAGAAGGTCTACCGTTCCCAAGGAGTGAATATTAACGACAAGCACATCGAGATCATAGTTCGCCAGATGCTGCGCAAGGTTAAGGTCGATTCCCCCGGAGATAGCGGCCTCTTGCCGGGAGAGCTGGTAGACAGCCTGGCGTACGAGGATATCAATGCCAAGGTACTCGCTGAAGGCGGGGAGCCTGCTACGGCACAACCAGTGCTACTGGGAATCACCAGGGCATCGTTGAACACTGACAGCTTCTTGGCAAAGGCATCATTCCAGGAGACAACCAGAGTGCTAACCGAGGCTGCGGTCATGGGAAGCATCGACAGGCTAACGGGGCTTAAAGAAAACGTCATCATCGGCAAGCTCATACCAGCCCGGAGTGAGATATCAAAGGCTGCCGAAAGAAGCATGGCAGTGCCTCTGCTGGAAGGTGAATTGGAAGAGACAGCGCTTGACGAGCAGGAACCAGCCCCGGAGGATGAGTCGGAAGAGACAGCTCCAGACGAGCAGGAAACAGCCCTGGAGGATAAGCTGGAGGAGATAGCGCCTGACGAGCAGGAACCAGCCCCGGAGGATAAACTGGAGGAGACAGCGCTGGACGAACAGGAAACAGCCATACAGGACGAGTCGGAGGATGCAGCTCCAGACGAGCAGGAAACAGCCCCGGAGGATAAGCTGGAGGAGATAGCGCCTGACGAGCAGGAAACAGCCTCGGTGGACGAGCCGGAAGCCAATTCAGAAGAAACCGAGGCAGAAGAAGTTGTAGATAAGGACGACCCGGCTACCGACTCAAAATCGGAAAGCCCGATCTAATCAGCTTAGAGCTTAGTTCGATCAAACCATTAAAGATCCATCCGGGAAGTAACTAGGAGAACTCAAGGGCCACGAACAGTGTTCGTGGCCCTCTATCATGCAGCGGCACACATGATTCCTCCGAACAGAATCGTACCTTTGACGCAGTAGCCCGGGCACTGTAAAATGTAGGACGATATTTGGAATTCGAGGTAACCCCACTTATGACAGCGCAAGCACGAACCGACATCCCCAGCAGCTACGATCCCAGGCAGGTTGAGGCAAAATGGTACCGGTTTTGGTTGGAGAAAGGCTACTTCACTCCTGAGATCGATCGCAAACTCAAGCCGTTTGCCATCATCATGCCTCCACCCAACGTCACCGGAGAGCTTCACCTGGGCACAGCGTTCACCGCAGTCATCGAGGACACAATGGTACGCTGGCACCGCATGAAGGGCGAGCCTACATTATGGCTCCCGGGCAGTGACCACGCTGGAATAGCCGGGCAAAACGTTGTTGAGCAGCTACTTGCTACGGAGGGTCTGTCACGCCACGACCTCGGCCGTGAAAAGTTCCTGGAGCGGATGTGGGAGTGGATGAATAAATACAGAGGAATCATAGTTGAACAACACAGGAGACTGGGCGCCTCCTGTGATTTTACCCGCGAACGCTTCACCATGGACCCGGGGCCAAGCCGGGCAGTATGGACCACTTTCTTCAACCTCTACAATAAAGGCCTGATATATCGCGGGGAACGCATCATCAACTGGTGCCCCCGCTGCGCCACCGCGCTATCCGATCTGGAGGTAGAGCATAAGGAGCTGTCGAGCCATCTCTACTACGTGCGGTATCGGTTGGAGGATGGAGGAGATGGCTTCATCACTGTAGCTACTACCCGGCCCGAGACTATACTCGGTGATACCGCGGTCGCCGTCAACCCCAGAGATAAACGTCACAAGAGCCTTTTAGGCAAGAAAGCAATCCTGCCCGCCGTGGGAAGGGCAGTCCCGATAATCACCGATGACGCCGTCGATCCCTCCTTTGGGACCGGCGCTGTGAAGGTCACACCCGCCCACGACCCCACAGACTTCGATATCGCCCAAAGGCAGGGTCTGCCCTCGATTAGTATTCTGAACCTGGACGCCAGAATGAACGAAAACGCAGGCCCCTACGCCGGTCTCGACCGTTTCGAGTGCCGCCGACAATTGCTTGCTGACCTGGAAAGGGAAAAATTACTCGTTAAAGTCGAACCATACGAGCACTCCGTGGGACACTGCCAGCGCTGCCAGACGATGGTCGAACCCCTGCTCTCGAAGCAGTGGTTTGTCAAGACAGCGCCACTGGCCGGGCCGGCCATCGACGCCGTCATCGAGCGCCGTATCGAGATCATCCCCGAACGATTCGTCAAGGTATACCTCAACTGGATGGAGAATATACGTGACTGGTGCATCAGCCGCCAGCTCTGGTGGGGGCACCGGATACCTACCTGGTACTGCGGCGAATGCGACGGCGGCAACATTCATATAATCCTCAGAGAGAAATTCGCGAGAGAAAAAGGACTGGAACAGGCCACTTATCAATACACGGCGCTCAGACAACTGGAGTTATCCCACGAGGAAATCGCGGATAATATAGACTGGATCGTAATAGACCTTTCGGCAAACCCCATAGTCTCCGTAGGCACTCCCGAACAATGCCCGAAGTGTGGCGGAAGCGATTTGCTTCAAGACCCCGACGTTCTCGACACATGGTTCAGCTCCGCGCTCTGGACCCACTCCACCCTGGGTTGGCCCGAAGAGACCGAGGACCTTAAATACTTCTATCCGACCGCGGTAATGGAAACCGGATACGACATACTTTTCTTCTGGGTAGCAAGGATGATCATGATGGGATTGGAGAACACCGGCGATGTGCCTTTCCGCAGCGTCTACCTCCACGGGCTGATAAGGGATGAAACGCGCGCGAAGATGAGTAAGTCCCGGGGCAATGTGATCGATCCCGTGCAATCCATAGAACGGTACGGCACTGACGCACTGCGTTTCGCATTATCTACAGGAACCACACCGGGCAATGATATGCTGCTGGGCTCAAGCAAGCTTGAGGGCAGCCGTAACTTCACCAATAAGCTCTGGAACGCTGCCAGATTCGTCTTAAGCAACCTGGACAGCGTAGAGATGGAAACACCTCCTGACAGCCTGCCCATAGAGGACCGGTGGATTCTGAGCCGGTTGAACCGCCTCATAGCCGACGTGACCGGGCTCCTCGAAGAATTTCAGTTCGGCGAGGCTCTCCGCCGCATCTACGAATTCCTGTGGACAGAGTACTGCGACTGGTACATCGAGATCGCGAAGATAAGGCTTCGAAGTGAAGAGAGAGCTATCTCCCCCCTGCCGGTCCTGGTAGAGGTACTGGAGACGTCGCTGCGCCTGCTTCATCCGTTCATGCCCTTCATCACAGAGGAGATATGGCAGAGAATAAAAGAGCGCCGGCCGGAGGGAAAGCCAGACTCGATCATGATAGCCCCTTACCCTGCTGCCGACACCGGCGCCTGTGATGCCGATATTGAGCAGGAGATGGAGCTGGTCATCGAAATCGTGCGTTCCATACGCAACGCCCGCGTGGAGAGCAGGGTTGCGCCCGCTAAGTATGTCGAGGCTATCATCGCCGCCAGTGAAACCAGGCACACTATCGAAGCCCTTGCTCCCGCCATCACTGTCCTGGCGAGGGCGCGTCCTTTGACCATCCTCGATAGTAAAGAGGTGAAAGGGGATAAGCGGCATCAGGCCAGAACACTGGTGCTGAAGGGCGTTGAGGTGATTTTACCTCTCGAGGGCATGATGGACTTCGATGCCGAGAAGAGCCGCGTATTAAAGGAAATTGAGGCAAACCGGGCGGAGATAGGGCGCATAGAACGACTGCTGGCGGATGACTCCTTTCTCAACAAGGCGCCGGCCCAGATCATAGAAAAGGAACGCCAGAAGCTTACCGACCGCAGAGGTAAACTGGGCAAACTGAACGAGCGGCTTGCCCGTCTGGGATAGAGTAATCCGCTTGCATTTCCGGTATTGATAGTATACCTTTAATGGAAAGCATGGACCTCGTTACATGGTGTTTCCCAGTGGTGACCCAGAGAATCCGACGCCGTAGTCACAGCAGGGACGGCTCTACAGCAGCTTCTCCCCTGGAACACCGGAGTCAAAGGAAAGGTCTTGGGCCGCGAACTGCATCAGGGACGGGGACTGGCTAGTTAATTGGAAAGGGGACTTAGCGATGGCGTTTGAGGACAAGACCCTGGTATGCCGGGACTGCGGAGCGGAGTTCGTGTTCAGTGCCGGGTAGCAGGAGTTCTACCAGTCGCGAGGACTGGAGAACGAGCCCAGCCGCTGTCCAGATTGCCGGGCAGCCCGTCGGCAAGACCGCTACGGCCATTCCAGAGGGCCGAGGGAGAGGACAACCATAATCTGCGATGCCTGCGGCGCCGAGGCTACCGTGCCTTTTCAGCCGCGGAGCGGACGCCCCGTTTATTGCGATGAGTGCTTCGCCAAGATGCGAGGCCAGCGCCAGCAGTAAAAGGTCAAACCAATAACGAAAACCTGACCCGCCCTGCCCCAGATTGGGGCAGGGCGGGTCACTTTTATTCCAAATCACCGCCTTATAATGGTCTCAACAATCCGTTTGACATACGCCCCCCTGTATGATTAACTGAAACCAGGCGCTCCTGGGCAAGTACCTGCCAACGCACGATAAAAAGTGGCGTGCCCTTCGACAGGCCCTTCTTTGGAAGGTCAGGCTCAGGGCGAACGGAATAAACCTGGTTTCAAATCAAGACCGAGGTCTTAAGATGAACATCGGCGCTATGATAGTGAGGCTCCGCATCCCCGAAAACCGTTCCCTCAAGGGCAAGAGAAAAGTGGTGAAATCTATTACCTCACTGGTCAGTAATAAATTCAACGTCTCCATCGCTGAGGTCGACGACCACGACCTGTGGCAGTTAGCTACACTGGGTGTAAGCTGCGTCAGCAACGACGGCCGTCACGCAAACGAGATCCTTTCACACGTGATGGACTTCATCGAAGCAAACAGGGGCGACGCCGAGGTTCTGGATTATGAAATCGAGATTATACATGCCCTGTAAAAAGCCGGGAAAGCGATGAACACCTCTGCCTTTCTCCCCCACCTCAGGAGCGTCCCCGCCTACAGGGACCAGATCGTTCACACCGAGCACATTCCATCGAGAGAGGCAAGTTACGGCGAGCTTGACGAGCCTCTGCACCCCACGCTTCATGCTTCCCTGGAGTCAAACCGCCTGCTCCCGCTTTACAGCCACCAGGCCTCGGCCATTAACGCTGTCCGGGCAGACAAGAACGTTGTGGTAGTCACCCCAACGGCCAGCGGCAAGACTCTCTGCTACAATATACCCGTCCTCGATGCCATCTTAACCCATAAAGGCAGCCGCGCCCTCTACCTTTTCCCCACTAAGGCCCTGGCCCAGGACCAGCTGCGAAGCCTGAGAGAGCTGACCGCCTCCGGGGAGATAAAGCTGAACTACGATACCTTCGACGGCGACACGCCCCAGTGGGAACGCGCCGAGATAAAGAGAGCGGCGGAGATCGTGCTCTCAAATCCGGATATGGTGCACCTGGGCATCCTGCCCAACCACCACTCGTGGAGGGAGCTGCTCTCCCGGCTGAGGTATGTCGTTATCGACGAGGCCCACATCTACCGCGGCGTCTTCGGTTCACACGTGGCCAACGTACTCCGCCGCCTCAGGCGTCTCTGCGCCCACTACGGCTCGACCCCCCGGTTCATCTGCTGCTCCGCCACCATCGCCAACCCCGGGGAGCACGTCGAGCGGCTGACGGGGCTCCCTTTCGAGGTCGTCGCCGGGGACGGGTCTCCTCACGGGGGCAAGGACTTCGTTTTCTGGAACCCCCCGCTCATCGACGAGGCGAAGTCCGCACGCCGCAGCGCAAACAGCGAAGCTACTCTCATATTAACCGAGCTTGTGCAGCAGAGAATTCGCAGCCTCACCTTTACCCGCAGCCGCCGTCTCACCGAGCTCATATACCTGTATGTGCAGGACCAGCTCAACCAGAGGGAGCCGGGGTTAGCGGAGATGGTCAAGCCTTACCGCGCCGGTTATCTGGCGGAGGACCGGCGCCGGATCGAGCGCGAGCTGTTCGACGGCGACTTGCTGGCTGTAGTCGCTACCACGGCGCTGGAACTGGGTGTGGATATCGGCGATCTGGACGCCACCGTGCTGACCGGCTACCCGGGTAGTATCGCCAGCACCTGGCAGCAGGCGGGAAGGAGCGGCAGAGGCAGGGAGAGTTCCTTGAGCTTCCTCATCGGCCTGGACAATCCCCTCGACCAGTATCTCATGCGCCATCCCGACTTCTTCTTCGGCAAGAGTCACGAGAACGCCCTGACCGACCCCGATAACCTGCATATCCTGAAGCCCCATCTCCTCTGCGCCGCGTGGGAGCTGCCCCTGAGCGACACCAGGGATGCATTATTCGGAGACAACTTCAGACAGGCTATAGCCGAACTCGAAGGAGAGGGCCTGCTGCGCAGGCACCTCGGCCGCCGGTATCCTTCGCCATCATTGATATATCCCGCCCAGGAGATCAACATCCGCTCCACCTCGTCCCACAGCTATTCCCTTGTCGATGCCACCACCGGCAGGCTTCTGGAGACGGTCGAGGAGGCCAACGCCTTTTTCCAGCTGCATCCCGGCGCTGTCTACCTTCACCAGGGCGAGTCCTACCTGGTCACGGAGCTGAACCTGACAGCGCGCACCGCCTACGCCGCGCCCACCGATGCCCCCTTCTATACGCAGACCAAGGATATAACCGATATCAGCATAGTCAGCACGAGCCTTGAGAAGTTCGTACGCGGCACTATGGTGCACCTAGGGAAGGTGGAGGTCACCACCACCGTTCTCGGCTACAAGAAGAAGCGTATATTCACCGAGGAGGTTATCGGCGAAGAGCCCCTCGCCCTGCCGCCCCAGACCTTCCCGTCCGTGGCCCTGTGGTTCGACATACCGCCGCAGGTTGAGGGGAAACTGGCGGCAGAGGGACTCGACATCGCCGGTGGTCTGCACGCCGCAGAGCATGCCTCCATCGCCCTGCTGCCCCTGTACGCCCTCTGCGACCGGAACGACATAGGCGGCGTATCCACGCCGCTCCACCCCGAAACCGGCGAAGCCCAGATATTCATCTACGACGCCTATCCCGGGGGAATCGGAATCGCAGAGAAGGGATTCGAGCTTATAATAGAGCTGTGGGAGGCAACGCTCAAGGCGATCTCGGAGTGCCCCTGCCGGGAAGGATGCCCCGGCTGCATCCACTCGCCCAAGTGCGGCAATAATAACGAGCCCCTCGACAAGAAAGCCGCAGTGGTGATACTCAAGGAACTCCTGGGCATAAAGAGGTCACGGAGGGTTTAAAGGGCAACTGTTGCTTTTCGTGGTACAATTTCATATACCTTACGTCCGTTGTCGGACGAGGAATACCGGACTGGAGGCGGGAGCCTAAATGGAGCAGATACTGGGGAAAAGGTTCGAGCCTAAGAAGATCATAGATAACCCCTCGGAGGAGAGCCTCCGTGCCTGGGCCCTGGAGCACGGCGGGGTCATAAGCGAGTTCGGCAATCTCTCCGTAACGACCAACGTGCGGAACAGAATGGCGAAGTTGACGGAGGTGATACTTGACCAGCCGGACCCGGAAGACGCCGGGCTCGTCCATAATGTCCTCGACTACCTGAAGAAGAAAGAGGTGATAGCGCTGGACAGGGTCATGTGCTCAACACCGGGGTTCAAGAGGCACTGCAGGTTGTATGTCACGGCCGAGTACGCCAGGCTCCCCTTGATGTGGGGCAATACCCTGTTCCCGTCTGAGGGGAAGGAGCCCGATTTCATAGCGCTCACCGTGCCGGAATGGCGGGAGAAGAAGGTGCTCGTGTTCCCTGCGGCCGGATTGACGATCATCCTGGGGAGCGACTACAAGGGCGAGAATAAGAAGGCGATGCTCCGGCAGGTCATGTATTGGGCCAAGAAGCAGGGGCATCTCGGTCTTCATGCGGCAAGCAAGGTATTGCGCGTATACAGGGGCAAGGAGTTGAGGGATTTCGGCTTCCTGCTGTTCGGCCTCAGCGGGACCGGTAAGACCTCCCTGTCCTGCCATTCGCACTGGCTGGGCTATCCTGAGACAGTCGTTATTCGGCAGGACGACGTCGTGATATTGAAAAGGGACGGTGCGGCGGTCGGCACGGAGGACTCATTCTACATAAAGACTGATAGCCTGGAAGCCAGCTCTCAACCCCTGCTCTACGCGGCGGCCTTGAGCCCCAGGGCCATATTGGAGAATGTGCTGGTACATCCGGAGACGGGGAAGGTCGATTTCTTCGACAGTAGCCTGACTTCCAATGGCCGTGCGATGGTCAAGAGAAGGGACATTGCGTTCACCGACGAGAGCGTGGACCTGGAGAAGGTGGATTTCATCGTATTCATCACCAGGAGGCAGGACATTATGCCTCCGGTCGCCCGCCTCAGTCAGGAGTGGGCAGCGGCGGCCTTTATGCTCGGCGAGTCCGTAGAGACCTCGGCCGGCGACCCGACCGAGGCGGGCAAATCGCTCAGAGTAGTGGGCACAAACCCGTTTATCGTCGGTTCCCGGACTGAGGAGGGAAACATGTTCCTCGACATCCTCCGGGCCACTCCCGACATCCAGTGCTTCTTCCTGAACACGGGGGCTGTCGGAGGCATGGTCAGGGGCCAGAATATCTCCGTGAGAGATTCAGTGAAGATGCTGGAGATGATTGCCAAAGATAAAATCAAGTGGGTAAAAGACGATTTCTGGGGATACGAGGTGCCTGCGGAGATACCCGGTGTCGAAATGGACCGCTTCGACCTCAAGAATCACTACGATGACGAGCAGATAGATGAGCTATCAAATAACTTGAAGAATGAAAGAGTGAACTGGCTTTCGCAGTTCCCGGGCCTGAACCGGGACATTCTCAGAGCTCTCAATCCGTGACCTGCCCTGCCAAACACCATAGCGCTTGCGATATTATACTGCAGCGCAACATCCTGGCAATAGCATTCCATAAGAGTATTGGGAGGTCCGTCCAGTAACGAAGAATCGAGCAAGAGTAGTTGAAGATGGCTGCCGTATATCGCGTAGGAACCAGCGGGTGGCACTACGCGCACTGGAGGGAAAGGTTCTACCCCGGGGGACTCGCTAAGACCGGGTGGCTCGAATTCTATGCCCGGAGCTTCCCCACGGTCGAGCTCAACAACAGCTTCTACCACCTGCCCACGGAGAAAGCATTCGACAGGTGGCGCGATTCCACGCCCGATAATTTCGCTTTCGCTGTGAAGGTCAGCCGGTTTATCACCCATATCAAGAAGCTGAAGGACTCCGGGGAACCGCTGGCCAATTTCCTCGGCAGGGCGAGGCTGCTCGGAGAGAAGCTGGGGCCCCTCCTGTACCAGCTTCCGCCCGGCCTGCACCGAAACGACTCCCTGCTGGAGGGTTTTCTCTCACTGCTTCCCGCCGACCTGAGCCATGTCTTCGAGTTTCGCCATGAGTCCTGGCTTACCCGGGAAGTATTCGACATCCTGCGCCGCCACAATACCGGCTTCTGCATCTTCGATATGCCCGACCTCACCACCCCCCTCGAAGCCACCGCCGATTTCGTCTACGTCCGCTTTCACGGGAGCAGCAGCATGTACGGGGGCTGCTATTCCGACGAGGAGCTCAGCGAATGGTCTCGAGACATTGCGAGCTTGGCCAGGGACGTAAAGGCAGTCTACATCTACTTCAATAATGACATCGACGGGTTTGCGGTTAAGAATGCGCAGACACTGACGGAAAAGCTCAGGCAGACCTCATTGCCCCGAAACAGGACCTAAACCTCTCGCCCTGAGCCTGTCGAAGGGAGCCCCTCGATTCCCCCGGGACAGATTCCCGAAAACAACGCAACCGGTGTACCCGCGATCTCCCCTGTTATCCGTCCCTAAAAAAAGTTACAGAACACTATATCACACTCATTGAGCGTCTTCCCACAGTCAGCAGATTGACGACCCATTTACACGGCCAACGGATACATATAAATGTGAACGTAACCTGAATCAGGGTTTCAGGCAGCGAACTTGCATATTTCTCCAGCAAAGTCAGAGGTGGAGTGAAGTAACTTAAGGAAATGTCACCTTGACTTGCACAATGCAGTACTCTACGATGGCCATACACAGTACTATAGTTTAAGTACCATAGTTTCGGTACCCAGTACTATCAGGGGGTATAGTCGCAGACTACAAGACAGGCAGCCCGAGTAACGGGGCCCCATAACCTTACAGAGAGGCACGAAATGAAAGTAACGATCGTTCAGTATGACAACGCGGAGGATGCGCTCTGGGAAGGTGAGGCGCTTTCTGCCAGTTGGGACAGCGACAGAGGCGAGTTCGTGATTCGTGGTGATGCCGATAACATGGCATGCGCCGGTATAGTGACCAGCCTCGCGGAAAGGCGTAAACTGCTTGTCGAAATAGAGGACACCGGACCGGGCCAGTTAGTGTGGCGAGGCTATGTAGGCAGCGCGGAATTCTTAACCTTCGATTCCGACGAAGTGGAATGCTGTCTGGTTATGCTGCTGGATGACTGGTTCGGCATCATCCCCCAGTTCAGCACTTCCTAGATTCCGTTGATTTGAGAAAAGGAAGTTAAGTTATGAAAGCAACAATAAGTCATCTCGATAACGGAGAAAACACCCTGTGGGAGGGTGAGGTTCTGAGCGCCAACTGGGATGGCGACAGGGGCGAGTTCGTGATTCGTGGTGACGCGGATAGCCAGGCGTTTACCGCTTTTGTCACCAGCATGCTGGAAAAGCACAGGCTGTCAATCGGGATCGAGGATACAGATGCCACCCAACTGGTATGGCGAGGTTACGTGGGCAGTGCCAAGTTCCAGGCGTACGAAGCCGAGCAGGTGGAATGCAGTCTGACAGTTACACTGGACGACTGGTTTGGCATTTTCCCGGAATACAGCAGCTTCTATTTCTGCTAGAGCGATGGAATGATTAAATTAGCAGTATTTGTCTTCCTCAATATCCTGGGCGCGGGGTGCCTGGTTACGGCTATCCTTCTTGGCGACAGCTTGACTCAAATGACCTTTGCCGGTCTTTTAGGCGGCGCTTGTGTCGCCAGCCTGGGGATAGCATCACTACTGGGCTTCCTGGAAATCCAGAGCAGGCATCGTGAGAAGCAGCTCTATGCCCGCCCCCTGGAGCCACAAGCGGACGACTACTTTCGACGCCCACAACGGCCGCGCTAGGTCTCTTCCAACCTCGCCGCGGTTCTAGCCAGTTCCCAGGAATAGTCATACAAGTGCAGCCCCTTGCTCAACGCCATGATCTCCCCATCCTCCACCCCTATCTCACTGGCCACATACTCCTTCAGGAGCTGTATCCCCGCCAGATTTGAGGGTAAACCCGCCCATAAGTCCCAGGACCTGAAATAGACAATGAAGTGCAGCTTTCCATCGGCCACCCTCGTATCGATGCCCCGCAAGCAGGGGGGGTCGGGGAGCTTTATAGAGTCCCTGCTTCCGACCGCCATGAACCCCTGATTCGTATTGTGGCCACCCTCTTTGTATATCCGGATAACCTCCGGTATCTGTGACTCCAGGTCTTCACCGTAGGTATACTGCTCCGTATCAGCCTTGAAAGAAGTCAACAGGTACTGAAGGTAGTTCTCCACGTATTCCATCGACGAAGGAGGGGGTACTCCCAATGGCACATCAGGAACGAGAGGCCGCCTGCCGGGATGCCTGACCTGCAGGACAATGAAGTCCAGCTCTTTCCTGCGACCCCCGACGTTGCTGCCCCTCTCGATGATATACTCGCGCCCCTGCGCCAGCACTCTGCGCAGGCACATAAACCATGCCTCCGGCAGGTCCCTGGCGTCTATCTGCTGAACTTGCATAGCTAGATCACCCCGTCTCCCAGGAATTCTGGCCCCGCTCCAAAGCGGTAGCCTTGCCGTCTGTTCCCTATTATAACTAGCTCGAGCGGGCAATGTCTATGAATTTACTACTCAGCTACCGGTTGTTCCTGGCACATCACACTGATGTCGCTTTGCGTAGCCTGTCCTGAGCTTCGAAGGATTCTTCGCTGCGCCTGGGATGATACCAAGCGTAGGGGCGTTCAATTGAACGCCCCTACTGAAACTGGATTCCCGCTTCCGCGGGAATGACATACTAGAGACAACCGATGGATAAAGCCACATATCATCCAACACAGCTTGTTTCGGTGAAAGCAGGCAGCGTGGAGCTATATATTTCATCGGTAGGGGCGTTTCGCGAAACGCCCCTACTTGTCGAACCACGAAAGATGAAAATATATTTTTAACAGACAGCAGTTAAGAGGCCGTTCGTGGTGAGCCCGTCGAACCATGAATGGTCCTTCGGCAGGCCTGTCCTGACCTCTTCCTTGTAGAAAGCGGAACTCACTTTTTCACCTTCACCTGACCTCTCCCGTTCGGCTGAGCTCACGGCCGAAGCCGTCAAGGGAGAGGAACTAAAAATCCTCTTTCACCGTGGCAGTACTATAAATAGTCCTCCCTTCCCTTGCGGGAGGGAGTTAGAGGGAGGGGGAGGCATCCACCCTAAGCCGCTGCCTGGGGAAACAGTATTCTCTCCACCTCTTTAAGCCGGTCCCAGCCTTTGACCTCATACGGGAACATGGGCAGTTCGACTATAGGCATATCCGAGTACCTGTCGTAGATTATATCCAGGTATTTTTTCTGCTGTTCAGCCTTGGCTTTCAGGAAATCCGAGTCATCAGCTTTGATGACATTGTTGACTATCAACTGGCCCACCTTGAGACCATAACTGTCCAGTTCGTTAAAAACGCTTTCAAGCTGTTCCACCGCCAGAGCCTCCGGTATAGTTACGATCACGAACTTAACCTGATGTATGAGGAAATCCATTTCATCAGCGGACAACTTCTGCCAGCGACTTATGATATTCAGTATCGGTTCTTTGCTGATATTGCTCAGCTTAAGCCTGGTATAGATCCGCGGCGCCATTCTCAAATGCTCCAGGAGCATTGCGGGCGTATGAAGCAGGGCAAGCGTCTGTCCCAGCGGCGCAGTATCCCAGATAATATTGCTGTAATCACCCCCAAGTCCCAGTTCCCTGATGTAATCGACCATAAACTCATCGCTGAGGCCGGGCAGGATCGAGGTGGTGAATTCAACGAACTCCCCGTAGTCAATATCTACGAAGGAGGAGAAGACATCATATACCTCCCTGCCAAATTTCTCATCCCACATCTCCTCGACCTCTTCTACACCGAGCTCATTAATGTACAATGATCCCTGGATCTTTCTTGGCTTCTCATTGCCTGCTGCCTCAAAGATATGTGACAGCGAAGGGGTCGCATCTGTCGAGATAGCCAGCGTTTGCTCCCCGGAGGAAGCGTAGTGCAGCGCTGTTGCCGCCGCACAGGTCGTCTTGCCCACACCCCCCTTCCCCGAGAACATAGTTATGCTTGCCCCGTTCGAGCCAAGTCCTCCGTTAAAACCAGACATAATACTCTCCTGCCAGCGATGGATGAAACCCTATAGTCATGCCCTGAGCCAACGTTTATTCTACACCATAACTTCGCCTGCGGGGAAGCACTCCCCGGGGCAGCTGAAAACCACCAATGATACACAGTTGACAAAGTTCGACAATTATGATAAATATCTCGCCGAGGAGTTCGTTTGCGACCTCACAGCGAACGCCTCGGGGGTGTGGAGTGGATGCAGGGACATAGAGCCTCGAGGTCGATATCTCTGTCAAACATGATGGACTGCCATGCCCGTTGTGTAGATGTCCCGGCATTGCCTGGAGTCCTATTAATAAGTTGGGTTTCCGGCGATCCCAACCCCATTCTGTAATTCTACTCTGGATAGACAGGAGGAACCATAAAAATGTACGATTTTCTGTTTCCCGACACATCTTTTACAACCTTCACAATGCTCCGCCAGACCTGGGCCGCGGTGAATAAAGTGGCCGAGACTAAACTGGCCAAGGTGGGCCTGACACCTGAGAAGGTGGCCGTCCTCTGGACCTGCAGGGACTATCCCGGCACAATAACCCCTGCTGAGATATCACGCCTGGTCTTCCGCGAAAATCAAACCATTGCCGGGCTGCTCAATAGAATGGAAAAGGAGGGTCTGGTAAAGAGGATTCCGAAGCGCAAGGGGCACCCGTTCACGGAAGTAAAGCTTACCGAGAAAGGCGAGAAAGCCTGCGGCCCCGGGATTGAGGTGATGAAAGAACTGATTACAGAACTGCTGGCTGCACTGTCAGTAGAGAAGCAGGAACAGCTTCAGAGCCTGATGCGAGTGCTGCGCGACAGGTCGCTTCAAGAGTTATACATGGAGGCAAAGCAGCCACGGGGCTACCCTCCGGGAGAACCCATCCCTGTTAAATGGTAGGGAGTTATCGCGACCTCTTCAATAATATACCAGTTACATACAGGGTCGCCAGACGGTCGACCTCCACTTTAGCCCGGATTTCTTACAGTTCTTTGCCCTGTCCGGGAGTCCTTTCCCGGCTAAAGTAGTCAGGAGGTCTCAGCATGAAAGTGCGCAACTACCTCGAAATAGAACCTGCCGAGGATGTGCCGGGGGTTCTACGGCGCGTCGCTATCGGCGCTGAGGACGGCGCTCCCAGGTTCGTCATGCGCGTCTTTGATGTAAGTCCCGGCAGCTCCACTCCCTTCCACTCGCACTGGTGGGAACACGAGGTGTTCGTACTGTCGGGTAAGGGTCGAGTCAAGAACCAGGAGGGCGAGAAGTCGATTGCAGAGGGAACCGTTGTATATGTTGCGCCCGATGAGGAACACTGTTTCATCAACAGCGGCAACGATGTTCTTCGATTCATCTGCGTTATCCCAATGGAGAATAAGGGGTAATATTTAAAGGGAGAACAATTCAGCACCCGAGATGAAAGAGGGTTGGATTCCTGTTTCCGCAGGAATAACAGAGAAGCGCAGGCTCTACTACCGTTCGCCCCGAGCCTGCCCTTCCCGGGAAGGGCCTGTCGAAGGGAGCCCTCTAAAAGGCCGTTCATGGTTCGACGGGCTCACCACGAACGGCTGGTATGCACTGCCTCACGCCAAAAATAATTTGCAGTCTGCAATTCGAATTTCGAACTTCGCAGTAAAGCACGAAATGAGAATGCTGAAAAAGTAGGCAATTTTACCTTGAGATGCATTTAGTTTCGA